>JBBDPN010000001.1:0-532215 GCA_040876265.1 Candidatus Woykeibacteriota bacterium
CAGAGTCACCAGTGGTAGCAATACAAGCAATATTACTAATACAGATATCTCCACTAGCTACATCAGGTAGGGTGAAAGTACGGGAAGCACCAACATCGGCGGCTGTCAAGGTAACATCGTTGGCATCATCAGTACTGCTGTTCCCTTCAAAAATAAGGCTATTTCCTTTGTTGGAAGAGGAATCAGAGCCTGTAAAAGCACTACCAGAAAGTACATTTCCAACAGCTGTAATCGTTCCGACACCACCGACACCAGCGCAGTTACCACTAGTTAAGCAAACATCGCCGGATTCATTGGGAAAAGTATACGTGCGATTACTGCCTAGTGCAGCTGTTTTGATTATGCCGTATTCGGTAGGGGTGCCAGTGCTTTCAAGAATCCTCAATTCAGTTGTGGAACCGCCGCCGTTAAATATAAATTGGCTGCCGGAGCTGCTAAGCCCAATGGTTAAGTTGCCAGATCCATCAACTGTGAAGTCTGCAAAATCTACACTGTCTGTTTCTGTTAGACGTAGTTGCGGACCCGAAGTATCCAGGACCTCCAATGTAGCGTCCGGGCTAGTAGTACCAATTCCAAGTTCTTTAGAAGTATTATCCCAGAAGAAATTAGCGTCGTCATTTATTTCTGAAGCACCGGTAAAGAAAGCGACTCTACCAGAAACGGCGGCATCTGGGGTGGTAACACCGCCACCAGCACCAAAACAGTTACCCAAAGTTTGCAGACAAACTGTATCATCAGATCCAGCAGTATCAGGTAGGGTCAAAATAGCGCTGCCAGTAGTTAAGGTAGCTGCAGATCTTAGGGTTTGAGTAAAGGCGGTTCCAGCTTGGTCGTTGAAGATGATACTGCCTTGCTCATCACCATCTCCCAAAATAATATTAACATCGTTGTGGAGACCATCATTATCATTAATTGTAGGTGAAGTGGAAAAAGTCCAAGCGCCGGAGATAGTTTGGGTTTGATTTTCCCGAGTGATTCTTGAGGTAGCGTAATCGATATCAACTTCAGCAAATGTCCCATTTAAGTTTACATCAAAATCATCGGTAACTGCACCAAATACAATTCTGCTAATACCGGTTAACTCTGTGTTACTATCATCTTGGACTTCGATGATGCCACTGGTTCCAGTAGCATCTGCTTGACACTCCCAACGCCCATCAGTGTCGTTATCCCATTTTAGAACGTGACCTTCAGAACACCCTTGTAGCAGGGTTAATTTATCACTACCAGCCCCTCCAAATTCTAATCCCGAGAAGCTAAAACTAGCTCCCACACTGTCAGTAACACCCAATAAATCGACTGCAACCACATCACCAGAGGTAGAGATACCATTGCCAGCAGAAACATCGACTGTAACTGCTCCCGGACCACCACCACCAGACAGACCAGCTCCAGCAGTGACAGCAGTGACGGCATAACTTCCGATGTTAGTCGAATCTGCCAAAGTACGATCCCCCCAGAACAGGTCGCCGGTTGGAGCCCCTCCAGCCGCCGAGGTGTTCAGGAGGTTGTTGGCACCAGCCGCTCCCAGGCGAATACTGCCTTCTACGTCTAGATTTGCCACACCAGCAGCCGAGTTTGTAATCGTAAAGGTACGGTTGGCGGCGTTATTGAAATCAAAGGTAAAGCTAGCTCCAGTTAAAGGTACAGAGGTGTCAGATATGGTCAAGTCTGAGAAGGTTTTAGCTCCAGTAAAGTTTTGGGTACCTTCCAGGAAAGCAAAGGTACCGTCAGTCCCAAGGTCAGGTAGAGTAAAGGTGCGGGAAGCAGCGACATCAGCTGCGGTGAGAGTAACGTCGTTGGCGTCATTGACGGCTGTATTACCTTCAAATATAAGAGAGTTACCAAACTGACCACCGCCTGTATCTGCTCCTGTGAAGGCAGGTCCATTGCTCACATTACCAACGGCTGAGATATCCCCGGTTCCGGCGCAGTTGTTGAGAGTCAGTAGACAAACAGTATCGCTGGCACCACCTGGATCTGGGAAGTTGTAGATAGTATTGGTGGTGAGAGCGAGAACGTTGAAAGTACCGTAGTCTGTACCACCACCATCTTCTCTGGTTCTTAGTTCAGAAGAGGCGTTGTTGAGTAAGATATCAAAGCCACCGGTCTGGTTCCAATCGGCTGTTAGAGGACCTAGAGCTAAGGTAAGATTGGAACCCTCACCACCACCATCACCACCGGTGATACCCGAACCATTAGAAATAGAAGCCACGTAGTTACCAGTGGTGTCGGTAGTTAAAGCAACCGCATTCGCCGAGATGGTCAAGACCCCGGTATTACTAATAGTGGCGTCCCCACTCATAGTTTCGAAAGAAGGTGGAGATCCGGTTTGACCCAGTAGCAGTTGACCATTAGTACCAGCGGTAGTAGCGCCAATAGCTCCACTACCATTACCGTAAAGCACACCATTGGCGGTGAATGAGGTTGCACCAGTACCACCAATACCTACCTCTAATACTCCAGAAGAGAAGAAGGAGGTAGCAGAGTCACCAGTGGTAGCAATACAAGCAATATTACTAATACAGATATCTCCACTAGCTACATCAGGTAGGGTGAAGGTTCTGTCTATACTTGGGTTTACTGCTGTCAAAACTATCTCCAAGGCGTCATTGGCACCAGTACCTTCAAAGGTAAGAATATTACCTTGGGTACCATTAAAAGCAGCCCCACTACTGACATCACCTACGTCAGTGATGTCTCCGCCAACCCCGGATCCAGGGCAGTTCCCAGAAAAATCGCAGACCTCATAAGTGACCCCACCTCTAACCACCTCAAACGTATCATTGGTCACACCGATCCTCAATGCCTCACTGGTTGCGCCGGTTACAAGCCCACCTTCAACTAACAAATTAGCTACTTGGCCTCCAGTTGAGTTGATTACAGATAGGGTGGTAGTTGCGCCGCCTTGGAGATCAAAAGTGGTGCTGCCACCAGTGAAAGGAATATTTGTATCTGCTATCGAAAGGTCGCCGGCGATAGCTAATGTGTTACCAGCTTCAAAGGTATCAGAAGCGTTACTACGCAGGAAGTCAGCTGAAGTGAGACTGTCTAATAAATCAGCGTTTAAATTGCTAACCAATGTGGTTGAAGCGACGACAAATGGGGCAGTACCAGTAGCTAGGGTACTGGTAAGTTGACCACTCATATTAATAGTGGTAACGCCGGAAACGGCACCGGCATTGGTAACTCCGCCGGAATTATTATTAATGCCGCCAGAGGAAACTGTCAGTCCAGTACCAAAAGTGCCAGAACCTTCCACTGAAAGATTGGCTACGTTGCCTGCGTCCGAATTTGTTACAGTGAATGTTCTAGTCGCAGCTGCGTTTAGGTCAAGGGTCGAATCGGCAGGAGCACCAAGCAACAAACCACCAGCTGCATTAGTGGTGATAGTTGGGTCAGTTATGCCCACTCCCGAAGTGTACAATCTAAGTAGGCCATTCAGGGATTCATTCGTTCCAAGATTTAGCTCGCCAGAACTTTCGTCAAAATGAAAAGACCCAGTGGCGATAGTGCTACCGCCAATAACTACATCATCAGTGAGGGTTGTTAAATAAATAAAACCAGCGCCTTGAGTCCATTTTGAACCACCAGCGCCAATTGCAGATTGCAAACAACGGATGGATTGTTGAACGGTAAAATCAGTAGTGCAGTTGACAAAACCACCAGTATAGACGCCAACCAAAAAAGCTCCGGCGGTAGCATCGCTTGTGGCTGGACCGAGCACTCCGTCACCCCAGTCGTTTAGCTCTACCGTGCCGATTTGCAAAGTTTCGGTGGAAGGTATTTGGATTTCTCCAGTTGCCGTAACTTGGAAATAAATGGTGGAACCATCATCATTCGTAGTCCGCAAAATACCACCACTGGCTGCACCGGAGCCGCGTACCTCCCAACTATTGGTAGCGTTATCTACTCCGATGGGGGTGGTAAGAAGAGAAGCGAGTTGAAAGTTGACTTCATCAGGCGGGCCTGCGTCAACAGTTAAACTAAAATCGCCACCGACAAAATCCAAAATCCCAGCTTCCGTAGTAAGATCAACGTCGTTTACCTGTACAGTGAATATTCCAAAAGCCGCTCCCCAGCTAGGCAGCCCACCACTAACTACCAAAGTTTCACCGGCAGCTCCTATTGGTAGCCTAGCTAAAGTTCCAGCACCGGCGGCGTAGAGGATATCGCCAGTGGAGTATGAAGTAATGCCAGTGCCACCCCGGGTAGCGGCGATGGCTGTTGCTTGCCAGACGCCAGTGCTAACTCCCCCAAGCGTATTTATGCTAGTTTGTCCAGAATAGGTGCTGGAAATACCCACTGTCGGATTTTCACCCGCAGAGACGTCTATTTCACCACCAGTACCTAGCACACTACGGACCACACTGCCTGTGACTACCCCTGGTACCGAAATAGTTAGATCCTGATCACCGGAAACTGCTACGTTTGCTCCGGGGGCGATGCTATATATAAGATTGGAAGCGTAGACTTCGCCGGCAGCTGCATCTACATTGGCTCCTTCCGTCACAATCCCGCTCCTGGCGGTGAGTAACCCATTTATATCGGTAGGCGCATTTACGGTCAGAAAAGGATCGGTAATAGTGCCGAGAACTTGACCAACTTCGCTAGGCAACTCCAATATTTGCGCCTGCTCTTGGACCTGAGTAGGGTTCAGTGTCCTGAGTAATACAAGTATATCTTTTGATGCATTACGAAACCCTGTGTTATTAAAGTAAAGTGCTGGAAGGGCCGTGGTAGCTGCTAGCAGCGCCAGGAGTAAATAGTGGGCTGGTTTGACTTTTTTTAGAACCTTTATTGCTGCTGGTTCTGCAACCGTAAATGGTTCGTAAGGAGGACCTTTGGAAAAATCTGGGATCTGGACCTTTGGTTGGGTTGGAGCTGGCTTGATTACTGGGAGGGGTGTTATGTTCACTCCCTGAGGCAAATATTCGAGAGGAGATTTGGAGATACCTTCTTTGCCAGTAGGAGCTTGGGCATTTTCCCCGACAGCTGGCGGATTGTTCTTTTCGCGCAGTATTTGCTGGACGCTCTTGCCGGACCTAAGCTCATTGTCAATTTCTACCAGAGTCTCGACGACACTTTCTGGGTACGCACCGACTGGGGAACCACCAGCAAAGGATTTTCTTTTAGCGTGGGGGAGAAGACCTATTTTGGTGTAATAGCGGAGACGGTTAAAAGGATTGCCTTTACCAAAAGTCACACCACGCCCCTTAGCGCGGTCAATTACTTCATCAAAAGCTATTAAATTGTCCAGGGCGTTTGATAAAAACCCCTCAGGCATGATGGCAGGTCCTCTTCTGACACCTCGGTCCAAAAAGGTGTCATTTAACCAAAAAATCCCGCGACAAGTTCAATACATCCTTGCTGTCACGGGAAATTCTACCTAAACTATACCCATATTATTATCGGTTTGTCAAGTTTAGAAGCTAGATTTCAGATGTCAGATCTAAGACGTATGAAGTGTATTTGAAATTTTTAATTCTCAATTTTTAGTTTTCATTCAATTTGCAAAATTTAATTTTAAATATTTAGATTTGTAGTCCATGAAATGGTTGCCGATTGTAAAGCAATCTATTAGAAAAATTGCAAATTTTAAATTGAAAATTATTTTTATAAAAGTGTTGTCAAGATAGTATTTACGCTCGAGTGGGTTTCCCGCGACGGGAAAATGAACCTAAAATACCTCTATGTCACGGGAAACAGTTTTGGAGTTGAAATGGGTCAGTTTGGGGGAAAAGCTTGTGATACTATTTATTTAGTATGTTGTATGGCGTATACAGTATACAGTATACACAATACACAAAACTCGATACTAAATGAAACGTCCTGCCCAATTTTTATTAACACTTATTCTGCTACCAGTTTTTTTGGTAGGACTTTCCACGAACATATTTGCACAAGAGTTACGTAGTGGCCAAATTGCTTCTAACATCCAGGTGGATGATCCAGACGCAACAGCGGCAGACATTCTCTCAAAAACTATTGATGGCGTGGTGCGCTCAGAAACTAGCTACGACAAGAATTTATTCGCAGTGGCCGTCGAAAATCCAAGCATCGCTCTCAACAAACAAACCGAAAATACATTACCGGTGGTTTCCTACGGCGAAGTTTTGGTTAAAGTTTCAGATACCAACGGGGCCGTAAAAAGCGGTGATTTCATTACCTCAAGTCCCACCCCTGGGGTGGGACAGAAAGCCACGGACTCTGGTTATATATTGGGGAAGGCTTTGGAGGATCAGCAGGGCGCGGAAGATGTTATCAGTGTTTTCGTAAATATCCAGTATAGAAGCGTCGAAGGTAAACTCTCTTTCGGAAAATTCTTTACAATTATCGGTACAAATATTGCTAGAACGGAAAACCTCCCTGAGGTTCTCCGTTATATATTTGCACTTATTGTTGGCGGAGGAGCCTTTCTGCTAGGATTTATTACTTTTGGTAGATCCTTGCGCAGTGGTGTGGAGGCAATCGGCAGAAATCCAATGGCAAGGACAAGTATCCAGTTGGCGCTTGTATTGAATTTAACCGGCGTAACTATTTTGACAGCAGCCGGAATAGGTCTGGCCTTACTTATTATATTTTACTTTTGACGAAGTCAAAAGCAGGATCTTTGGATTTGTTAAAGAGACTATTTTTGATTTAGACGACAGATTTCAGATGTCAGACGTCAGATATCTTAAATCTTAGATCATAGGTCTTATAACTAACAGAAAAGGAGGTAAAATATATCCCGCTAAAGCGTGATTTATTTTCACCTAGAAAGGTTCAAATATGACAGGAGTAGTTTTAATAGCCCTAATGCTCAATGCCCTGACGGTACTATTGGTTCTTTACCTAGTTTATAGAGCCGATAAGGCCATTGGGGACTTCGAGCCTTACTTGCAAGACGTAGAGAAAATGCGCGGATCCATAGCTAAACGTGGCAACGAGATATTGGAGAAAACAATAACCGTCGCTCAAGAAATGATTAGGAACGCAGTCTATACCTCCCAGAAAAATATCAGGCAATCGGAAAGCCTACAAGCCGAGATGGAAAACATAATGAAGGTGGGAATACAACAAAACCTATCAGAAAATAAACAAATGATACAAAAGGTAACGCAGGATATCTTAAAAGCCTACGAAGATCAATTTTCTAGCCTTGGCAAGGAAGTGGAATCTGCCGGTTTGGCCGCTCGTCAAGAAGTTCTGGACGCCACAAAGCTGCGAATAGCTGAGCTTGCCGAAAGTATGAGCAGTGAACTAGCCCAGATAGGTAAAACAGCTGATGAAAAGATTTCTAGCGAACTAACCGCTTCCCAGGAAGTTATAAAAGCGTATCGTGATCAGAAACTAAAAGAGTTGGACAGCAAGGTATATCAGGTTCTTTCACAAGTTGCTAAAAAAACGATTGGGCGCACCATCGATCTTTCTGACCACGAAGAACTAGTGATGCAGGCTCTGGAGAAAGCAAAAAAGGAAAACCTTTTGTAAATTTATAATTTGAAATTCACTCATGGTAAATCAGGAAGGAATCTTAACTAAATTAACTGAAGGTATCTATACACAGGAGGATCTAGAGTTGCTGTTAGGGGATGTGGAAGAAGCTAACCGTTGGGTCTACAAGGGCGGCAGTGTGCCGTTGAGTAAAAAAATTAGTGGTAGTGTCTCAGAAGGTTTTCGCAAGAAAATCGAAAGTCTGGAAAGCGAAGAGAACCTGCCGGGCAATCGAAAAGAACTCGCCGCTCTTTTTAGAAATCTGCTAGAAAATCTTGAAAAGATGGTCAAAGCAAAACTTACTTTGGCTTTCGCGCCTAGCGACGAGTTTTTAACAAAGCTTGCTGGTTGGTTCGAGGCCCAAACCGGTAAAAAAATTGTTCTGGATATCCAGATTGACGAGAGCATTATCGCTGGGTGCCGTCTGGAATATAGTGGTGAATATCGGGATTACTCATTGGGAGAGAAGTTGGAAGCCGTGTTGGACCAGGAAATAAAAGGGCTGGTTTAGCTTTAAGTTCTAAGTTGTAAGTCTTAAGAATTAATGAAAAATTACGAAGATTATCTAAAAGAGACGGGTGAGGTGGGTAACATTCGATCGATTGTCCAGTCAATTGTTTACGTTTCTGGTTTGCCTGGGGTAAAACCAAAGGAAATGATTGTCGGCGAGGGTGGGCAGAGGGGGATAGTCCAGGCTTTGGAAGCGGACCTGGCCGAAGTTTTGATGCTTGATACTCATGGGCTTGTGAGCAATCTGCCAGTTGCCCGGACAAACGAGACTTTTACAGTTCCAGCCAGTGAGGGGTTGCTAGGTAGGGTTGTCGATGCCTTTGGTCGAGCGGTCGATGGGCGAGGACCGATAGCCGGGGAAAAAACAAACCAATCTATCGAGCCTACGGCCCCTGGCATAGAAAGAAGAGTGAAAGTAAATAAACCACTCGAAACCGGAGTAGCAATCGTCGATCTTCTTGTACCAGTTGGTTATGGTCAAAGAGAGCTTGTGGTGGGGGATAAGAAAACTGGAAAAACTACCTTTTTGCTTCAGGCCATTGCCAACCAAGCTAGTCAAGACGTAATTTGTATATACGTATCCATTGGTAAGCGTCAAGACGACGTTAAGACCATTGAGAACTACTTGAGGAAAAAAAACGTCTTCGGAAATTGTATCCTTCTTACTGCCAATGCGGCTGATCCCGTTACGATGATTTACCTATCTCCCTACGCCGGTATGGCAGTCGCCGAGTATTTCCGTGACAAGGGAAAAAACGTATTGATTGTTCTCGATGATTTGACCAACCACGCAAAATTTTATCGAGAAATCTCCCTCCTTCTGCAACGAACCCCTGGTAGATCTTCTTACCCAGGTGATATTTTTCATATCCACGCCGCGCTTCTCGAGAGGGCAGGGAACATAAAAATTTCTAGCGGCGATATGGTGAGTATTAGCGCTCTACCGGTAGCTGAGACTTTGGAAGGAGATATCACCGGTTATATCCAGACAAACCTGATGGCTATTACAGACGGACATATCTTTTTTGATATAGACGAGTTTCGCAAAGGAGTACGCCCGGCGATCAACCCATCCCTTTCTGTTTCCCGCGTTGGTAACCAAACCAAACAGCCAATCGACAGGGAGTTGGCCCAACTGGTCCGGGAAGACCTTTCCCGCTACAGCCGATCTTTAGACATAGCTAAATTTGGTGTTGAGCTTCCCGAGAAAACTCGGGCAGAAATAGACCTTGGCGAAAAAATCGGGGTTATTTTCAACCAGGATGCTGAAGGAATTGTACCCAGGAGCCTACAACTTATCTTGCTCGGGCTTCTTTTCTCAGGGTTTTGGAAAGGGAAAAACGCCAATTTGGTAAAAGTAGACATCATCAAGATGTTCCAGAAATATCAAAAGGGCGATTTTTCGCAGATTGAGAAAGAAGTGACCCGGGCCACCTCTCCCGAGGAGCTGATGAAACTTGTGGGTAAGCACCAATCTAAGTTTTCGGAGGCTTTGTATGTCTAGTAGAAACGAGCTAAAAGCTGATCTAGAGGCGGTCAGCGCAATAAAGAGTATCACCAGTGTGTACCAGGAGATCGCCTCGTTTCGGATGAAACAACTGCGGGGAAGAGTGGATGCCGTAAGAGAGTTTTTGGAAGGGATCTCCACTGTTTACAATCACGCAAAGAGTGCGTACATCGCCGCCGTCAAAAGCCGTTCTCCAAAGGAAAGAGAAAATCTATGGAAGCGACTTTCATTTATACGTAGAAATGGAAAAAAAGTTAATGTGCTCCTTAGCGCCAACGAGCATCTTTACGGTACCTTAATTTTAGATGTTTGGAGCCACTATTTGAAGGACCTAAAGAGGGGTGACGCTGACGCTGCTGTCGTTGGTAGTATCGGCAAATACCTATTGAGCAACGAACAGACGAAAGTTATGGCAAACTACTTTTCGCTAGATGATGATAAACCAAAGCCGGAAGAAGTAAAAAAAATAATTGACCATATAACTTCGTACGAACAGGTTGTTATCTATCACGGACAAATGGTCACGGTACTACACCAAATACCGGTACGGAGTGAGATAAGCGGTGGAGTATCATTTGAAGTCACAGACCAAAGGTCAGCGCGCCGCTATCTATTTGAGCCTTCACCCGAAAAAATAATGGAGTTTTTTGAGACGGAGATAATGGCCGCTCTTTTTAATCAGACTATACTTGAGCACCAACTCTCTAGGTTTGCCGCGCGGATGGTAGCTATGGACCAAGCAACCGAGAATGCGCAGGAAGAAGTGAAGAAAATTGAAAAGCAGATTCTCCGTTTGCGAAGAAGGGTCATGAACCGAAAACAACTTGAGGTTTTTGCAGGGTTCAGCCTCTGGCGAAAGGAGGCCGGTCCGTGGAAATGATTGGCCACGTCAAATCTATCCGAGGTGATATTGTCGAGGTTGAATCGGCAGGGAAAGGCTTAGCTAGGCACGACTTATTGACGCTTAGTGATGACCAACAGGTGAGGCTCGAAGTTTATAGCTCTACGGTTAATGAAAGTGTTCTTTGTATATCTTTGACAGATCCATCACATATTTCTAGAGGAATGAGAGTGGGGAAAATCGAAAGCAGCCTCCAAGTGCCTATTGGAGACGCTATGCTTGGTAGAGTCGTAAACCTTTTTGGCAATCCTATCGATGGCTTGGGCCAAATGGTAGTTCCGGAGCGCGCTTCTATCTACCGGGGTAGACCCACTTATGATCAAATTAGCTCCAACGTGATTATTCAGGAGACAGGCATAAAAGTAATCGACTTTTTCACGCCGATAAGAAAAGGTGGGAAGATAGGCCTATTTGGAGGTAGTGGGGTGGGTAAGACTGTTCTTCTTTCTGAACTAATGCACAATATAGCTTTCTTTCACAAGGGCGTCTCTGTTTTTGCTGGTATCGGGGAGCGAATAAGGGAAGGCCACGAGCTTTACGAGACCTTAAAGACGACTAAAGTTTTACCTCACGTAGCTATGATTTTTGGACAAATGAATGAAGCAGCCGCGGTCAGGTTTCGGGTTGGTTTTACTGCGGTCGCCTTGGCTGAATATTTTCGGGACACTAAAAAGCAAGACGTTCTTTTTTTCATCGACAATATATACAGGTTCGTTCAAGCTGGCAATGAGCTCTCTACTTTGCTAAATACTATACCTAGTGAAGATGGTTACCAAGCGACTCTTGCTGGCGAAATTGGAGCGTTTCAGGAAAGACTGGTATCAACCAAGGAGTCTTCAATCACTAGTATTCAAGCGATATACGTTCCGGCTGATGATCTTACCGACTCTGGAGTACAAGCAATCGTTCCTTATTTTGAATCTATAGTGACCCTGTCTCGCGAAGTTTATCAAGAAGGTCGGCACCCGTCGGTGGATATTCTTGCCTCCTCATCATCACTCATCGAACCTGGGGTACTTGGTTATGAGCACTACGATGCAGTGCTCGAAGCTGAAAAGCTTTTAAAAAGGTATACATACCTGCAGAGGATAGTTTCAATCGTGGGTGAGGCCGAACTATCGGTTGAGGATAAGATCCTCTATCACAGATCGAAGAAGCTGTTAAACTACATGACTCAAGACATATTTGTGGTTGCCGATCAAATGGGTAAGGAAGGTAAATATATCAAAAAGGAAAATACGATATCAGATGTAAGAGACCTGCTTTCGGGACGGCTAGATAACGTGCCTGAAGAAGCGCTACTTTATATAGGAGATTTATCACAGCTGCGTAAGTGAAATTATGGAACGCAAGGGATCAAAAGAAGAAATTTTTGTGGCGGTGTTTTGGCCACCTTTTGTCGGTAAAGTTGGTTATCGGGGTTCTGTAGCAGCAATATCGTCAGTGAACCTGGTAGGTAAATTTGATATTTTGCCTGAACATACCAACTTTATTTCTTTGATTAAGGACCGCATAACTATCCACACTCTAGATAAGAAAAAGGTGGAATACGAGTTTAAGCGGGGTGTATTAGAGGCAAGCGGTAATCTGGTCAAGGTTTTCTTAGGAATCTAAACAATATACTTTGAATTTTCAATCAACTTTGTTGTAAAATCACTCCACCCATGAGTACTGATAGATATAATCCAGCAGAAATAGAGGAAAAAGAAGAAACCACCTTTTTCGTTGTTAGAATCCATTTTACAACTCAAAAGCTGGAACCTTGCTTTTGCTCAAGGAGGTTTTATGGATAGATATGATCCAATTGTTATTGAGCAAAAGTGGCGGAAGCGTTGGGAGGATGAAAAGACTTTTAAGACCGATTTAAAGAACGCAAAGAAACCCTTTTACAACCTAATGATGTTCCCCTATCCTTCTGGTGAGGGTTTGCATGTTGGCCACGTTTACGCTTTTGGTGGTAGCGATACGTTTGGTAGGTTCAAAAGGCTGCAGGGTTACGATGTTTTCGAGCCAATGGGCTTTGATAGTTTCGGAATTCATTCGGAAAATTACGCCATTAAAACTAAAACTCACCCCAAAGATTTGATCGAAAAGACCACTGGCTATTTTCGAGAAAAACAGCTAAAGAGGCTTGGGGCCCTATTTGATTGGGATCGTCAGGTGATCACTTCTGATCCAGATTATTATAAATGGACTCAGTGGATCTTTATTCAGCTTTTCAAGGCTGGTCTGGCCGTGCGTAAAAAAGCGCCTGTTAACTGGTGTCCCTCGTGTAAGACCGTTCTTGCTGATGAGCAAGTTATCAGTGGACGCTGTGAGCGTTGCAATAGTGAAGTCGTCCAAAAAGAACTCGCACAGTGGTTCTTTAGAATCACTGAATATGCCGAAAAATTACTGAATAATTTGGAGACCATAGATTGGTCGCAAAGCACCAAACTAATACAGCGAAATTGGATAGGCAGGAGTGAGGGTGCTGAAATCGACTTCCCAATTAAGGGCTCGAGACTGAAAATAAGGGTTTTCACCACGCGGCCAGATACAATATACGGGGCGACCTTTATGGTACTGGCTCCTGAGCATGAATTAGCACTAAAAATTTCTAGTGCTAAGTTTTCCGAGGCTGTAAGAGATTATATTGCACAAAGCAAAAAGGCAACCGAACTTGAGCGCTCCCAAGCTAAAACCGGTGTATTTACCGGTGCATATTGCCTGAATCCATTTACAAACAAGCAGGTACCCATTTGGGTAGCCGATTATGTGTTAGGTATCTACGGCAGCGGTGCTATTATGGCCGTCCCTGCCCATGACCAGCGTGATTTCGAATTTGCGAAGAGGCAAGGATTGAAAATAGTCAAAATCGTTAGTGGAGGTGTCGCTCAAGAAAAGGCTTACGTAGGGGAGGGAAAATTAGTCAATTCTGGCCAATTTAATGGTTTGAATTCGCAGGAAGCAATAGATACTATGTCAGACTATATAGAAAAGAATAAATTTGGCCGAAAAACCGTCAATTATCATCTGCGTGACTGGCTTATAAGTAGACAACGGTACTGGGGTCCGCCAATACCAATGATCTTCTGTGCGCTCTGTGCTAAAAAGGGAGATGGCGAAAAAGCCAAGGATAGGGTGGTTCATCCCGGGTGGTACGCGGTACCTGAAAAGGATCTCCCAGTAAGACTGCCACATCTAGAAAACTATCAACCCAAAGGTCGTGGTGTCAGTCCTCTGGCTACTATGCCAGATTTTGTGAGCGTGAAGTGTCCAAAATGCGGAAAAACCGCCCGGCGTGAAACTGATGTTTCGGACACATTTTTAGACTCGTCCTGGTACTTTCTCCGTTACCCTTCGACTGAGTTTAAAACGAAAGCTTTTGATCAAAAAATAACCAAAAAATGGCTTCCAGTAAACTCTTATATCGGTGGGAACGAGCACGCGGTAATGCACTTGCTCTATAGTCGGTTTATTACGATGGCGCTAAAGAGCTTGCGCTTGATTGATTTTGAGGAGCCGTTCAACAAGTTTAGGGCGCACGGTTTGATAATTCACAAAGGTGCCAAGATGAGTAAGAGCAGAGGCAATGTTGTAAATCCAAATGATTATATGGATGCTTACGGTCCAGATGCTTTGCGGATGTACCTATTGTTTATTGGTCCTTATGATCTTGGCGGTGATTTTTCCGATCGGGCGATAGCCGGGGTTTACCGGTTTCTAAATCGAGTGTGGAAGCTCCTCTTGGGACTTGGCAAAGGAACTCAGGTAAGTGCTAGCGATAAATTAAATAGAGCGATAAATAGGCTCGTATTGAAGGCTGGCGAAGACCTAGAGAGTTTAAAATTTAACACCGCCATTGCAGCTATTATGGAATTTACAAACTTAGCTTCCAAGCACAAAAACGAATTCGACAGAGGAACAATCGAAAAATATTTGATTGTTTTATCCCCTTTTGCCCCTTTCACCACCGAAGAACTCTGGGAAAGACTTGGGTTTCTAAAAGAAAAAGGTTCAGTGCACCACCAAGCCTGGCCGATCTCAGAAAGTAAATATTTAGAGGCTGAAAACGTTACGATTGCTGTCCAAATAAACGGAAAGCTGCGTGACACGATGGTAGTTGAAAGGTCAAAAATCGATCGCTTCGCGACCGGCGACCACTTCGTGGACTACAAAAGAGAAATAGAGACCTTGGCATTGAGTTCAAAGAAGGTAAAAAAACATGTTAATGGACGTAAGGTTCGAAGGGTTATTTACGTCCCTGAAAAGGTCTTGAATATAGTTGTAGATGTTTAATCAATTTGGGTTCTAACCCAATTCTAAGGCCACTTAGCAGGCTTACAGACACCTAAAATGCCTGCTTGTCTCTTGCAAAAAGCCCCTAAAAGAGTTATGGTTGGAGGGAAATCTGGGCAGGCTACAACCAGTCCAGATTTCATTTTTTTGGACTTATTCGAGGGCAAATGAGAGAAAATTCTGACCTACAAAAAAGCCTGCAATTTATCTGGCGTAATTACTTCGGCGATGTTTCTGAGAAATACCCGGTTAGTATTAGTTTTGGTAGAGAAGCGAAATACAGGTTTGGGTCAATCCGCTTCCGTTACAGGGATAAATCTGTTCAAATTACAATAAATGGTCGATTTCGCGATAAAAAATACCCCCAGCAAATAATTGATCATACCATCGCTCACGAAATGGTCCATTACGCTCAAGGTTTTCCCACCCCTGGTCCCAGGCTTCACAAATATCCTCACCGTGGTGGTATAATCGATAAAGAGCTCGCCCAGCGTCACCTCTACCACCTAGTTGTTTTCTACAATTCCTGGGTCGAAAAATACATCGAGAGCCTCTAGGTAAAAATTTAAACGTAAAAAATACTTGACAACTTTTCCACTTCTTTCTAAAGTCTCCTCATGGTGAGAATCCTCAAAGACAAACGTATAAAAAAGTTTTTTCAGCAGACAAAGAAATTCCAAACCTCCATTATCCTTGCGCTTGTTGGTTTGGCTTTAGTCGGTGCCGGTCTCTCTTTCCCAAAGGTATTTTCGAGTAAGGAAGAGCCTGAATTTATTCCGTCTCAAAAAACAACCGCTACCGAAAATAAAATCTTCGTGGATGTTGCCGGCGCGGTAGCCAAACCAGGGGTTTATGAATTGGACAGCGGCTCCAGAATAAATGACCTAGTAAATATGGCGGGTGGCTTTGCAAAAGCCGCCGATAAGACGTGGATTTCCAAAAATGTAAACCTAGCCGCAAAACTGGCCGACGGCCAGAAAATTTATATTCCAGCTAAAGGAGAGGGGAGCTCCTCAGTTGTCCAAACGGGGCAAGTCGCCGGAGAGATTTCCGGTAAAATAAATATAAATTCAGCAACCGAAGCACAACTTGACTCTTTACCTGGTATTGGTCCTGTAAGGGCGGGGAAAATTATAGAAAATAGACCATACAGCAAGATTGGAGAGCTTCTGACTAAAAAGGTTTTGGGAGAAGCAACCTTTGAAAATATCAAGGACAAAATCGCCGTATACTAGCCACAGAATAAAAGTTTTTCTTCTTATTTTTACAGTGCTTGCTTTATTCTCTTGGCGGTTTATCTCTTACCTTCCTAGACAACAAGAGGGTTACGTCAAGCTCACCAGCACACTATTGGAAGAGACTCAGGTTTACAACCAGTGGCAATATTTTAGCCTTGATGTTTATAATATAAAAGCTTCTAGTGATTTGGAAATTAATTACGGTGACAGATTGGAAATAGAGGGTGAGGTCAAAGATGGTCGTTTTGTTGATCCTAAAATAAAAATCGTTGGTTCTTCTACTTGGAGAAAAGTACTTTTTTCAATTAGAAACAATCTCAAAACAAGGATTTTCACTTCCCTTTCTGAACCGCAAGCTTCGCTGTTGGCAGGTGTACTACTGGGAGCCCGGGAAGAGTTGCCCGACGATTTTAGGGAGTCTCTAAGGAAAACAGGCACCATACACGTTGTGGTGGTTTCTGGTTACAATATTAGCGTTGTGGCTGGTTTGATGGTTGGCCTTTCTCGCTTTTTCAACCGCCGATTAGCTACAATATTGGCTTTGGCAGCCATCGCATCTTATACTTTGCTCGTTGGAGCCGATCCGCCGGCTGTCAGAGCCGCCATAATGGGCGCCTTGGGGTTTTCTGCTATTATATTGGGCAGGCAAAGATTTTCGCTTTACGCACTTTTTCTGGCGGCGATCTTGATGTTGTTTGTGAGTCCGATTGTGGCTACAGATATAGGTTTCCAACTATCCTTTTTGGCTACAGCAGGAATAATTTTGTTCCAGGAGAAAATCTTGACCTTCTCTAGGGTGCTACCTGGACCGTTCAACGAAGATTTGGCGACTACTATTTCTGCACAAATTCTAGTGGCACCTGTAATTTTTTATCACTTCGGTTCAGTGTCTGCTATATCTCCCTTGGTCAATGCGCTGGTACTTTGGACAATCCCATTTTCAACAATTGGGGGATTTATATTTTTAGTTCTTAGCTTTACGGTGCCTTTTTTAGCTGCGGTAGCCGCTTGGATAGTCTGGGCGCTGCTTTCAGTTTTCGTCTTTATAGTCGAAGTCTCTAGCCAGTTACCGATCACCAGTTTCGAATTCAAACCAAACCAAATATTGCCGCTGCTAATATATTACTTATGGTTAGCAGCTGCTATTTATTATCTGAGAAATGTCAGATTGGCTTACAAAAAACAAACTAAGAGTTAGTCTGTACGGGTTGGCCGTATTGAACATTTTGGTATGGAGCTTTTATTTTTCCCTGCCTGATGGTAAGCTCCACCTCAAAGTTTATGATATTGGCCAAGGAGACGCTATCTTTGTCGAGACTGCCGGAGGCTACAAAGTTCTTATTGACGGTGGGCCAGACAACAAAGTGCTGGATCATTTAGGAAAAGATGTTCCTTTTTACTCGCGAAAAATTGATTTACTGGTTCTGACCCATCCTCAGTCCGATCACGTAACTGGGTTGGTGGAAGTGATCAAAAGGTATCAAATAAATCATTTATGGATCAACGGTATGGCTGTTGAAAGCCGAGTATCCAAAGAGTGGGACAAAATAATTAATGAAAAAGGACTAAATACTAGGGTTGTCCGTCAGGGAGATAGGATGGTTTTCCCTGATAAAACTGAATTTAAGGTCCTTTGGCCCCTGCAAGGGGTCGTAAATAGCGATCCAAACGCCCACTCGATAGTTCTGCATTTGGTTTTTGGTCAATTTGACGCGTATCTTACTGGAGATGCGGATGCGCAAGTGCAACCGTACACGGTGAACCCCGGTCACATTGAATTTTTTAAAGTACCCCACCACGGAGGTAAAGGAGCCTTGAGGGAGGACTACGTAGCTGCCCTATCACCTCAAGTAAGCGTTATTTCCGTGGGTAGCAAAAACCCTTATGGCCATCCAAGAGGCGAGGTATTGGATATTCTCGCCAAAACTGGATCAAAAGTTTACCGGACCGATAAGTGGGGCACCGTAGAAATTGTGAGTGATGGTAATAGTTGGTATACTAATTCGCAACGATGATTAGAGATCAGATAAAAAATGAACTTGAAAAGGTGGCTAGGGAGGCTGGTTTTGATAAGATCGAGCTAGAGGTGTTGCCGACTACGGACCCAAAATTTGGGGATTATTACTCCTCAGTTGCTTTGAAGATTGCCCAAGTTCAGGGTAAGCAAAAGCCGGTTGAAATTGCTAAACAAATCGTGGCTAAATTGCCGAAAAGCGACGATGTTTTTACAGTTGAAATTGCCCCAAATGGGTTCATAAATGTTACTTTAACGGCCGGGTTCCTCCAATCCCAAGCCCAAAAAATTATCGAACAAAATGAGAGTTACGGACGGAACGAAATCGGCAAGGGTAAGAAGGCTAGGGTCGAGTTTGTTTCGGCAAACCCAACCGGACCGCTTCATATTGGTAACGCTCGTGGTGGGCCTCTTGGTGATACCATCGCGTCCGTGTTGGAGTTTGCTGGCTACAAGGTTTTGCGAGAGTATATTAACAATGATAAGGGCAACCAAGTATTTGAACTCGGTAAGAGCCTGGCCGCAAAGGCAGGGTTAATTGATGCAAGTGATAAAGAACTTACATACGTGGGCGGGTATACGGATGACTTATCTCAAGAAGTGAAAAAAGAGCTCAACAAAGATAAAAACCTACCTGAAGATCAAATTGTAATGAAAGCTGGAGAGATTGGCACAAGGTTGATGCACAAAGATATCATTAATGATATATCTGATGCCGGTATAAAGTTCGATTTAGTGGTTAACGAAAGCGAGCTTCAAAAAAAGTTACCTCCGGCACTAAAATTATTAGAGGAAAAGGGCTTACTTAAAGAGCAGGGAGGAGCTACTTGGTTTCTACTGGGAGAGGGATTTGATGAAAGGCGAGACGCGGTAGTTATTAAAAGCGATGGTAGTTATACTTACTTTGGGGCTGATATTGTTTACCACAAAGAAAAATTTGAAAGCGGTTATGATTTGATCTTGGATGTGTTTGGTTCAAACACTTCCGGACACGTGCCAAAAATAGAGGCTATTGTCTCTGCCTTTGGGTTTGACGCGTCCAAGCTAAAAGTCATTTTGTACCAATTCGTCAGGGTAAAACGGGGAGAGCAGGTAATTAAGATGAGCAAAAGAGCGGGAAATTTTGTTACAGCGAAAGAAGTGTTGGATGAGGTAGGCAAAGATGCATTCCGTTTCACCCTTCTCATGTACGATTCTAATACTCATATGGATTTCGATCTTGAGCAGGCCAAGAAGCAGTCAGAGGAAAACCCGGTTTACTACGTGCAATATGCCCACGCCCGTGTAAGCAGTATCTTAAAGAAAGCAAAACAAGAAGGCTTTAGCCTCGAAAATCTTGTCAAAGCTGACCTAAAATTGCTAAAAACGAACTCAGAAATCGCTTTGATAAGGAAATTAGTCAAATTCCCGGAGTTGATAGAGGATATAGTGGGTTCGGAAAGTTACCCAGTTCACTTGCTACCGCTGAATACATTAAAAATCGCGGACGAACTAAATAGGTTCTACGAAAGGACAAGAGTGTTGGGTGAGGAAAAAGAAACTACTGAGGCTAGATTAGCCCTAATGATGACCACAAAAATAGTCTTGGCAAATAGTTTACAATTGATGGGTATCTCTGCCCCAGAGCATATGTAAAGATATCAAAATGGATCAAAAAATTATTACTCTACCAAATAAATTAGAAATTCTTTCCTCGCAGCTGCCCGCTACAAAAAGCGTGACGGTGCTGATTTTGGTTCGAACCGGGAGCCGTTACGAGAGGAAAGAGACAAATGGTATTGCCCACTACGCCGAGCACATGTTTTTTAAGGGAACAAAGAAAAGACCAACGGCCTTGGATATTTCAACTCTAATCGATGGTATTGGAGGCGAGTTTAACGCTTTCACTTCCAAAGAGTTCACTGGTTATTTCGTGAAGGCTAGTACGAGGCACTTTGAGCTGATTTTGGATGTACTTAGTGACATGCTCCAAAATTCTAAATTTGATCAGGAGGAAATAGTTAGAGAAAGAGGAGTAATATTTGAGGAATTGCGGATGTATCTAGATACTCCAGTGCGTTACATTCACGATCTTCATGAGCAGCTACTTTTTGGGGATCAGCCTCTAGGTTGGGATATTGTCGGGACCATTGATTCTTTAAAAAATATAAACCGAAGAGAGTTTCTCGCGTTTAAAGATGCCTATTACAACCCGGAAAATATGTTGGTTTCAATTGCCGGTGGAACTTCTCATTCTGATACGGAAAATATCACTAAGATGTATTTAGGTGATTTGAAAAACAAAAAGCAGGTTAAATTTCCTAAGGTGAAAATTACTCAAAATAGACCGGCGGTGAAAGTTTTAACTAAAAATACTGAGCAAGCCCATTTGATAGTTGGAGTAAGGGCTTACCCACGTGGGCATAAAAATCATTATCCAGCCGTGCTCCTAAATACAGTACTTGGCTCTTCAATGAGCTCAAGACTCTTCATACAACTTCGAGAAAGAAGAGGACTGGCCTATTACGTACGTGGGGGTATTGAGGAATATCATGACGCTGGGTCCTTTGCTGCCAGCGCTGGAGTGCCGCCCCAAAAAATAGACGAGGCAATAAAGGTAATATTAGAAGAATATATCAAAACTACTCAAAGTATGGTTGGCGAGGCAGAACTTAAAAAAGCTAAAGAGCATATTAAGGGTAGGCTGACTTTAGAACTTGAAGACTCTCGGGAAGTAGCGACTTTATTTGGTACGGACCAACTTCTTGAGGGTAAGTTTAGGAGCTTGGAAGAAATCTCCAAAAATGTTGATAAAGTTACTGCTAAGCAAGTACAAGACATAGCGAAGGAGATCTTCGTTGATAGAAATCTGAACCTGACTGTGATTGGCCCATACAAAAGAGAAGAGAAATTTGCTAAAATATTAAAATTATAGTTAGGCTGTTCGCTATCGGTTTCTCGTTTAAACTATCGTTAAATCACTCTAAACCAATAGCTTCGCAGCCTTGAATGGAGGACTAAAGTGGAAAGAACTGTTGTACTCATAAAACCAGATGGTGTCCGTCGGGGACTTATCGGCGAGGTGATAAGCAGGCTCGAAAAAATGGGCTTGAAAATCGTGGCGATGAAAATGATGCTCGCCCAAAACAACCACTTGGGTAAACATTACACCGATAAGGAAGATTATTTGAAAAGTTTGGGCGAGAAAACGCTCAAAACTTACCGTGAGTACGGCAAGGACCCAGGCCAAGACTTGGGCACTACAGACCCATTGGAGCTTGGGAAGATGATAAGAGCCTGGACGATTGATTACGTGGGTTCTGGACCAATCGTTGCTTTGCTAGTTGAGGGGAGACACGCTGTGGACAACGTCAAAGCTATTGCCGGTCCCACCATGCCGGTAAACGCACCGGTGGGGACAATTCGCGGCGATCTTTCCACCGATAGCGCTGCCTACGCCAATGTAGAAAAGAGGGGCGTTCAAAATATAATTCACGTTTCAGGGACCGCGGAAGAAGCAAAATTTGAGGAAAAGCTTTGGTTTCACGAAAACGAAATCCAATTCTATAAGCGCGCAGACGAGAATTGATTTAATCCTGGGCCGTTAGATTGTAGTTTCCGCAGGGCCCAGCTGTACCCGAACCAGTTTCCAAATCATCTCCGATATTATAATTCTGGCCACTAGCGGTTTGTTGATAACAAAATGCGACGTCACCGGGCGCTTTAGGTACTTCTCTTAAGTAAACTGGACTACCTCCCGAACCTTGTAAGTCAGCAACCCAAGTTGCAGTGTCCGGATAAGCGTTATTATCGGAGTAATATTGCTCCAGGGCTCCGCGAATAGTTTCGATGTCAGCTTTGCGTTGGCCGTCCCTAGCTTGGGATTGGGCACGGGTGAAAGCAGCTAGTCCAATTGAGATAAGAATAGCGATAATAGCAATAACAATGAGGAGTTCAATAAGGGTAAATCCTTTTTTAGTTTCGTGATGCTTGATACTGGATAATTGATATTGAGGTAGCGGCAGTTTCATCTTAATTAATTCAACTATAATTTACTCAAAGTTCCTTTGTCAATTTGGTCGGGGTGACACGAATTGAACGTGCGGCCTCTGCGTCCCGAACGCAGCGCTCTACCACTGAGCTACACCCCGAAGATTTCATTTTAGCTTACATTATGATAAAATTCAAACCTGTCTGGGCCTTGTAGCTCAATTGGATAGAGCAGACCCGTCCTAAGGGTAAGGTTGTGAGTTCGAGTCTCACCAAGGCTGCCATTTTGTTTTTTCTATGAAAAGAAGAAGGTTTTGGGTTTTTATAACGCTACGAACAATTGCAAATTCACTGATCATTGCGGGGATAGTCTTCTCGTTCCTTTCCTTTGCGCCGTTTATCCAGCAAGAGCTTTGGTATTGGTGGAGAAGTACTTTTTTTGTTGATACTACAAAACAGGCAAACGCGCCGGATATACCGAAAGCAAAAGCTGTGGAGCTGCCAGAGCTTGGGGTTGAGCCCAAGGATCAGGATTTTGGAATTATTATTGAAAAAATAGGGGTGAACGCACCCGTGGTCCCCAGCGTAAACGCTGCCAACTACAATGAATATATTGCTGCTTTGTCCAAAGGTGTTGCCCAGGCACGTGGTACTGCGGTGCCCGGATCCACAAAAGAGGATAATAACAACGTGTTTTTGTTTGCCCATTCAGCCATAAACGCGATCCAAGCCCGTCAGTACAATAGCGTTTTTTACTTGCTAAGGAAACTCGAAAAAGGTGATAGAGTGGTTACCTTTTACAAAGGCAAGCGATACGATTATATTGTTAATGAAAAAAAAGTTGTCCAGGCAACAGACGTGCAGTATTTGACCGATCCTTCGGAAAAACCTATTCTCACGCTGCAAACTTGTGATCCACCCGGTAGTAGCTTACGAAGACTTATTGTTACAGCGGAGCTAGTCCGTTAGTGGGTGTAGGTTGTAATATTGAAGTTCAAAGATATCTGGAAGTCTTAGATCTAACATCTTAAGATCCAATTAACGTAGTTCGATGGCGTATAGATCTGGCTGCTCACGAACAGATTTATTTAAATTGGTAGTGATAACAATTTTCGAGCCATCCGGCCAAGGCACCACAAATTCATTATTGAAACCTTCAGTATAAATCGTCACGTTGTTTGTAGTATCCACATCCATTACAGATATTGAACCACCGTTTACTAGAACTAAGTGTTCGTTATCTGGATACCAAAGATATTTTTTTGCGCTAGAAACTAGGTAGGTTTTGGGTTCTTTATCCGGTGCAAAACCCGGGTTGCTGTCGTAAATTAGGTATTTTCCATCTTTTCTACGCCCAACGAATTTTTCTTCATCAGGCGAGAATTCCAGAGCTTCCAACGAATCGGCAATCATTTTCCCCTCGTCATCAAATGTTGCTAACGTCTTTTCCACAGCAGCCTGTTTTTCATCCTCCCAACTGGTTTTTATATCGTCTATGTCCAGGGTTACCTCTTTCGGATTTGGGTTCTCATCACCAACGTTAAGTAGAAAATAAGTGTTACTTTTTGCCAGTTTCACAAGAAGTTGACTGCCGTTTGGTGAGAATTCATAGGTTGCGGAAGAAAAATTGAAATTTTCTGAGTCCGCAACAATTTGGACAAGATCACGAGTAAAAAATGACGGAAGTGGGCTAGTTGACAGGTTTAGCACCCAGATGCCGGCTCGCTCCGGCGGTTCCTTCACAGAAAAAGCAACCTTTGAACCATTTGGGGAAGCCAAAGGATTTACCACACCGGTAAAAGTTAGGGCCCGCAAGGACGGTGCCACTGGAAATAGTACTGCTTCAATCACATTTACGGCCTCTTTTTTGACCTCGACTTCTTTCTGCCAACTGGTAAAACCTTCTTTGGTAATTTCGACCGTATATTTACCAGGCTGTAAACTTGAAAGATCAACATTTGTCGTACCTTTGGACTTCCCATCAATAAAAACGCTTGCTTCAGAGGGCTTTGATCTGATGCTTACTACACCTGTCGCCTGGATATTCCTATCGGTTAGATTTGGCCGGTAGCCACTAGCGTAAAAAATAATTGCTGTTGTAGCTAGGATGGCGATCACAAGAAATATTACGATACCGGCTGCTTTTTTCACAACTAGAATTTTACTCCAACCAAGACTTACTTATCAACAAGGGCAGACCAACAACGAGACTTTCATTACGTATTTTGACCCTTTTAAGTAAACTTTGATATTTTTGTTAAAACAGTAGGTTGCCCCCAGGATAAACCGAATATATAATTAAGGGCGCTATGTTTTCCAAAAAAATCGCTATCGATTTGGGGACCGCTAACTCGTTAGTGTATCTAGAGGGTCAGGGTGTGGTGCTAAATGAACCGACGGTAGTAGCGGTTTCCTCGGAAGATGGAGAAGTTTTAGCGGTTGGCAACGCGGCCAAAGAAATGTTGGGACGGACCCCTGAAGGAATAGAAGCCAGCCGGCCGTTGCGTGACGGGGTAATAGCAGATTACATAGTCACCGAGGCTATGCTGAGGTATTTTCTTGATAAAGTTGCCGGGCGGACCAGGCTATTTAAACCAGATGTAATGGTTTGCGTGCCAGCTGGTGTGACTAGTGTCGAAAGGAGAGCGGTACTTGATGCTACTTTGTCCGCTGGGGCAAAAACAGCCTATTTAATCGAAGAACCTTTAGCGGCAGCCATTGGGGCAAAGATCCCCATCAGCACTCCAAGCGGTAATATGATTGTAGATATTGGAGGTGGTTCTACGGAGGCGGCGGTAATTTCTTTGGGGGGTGTGGTGGTGCACAAAAGTGCTAGGGTGGCTGGAAATAAAATAGACGAAGCAATAACCACTTACGTTCGAAGGAAATATAACTTGATAATCGGGGAACGGACAGCAGAGGAGATCAAACTTGCCTTGGCTAGTGCTACTGAAGAAGAAAAGGATGAGTCGGTAGAAGTCCGTGGTAGAGATAGTATTACTGGTTTACCAAAACTGATAGAGCTGAAAACCAAAGAGCTGACTGAGGCGATCAGGCCAGTAGTTAATAGTATATTGGACGCCATAAAGCAAGTTTTGGAAGAAACACCACCAGAACTTTCTAGCGATATCATTGATAAAGGTATCGTATTGAGTGGCGGAACTTCACTTTTAAAGAATCTGGACAAATATTTTACTGATGTTTTGGGCGTGCCTTGTCACGTAGCTGAAGATTCGCTGCTATGCGTCGTTCACGGTACAGGAGTGGCGCTTGAAAATATAGATTTGTACCGTAGAAGTATAACAAGAAGATAGTTTATATCCTGCGTTGCATGATGTAATTTCCCAAAAGGAAAATTATGGTAATCGGTATAGATGCTTCTAGATCCGCCAGAGAAGATAAAACTGGAACTGAAAATTATTCAGACAATCTCGTAAACGCTTTAGTTGGCGTAGATAAAAAAAACCGCTACGTTCTTTATTTCAACAAAATACCGCCGTTTCTTGAAATCACCCAGCCAAATGTTAGCGTTAGGATCTTGAAAGCGCCAAGATTTTGGACGCAAGGGAGACTGGCTTGGGAGTGTCTGATCAGCCCACCCGACATACTTTTTGTACCTGCCCACACGATACCGGTGATACGCCGCCCAGGGTTAAAAACCGTTGCTACCATCCATGACTTGGGAGCAGAATTTTTAGCAGACTACCATAAGTACCCGCAGAAAATTTATTTAAATTGGTCCACAAAATATGTAGCGTCTGCAGCAAATCATTTAATTGCTGTATCAAAATTTACCAAAAAGGATCTCACAACTACCTTAAAGGTTCCAAGCTCGCGTGTCAGCGTAGTCTACGAGGCTGTGAACATGAGGCATTTCTACCCTAGGGATAAAGATTTGATAGCGAGAACAAGAGCAAAATATGGACTAGCCGGCAAGTATTTTATTTATGTAGGTACCATCCAGCCAAGGAAAAACCTGGTGAGACTTATCGATGCGTTTGCCAAGGCAAAACTAGCGGATACTGATCTTGTATTGGTTGGGACAAAAGGCTGGCTCCACGAGGATATCTACAAAGCTCCCGGAAAATTTTCTGTATCAAACCATACCCGCTTTCTTGGTTACGTACCAGATGAGGATCTCCCAGCTCTTTATAGCGGTGCCCTGGGTCTTACTTTCCCCTCCCTATACGAAGGTTTTGGCTTACCTATACTTGAAGCTTTTGCTTGCGGATGTCCAGTGCTTACCTCCGGGGTTGGCGCGACGGCCGAGATTGCAGAAGCAGCAGCCCTTCTGGTGGATCCTCTTGATACAAATGATATTGCCAAGGGGATCAAAAAACTGGCATTAGATAAGGTATTGCGGCAAGGACTTCGAGAAAAAGGTAGGGAGCGAGTGGTAGACTTCAGCTGGGAAAAAACGGCAAAGGAAACAATAAAGGTTTTCGAGAAAGTTTATAAACAAAAATAATTTTCAATTTATTATTTGAAATTTTTAGTCAAACTTAATTTTAAAAGTTTAAAACATTGAAAATTCAATGAAAATTAAAAAATGAAAATTCTTGGGGTTAAAGTGGACAACTACACATATGCAAAGGCATTGGAAAGATCCAAGGAGCTGTTGGAATCAGGAAAAAAACATTACATTGTAACACCCAACCCGGAGATAATTGTTGCCGCTCAGAAAGACAAGGAACTACAGGATATATTGAATAGAGCGGATCTATCAATTGCTGATGGATCAGGATTGGTAAAGCTAGCTAACCTTACTGAAAGAAACATCCCAGAAAGAATAACTGGTGTTGACTTTGTACAGGGTTTAGCAGGGATTGCTGAAGAATTTGGTTATAGCGTATTTTTTCTTGGTGGTCAGGAAGGGGTCGCCCAGGCGGCTGCAGAAAATCTAAAGAAAACACTCCCGAAGTTGAAAATCGCTGGGGCTTTCCCCGGGAAAGCGGATGAAAAATTTGATGATCAAACTGTATCACGGATCAAATCAGCGAAAGTCGACATTATCATTCTTGCTTTTGGCCATGGAAAACAAGAAAAATGGATCAAAAGAAACTTACCAAAATTAAACGTAAACCTTGCGATCGGAGTAGGAGGAGCCCTTGATTATATTAGTGGACGAAAGAAGCGAGCACCCCGATGGGTCCAAAAAGCTGGAATGGAATGGTTTTATAGATTGATAATGGAGCCATGGAGGCTTAAAAGACAACTCGCTTTACCGCACTTTGTTTATCTCATCGTAAAAGAGGGTTTTTTCCAAAAGAAAAACCCCTCGTAAGGGTCTTTGAACTCGCCCCTACGAGGGGCGTCCTCCGATTGAATCGGAGTTCCGGCGTTGATGCCTCTCCTTTAGTTTTTCCTGAAAATTATCTAGCTAACTGTGCGGGGGACAGGTTTCTAGAAAACAAAAATGGGACAGGTTGTGAAGGTGCAGGTACGATCGTCTCCTTTCTATGGGGTAACACTAATACAAAGTATTCCATAGTGTTACTTGAAAGTCAATCCCTACGTACTGCGAAACTAAAGTTTCTTAGTACTCCCGGTATTAGCAATTTTCGCTACGCTCAAATTGTCAAGCTGGGTTAGTATCGAGTATATTGTATTCAGTATTGAGTATCAAAATAAAAAAAACGGTTTTTTCTAGTCCACGAAGTGGTTGCAGGATCCGAGAGTGCTTAGGAACTGGAAGTTTCGAATTACGGAGGATACTTAGGAGCGGAGTGACGCAGCACCCGAGAATACTGAAAAACTTTAGTTTTGAAGTATGGAGGGTGCTATAACGAAGCAGTGAGGAGATTTTTAGACAGTTTCTTTCTTCATCTCGCCGAGAAGCCAGAGTACAGCTTCTTTTTTGTACCTTCTATCACCCCTGGTGTTTATCCTTATGGCGGGGAGCTTGCCGCGCTTGCCCCAGCGTTTGATAGTGAGAGGGGATACTCTTAAAAAACTGGCTACTTCTTTTACAGTTAGTAGCTCTGGTAGCTCATCTCCGAGAGCCATGCGAAGTGGATCCTTTCTAGGCAGAAACTTACTTTATGAAAACAAAGATGTTAGTTAACGTATCACACTAGAAATTATATTGTCAATACCTGACAACATATTTTCTGCACCGGGTCTAAATAAAGAAGTTGCCAAGCGTCTAAAAAGTGGCTTTTATATCCAAAAATTTGACAAATGCTTATGGCCGACTTGATAATAGAACTAAATGAGGGCATCGAATTTATTTGCTTCCTATAGGAAAAGCATTAACTATCCTTACGGGCCAAAGGATTTGCTGGTGTTATTACTAACTGCTGTACTCTTGGTTTCCATTCCTGCGATTGCCATCACCACTATTCAGAACAGATCAGCTGTATCCAAAGCTTCAACTGCTCCGTTTATTTACGTTTCCCCTGTGTATAGACCCGTAAACCAAAATGCAGATTTTGCGATAAGAATTAGAGTAAATAGCCAAGGTATAGAGATAAACTCCGTCCAAGCGAATTTAAGTTACGACAGCAGTCGGTTGAATTTTGTCTCCATTGACAGTGCAGGTAGCGCGTTCAATTTGGAGTTTCAAAATCAAGGAGGCAGCGGTAGCGTAAAGATTGCCAGATCATCGACCAGCCCTCTGACAGGAGATTTACTGGTGGCTACCATCAACTTTAGGTCGTCTTCAATTGTTGGCAGAACTGATATTCGCTTTGCCCCCGGGACCGTCTTGGTTAGTCTTGACAAAAACGTAGACGTGCTAGGAAGCAAAGGAAGTGGGATCATCGAGATAAGAGATAATGCTGTTGATCCAGATAGCGATGGGGATGGTTTTATAGATAGCGTTGAAGTTTTTGTCGGTACAGACCCCAATAAGGCCTGTTCCGATACCAACGATGCCGGTGATGAAACAATCGATGCTTGGCCACCAGATTTTAACGACGATAAAAAAGTTGACGATAAGGACACGAACTCCTTCGGTAAACATCTATTAAAGAAAAAAGGTGATCCTGCCTACAACGTGCGCTACGATCTAGACAAAAATGGCCGAGTAGATATTGGTGATGTTATCAAAGTAGCACCATACTACGGGGAAAGTTGCCAATAAACCGCCCAAATATGAGAGCTGCTGATCTGTTCAGACAAAGTAGTTTTGGTAGGTTCTTCAAAACTTACCGCAAGTCCATAAATCCTCCCTATAGGCGTAAGGATCTAGTTTCAATCGGAGCGACGGTTTTTATTTTACTTGTTATTCCCCTGACTGTTATCGCAGTCTATCAGGCTAGACAACTTCTAAGCCAAGCGGCGACTACGTCACCATACCCAAGTAGTAGTGTAATTACTGGGTTTAACTTTGATACTGCTTCATATAATTCGCAAGGCGATGGTGACTGTTGGCCAGCTACGTGGGCAGCTGACGGAGATCAATACATCTTTGGTAACGATGCTACCGGTTTTCAAGGTGGGAGCAACCACAGTCTTTCTTTCCATAAAATTATTGGAAATACAGGCGCATCTGGTGCCTGGTCAGGCCAAGATATTAATTCAAGCATTGAAGAACCCGGCCCCAACGGTTCATGTGGTCGGAAAGCCAGCGGTCTCATCCAAGTCGATGGTAAATTCTACGTAGCCGTACGTAACGCTGATGGTAACTGTTCTGGTACAGGATCCATACTAGCCGAGTCCACCAATGGTGGCACAAACTGGACGTACGCGAGTTGGAAATTCTCCGAATTTGGCTATCTACTTTTCATGAACATGGGCCAAAACTACAACAAGGCAAAAGACAACTATGTCTATCTTTACTCTCCAGATGAAAGAAGCGCTTATAAAGTGGCAAATAACCTGGCTCTTATGCGTGTACCGAAGGATCAGATAATGAATAGAGGCTCCTACGAATTCTTTAAGGGTCTTGATGGTTCTGGCAATCCGACCTGGACAAGCGACATAAATCAACGCCAATCAGCCATGACTTTTAATCAACGGGTTTATCGCCCAGGAGCGGTGTACAACCCTGCCCTTGATAGGTTTATGATGGTATTTAATATCCGCTCTAACGCTGAGGGGTGTACCGACTGTGGTGGTGTCAATGGTTTGCACGTCCTTGATGCTCCCAATCCCTGGGGGCCGTGGACGACGGTTTATTCAAATGATAATTGGGGGGATCAATTCTCCGGTAGTCTTGCTAACGCTACAAGCAGTCCTTTTCATCCCAATTTTGCGCCAAAGTGGATCAGCAGCGATGGCAAAACTATGTACCTGCATTGGTCATGCCATCCCAACTGTACTTATAAATTCAACGTGATGAAAATTACGTTGGAAACTTCTGGTGGCACGACACCGCCAGCGGGTAACATCAATGTTGATTTCACAAACACAATTCGGACACTTAGCCCACTTACCTTTGGAATGGATATTAGTGGATATGGGCAAGGCTTTTATATAACCAACGATGCTACTCACCGGTCACGTCTGACCGATCTGGATCTGGGGCATATACGCATGGATCTGAAATACGCAACGGCTGGTAACCCAAATAGTGCGATACAGTGCGGAGGTGCTGGTTGTGCCACCAGCGTGAGCGGAGATAGTTGGGTGAACTCGATTAAATCAACCGGGGCAGAACCGGTGGTGATCGTCCCGATGTACCAGGGAAATGCCTCTTTGTCAGCCTCCGACGCGGCCAATATGGTGAAACACTTTAATGTAAATACAAACAACACTGTAAAGCGTTGGATTCTGTACAACGAACCTGACGGTGTTGGAATGAGTGCTAGTGAGTACACTAGCCAGTTCAATCAAATGTATGATGCGATGAAAGCAGTTGATCCCACTATAAAGATCGGTGGTCCGGCGACAGCTTGGTTTAACACTGCCTTCCTCCAAACTTTCTTGAACGGCTCCGGTTCCAGAGTCGATTTCATTGATTTTCACAAATATGGACAAGGCGGAACAGCGACAAAAACCGAAGCCCAGCTTCTAACTGATACAGTCGAATACGAAAATAATATAAATCAGCTGCGGACAATGCTGCAAAACACCGTTCCAGCCCGGGCCAGCCAGATCGAGATCCAAATAGGGGAGTGGAATCTGGATTGGGACGGTGACCCTAAACATTATGAAAATTTTAATACGGTTTGGAGTGCTTCTTCGATCGGGCGGATGATAAAAGCCGGTGGTTACCCTCTGCAGTACGCAGATAAAAACGGTGGTCTAGGGGCTATTTTCGAGACAGATAACGCCCAGTATGGCAAAAGTCGCAATGATCCCATGCCGGTATATCACGCTATTGGCATGTACACTGGGGAAAACCTATTTAGACACTTCGGAAATCAACTGGTCTCAGCCAGCACCACGCTGAGTAACGTTGAAGTCTACGCTTCGAATAATCAAAAAAATATCGTCGTGGTGAATAAAAACCCTTCGACCAGCCAAACCGCAACCTTTAGCCTTACCGGAGTTACATCTGCTCCTGCGGATGTGTGGCGCAAAGACGGCAGTTTCTCCCAATTTGACGCTCCAAAGAAAATTGGAACTACAAATGTTAGCGGTGGTCAATTTTCTTACACCTTACCGGCTTACTCGGTCACCACCTTTGTTATCGATCCCTCTAGCGGCCCAACGCCAGATCCAGCTCCTACAGTTGACATCAAAGCTAATGGATCAAATGGTCCCATCACCGTGCAATCAGGTTCTGACGTGACGCTTAGCTGGATCAGCACAGACGCAACTAGCTGTACGGCTGCGGATGATTGGTCTGGTAGTAAAGCTACCAGCGGTTCCCAGACTATAAGTAACGTAACTAGTAATAAAAAGTTTACTTTATCGTGTACTGGTAGTGGAGGTTCAGCTTCAGATAACGTAGTAGTAAATGTTTCTGAACCTACACCAGATGGCAGTTTCTTAGGAGAATATTGGGACAACTTTGGTAGTGGTAGTACCTCAACTAGTTGCTGCTCGAGCCTGCAGTTTCCAACTTCAAGTCCGACATTTACTCGTAGCGATGCCAACGTAAATTTTGACTGGGGTCTGGGATCGCCAACTGGCTCAATAGGCGCTGATACCTTTATGGCTCGCTGGACAAAAACCGAGGATATTTCCCAGGCTGGTAATTATACTTTTACCCTGCGTTCCGATGACGGTTCAAGATTGTATATCGATGGGAACTTGTTAATTGATGCCTGGTACAACCAAAGCGGGGCTACTACTCACACTGCAACGGTGTTCCTAAGCAGTGGAGATCACGACATTAAAATAGAATACTATGAAAATACATTTGACGCGAAGATCTTTTACTCAATGAGCTTTGATGGCGATCCTACCCCGACCAAGCCAGGAGATATAAATGGCGATGGGCTGGTAAATATATTCGACGCAAGTATCCTTAGCTCCAGATGGGGAACTAATGATCCGGATGCGGATCTAAACGGCAACGGTATAGTAGATATCTTTGACGCGAGCATTTTAGCCGCCAATTGGGATGACTAGTATAGAGCTCTTAATTACTTCAGTTCCACCTTGCCACCAGCTGTTTCCAGTTTCTGTTTGGCTGCATTCGCAGCGTCCTTACCGACACCTTCGAGAACAGTTTTTGGCGCGCCGTCCACCAGATCTTTAGCTTCTTTCAGACCGAGAGTGGGTACAAGCTCTCTGACAGCTTTGATGACGCTGATTTTGTTGGCGCCACCATCAGCAAGAACCACGTTAAATGTAGTTTGACCTTCATCGGCTGCTTCTTCAGCCCCACCGGCTGCGGGAGCCGCGCCGGCAACTGCAATTGGTGCTGCGCTCACCCCAAATTTTTGCTCAAGTGCTTTTACGAGATCCGCAAGTTCTAGTACCGAAAGCTTTTCGATATCCTTAATAATTTCCGCGAGCTTTCCACTTACCTTTATTTCCTGCTTCTCTTCTTTTGCAGTTTCTTTGACCTCCGCGACAACTTCTTTAGCTTCTTCTTTTGATTCTTCAGCCTTTTCGGCCGCTTGGTCTGCTTTTTCTTCAGACTCCGTAGCTTTTTCTTGGGCTTCTTCGGTTTTTCCTTCGGCCTCTTCTTCAGCCTTTTCCTCGGATTCCTTAGCGCTCGCTGCGGCCTCTTGAGCTTGTTCTTCGCCAGCTGGCGAATTCTTATCTGCATCGTCCATTAATTACTAGCACCTCCTTTCTGTTTTTGAACTTGTGATAATACATGTACCAGGTTACGTAAGTTTCCATTTAATACTGAAACGATCCCATAGATAGGGGAGTTTAGGCTACCGACTACCTTCGTGTATAGCTCGTCTCTCCCAGGGATTTTGGAAAGATTAATGACTTCTTCTTTTGTAATTTGGCGCCCTTCGAAAACAGCTGATTTAACTATCGGCAGTTCATATTTTTTAATGAATTCAAAGAGCTTCTTTATTGCCTCGATTGGATCGGCCATAGAAAAAAGTATAGCGGTAGGGCCTTTGAGATTTTCACTTGGGATTTCTTTCCCAGCTTCTTTTGAAGCCCTCGATACTAAAGTATTTTTGGCTACAGTGAAGTCTCCCTGTATGGGTTTGAGTTCGCGTTTTAATTCCTGCATTTGGGAGACGGAAAGACCGTGGTAGTCGGTTATTACTACACCGTTACTGTCTTCAAATCTTGTTTTGAGCTTTTCAACTGATTCTTCTTTTTGCGTTCTAGTTTTTGCCATACTTCAGATCCTTTCAGGATAAATGAAAAAACCTCGTTTCCACCGAGGTTTTAGTTTGAAGATTTAAGTTTTAAGATTACTTTTACGCTTTAAAACTTACTTCTTACAACTTATAGCTAACTTGCCTCGGTAGGTCTGCCGATCGGCGGATTAATTCTTTCCGAAACCTACTGTCTTTGGACTGTCGGTAGTATACCGACCTTATTTTTCCTTGTCAACTGGTTCTGGGTTGGGGACAGTTTTTATAGAGGGACCCATAGTTGAGGAGAGGAAGATGTTTTTTATAAATTCTTTCTTTAGTCCTTCAGGTTTAGCTGATTTTATCGCTTCAATAAGTGAGTGCAGATTTTCCAAAATTTGCTTTTCAGAAAAGCTAGCTTTACCGATTTGAACGTGAATGATAGGGGATTTTTCTGTTTTTATCTCCAATTTACCGCCAGAAAATTCCTGCAGCGCTTTTAGCGGATCGTCAGTTACAGTGCCGGATTTTGGGTTGGGCATTAGACCTTTCGGTCCAAGTATTTTAGCAACTTTTGCCAGTTTTGCCATCCAGGCGGAATCGGAAATTATCTTGCCCGCTTCAATTTTCCCAGCTTCAATATTTTTTAGGACTTCTTCGGTACCGATTTCTGCGCCGAGTTTCTTGATTTCAGCGGTGTTTTTACTTGAAAAAACTAGGATCTTTAGCTTTTTACCAACCTTGTGGGGGAGTGATACTAGGGTTCTGATTTGGTTTTCAGCCTTGTCCGCTGAAATACCCAGATTTATATGAGCTTCGATTGTAGCGTCAAATTTAGTGTTGGCGGTTTTTTTGATTAGCGCTACTGCTTCGGGGAGAGAGTAATCTTTTGATTTATCTAATAGAGAAACCAGCTCCTTAAACCGCCGGCTGCGAACCTTTGGAGGCTTAGTTTTTCCCTTTTTTTCATCTTGGCTCTGGGCTACAACGACGGGTTTTTTCTCAATCTCTTCAATTTTCTTTAGATGGGCTTCATCCAGACCTTCCTTAACTTCTGTTTTTCTTTGTTGCCCCATTATTTCTCGACCTCCACGCCCATGCTGTTGGCTACTCCTTCGATTATTTTTTCGGCCGACTCGGATGTATCAGCGTTAAGGTCGGGCATTTTATCAGACGCAATTTTTCCCAATTGTTCCTTAGAAAGTTTACCCACTTTATCTCTATTGGGTACCCCGGAGCCTTTTTCTAAATTTAAGGTCTTTTTGATCATCTCAGCTACTGGAGGTTTTTTTGTTAAAAAAGAAAAGGTACGGTCCTCGTACACGTTAATAACGACCGGTAAGACGTTGCCTTTTTCACCCTCCGTTTGCTCGTTGAAGGCTTTGACAAAGTCCATAATCGGCAAACCATGTTGTCCAAGGGCGGGGCCAACCGGTTGCCCAGCGGTAGCTTCGCCGGCGGGTATATTTAGCTTAATCACTGTTTTTATTTTTTTAGCCATAATTTAAAGTTTGTTAACCTGCAAGAAGTCCAGCTCCACCGGCGTTTCCCGGCCAAAAATACTCACCAAGACTTTTAATTTGCCCTTTTCTTCGTTTATCTCATCCACCGTACCGATAAAATCAGAGAAGGGACCATCAATTATCTTTACTGCCTCCCCAACGCTAAAGGAAGCTTTGTAAGTCGGCGCCTCCATTTTCGAAAACTTTTGAATGCTTTCTACCTCAGTTGGATCCAGTGGAGTAGGTTTATTACCGATGCCGACGAACCCAGTAACGCCAGCGGTGGAACGAACAGCGTACCAGGTTTGATTGTCCAACTTCATCCTCACCAAGACGTAACCAGGGAAAATTCGTTCCCGTATCGTTTGTTTCTTACCCTCCCGGATCTCTATCTTTTCTTGGGTGGGTACCATCACTTCCAAAATACGATCGCCAAGGTGGCTAGCCTCGATTTTTTGATTTAGCGTTGCGGCCACTTTATTTTCGTGTCCAGAGTAAGTGTGGACGACGTACCAATCACCGCCCTTGGCTTTTGAAGGGGTCTCTACCTTATTTTCCGGCGTTTCAGTTTGCTCTGTTGTCACCTGCCGCTCGGAAACCTTCTTGGTTGTTTTTTCCTTTTTTCCCTTTGCTTTTGCCATGTGTTAAAGATTGATGATCCTACTCATAAGCTGTGTCAAAAATAAATCAAGGCCACCGATCAAGGCAGCAACTATTACGCTTACAATTATAACTGTAAGAGTCATTCTGGTTGCTTCTTGGCGTGTAGGCCAAGTTACTTTCCCAAGCTCTTCCCAGACTTGAGTGAAATAACTGATTACTTTTGACATGCAGGGGCAAATATTAGCATATGTCAGTGGGTGTGTAAAGCTACATAAACAACCAACTTGGCAGGCCCGGGAGGAATCGAACCTCCAATAGCGGTTTTGGAGACCGCCGTTATGCCGTTTAACTACGGGCCTAGGGGTAGCTACTTAACTTCACGGTGTAGAGTAGCTTTACGACAATTCTTGCAGAATTTCTTCAGTTCCAACTTGTCCTGAGTGTTCTGACATAGCCCACGAAGTCCCGATTCAATCGGGAGAAGTGGTCGCAGGCAGAATACTACTTAATTTCCCTATGCGTTGTAGTTTTCCTACAGTTTCTGCAGAACTTCTTCAATTCTAACTTATCTTGAGTATTCTGCCTATTTTTCTCAGTTATGTAATTTTGAGTTTTACATTCGGAACATTCCAATGTAATCAAAATCCGCGGACCTTTTTTTGCCATCCTTCGTCGATTCCTTTCCTCAGGATAAATTCCTGAGATTAATTATATGTTTACACCGAGCCATCTAGCGAGGTGGAGCCGGCTATCGGATTCGAACCGATGACCTACGGTTTACAAAACCGCCGCTCTAACCACTGAGCTAAGCCGGCACATTCGCTACGCTTAGTATAAACCCGTTTATACTGAACTTAAGTAAAGTGGTGCCAGGGGAGGGATTCGAACCCCCGAAGGCACAAGGCCGTCTGATTTACAGTCAGATGCGTTTGGCCGCTTCGCTACCCTGGCACAAAATTCTGGAGCCGACACTGGGGATTGAACCCAGGACCTCGTTCTTACCAAGAACGCGCTCTGCCACTGAGCTATGTCGGCACAATTTAAGTCGGTGGAAATTATATCAGATACCTTTTACTTGTTCAATTTACTAGAGTAACGTTACTAATCAACCTCTTTAAATTCTAACTGTAGGTTGGACAAAGCTCATTTCAAAGTAATATAATAGCCTTGTGGAAACAGCAGAGCCTAAAGTTCTCCTCATTGATGACGACCCCACTTTTGTTGATATCGCTGTGAGGGCTTTCAAAAATACGACTATAAACTACGCAACAGCGTTCAATGGCATAGAAGCGATAGAAAAGGCAAAAAGTGAAAAGCCGGCTCTAATTTTACTTGATATTATGATGCCTGGTATAGATGGATTTGCTGTCCTGAATAAATTGAGACAGGATCCGGGGACTGCTAAAATTCCAGTTTGGATGCTTACTAATTTGCCCGGAGAAATGAATAAAGAATTAGCAGCCTCTATGGGGGCAAGTGAATACTTGGTAAAAGCCGACAACCCGCCAAGTAAATTTTGCGAAAAAATACAGTCATTCTTAGCCTCCGTTCAACATTAAAGACACCACGAACTCACTTTTGAAAATAAAAAAAGACTCTGGTCCACTGGTTGGTGAAGAGTCTTTTTTACCCTCTAGTTTGATTATTCCACCCTGCATAAAAGGGGGCTTAGTCGGCTTTCCTCCGGTCTGTAAGGTGGGAACTCTGCCGTCTACTCCAAGGAGTAAACGGACTCCGAGTCAACCCTATTATGAAGGAAAACGAGGAAGATAGCCTCAAAGCCGATTTCCCTTCGCAGGGGGTCTTGCGACCATCTTTATTAAAGCACAATTTTACCTTTATATCAAGTGTCAATCGAACTCTAGACTGTTTGATTAAAAACTCGTACCGATGAAAAGATTTAAAAGGATACTTAGTATCGCACTGATGATGGGGGATACTAATTGAAAAAAGAAGAATATAAAGATAATTAATATTATTGGACCGTATCTTTCCAAAGCAGCTAACTGAAGCGCAGTTTCTTTGGGTACGATACCGACGACTATTTTAAACCCGTCTAACGGGGGGATCGGTAGTAGGTTGAAAATACCCAAGATAAGATTTAACACTACGATTATCGCTAATATAAAGAAAATTAAAGAAAATACGTTGCCGCCAATAAGATCAAAAAGGCTGGACCATTGTCCTCCAAGAGCCAGATTAATTATTGTAGTTTTTTCTAATGATGAAATAGGTAGCAAACGGCTAAAAAATCCAACAATACCCGCTAAAGCAAAATTTGATGCTGGTCCGGCAAAAGCTACTAAAGCCGAATCCTGCCTAGGACGAGAAAAATTTAAGGGGTTTATTGGTGTTGGTTTAGCCCACCCAAAAATAAATCCAGTGAGAACTAATAGAACCAAAGGCACTATTATGGTCCCGATTGGATCGATATGTGCTCCTGGGTTTATGGTCATCCGACCGAGAAGTCGAGCCGTTGGGTCGCCGAGCTTATTGGCAACATACGCATGAGAAGCCTCATGCATAGAAATCACCAGGCTGACAATTGCCATCAAAGTAAGGACACTGATAAAGATCACTATTGGGTTTGACAGATCGAAATTTATCATTTACCCAAACAGTATATCATCTCAAAGGTAGATATTTACATTGTTTTGCTCATGTTGTAGAATAGCTCACTATGCGTATTTGTGATCGTTGTGGAAAAGGTGCGCAGGTTGGGATGAATGTATCCCACAGCCACATCCGCACTAAAAAAAGAAGCTTCCCAAACTTACACCTTTTTACCATGAAAGAGGCTGGAAAAAAGCGTAGGTTGTCTTTCTGCACCAAGTGTCTGCGTATTGTTAAAAAAGAGCAGTCAGATAAACTCCAAAAGTCTTCAAAGGTGGAAAAAGAAGTAATTGCCTTACCAGTTTAAAGTAAAGTCTTTGTGCCCAGCCTTGAATTCCTTTACAGTCACCGGGTTTTTGCCTTCCAGCTGAAGTTTATTTCCAGGTAAAAGTTTTAAGATCTTCCCGTTGTATTTTGTCCACACACCTGGCCACGGGTAATAAGCGCGTATTATTAGTTCAAGATTTTGGGGTGGTTTTTTCCAGTTTATGAGTCCATCTTCCTTACGAATTATTTTGGTATAAGTAGCTAATTTGTGATTTTGCGGTTTGGCCTTAATTTTCTCAAGATGGGCAAGGTGCAGGATGTGAAGTATGAATTTTGAACTCAAATCAGCAAGTTTTTTGGAAAGAGATTGCGCCGTGTCTTTTGTTGAGATCCGTATCCTGGCTGTGCCCAAAATATCGCCCTCGTCCATTTTTTCGTTCATTTTTATGATCGTGACACCAGTAGATTTATCTCCAGCCAAAATTGCGGACCCAATAGGTGAAGGACCCCGATATTTTGGTAGGATGGAGGGGTGGACGTTTATAGACCCTTTTTTTGGTACTTCCAGTATTTCTTTAGGAATTATTTTTCCGTATGAGGCTAAAACGATAAAATCTGGATTTAGAGATTTTAATTTTGAGACGAACTTTTTATTCCCTTTCAAAGATGCTGGAGTGTCAATGTTTAAATTAAATTCAGTTGCAATAAGCTTAACCAGCGAGCTGGTGCTCGTCTTGCCACGACCGGCTGGTGCATCCGGAGCGGTTATAACCAGAGGGATCTCAACTTCGCCTACAAATTGCTGACCATAAAGTGTCTTTAGTATTGGCACTGCAAATTCTGAAGTGCCAAAGTAAACAATTTTGATTGGTTTATAGGTGTAAAGCTTATTTTTATCTACAATGTGACTGGTATAGAAAGTGGAAGAGAGGTGATCGTATTCATGTTGGACAATTCTAGCGTAGTAGCCTGCAAGTATGGCCCTTTTCTTCTTTCCGTGGATATCTATATAATCGATTTCGATCCCCGTTGAACGGGAAACCAGACCTCTCACTCCTGGTACCGAGAGACAGCCTTCTTCCACCTCATCTGCTTCTTTCTCTCGCTTGATTATTTTGGGGTTGATAAAGGTTTCCTTCAGTTCTCCATAATCGACAATAAAAAGCCGCAGTGGTTGGCCGATTTGGGGCGCGGCTAGGCCAACTCCGCTGGTAAGCTCGAGTGTTTCTTGCATATCTTTCACCAACTGTTTCAACTGGGGCGATATAGCCTTGATACTTTGAAATTTTTGCTTCCAGATCTTTCCTCTGTGTCTATAAAGCTTTAATATCATGTTTGTTTACCCTTTTGTAGGTTTCTTATTCATTTTTGCACTTTTTCAAGTTCACTCAATTTTCATATAAGATCGCTCGTATTCTATGCCTCTTTCAGAGCCGAATACTCCGCGTCTTTAGTGGAAATTGTTCAGATTTTATTTAGTTTCATCCTCAAGTTGTTGCAACTCCCACATCACCTCGCTCCATAGTGCGAAACACTTTGTTTCTTAATATTCTCGCGGCTGGTCTGGAAATTGGTCTCACGTTTTATTTTTTGACTCTTTTCCTAGTTCGACCAATTTCCACATGAACAGCTTGCCGCGGTTTACGCTTTTTGTATTGTAATCTATGGCGAATATTCTAGCCCTTTCAAGCAAAGGCCGGGCTTTTTCCTTCGCTAGTTTTATATACAGTGCTTTGTGACGTTTGTCGTGAAGCTGCTCAGAAATCCAGATCCCATATTCCTGAAACTCGTGCCTTGCTCTGGGCTTTCCTTGCTTCTCCATTTTTTCCTTGAGGATCTGCTTAATTGATTTCATGTCTTTCCAGGAATTCTTTATTGTCTGCCTGGTCAGGGAAATAGTTCTTAAATTTTTTAAAGTGAGCCTTCTTGCTTACCTTATCATTCAACTGCGAATCGACTTGAAACAGCAGCTTCCAAGCGTCTAGGTAATTAAATTTTAGTGCCACCACCTTTTCAAGTTGCTGCTGGGCTTTCTTGAAATCCTGTGCAAAAACATACATCGATGCTAGATTATACTGGATTTCTGCCTCTGTTGGCGCAAGAGCGGCGAAAATTTGGGCGGTTGCCACTACTTGAGATGTGTATCGTGGGTCAGAAGTGGCCAGATTATAAATTGCTTGCAGGCGGATACGCCAAAGGCTGATATTTTCAGGACTAGTAGTGGTTGCGAAGTTTAGGTAGGAGAAACTCTCAGCAATTTTCTCTTTTTTCTCTCTGCCTTGGAGGTCGTTGGCTAAGTGCATAGTTACCAGACCCAGGTTTGCTTTGTACAAAGGTTCATCAGGGCGTAGGCGGGTCGCAGTTTTTAAGTTGTCATAACTGGCAGCGTAGCTTGGGGAAGAGAGGCCTTTGTTGTAGAAAAAGTCAGCTAGCCACATTGCGGAAACAGAGGTAATTAAAGATAAGCCAATAAAAACAGCTAGAAACCTTCCGGATAATGAGAGATAGCGATTGCGGAAAATGTTCAAAGGTAAGACGACTTTCTTTATATCTTCAACTACCACAAAGATAAAGGCGGTAGTAAGATAAAACAAAAGGGCTATTGGGACGATACTGAAACCAAATAAATTCTGGACGTGAAAACCAACTAATCCGCTTGAGGCTAGGACGATAAATATTTTCTTCCACTTATCCAGTTTCTGGTTCAGATACTTAAGCACCAATAGAGATAAAGTGCTAAGTAGAAATAAGTAAGTGCCGATGCCTAATATGCCGGTTGTAGCAAGATAGTGAGCGAATTCGTTATGAGCCTTGTTGTAGAGAAAATTCCATTCGGTAGTTAAATTGTGTTCGACCGGTCTATGTTGGTAGTAGCTATAGGCGAAGGTCTCCACTCCTGAGCCTAAAAGCGGGTAATTTTTGAATATATCAAAAGCGCCACGCCAGACGATGAGTCTGATCCGTCCGGTTTCTGGACCCGAGGTGGCTAATTGGGTATCACCCGTGGCTCGAATTGCTTCCAAGTTTAGACCGCGCGAAACCAAAGCGTTGCCAAATAGAAGTAATATCAACGCCCAAGCAACTAGTAAGATCGTTAGGAAAAACCCAGTGTTTGGAGGTCGAAAGCGGGGTTTAATTTTAGAAAAGTCTTTTTCTTGGGAAAACTTTTTGATATCTGATTTGAACGTAAATAAGAATAGAAACAGGGCTGAAAGCAGCATGCCCACAAAGCCGACACTAGCACCTCGCGAGTAGGCGAAGGTAAAAGCCAGAAACAGTACTATTAAGGCAACGGTGGAAAGGGCTTTTTCCCAGGTTTTTTTGGCGAGTAAGAGAAAAAAGGCTGCCATCGGTATTACCATCGATAAAAATGCAGCCAGCCAATTGGAATGTCCAAGAGTAGAAAATGCCCGGGCCTCCGCATCCTGCTGCCAAAAACCGGCGTCTATCCCGCGCCAAGAGCCGTCTGGGTTTTGGAAGAGTGGAGTGGGGTGCTGCAATATTGCGTAGATAGCTACAATGGTCGATGAGAGCAATAGAAACTTTAGTGAGCGCAATACCTTTTCTGTACCTGCCCGTCCGGCAGGCGGGTCAAAAAAAGTTACAAAAGAAAAATAAAGCACGATGTACGAGATTGTAGAGAGGAGTCCGCCATTGAAACGGGAGTAGTGGCCAAAGATACTGGTGTGCGGTTCAATTGAAAATATAGTTGAAAGGATGTTGGCGGCGAGAAAAAGTAAAATGGGTATATCTAGTGGTGTGCTTTTATATACAAATTTACCTTCTGACACGGTTTTTACCAGCCATGCGGTTAAGATGATACTGGCACCAAAATAAACCAAGATCATTTTGTTGAACTCAAAAAGCTCACTGGTTACCGGGAGCCAAATGAGGGGGACCAAGAAAAATAAAGCGTAAAAAGTGTATTCGATGATTGTTTCACTGATGCGCGAAGAATTCATTTGCAAAAATATTAACACATTTTCTACTACCTTTTGCCGAAAAGGTAGTGCCAAAGCGGCCGCCAGACTGCGGGAGCTGTTAGACTAAGCTAAAAAGCTTCGGGACTTCCCCTGGAATTCAGCTTCGGCAAGCTCAGCTTCAGTTTCCGTTTCCTCTTCGCTTTTCAGCAAGTCTAAATACGCTCTCCTCGTAAGGCGGTTTTAAGAACTAGTAGGTTTGACAATGACCCTATAGTATACTATACTAGTGGTGTTCTTTGAAGGTGAATAGGATTCTCATATCTGGCTTGCTGGGCAAGGCAGATATTGCTAATCCTGCGATTGAGCAATAGCTGACACTATTCTGCTCAATCTAAAAAGTTACAAGTAAAGGCACTTTGTAACTGGTTCTAATTCTATGTTGTAACTGCCACTACACAAGTTGTCTTGGAGTAATGTAGAGAAATTAAAGCCAGTTACCAGGTGCCTTTCTTTAAACCATGAAAATGGTGAGAAGTCCCGCGAAGCCTAGTGCGTAGTGGGATTAGGTACTTTGGATATCGGAAATGGCCAAGATAGCCAAGGAGACAAGAGATGTTTGCCAAAATCTCAGCAGTGTTCTTCAGCTTCGCTGGCACCGCCTCTGTAATAGCAGGGGTAAAGGAGTTAGGGGCTGGAACTGACGCAGCTCTCATGTTTGGCATGGCGTTTCTTGCACTGTGCGGTCTCCATATCGCTAGAACGCGTTAGTGGAGCAGCAGTCCAAGAACAAGCTGGATTAACGACTTCGAACGGTGTGTTCTCACCTCGTTCGAAATAGCCAAAGGAGGAGTGAGTTGCCAGTAGCCGGAAAGTGCATGTGGTGCGGTAAAGTCCGCACAGATGTGCCACGAGACGATGTGCAGTGGTACTGCGTTGGTCTTGATGGATGTGGGCGGTTCAACCCACCGATCATTAAGACAGCCTACTGGCGCTGCATCAATGGCTGCTTGGGTGAATGGGTGTTCGGCGAACCGCCGAAGGCTTGTCACAATTGCCGCGGTCCGCTTGAGACCCGTCGGCTGGAACCGACTAGCTAGTTCACCGGCCAAGAGGCCTAAGGAGGAAAGGTGATGACGATTCAAGGAACCGGGGACCCGGCCAAGCGGGAGGAGATTCTTTTTCGCGCTTGGCAGCGGGAGCAAAACCTTCTAGCAATGGAACTGACGTTCCTGCTGAAGGTCGCCTATGGGCAGCAGGAATGCGATGAGACTGCTACCTTTTCGAAGCCGTTCGTGTTCGAGTGCTACTGGCAGATCAAGCTGGCCAAGGACACCGGCGGCGAGGTCATGGCGCGGGTTTGCAGAGACGTCGTTGAGACGTTCATCGCACACAGACTGCACCCGAAGCTCGCAATTCTCGCGACGCATCTGTAGACCGAAGGAGGAAAGGTGATGAACGTAGAACTGGTTCCTATCCCGGAGCAGACAGCTTTCTGGTCAGTGGGGATAGCCACCGGGGTCTTCCTGGTTCTCCTCTACCTGCCTGTGCAGGATGAGAGCCTGAAAGGGATCCGGAAGCTGTTCACCTTCCTGACTGGGGCGCTCGGTTTCGGGATCGCCGCTCTCTGGGTTCTGAGCAACTACGTCTTCGTCCCAGGGGCCTAGGGGATCTGCGACTAAAGCGCTTTAAGCGCCGTGGTAGAAGCATCGAGTTTGACTCTCGATGAGAATTCAGATTTCATCTGATACGCTTCACCAAGTTTCCTCAAGCAAATCAGATCGCTGGTTTATTTGAGGGAGAACAGGAAGCAATTCGTGTTCTTTGGGAAAAAATAAATAGTCAGTCTAGAGGGGAGTGAGATCCGTGATTGGTCGAACCGTTAGGGTTAACGGCCGTCGGATTCATTACCTCTTTGGAGGTGGTGAACAAAGCTCGGCAGTGGTTCTCCTGCACGGTTACGGTATGAGCGCATCCGTATACCGGTCGGTGGGGGATGCGCTGTCGACGAACCACCGCGTCATTATCCCAGACCTTCCGGGTTTTGGGAAAAGTGACAAGGTAGGAAAGGCTAGTTTCGAGGAGTTTGCGGCCCTCCTCCAGGGCTTTCTCAGGGAGATTGGCGTCTCGACAGCCACGTTGATCGCCCATTCTATGGGTGGAGGTGTGGCAATAGAGTTTGCCAGGCTTTTTCCCGAAGAAGTCGCCAAGTTGGTACTCGTCGATAGCGTAGGTAGCCCGATCAAGCGTTCTACCCTTGGGTGGGCCTACTCAGCGATCCGCAAGACTTGGCACGGACTATACAGACTGCGTGTCTCTTTGGAGATTGTTTCTGCCTTTGTCCTTAATTGTCTGAGGCGTCCAGTCTGGATGCTCAGGACTTTTAGGATGACGGCCGATTGCGATCTCCTGGGGGTACTTGGCCGGTTGAAAGTCCGAATACGTGTGGTCTGGGCAGCGGAGGACGAGTACTTTCCTCTCTCTGCCTGTTCCAATATCTGCCGCGCAAGCTCTGTCAAGTCCATCCTCATTGATGCAGGACATGACTGGATAATCCTAGAGCCCACAGCACCGCTAGTTTTGCACCAATTGCTCTAGACGCGTTCATCTTGCGTCTTCGAACGTTGACAAGTAGTAAAGGAGCTGAGATGTTCTTTCGAAGAAAGAAACGCACAATGACAATCGACCCTCTTACGGTACAAATTGCCGTAATATGCGACCGTATCGTCAGCACTATCTGCCATTGGCTACCCTATCTGGAGGTAGAGGTGCTTGAGGTGGTGAAGCCCAAACGGTTCGGAGAACCGACCTACATAATAGTCAAGGTCAAATTTGGGCTCCCGGGGGAGGAGATGCGAGACGAAACGGTAGTTACCATGACAGTTCCCTCCCGTTACTTGATCGAAACCGTTGAGGTGAAAGGGAAGCGATATTTCATCAGGCACATCACTGATGACTGGACAGGCCCGAATGCGCCGTTCGGTCCGACGGCAGGGATGGTCAAATTAGAGGAGGTGACGTGGTGAACTACGAGAAGTGGGTGGTATGGTTGGCGTTTACCCCAATTATGTTCGTATGCGTGGTGGTAGTTGTGTTCCTCGGAGCCTTCGTCTATGCCATGATTTCAGGCTCGAACGTAGTGGCGATGCAGATCGTGGAGATCGGGACTGCGGTTGCGGTTCTCTCCATGATTGCTTCGGTGATCATCACCAACTATCTCGTTAACAGCTAGAAGGGAGGGAGACACGTGCTCAGTGATGAGCAGCGCATCGAGCTCTACGGTGGTCTCCCTCGAGAGGCAATCGTCAGAGCAAGCGGATCTGGGTGGCGGATCGAAACACCCACCATCAAGGTCGATGGGCGTCAGGAAGTTGGCATTCTGATCCAGGGTGGCATTCACTCCCAGTCAGCACAACTGTCGCACAAAGTGCGAGAGTTCGCTCGCCGAGGCTTTACGGTAGGTTGCATCGATCAATCAGGGGCAGCGACCGTGAGTAAGTCCACAAACTTTTACGACTGCGCGGACTACGCGAGGTTCGTTGCTCGTGATCTTGCGGCCCTAGAGACCCTTGGTTTAAGCAGAGTAATAGCGTACGGCTCCAGCCTCGGAGCTGGTGCTTCAATTGCACTGGCTGCCGAAGCTCCGGAGTGTGTAACAGCAGTTATTGCTGTCAGCCCGGCATCCCTGATTCGGCAGAACCCTTGGTTCGTTGCCGCGAAATTCGCTCTCTCGAGTTTTCAAGTTCCGGAGAAAGACTTCACACCACAGTCTACAAGAGGACCTGGTGTCGGGGAGATGCTGAGGGAAGGGTTAGGAAAAGCCAAGAACCTAGCCGCAAGCGATATAGGGTTGAACTACCTAGCTCGCGTGTCCTGTCCCGTGCTGATCTACACTGGTAAACGGGATTTCGTGTTCCCGTGGCGACGTCTGAAGGGGCTGGAAGATCAGTTCCCGAACCTGCGGGTGCTTGTGGTAGATAATTTCATCCACAGCGATCCCAACAGTCGGAAAAAGATCAACTGGCTCGTTGCTGACGCCATGAGGAGACTGGAGATCAATTAGTGGTTATTTACCGGATCGCGTCAAACGTGACACCGGGTTCTTTCCTTAAAGAACCAACCACTTCTTTAAGCCAAACTAGCAACACTTTGAGTATCTTCCGACCTCTTACGATCCACTGCCAATTATCAACCTGTTTCTGTTACAATTTCCAGTAGAAAACTATATCAGGGGTAGGATTGTGAAATTTGACTTAAATCCCTTAAATCATTTCTGGGGTACTTTCTCGCACGACGTGGCGGTGGATCTGGGTACCAAAAACACCAAGATCGCCGTTGTTGGTAAAGGTGTCATGGTCCGAGAGCCTACAGTAGTGGCATCTCATAAAAAAACCAAGCAGATTTTTTCTATTGGCAGCGACGCGGCTAAAATGCTGGGCCGGACACCAGCCAGCATTGTCGTCACCCACCCACTTCGCGACGGCGTGATCGACGATCTTGATCTAGCCGAAAGTCTTCTTAAGCATTTCATAGTCAAAGTGCACAATAGCCCTGCTTCTTTTCCAAAGATACCTAGGCCACGGGTAGCCATTGGTGTTCCTTCCGGTGCTACAGAGGTGGAGAGGCGAGCGGTTTCCGATGCCGCCATGAACGCTGGTGCCAGAGAAGTCTATCTGGTCGAAGAGCCAATGGCAGCTGCTCTGGGCGTAAAAATGGAAATCGAGCAGCCTTCGGGCAACATGATTGTTGATATTGGTGGTGGTACCACCGAGATCGCTGTCATTTCTTTGGGTGGAGTGGTCGTAAGTAAGTCACTACGACGCGCTGGCAACGAGATGGACGAAGATATTATTGGCTACGCTAGGACTCGTTACAACCTACTTCTCGGGGAAACTACCGCCGAAGCAATAAAAATAGAAGCCGGCTCTGCCTACCCGGTTGGTAAAGAAGGAAAGGTCATCATGAGGGGTAGGGATCTGGCCAATGGGTTGCCTTCGTCTATTAGCATAAGTACCGGTGAAGTACGCGAAGCCATCTCCAATACTCTCCGGAACATTCTTGAGGGAATTAAAGAAGCAATTGAGGAATCGCCGCCAGAGCTGGTGGGAGATATTGTCGAAAACGGGATCTACCTTACCGGTGGCGGTGGGTTACTGAAAGGGTTCACACACCTTATCGCCAAAGAGACTAAGATGCCAGTTATTCTGGTTGATGATCCTCTTTCGACGGTGGTTAAGGGGATGAGCAAAATTTTAGAAGAACCAAAATTGCTGACAAAAATTAGGTTCGCAGGAAGTTTACACGTGATCGCTTAAAGTTAGGGGACCCTCTTGGCAAAAAATGAAAGCATCAACAAGCCGTCTGGAAGGAAAAAGATGTTTATCACTCTGGCAAGTTTAGTGATAATTTTTTTCTTCCTCGAGGTCGTCGGTCTGACAAACTTCATCCAAACCCCCTTACAAAAAATTTTTACTCCAGTACAACTGGCTTTTTATAAGAGTGGTAAAGACGTAGAAAATTTTCTAGGCACGATAACATCTATTAAAGGTTTAAAAGAAAGGGAAACTGCGGCCACTTATGAAAACGCTTGGTTGAGAGCAGAAAACGCTAGCCTCAAAAAGCTGGAAGGAGAGAATAAAGCGCTGCGAGAGCAGTTGGGGGCGCCAAGATTAGGTGAGGATCTGATTTTAGCCCAAGTCATTGGTCACGACCCACTTTTGGGTAGTAGCGATTTACTGGTGGATAAGGGGAGAAGCCGTCGGGTAAAGGTAGGTTACTTAGTGGTTATTAAAAATATATTAGTTGGAGAAGTTGTTAGAGTCGGTGATTCTACCGCTGTAGTGAGGCTGTTGACAGATTCGGGAACAAAGATACCGGCTGAAACAGAAAACCAGGTTGGCGGTATAGTCCGGGGAGAGTTTGGTAACAGGATAATTTTGGACAAAGTTGCCCAAGGCGAAAAATTGAAAGTGGGCGAAATAGTTTTCTCTTCTGGAGCAGCTGATATACCAAAAGGATTGGTCCTAGGGGAAGTAGAAAAGATAGAGAACAACCCAGCCGAAATTTTTCAAAAAGCAACCATAAAGCCACTTGCGCCTTACGATAAACTAGACACTCTATTTATTATTAACGCAGGTGGCTGATGAATAATTTGGGTTTGTATACAATTTTGCTTTTAGGAGCGATCTTAATCGAGGTCAGTATCTTAGCACTACCATTGGGATTGCTGCTAATTTTAATTTGGTATGTAAAAAACGGACCCAAACAAATTATTTTTCTACTATTGATATTTAGTCTTGTGTTATCCGCTATTTTTAACGTTCCGGTCTGGGCTGTTTTGGCTACGACAGCAGCGAGTTTTTTACTTTTTTTGTTGGCAGAGACCGTTTTACCGCAAAAGCCGGTTATTACTTTTGGTGTATTTGTCGCCGCGTTGGTTTTTTGGGAGTTTTCAACAGGTTTGATTTTAAATTTTATCTAGCGTATGAAAAATAAATTAATCAAAAGCTTCGGCTTTGTCTTTGGTGAAAACTTGCAACTTTCTAGAAGGAGGAAAAACATTGCCAGCTCGGCGGAGATAGAGAAGGCAGAAAGTTGGTCTGAAAGCCACAAACCAAAGCTAAATCAAGGACCGCTTCCGTCGCCTTGGAGACTGGTTCCAGTTTACTTTATCTTTAGTGCTTTTTTGGTGTTTTTGTTGGCAAGGGCCTTTGATTTACAGGTGATCCAGGGGGACATCTTTCTAGGACAGGCCCAAGGTAATTATGCTCGCCTAGAAGCTAATCACGCACCCAGAGGGGTTGTTTTTGACCGCAGTGGCGTTATTTTAGCCCAAAACAAGCCAGGGTTTCGTTTATTTGCCGAACCTAAAGTGATCCCTAGCGATAAGAAAAAGGATATATTGGGTTCCCTGGCCGAAACCCTAGAGGTCCAGGAAAGCGAGCTTTCCAAAAAATTAAATCAAGCTAGTGGAGATCAAGTTACTTTGAGCAACCAAATAACAAGTGATCAGGCACTAGAAATAGAGACCAAATCAGATAACTGGCCTGGGGTTGGTTTGGAGGTAAACCCAATTCGTTACTACCCGTACAAAAATACTATTTCTCATGTAGTTGGTTATACTACCGAAGCTGATAAATCAGATCTGGCTAGAAGAGGCTTGGAGCCTCCGTACGTTTTGGGGGATAAGGTGGGGAGAGCTGGGGTCGAAAGTTTCTTTGAAGACACGCTGCGAGGTACAAACGGGTATACCCTCACTACTGTAGCGGCATCTGGTGAAAAAACCGGGGAGATCTTTCGTAGTCCCGCAAAAGCCGGTAAAAATATTACTTTGAGTGTCGATATCAAGCTGCAGGAATTTATCTACAAACTACTTGAAAAGAAAATAAGGTCGATTGGTGCAAAGGCGGCTTCGGCAGTGGCTATGGACCCCAGCACGGGAGAGATTTTAGCACTTGTGTCCATCCCCTCATTTAATAATAATTTATTTTCGAGGAGGCTTACCAGCGAAAGGTACGAGCAGTTAATTAGCAATCCGAATAAATTATTGCTAAATAGAGCTGTGGCAGCAGCTTACCCGCCCGGATCTACTTTTAAGATGGTTACTGCCGCGGCCGGCCTTGAAACAGGTACTATTACCGCTCAAACCAAGATAAAGGATCCAGGTTTTATAACTTTGGGTGGGAGAGTATTTACAAATTGGTTGTGGACTGATCAAGGAAGAACTGAAGGATCGATTAATGTTGTACGAGCCATAGCTAGAAGCACGGATACTTTCTTTTACAGTATTGGTCAGATGATGGGGGAGGGAAACATTCAAAAGTACGCTAAAATTTTTGGTTTAGGGTCAACGACTGGTGCCCAATTACCTGAAGAAATAGCTGGTCTTGTACCGACAGAGGAATGGAAATTAGCGACAAAAGGCGAACCTTGGTATCCGGGGGAAACCCTAAACATTAGTATTGGTCAAGGAGATCTTTTAACCACACCGTTACAAATTAGCATAGTAACTGGTGTATTTGCTAATGGCGGTAAATTAGTTGTCCCAACGCTATTAAAAACCAATCAAGCTAAAGTGCAGAAAAGTAATTTTCTAAGTAAAAAAACAATTGACGTGGTGAGAGAGGGTTTATATCAAGACACAATCGGCGATGGCAATGTGGGTTGGTTGTTTGGTGATTTTAAAATCAAAACCGCTGGTAAAACTGGTACTGCCGAGGCCGGGGAAAAAGGACCTCACGCTTGGTACACCGCTTACGCTCCACATCCTGAGGCAAAAATTGTCGTTACCGTAATGATCGAACACGCTGGCCACGGAAGCGAAGAAGCAGCACCGTTAGTAAAGGAAATTTTTGATTGGTGGTTTTCCCATAAAAATTGACAAAGCTCCTCAAATAGGCGCAAAATTAAACTACCTACCCATGGAATCTATAAAGCTTGCTGTAAGGCGTATCCGTACACCCATAACCCTCTTTTTAACTGCAGTTATTGTTCTGGTAGCCTCTATTTACCTGCATAGTAGTACTTCCTCGAGTATTGCCCAACCACGTTTTATTAAAGCTCCGGCAGCGAATGCATCTGGGGTTCCAATTTCTATAACGAAAAATGGTTTTTCGCCGGCTGATGTCGTGATAAACCAGAGACAAGTTGTGACTTGGACAAATAAGGAAGAAAGGTCATACCAGCTGGCCAGCCCGGACCTTAAGGGTTTTGGAGGTACTAGCCTAAGCAAAGAGGCCTCTTACAGCTTTAAGTTCGAACAGAAAGGAACTTTTTCTTATCACGATGAGCTCAACTCCTCGAAATTTAAAGGTACTATTGTTGTGAAATGAAAAGAGTCAAGATGAGAGCCCTTGATTTACTGAAACAATACCGCAAAAGTATAAATCCCCCGTATAGACGCCGCGATCTTTCATCTATCATTGGGACGATATTTATTTTGATCGCTATCCCCGCCACAGTATTATTGATCATTCAAGGAGTTCGATTACTCACCAGAGCCGCCGGCGAAACAAATATTTGGCTTGAGGCGGAAAGCGGTAATTTGACTGCGCCAATGACGGCTGTTAGTGACTCTACCGCTTCGGGCGGGAAGTACATTACAACAACTGTCACCAACACAGCGTTTGAAGGGGACAAAGTAGCCCAAGTGGGGCAGGTCTTGCAAGCTCAGAGCTGGGATTTTGTCGAGGGTTTTGATATAGACCCAGCCAGTCCTCAGAGCGCTTACTTTTATCCAAACTGGGATTTTGCAGTTCATACAAGGGATGAATACGCTTGGATCACTCCCGATAGCATGAAGGCCATGCACGGGCCTGACTGCGGGCCGCCGCCGGCAACACACACTTTCACTGATTGGAAAGACGCGGTTTATTTCTGCAAAAATCACATGATGAGCGCCATTATAGGAGAAGGCTACGGTGTACTTTACTTTACCCCAAACCAAATGGTTGATTTCTCCTCCGGTGAAGCGGTGATCCAATTTGATGTTTCTACCCTTCGTACTTCTGGACGAGATTGGTGGGATCTGTATATCATCCCTTGGGACGATCTGGTTAAGCTCCCGCTTGATGGGGAGCTCCCAGATTTGGCTGGGGAACCAAGGAATGCGGTTAAAGCAGAAATAGGAACATACAGCGGCGGGACGAACCTTGGGGTAGATATTATTCGCAATTTTTCCACCGAGGACTTGGAAGCCTGTTGGTGGTGTACTTATGAAAGTTTTCTCACCCCGAGCCCGAAGCAGCGTGAAACTTTTGAGTTGCGTGTTTCCAAGACGCATGTGAAATTTGGAATGCCTGGCTATAACGAATACTGGGTGGATGAGAATATTCCGGCACTTAGCTGGAGCCGGGGCGTGATACTACTTGGTCACCACAGCTACAATCCAAGTAAAGCTGACTGTGGCAACAATAGCGATCCGTCACTTGCCGGGGTCAGTTGCGGCGATGCTAACACCTGGCACTGGGATAATTTCCGTATTTCAAAGGCAGTTCCTTTCACCATCATTCACAGCGATCGTCGGTATGTGAGTGACGACACGACAAATCAGGTCAATTTTGCCTCGCCAGCTCCAAGCGGGTCAAATCTGTACTTTGCGGCCAATAGCAACGCTAGCTCTGGACCTTTTTTGGAAGTTAGTTTTGATGGGGGTAGCAGCTGGAGCGCTGCTAAAAAACAAGCCACGTCTAAAAATTGTGATCACCAATACTGTGCGGCTGCCTCATACTGGAATCCAATACCGGTAGGGAAAACAAGCGTAAAATTTAGAAGTCCTGATTCCAATTGGATAGTTAACGATGTTTCAATATTTTCCCCGGCAGTTCCTGATGGAGAGCCCCCGCCTCCACCACCAACAGATACCACAGCGCCAAGCGTCACTATCACTTCTCCCACAAATGGAGCTACAGTCTCTGGAAATGTCAACTTTCAAGTAACTGCAAACGATGCCTCTGGTATTGATCAAGCTACCTGGATAGTCGATGGGGTGTCTGTTGGCTCATCTATGAGTCACGCTGGACCTGGCGAGGATGAACATTTTACTTTTACCTGGAACTCGACCCAGGTTTTTGATGGCAGCCACACCTTGGCAGTTGAAGTTATTGATAACGTTGGTAACAAAACAACTAAATCTGTAACAGCGACAACCAACAACGGCAACCCTAAACTGCCTACCAATACGGGTTCAGTCAGTATGCCTTTTAACGTGACCGAATCTGGTACTTATACCGTTTGGACGAGGGTGTTTGCTCCAAATGCCAGCAGCGATTCGTACTGGCTACAAATAGATAATTTACCTGGGATAAAAGTAGGCGATGGGGCCATATCGTTTGGGAGCTGGCAGTGGATAAATCACAAAAACGGTGGTTTGACGAACAAAATCGAAGTGGATCTTACCTCTGGTACGCACACTCTTAAAATTATTGGTAGGGAGGCGGGCACCAGGATAGATAAAGTACTTATTACTAATAAAACCGGTTTTGTGCCATCGGGTATTTCTGGCGACGAGGACCCACCACTGGTCTCAATCACCTCGCCTTCACCGAACCAATCTGTTTTTGGAATGGTTGATGTTCAAATCAACGCCAGTGATAATTCCGCCGTTGAGGAAGTCGAACTTTTTGTAGATGGAAGCTCTATCGGTACTTCTACCAGTGCAACTGCCGGCGTTTATACAATAGATTGGGATAGTACTAACGTAAGTGATGGAACCCATACTTTGGTAGCAAAAGCAACAGATTCCCTAGGGAATGTAGGTACATCTACCGGGGTTACTGTTAGCGTTGATAATCTATCAAATGATAATACTTTTGTAGGTAGTTATTACAACAACACCGGTTTTACTTCACTGGCATTCACTAGAAGTGACGCAGACATTGATTTTGATTGGGGGAACGGGTCACCGGGTCCATCGGTAAGTTCCGATACGTTTTCAGTACGTTGGAGCGGTAATTTTGATTTCGAGGGGGCTACTTACACATTTACCGCTACAACAGACGATGGTATGAGAGTATATGTGGATGGGAACATCATTATTGACCAGTGGCAAGATCAGGGCGCAACGACTTATACTGCTGATAGAACTCTTACCGCAGGGAAGCATAACGTATTGGTTGAATATTACGAAAATGCTGGCCAAGCAGTAGCTAGGCTGGGATGGTCAATAAAAGGTACTGGCGGTCCCACACCAGCCACTGGTTTCAATCGAGTAAGATGGCAAGGAAATGACTGGTATTTGCACGGAGTAAACTTACCTTGGTACAATTACAGCTGTGACTTTGGTTGCGGCTCAAACGGTGGCGTCACCAATTCCACCGTGAACTCTAGGCTGAACCAGGAGTTTGCCGCCCTGAAAGCAGCCAACACGCATTTTGTGCGTTGGTGGATGTTCCCTGGTAATGACCCATGGCAAATCAGTGAAAGTGGAGGATTGCCGTCAGGTATTAACCAGGCAGTTTACGCTGATATAGATGAAGCGCTCAGGCTTGCCGAGCAGTATGATATCTACTACAACTTCACTTTGTTTGGTAGTCCTAATGCGACTAAAAATTGGACCGGAACTACCTCTGCCCGACAAGCTTTGGCGGATACGTTGAGTGCACTCTTCAAACGCTATGCCAACCATCCCAGAATTGTCATCTGGGAAGTATTCAATGAACCAGAGTGGGCGATTCAGAATAATGAAATTGCTGCCTCCGAAGTTCAAGATACAGTTAGCCGGATTGCCGACGCTGTTCACGCGAACACTAATGCCTACGTAACGGTAGGTTCTGCACATGCAGGTGATCTGGATCTTTGGAAGGGCATTGTGGATATTTACGATGCCCATTTTTATGATTGGATGAGTGGAGATCTTTGTATTGTGTGTAGAACGTACGATGATTATAAACAGCAGTTTGGGCTCGACGCGCCGATGCTGGTGGGTGAGCTGTACGTCGATCCGCCTAGTATCGACGCTCTTACTCGATACGAAACTCTTTATGTCAATGGTTATGCTGGTGCTTGGGGCTGGTCGCTTCTGTCTGATAGAACAAATGACCAATTTGAAGTTGAGAAAGACAAGTTGAAGAGTTTTGCTGATAACCATACTGATATTGGTCCAAGGTCTGGTGGATCAACACCACCACCAGGTAATGCTGGAGACATCAATGGTGATGGGAGAGTAGATATATTCGACGCTAGTATTTTAGCCTCCAGATGGGGAACTAATGATCCGGACGCAGACCTAAACGGCAACGGGGTCGTAGATATCTTTGACGCTTCTATCCTTGCCTCGAATTGGGGCCAATGAAATTGACAAGATTAGAAATATATAAGAGAATTAAATAAGCATATGAGGGTTTCAAACCTGTTCAAGACCTACCGAAAAAGTATAAATCCACCGTACAGTTATCGTGATATTTTGGTTATTTTCTTCACGCTTTTAATTTTAATTTTAATTCCGCTAACTGCCTATGCGATATTGAAAGTCAGGGGATTGCCTGGAGAAGCGGCCTCGCCGGCTAGCATCTCGTTGTCACCCGCTAACCAGACAGTAAACCACAACACCAATTTTACAGTCGAAATTAGAGAAAACAGCGACACAGAGCTTGTCAACGCAGTTCAAGCCAATCTTACTTATGATGTAGCCAAACTGGATTTTGTTAGTATTGATGCCAGCAGTAGTGCTTTTAACCTCCAGTTCGAAAATACTGGTGGAAACGGATCGGTGAAAATAGCCCGTTCGAGCACAACAGACCTGACGGGAAATCAACTGGTGGCAAAAGTTACCTTTAAGGCAAAAGTAGATCCAGCCACAACAGCCATAAACTTTGGGACTGGAACAGCTCTGGTCCGCAGTACCGATCAAGCAAACATACTCTCTGTGTCAAATGGGGGTACCTACACTATAGTAGATCCGGCACCAACAGTTACCATTACTTCGCCAGCGAACAACCAAATAGTTTCTGGTACTGTGACTGTGGCAGCCACAGCAAGTGATGATGTAGCGGTGACAAAAGTAGAATTTTTGGTGGATAACGTAATAAAAGCGACGGATACTTCTTCACCTTACAGCTTTAGCTTAAATACTACGAGCCTGACAAATACTACCCATACGGTTACAGCTAAAGCTTATGATGCAAATAGCTCCAAATCAACTTCAATTACAATTTCAGTGGACAATCAAGCCCCATCCGCACCAATTGGTCTATCAGCAACACCAGCCAGCGGTACCCAGATTAACCTGTCTTGGACCACTAGCACTGATAATATTGGTGTAACCGGCTATGACGTTTACCGAAACAATGTTAAGATCAAAACAGTGACCGGTACCAGCTATAACGATACTGGGTTAAACGGTGGTACTAGTTACAGCTATTACGTTCGGGCAGTAGATGGTCAAGGTAACGTCTCTTCAGCTTCAAATACAGCCACTGCGACTACTTTGATAAAGGGTGATGTGAATCAAGACGGCAAGGTAGATATTTTCGACGCCAGTATTTTAGCGTCAAAGTGGGGCACCAATGATCCAGCGGCTGATCTAAACGGCAACGGTGTAGTAGATATCTTTGACGCCAGTATCTTGGCTTCAAACTGGGGTGGATAGATAAATTTATGAAGAAAATACTAACTCAAAGTTTAATGGCAGTTTTTATGGCAAGCATATTAGGGGTATATGCTGTGTCACCAGTATACGCTGCTGCTTCCATGTACGTCTCTCCTTCCAGTAAGACCATTAATGTGGGAGATACGCTTTCTGTAGCTGTTAGAGTCAATTCTGGCACCGTCCAAATCAACGCGGTTCAGGCCAATCTCGCCTATTCTGCCGACAAATTAGAGTTTCTTGCTATTGATCTTTCCGGTACCGCCTTTGAACAGCAGTACCAAAATCAAGGCGGAAGCGGCGTTGTCAAATTGGCTAGGGCGACTACGTCTCCGGTTTCAGGAGACAATCTGGTCGCTATTGTGCGGTTTAAAGCTAAAGCAGCAGGAACAGCGACCTTCAGTTTTACTTCCGGATCTTCAATAGTTAGAAGTTCAGACAATAAAGAAGAGACTACTACAAAAGCTGGCGGTACCTACACGATAAAGAGTCCCGGTGGTGACGATGGTGGAGGGGGTGATGCTGGCGGTGATAGTAGTGCGGATACAAGTAAATCCACCACCGGAAGTTCAGGTACCACAAGTTCGACTGGTCCTAGCAGTGCCTCATCTGGTTCTACTCGCACAGCTAAAAAGGACACAGCCGCGCCGAAGATCTCCGGTATCCGAGTTAGTGGTATCGAACTTGAGAAAGCGACTATTTCCTGGCTAACAAATGAGAAAGCCACCTCGGTGGTCGAATACGGCAATGTCAAGAAGCTTGGCTTTATCAAGTTTGATACAAAGCTAAAAACTAGCCACAAAATATCCTTGCCAGCCAATATCCTGGCTCCAGGGACTAGAATTTACTACAAAGTTCGTAGCAAAGATGCAGCTGGCAATATCGCTAGTAGCAAACTAACCAGTTTCAAAACAAAAGGCTACGCAGTGAAGCTGCGAATTACAAATCTAAACGGAGAACCTCTGGAGGGTGCAACGATCACTTTGGTGCCTGGTTTTGAGAAAGGAGTTGCCGATAAGAACGGTATAGTTGTATTTACCGACGTTGCGTCAGGCAAGCACTCAGTCAATATTGAAGTAGATGGCCAGGTACTTTCTAGTACTATTACTGTTGAAGAACCCAAAAAACCAGATCAAATCCAAGACTTTGACGTAAAAGTGGCGGCAGCTACTGCAGATGGTGACGATCTTCTCGGTATAAACCCGATCATCCTGTACTCACTTATTGGCGTATTCGTGGCGGTGCTAGTTGCTTGGCTCTCAAGGAATTTTATACTTGCCAGAAGATTAGCCAGAGAAGAATCATTTGGTGGAGAAGATCTAGGTTCTGTTGATCAACCACCCACACAAGATATTGTATCTCCTCCAACCCAAGCTCCACCACAAGCACCACCTGTGCAGCAGACAGGGGAGCCAAAGCCCCTAATGCCAAGGAACGAACCAAAAATGGACGTGGTGCGCCGCGAAGAAGGAAGTGAGCAGCAGTAGTAAATCAAATAGGATTTTATCAGGAAGACCTGATATAATCTGAAAATGATTGCCGTTCTGGATTTTGGCAGCCAATACACGCATCTGATTGCCAGACGTCTGCGGCAGCTAGGAGCCAGGGCGGAAATATTTCCACCCCAAACCAATCTTTCCAAAATTGATAATCTATCTGGGCTGATCCTTTCCGGAGGTCCAAGTTCAGTTTACGGTCCTGATGCGATCAAAACCCCAAGTACAAATTTGAAAATCAGCAAGCCAATACTTGGTATCTGCTACGGCCATCATTATCTAGCAAAAATTGCCGGAGGACAGGTTTTGGCTGGAAAAAGCAGAGAGTATGGTCGGGATAACATTGAAATTATAAGCAAAAGCCCTTTGTTCAGCGGTCTAACAAAGAAACAAAGAGTTTGGCTTTCCCACGGCGACCAAGTTACAAAACTGCCGAAAGGTTACAAGATTGTGGCGAGGTCAAATAACGCTCCAATTTCTGCCTACGAAAATGGCAGGATTTTTGGTTTACAATTTCACCCCGAAGTTGCCCACACTGAAAACGGCCCGACAATATTAGAAAATTTCATTAAAATTGCTGGCGTAAACAGAGATTGGCAAATAGGAAATCAGATTGCTAACTTAGTTAATGAAATTAAAACCGAGGTAGGACAGGAAAAAATACTAATCGCGGTTTCAGGTGGAGTAGACTCCTTGGTCGCGGCTACTTTATTGAAAAGAACCGTTGGAAACCAAGTATATCCTATTTTTGTTGATAGCGGGTTACTACGTGAAGGAGAAAGGGAAGAGGTTAAACTACTCTTTAAGCAATTAAAATTTCGCAATTTTAGGTTTGTAGATGCGGGCAGAATATTTTTAAACAGACTGAAAGGTCTAACAGATCCAGAAAAAAAGCGTAAAATTATTGGTAAGACGTTCATTGACATTTTCACCAATGAAGCTGAGAAACTTGGAAGAGCCGAAAAAATAAGATTTTTAGCTCAAGGTACTATCTATCCAGATAGGATCGAATCTGCCGCTCCCTCAAAAGCCGCTTCTAGGATAAAATCTCATCACAACGTTGTTTTGCCAAAGAAAATCCGGTTCAAAATTGTCGAGCCGCTCAAAGAGTTTTATAAGGATGAGGTTCGTGAATTAGGTGTTGCTTTGGGTTTGCCAAAGGAGAGGCTTTGGCGTCATCCTTTTCCGGGGCCGGGTTTAGCGATAAGGGTTTTAGGCGAAGTTACTAAAGAAAAACTAGCAATTTTACGAGAGGTGGATGCGATCTTTATTGAGGAGCTCAGACGAGCAAATTTATACGATAAAACTTGGCAAGCTATAGCTGCTTTGTTGCCAGTAAAGGCAGTGGGTGTGATGGGTGATGCGCGCACTTACGAATATATTGTAAGTCTGCGGGCGGTAACCAGTATAGATGGCATGACGGCCGATTGGTTTAAAATACCACCAAAGGTGCTTGAGAGGATTTCAAGTAGAATTGTAAACGAAGTAAAAGGGGTGAACCGCGTGGTTTACGACATCACCCAAAAACCTCCAGCTACGATCGAGTACGAATAAGTAACATTTTCCAATTAGAAAAACGGTATGAGGGCGAGTTTGTCCTTTCGGAAGTCGAGGACAAACTCGCCGTTGTTCACTACCCGGACGTTCTTGCTACTCCCTTAGGGGTTAGTGAGCACCAGGGAGCAAGGCTTGATTTGGACAGACCGGATCGGGATGAGTCCGGCTTCGTTGTAGAAGTTGATCATGTCCCACCCCTCTCTCTCGATGTAGCGCAGCGAGAAGGTGGGAAGCCGGCCGACCATGGAGACGACGTCCCCATCCCTCTCTGTGTACCTTAGTAGGCACACGGTGCCCCAAGGGAATGTGACCCACTGGGGCTTGGCAGCCTCCGTACTAGAAGTCGTGGCGAATGCCCCGGCCAGCACGGCTAGGACGACTACCAACGCTAATGCTATCCTCACGGTACAACTCCTTTCTGGTGAACAGAATCCGTGGGAGCGATAGTATATCATACTATGGGTTTTATATTAAGTTTTATCTTTACAATAGTAGAAGGTTTGGCAATAATATCCTCAATGGTAAAGGACTCACCTTATTACATTGCTCTTGCTGCGGCGCCTGGGATAGGGCCAGTGCGGTTTCAAGTACTTCTAAAGCATTTCAAATCTGCCGAGACTATTTGGAAAGCAGACGAGAAAACCCTGAAGGAAATACTAACCCCGAAACTTTTTGAACAATTTACCGAATTTAGAAAAAGCTTTGATATACAAAGATATTTAGACAAGATTAGCAAACTTAACATTATAGTGATAACGCTAAATGATAAAAACTACCCAAAATTGCTCAAGGAAATATCAGATGCTCCACCGGTTTTATATATTAGAGGACAACTCCCAGATGAGAAAAGAGTAATTGCGGTTGTCGGGACCCGCAAAATTACAAACTACGGTAGGGAAGTGACCGAGATTTTGGTGCGGGATTTGGTAAATATTGGGTTCACAATCGTCTCAGGTCTTGCGAGGGGTGTGGACAGCCACTCTCACAGGGTCACCATCGGTAATAGCGGCAAAACTATTGCAGTTCTTGGTGGTGGATTGGACAGGGTGTATCCGGCTGAGAACAGGGCTTTAGCAGATGAAATTGCTAAAGGTAACGGTGCGGTGATAAGCGAGTTTCCAGTTGGTATGGACTCGGTGCCCGGAAATTTCCCCGCCCGAAATCGAATAATTAGTGGTCTCTCACTTGGAGTTTTGGTTACTGAGGCTGGGGAGGACAGCGGTTCCCTGATCACCGCCGGGTTAGCCGGCGAACAAGGAAGGGAAGTGTTCGCTGTTGCTGGGCCAATGTATTCGAAGCTGGCAAAGGGACCGGCGGCCCTTATCAAACAAGGAGCGAAACTGGTGATGAATATAGAGGACATACTGGAAGAATTACAGATTAGTGGCCAGGAACCAGAGACTAGGGACCAGGAGGGAATCAAAGGAGATTCGGAAGATGAGCAGAAAATTTTGTATTTGATGGGGGACGAACCGGCGCATATTGACCAAATTGCACGTCATACCAAACTTTCTGCCTCAAAAGCAGGTTCGATCCTTTCCCTCATGGAGATAAAGGGTAAAATCCGCTCACTTGGCGGCGGCAATTACTCGCTTAACCGTTAGAGGATATAGCCGACGCAGACAGTGTCCACGTCGGCCTTATCGATCTCGAATTACTCTAGCCGATCTCTTCCACCTTTCCAGCAGCTACTCGTCCATCCTCTTCCGGAGCCGGCATGAGAAAGAGACGGGAAACGCAGTTCGGAAAAGAGGCTCTCAGCTTTTTCTCGGCGCTTCTCAGAAGATGAACGTGCGATTTCCAATCATTGTCGCGACCTTGGAGCTCATACGCCTTGCAGTCCAAGTGATCGACAATCCAGATCTCGGATACATCCAAGTGGCCGATCACGAAGCGCAGATATGGGATCGTGCCAACTGCTGAAAGCGAGGCTCCGGGAACAGGAAATGGAGGTATATGAGAACTTCCGGTTAGCCCCATTTTCTCCAGGAGTTCTGCTATGGCGTCATTGTACCGTGGGTCAACGCAGCGGATGATTGCTTTACGGGACAAAGGGATCTCCTTTTCTTCTTGAGTCTTCTCTTCAAGCTAAGCAGTCTAACAGCAAGAAAATATTTGGTCAAGTTGGTTTTGCAACAGGAAATCTGGTGCTTGTATGTTGACGTACAATCAGCATTGATGGTAATGTTTTGCGGCCCCAACCGGGTAGGAAAGGATGTGAGCTGGAAGATGTGGAGACTGACGAAATTCCTTGCTTGGAAAGCAGCCGAGACGCCGCGAACAGAGAGATTTGCCGTGTTTCCGGCGGGTCTTCGGAGTGTAATCCGAGACTATCTTGAAATCGCTATCGATCCGGGCAAGCGCATGAACATCCCCGGAACGGGTTACTCTGTACAGGCAGTAGTGGCTGTGGCGGTGCGTCGAGGCTTCAACGTCCAAGAGATGGCGAGTAATGAGCTAGCAGATCTCCCAAAAAGCAAGATCTGTGCGGCTCTTCGCTTCGCGCTGGACGATCCGCATAACGGAGCGTTTTCTGCAGTCCGACGCTGGTGGAATAGCATTTGTCCTCCTCTAGCTCAGCGATCGATCTAGACCTAGAACTGTGGACAACGAGTAATTGGGACACTCTCGCAAGGGGGTGTCTTTCTCTGTTTTTGCGCTATCTGCTACTTAGCCCACGAACTCCGATTTGATCGGATGAGGTGGTCGCAGCAGCCGAGGGTACTGAAAAACTTTAGTTTTGAAGTATTAAGGATGCTATAATACTTTTCGATGTCTGAAAATCTCGTTATTGTTGAGTCCCCGACAAAAGCAAGAACGTTGTCGCGTTTCTTAGGCAGTAAATATAAAATCGAAGCCTCAATGGGTCACGTTCGTGACCTACCAAAAGCCAAAATTGGTGTTGACGTCGATCACGATTTTGAACCTGCGTACGTAATTCCAAAAAGTAAAAGAAAAACAGTCGAAAATCTGCGTGATATTTTACGCAGTGCCAAAAATATTATCCTAGCTACTGACCCAGATAGAGAAGGAGAAGCAATTGCTTGGCACGTTCAATATCTAGCAACTGAAGATCAAAAAGCAAAAAGCAAAAAGCAAAAGGCAGAACCCAAGTTCTCCCGCATTGTTTTCCATGAAATCACCAAAGAAGCGGTACAGGAGGCCCTGAGGAGTCCCAGAACTATTAATTTGAAGCTAGTGGATGCCCAAGTGGGCCGGAGAGTTTTGGACCGATTGGTTGGTTATAGACTTTCGCCACTGCTTTGGAAAAAAGTGAAAAGCGGTCTTTCAGCCGGTCGAGTCCAGTCAGTGGCGGTCCGGCTGATCGTCGAAAGAGAGCGGGAGATAGAACAATTTGTGCCGGTCGAATATTGGAGTATTGAAGCGCTGCTCCGAAGTCAAAACGATGAATTTGTGGCACAGCTATCACAAAAAGACGGGAAGAAAATAGAAATTGGAAATGAAAAGCAGGCAAAATCTATTACAAAAGAATTAGAAAGCAAGGATACACGTTGGGAAGTAGTCAAAAAAGAGGAAAAGGAAGCTAAAAAATACCCCGCGCCACCGTTTACCACTTCAACAATGACGCAAACAGGAGCCAACAATTTTGGGTTTACCTCAAAAAAGACTATGAAACTCGCCCAGGATCTATACGAGCATGGGTTGATTACTTACCACCGCACCGATTCGGTAAACCTATCACCGATAGCTTTAGCTGCGGCCAGAAAATTTATTGATAAGCAGTTTGGTAAGCAATATCTTCCGAGCTCAAGCAGGATCTACAAAACTAAAAGTAAGATTGCCCAGGAGGCCCACGAAGCGGTACGGCCTACTGATGTAAGCAAGCAGCAGGTAGAAGCTGGAAAACAGCTAAGTCGAGACCACCAAAAGCTGTACGAACTTATCTGGAAAAGATTTGTAGCTAGCCAAATGGCCGAAGCAGTTTATGATCAGGTGAGTTTGGATATCGTCGCGGGTAAGTATACATTTAGAGCAGCTGGGTCTGTTGTTAAATTTCCTGGGTACCAGAAAGTTTATGGGCGCAAAGAAGGTGATGTTGCCGGTGACGGGGATAAAAAAATACCGCCATTGCCGGAGGGAACGAAATTGGATTTAGTAAAGCTGTTCTCGGAGCAGCATTTCACAGAGTCACTACCAAGATACACTGAGGCGAGCCTCATAAAGACTCTAGAAGAAAAGGGAATCGGCCGTCCCAGTACTTACGCTCCGATTATTTCAACCATACAAGAAAGAAATTACGTAGAGCTGCAGCAGCGAAAGTTTCGACCAACACCGCTTGGTGCGGCTGCTAACGATTTTCTAGTGAAATATTTTCCAGGCGTTTTTGACTACAGTTTTACGGCTAAGATGGAAGAGTCACTGGATGACATTGCCGCCGGAGAGAAAAAATGGGTGCCGGTTATCGCCGAGTTTTACGGACCGTTTAATAAGGAGGTGGAGAAAGTGACGGAGGAGAGTGGCCGAGTAAAAATATTCCACGAGTTGACAGACGAAAAATGCCCTGAAGGTCACCCCCTGATAATACGCTACGGTCGTTTTGGTAAATTTCTCGCTTGTGAAAATTTCCCAGATCACAAATACACCAAAGCTTTTGAGGAGAAAACTGACTCAAAATGCCCGGAAAGTGCTGATCCAATAGTAATAAAAAGAACCAGAAGAGGCCGCCCATTTTACGGTTGCAGCGGCTACCCCAAGTGTAAATGGATGAGCTGGCGTTTGCCAAAAGAATCCTCGGTTATCGGTCAAGAAGCAGCGGGAGCGTAACCGTCCATGTTAAAATTAAAATAATCTGCCATGGTTGAATTTATCATTTTTTTGATTCTTTTTACACTCTCCGCTTTTTTTGCCGCCAGTGAAACGAGCATTTTTTCGGTTGGTAAATTTAAACTACATTCTTTGGTAAAAGAAGGTAAACCTGGTGCCGGTGCACTGGATAGACTTAAAAGTAACCCGAATAGACTCCTGGCTACTATTTTGGTTGGCAACAACATCGTCAACGTCCTTATCGCTTCTTACGCTACTTTTTTGGCGACAGAAATCTTCGGCTCTTTAGGGGTTGGTTTGGCTACGGGTGGGGTGACCGTAGTTCTTTTAATTGTAGGTGAAACTGTACCAAAAAGTTTTGCTGCGCACCGGCCGATAGGTATGGCTCTTTTTGCGGCCCCATTGCTGGAAATAATTAGTACCTTTCTTTATCCAGTTGTAATTATTCTGGAACGCTTGTCCACTTTCTTTACACATTTGTTTGCCGAAGCTGGTACCGAGGCAGTAACCGAAGAAGAGTTGAAGAGTGTTATTGCGGTCAGTGAGGAAGCCGGGCTTTTAGGGAAAGACGCCGCTGAAATAATGGAAAACGTGATCGAATTTGAAGATGTGAAGGTAGGTGAGGTCATGACCCCCGAAATCTCGGTTGTTTATTTGGACGGTAATAAAACTTTGCGAGAAGTGATGGGGACAATTGTCAAAAGCGATTACTCCCGCTTTCCGGTTTTTGAAGGTGATGAAGAAAACGTCACTGGTGTCTTTGATGTCGATTTTGCCCTGCGCGAAATCCAAAAGAGAAGTTGGGACACTAGAGTAAAAGAGCTTACCGTTCCACCTTTTATTGTTCCTGAGGGTAAAAAGGTGTCGGAGCTGCTTTCTGATTTCGCGAGACTGAAGAAAAAAATCGCGCTTGTAGTGGATGAACACGGTAGTTTTGTGGGAGTTGCTTCTCTAGAAGACGTGCTAGAAGAAATCGTCGGTGATATTTTTGATAAGAGTGTGAGAATGGAGAAATTTGTTAAGAAGGGCAAAGGAGGTGCGTTAGAAATAGCTGGCTCTACCCGTGTCGCTGACCTAGAGAAATTCCTTCACGTAAATCTTAAAGGCGAAGGTTTTACTACTCTAGCAGGGCTCATCCAAACTCAAATTGGCCGGATACCCAAAAAAGGTGAACAAATTCGCCTGAAACATTTCGAAATAGAGGTTGAAGATGCAGACGAAAGAAGTATCCACAAAGTAAGACTCTACCGACTCCCCACTATCTAAACCCCGTAGGTTGAAATATGACTCATAGTGTGATATAATTCTCCAAATTTTTTAGTTCCCGAAAGGGAGGGAAGGAGACCAACAGTTGAAAGGGATCATAGTCGTACTAGGCGCAATCCTAGTCCTTGCTCTCTTCGCTACTGGTTCAGTCCGGGGTGAGGACGTAAGGGAAGGCTACTGTTTGGGCCTCGAGCAGAGCAGTGCAGGGGTTCAACCATCCGCTGCTGCGAATGCGGGCGGCCAAAGCGAATTCCGTGGTGATGAAGTCGGCGCCAACTCCAGCTTCTTTATCACCCTGGCCGACGGCACGGAGGCTCACACCTTCGTTTCGGCCAGCGATTTCCGGTTCAAGGAGAACAGGTCCAGCACCGCTGGGTCAAGCATCTTCGTGGATCTGTTTCTGATAGACGTCGGTAACCCAGACGATTACTGTGACGACGTGTTCCAGTACTTCTACGGGTTTGCGGATCTTGCCACGGATCAATTCGACGTCGGTCGGGACCTGTCATCCGCCAACCTGAACGCGATGGTGGAGGTCTGCACGGATCCATTTGACCCTTGGTCGAAATGCCACGAGGTCAAAATCAGCAAGTTGGTCTGGGGTGAGCCCGGTGGTCTGTACCACGATTGGGGTAGCAACCACCACCGGGACGATACCGGTTGCAGGAGCGACAGCTCGCACAACATCAAAAGCCGTGACGCGGTAGCAACTGGCAGTATCACGTTCGATGGTCAGCAACTAGCGCCAGGACCTTCGGACTGGGCCAGCATCTACAGCTCGGTCTTTAAGGATAAGAGCCGTGGGTGTTTCTACGCCGAGTACTGCCAACTGGAACTGGGCGCAGTCGGCAGGGCCAATCCTCTAGAGCTGGATCGCCTGTCGGCCAGGACTGCAGGGACCATCGTGCCGGCAGCCTGCTTGGAAACACGCTAGCCCAGCGTATTTCCCCGTCGACCGGAGCGCAGCAATACCCTTCCAAAGGTGAGCTGCGCTCCGGTAACTCTTAAGCAAATCTCTTCTTACACTGAGGTTCTGAGATATTTTAAATCTTACATCTTATATCTTACGTCTAAGGAAAGGTTTGTTTAATAGTGCCTTGAAGACAGAGTGGTTTTAAGGCAAGGTAAGAGGGTAGAAGTAGAAGTAGGAGTAGAGAGTGTGTGAGAGACCAGGCAAACGACGTCGCTGCTCAGCGGACAGATACATGCCGCTCATTATTATCTTGGGGGTAATTGCAATCGCTGCACTTATACCTTTCGGGTTAAGCGTACTAAAGTAGGAGGATATCATGAAAATACCACCCAAGTGGCAGCAGGTCCTGATCGTTGGATCGTTCGTAGTCGGCTTGGTATTCATCGGGTTGGGTGTCCTTAGTGTGCCTTCCGACGGAATCGATCCAAGTGTAGAGGTCGAAGAGTCCGCTGATAGGATCATAGATCTGGACAACGATGACGTGGACGATGAGATTGACAACTGTCCACAGGATGCCAACGCGGACCAGGACGATTTCGATGGCGACGGTATTGGTTCTGCGTGCGACCCAGACCTGGATAACGATGGGGTGGAGAACGGGGAGGATAACTGTCCAAACGTGCCGAACGAGAACCAGGCCCCTGGGCGGTTCGTAGACACGTATGGTAACAGACTCGGAGATGCGTGTGACGACCTGCCGTTCCCGGTTCATGATGGCCCCACGAGTTTTAACTTGAGGGGCCTTCTTGCTTGTTGAACCTAGAAATTAAGGGCTTGCATGGTCGTTATATAATATCTACAATAAAATTAGTCCCCCAAGACAAGGTTAGCAAACGTTGTTTTGAGGGAGAAGTGGATCGTCCGTCGCCGGAGCTTTTTGGTTCGCCATCGAGTACGGATGACACAAAGGGTGATCGACTTTTTCAGGAGCCTTTCGGCCTGAAGTCTGTTTCGGCAGGCGGGTTCAAACGCTGTTGCTTTCCCAGTGAGGCATAAGTGGAGATCTCCTCACGAGGAGTCAATTCCGCAGAAAACCTTCTGGGTTGTGATGACATGCTGAGAGTGAACCCCAGGTTGAACGGTTCTGAGCGGTTGGTTCAAGCGTAATAGTGCACCGGAGGAATCCATGCATATGGCTGAACCCAGGACCTAGTCCTTGCGAGTCCGTGCTCGGTAGGGGCTAGGTCAAAGCCGGATCTTGCGTTAGTTTAGAGATCACAATCGAATATAAGGAGAGTGATTGGTCGTAGTGGGGAGCATTGGTGGGTAGTAGTGAGCCCGGGCTCGCCAAACTCTTGCCATGTTGGATTCCCCCTGTGCTTGCACCGACCCCCACCGAAAGGCGGAAGTGCTCCTAGCGAGTATCTTGTTGCCTTTCGGTCTCTCCCAAGCCAACATCTATTTGATTTTGGTTTAGGACAAGAAATGACCCCGCTTTTTCATGAAGCAATGGGGTCGTTTTTTTTAGCCCACGAACTCCGATTTGATCGGAGGAAGTGGTCGCAACACGCGAGAGTAATAAAAAATCTTGTATTTCGAAGTACGGAGCGTGCTATTGGAGAAAATTTAGGTTAAGGAGTTGTCAAAGAAATCCTGCAATGATATTCTAATTGCGCGGAGGGCCTGTGCTAATTTAGAGCTTTTACGGGCAGGCAGGTGTAATGATTCTTTCCGACAAAGATATAAGAACCTCTTTAAAGAACGGTAGAATAAAAATCACTCCAAAACCAGATCTAGCTGAGCAACTTGGTCCTTGTACCATTGATTTTCATTTGGGAAAAAGTTTCAAAATCTTCAATCACTCCAAATATCCCTTTATAGATCCAAGAGATAAGAAAGTCTCAAAAGAGCTTATGAAAGAAATTTCGGTCCCCAAAGACGAGCCGTTTATTATGCGGCCGGGAGAATTTTGCCTGGCGACCACAGTTGAAAATTTGCAACTTGCTGACGATCTGATCGGTAGGCTCGAGGGGAGAAGTAGTTTGGGTCGGATTGGAATTATTGTCCATTCAACCGCGGCTCGGTTTGACCCAGGCTGGATAGGTAAACCGGTGATGGAGTTAGGGAATATTGGAGTAATGCCAGTAGCGCTTTATCCTGGCATGAGGATATGTTCTTTCACTTTCGAACAACTTTCCTCCCCAGCTCTGGTTCCTTATACTCAGAAAAAAGGAGCCAAGTACGCCGGGCAGAAGACACCAGAATCTTCAAAATTAGCGGAGGAATTTTAAGCTATGGTACTAGGTGTGGATAAGCTAAAGAAATTGGTCAAAGAAATTAATTTGGTTGAGGCCCTAGGTCCACGCGATCTGGAAAATCCAGAAGGGGCTGGTTTTGATCTTCGGCTCGGAGAAGTATTTGAAATTTCCGGCGAGACGGTTCTTGCTATAGAAAAGAGAAAAACGGTTGAGAGTAAATCCGTTGCAAAATACAAGGAAGGTAAATCGGAATTTATCACCATCGAACCAGGAGATTTCTATCTTGGTAAGACAATTGAATCTGTGAACCTGCCGGATAGTTTGGCAGCTACTCTGCACCCTAGGTCTACCACCTTCCGCTCTGGTTTGTGGCTAGGCACGACCCAGATTGCACCCGGTTACAGAGGCCCACTGACGTTTTCAATAAAAAATTTGGGCCCGTCCAATGTAAAAATTGAACTTGGAGCAAGAGTGTTGCACGTAATGTTTTGGGAAGTAGCCGGTAAAGGTGCAAGTTACCGCGGCCAATGGCAAGGCGGTCGGGTAACGAGCAAAGGTGAAGAAAAACAAGTTTAAAAAACCCTGACCCACCAGCCAATGACAGGGACGGTCCTTGTCAGCCGATGAAAGTTATGGAAAAGAACCATCCTGAATATCAATATTTAGATTTGTTGGAGGAAGCTCTGGAGAAGGGAATAAAAAAAGTGGATCGAGGGACGGATATTGTGCTTTACAGTCTATTTGGTCGGCAGACCAGATACGATCTTTCCAAGGGTTTTCCACTCCTGACCACAAAAAAAGTTTATTGGAAAGGAGTTCTCCACGAGCTCTATTGGTTTATGGCGGGCCAGTCCAACATTAAGTATCTTGTCGATAATAATGTTCACATTTGGGATGATTACCCGTACAAAATTTACGTTTTAAAGAATAAAGAAAGAAAGCTCCTTAGCAAAGAAGAGTTCATCGAAAAAATCGCTGAAGATCTTAGTTTCGCAAAAAAATGGGGACAGCTGCCTAGGATTTACGGAGAAATGTGGCGCCGTTGGCCCACGAGGACGAAAAGGACCGTCGACCAGCTGAAATGGGTTATCGAGGAGCTAAAAGAAGACCCAGACGCGAAAAATTTAATAGTAAATTCCTGGAACCCCGAGTATCTTTACACGATGGCAACCCTAAAAGACACTTCCAGATTTCCCATCTGCCACAATATGTATCAGGTTTCCCAGCGAGACGGCAAGCTTTCTCTGCAGCTCTACCAAAGAAGTGCAGACCTTTTTCTTGGAGTGCCATTCAACATAGCTAGCTATTCCTTACTAACCATAATTTTGGCGCGGATAACTGGTTATGAGCCTGGTGAGTTTATCCACACCTTTGGTGATGTCCACATCTACGAAAATCACGTCGATCAGGTGAAGGAGCAGTTAACTAGGAAACCAAAAAAGTTTCCAACTGTAAAAATTGATCCTTCTGTACGAAATCTTGATGATTTTCACCCGGATCTCGTTGCCCTAGAAAATTACGAGCCATATCCTGCAATACGTGGTGAACTTACAGTTGCCGGTGGGTATTATGAAAAGACCAAGAATTAGTATTATTGCGGCGATTGGGAAAAATAGAGAGTTGGGTAAAGATAATAAACTTCTTTGGCATATCTCTGAAGATCTCAAAAGATTTAAGAAATTGACAACCGGCCACCCAATCATAATGGGCCGGAAAACTTTTGATTCGATCGGCAGGGTGCTGCCAAACAGAGTAAATATTGTCGTAACCCGCGACGATTCTTTTAAACAGGACGACGTGCTGGCATGCAATTCAATTAAAGAGGCGCTGGAGAAAGCTGAATCGGTGGAAAATGATGAAATATTTATTATCGGTGGTGGGCAAATATTTGAACAAATTATCAAATTTGCTGATCGGCTCTATCTTACTGTAGTCGAGGGTGGGTACGAAGCTGATGCCTTTTTCCCAGATTACTCAAAGTTTAAAACTATAGTTTCCAGCCAAAACGGCGAGTCCGAAGGGTTGAGATATAAATATGTAGTATTGGAGAGATAATCGAAGGGACAGCAGGACCACGCCGCCCCTTCGTTTTTGGACTCTCCGTTTAGTTTAGGAAAGCTATGCGATCTTCCTCCACTGCCTTTAGGACTTCATTAAGATTGTCAAATAAGAAATCCGGATCTTCCGTATCTAGCCGGTCCTTGTCGTGGAAACCTTCACAGACCGCAACCGAAACTACACCGACCTCCTTGGCTTGTTGGATATCATAAACGGTGTCTCCGACGTAGAGGGCGTGTCTGGGGTTTGTGACCCCAAATTGAGACAACAGCTTACGAATACCGTCAGCTTTGCTCCGCGAGTCTCCCATGAAAACCGATACCAGACTAGATAAGCCGTACTGGTCGGCTTCTTCACGAAGGTGGGCTAACGGGTGTGTGCTTAACACTCCTATAGTGAAGCCCTTACTTTTGAGCAAGTGGAGCAGCTGTTTGGCGTTTGGATAGGCCTGGGGGACTATCCCGTCTGCTTTCACGCCGTCTAGTACCCTATGGTACCACTCCTGGTGTTCTTGGTCAGTACCCGCTATCCCATGATCTCTCATGATTTCGGCTGCAGTCAGTCTGGTTCGCGGGCGCCACTGCTCAAGAGTTAGTCTGGGAAGCCCCTGTTCTTCGAACATCCGGTTGTTTGCTTCACAGATCACAATCGGGTCGTTGCTCAGGACTCCACTCCAGTCGAAAAAGGCGTGCGAAATTATCTCTGGTTTTGACAAGACCAACCTCCTTACTAGTGGAAAGTTTAACCGTTGGTGGTACTGTAAGCAAGAGTAGTTTTTAGGTGCTTATAAGGGTGCGGGCAAGGAATTTATTGCTACTGAAGATTTTTTATGTCAAAATCGTTTCGATGAAAAGTAAAAAAGGTAAACTGATTGTTTTTGAGGGGATAGATGGTTCTGGGAAAACTACGCAGCTAGATCTTTTAACAGAGTATTTACGTTCGAAAGATATTCCGTTTGAAACTATAGACTTTCCTCGTTATTGGGATAGCTTTCATGGAAAAACGGTCGCCCGCTACCTAAAAGGCGATTTTGGCGATGTGGATGCTGTCTCTCCTTACCTAATCTCACTGGCTTATTCCTTGGATCGTGCAACTGCAAAGCGGGAGATGAACGCTTGGTTGCGAGAAGGAAAAATCGTCCTTGCCAACCGCTACGCTACCAGTAACATGGCTCATCAGGCCGCAAAGCTTCCCGAGAAAAAACGTAAAGAATTCCTCGACTGGCTACAAGAACTTGAATATAGAGTAAACAAAATACCCAAAGAGGATTTGGTAATTTACCTACATGTTCCTGTTGGTATCGCTAGGCAACTTCTGATTGGAAGGGGTAAACGCGATATTCATGAGAAAAAATTTGAATTTTTGACGCAGTCGGAAGTGATGTACAAAAAACTATCCCGCCGGTTTAAACATTGGGTAAAAATCGATTGTCTGGATAAAAAATCCGGAATTCTCCTCGCCAAAGAAGCAGTACACAAAAAAGTTTTACGGTCTCTCAAGAAGCAGAACCTTATTTAATCCGTCTCGTCAGGGTATTTTTCCTACTTCTCAATAGCTTTTTTATATGTAATAGTATAAGTGATGGGCAGATCAAAGAGGGCAATCCGCCATTAAAACGTATTGAAATCACGCAACGCGCGTGATTTTTGCGTTTTGGGGCCCTCGTCTTCAAAGCAGGAGGGGAACAAGATCGTCATGGTGCAGTCTGTTGACGTTGCCGTCGGGGCCGTGCAGAGTATCCTAGAGGGCTTTGAACCACCACCAGAGTCACCTCTGAAAGGCTTCAACACCGTAGGAGCCAATGGTAATGGGGTTGCTCACACACCGCCGTGGGAGGTCCCAATGCGATCCGACAGCACGGGACCGACCATCTGTGTTTCTCCAGCATGGGTCGCAGAGCTTAGGAGGTCTCTAAACGTTCGATGCTCAGAGCCGGTCGCAGCCCAGAATACAGGTTCGAGCTCAAGAATGTTCCTCGAAGTCGAACTCTCCGGCCTCCGAGACTGGGATGTCCGAGTGATGGTTCCAGCGAAACCGATGAAGAAGCGTGAGAGAGCGACGAGAAAGAGGAAAAAGGATAGGGGGTGATATCTGCCTGGACGCAACCAGGTCGCCGTGTTTCAAGCCGAGTTTAGGTAAAACCGAGCTCAGCAGGGGTCGTTCTCTTGACATAGAGGATGGCCCTTCTCTCTTTTCTGCTTGCTTTTTTATAGCTAGTTTTGTTACACTACGCCCCGTTATGTTGAAAATCCCAACACTTACACAGTTACTTGAAGCCGGTGTCCATTTTGGTCACCGCTCATCTCGTTGGAACCCAAAAATGAAACCGTTCATATTCACTCAGCAAGCAGGTATCCACGTGATCGATTTGGAAAAAACAGAAAATGCCCTCAAAAAAGCAGCAGAATTTGTTAAGGAATTAGCTGAAAGAGGCGGTAACATCGTTTTTCTGGCAACCAAGAAACAAACAGCCGAAATCGTAAAGGAACAAGCTCAAAGAGTTGGCTCAATGTATATGACTAAACGCTGGTTGGGTGGTCTGCTTACCAATTTTGACGCGGTAAAAAAAACTATTGATAAACTGCCAAAGCTAGAAGAGAAGCTGGCTGATAAAGAAAGTGGCCTGACTAAAAAAGAGCAGCTGCTCATCCAAAGGGAGGCCGACAAGATGACCCGTTCGATCGGCGGAATTCGTAATTTGGCAAAACTTCCCGACGCCCTCTTTGTCATAGATTCCCGTAAGGAAGATAATGCGGTACGCGAGGCAAACAAAATGGACGTGCCGGTAATTGCTTTGGTGGATACAAATGCCGATCCCACAAAGATCGATTACCCAATCCCGGCTAATGATGACGCTATAAAAAGCGTTTCTCTACTCGTTTCGACAATCGCCGATGCATTTGAAGACGGGAAAAAATCTTGGCAAAAGAAAGAGGTCATTGCAGAGAAGAAAAGGGTCAAAGAGGAGGAAAAGGAAGCAGTCGCCCAAGCAGTCTAACTTATGAGTGAAATTTCCACTAAAGAGATAAAAAAATTGCGAGAACAAACTGGTGCTGGTGTGATGGATGTGCGCGCCGCTTTGAAGAAGGCTGGCGGCGATATAGCGAAGGCTAAAGAAATTTTACGGGAAAAGGGACTTGAAAAAGCAGCCGAAAAAGCTCATCGAGAGACAGGGCAGGGTCTAATCGAAACTTATATCCACGCTGGCGGTAAAATAGGGGCGATGATTTATGTGGCTTGCGAGACAGATTTTGTAGCTAAAACAGATGAGTTCAAAAGTTTGGCAAAAGAGGTTGCAATGCAAGTTGCTTCAATGGATCCAGCTTCCGTGGACGAACTACTCAAACAAGAATATATCCGCGATCCTTCAAGGAGAGTCAAAGATCTTGTTGCTGAAATCATCTCCAAGACCGGGGAGAATGTACAGGTAAAAAAGATTGCCAGATTTTCCCTAAGCGATTAAAATAGAAGCTTGGTCTTCTAATAAATTTTTATGGACCCCGAACGGCTTTCCGAGGAAGTAAAAACTAAAATGCAAAAAGCCCTGGATCATTTTCGCGAGGAGCTTTCTGGAGTACGGACAGGTAGAGCCCACCCTTCCTTATTGGAAACTCTCAAAGTGGAGGCCTACGGACAGAAGAGGGACCTGCGTGATCTGGCGAGTATAAATACTCCAGAGCCTCGGCTCCTCGTTCTACAAGTTTGGGACAGGGTCAATACCGAGCCAATTGAAAAGGCGATTCGCGACTCTGACTTAGCTGTGAACCCATTGACCGAAAACAATATCATTCGCGTTCCTATCCCACCGCTTTCTGAGGAACGCAGACGGGAAATGACAAAACTTGTTCATGACAGGGCAGAAAGCGCTCGAGTAGCTATACGCCAAATAAGAAGAGAAGCGGTGGATGATGCGGGGGCAGCCGAAAAAAGGAAGGCCCTCTCGGAAGATACAGCCTTTAAGATAAAAGAAAAAGTCCAAAAAGTCACAGAAGAGTTTACTAAGCAAGTAGATGAGACAGCAAAAAGTAAAGAAAATGAAATCCTCCAGATTTAGTTTTAAGCCGTAAGCTCTAAGTTTTAAGAAAAGCTAAATCTTACAACTTAAATCTTATAACTTATGACTATCGTACTTGCGATTATCTTCGGAATATTGCTTCTTGGGTTCCTTATTTTTGTTCATGAAGCAGGCCATTTTTTCTCGGCCAAGTTTTTCAATGTCAAAGTAGAGGAATTTGGCTTTGGTTTTCCACCCAGAATTTGGGGTAAAAAGAAAGGAGAAACAATTTACTCAATAAACGCAATTCCAGCTGGTGGGTTTGTCCGTTTGTTTGGTGAAGATGGCGATAAGACAAATCAGCCAAGGAGTTTCTCAGCCAAAGGACCTTGGGTAAGAGCTGCAATAATAGTTGCAGGGGTAGTGATGAACTTACTAATCGCTTTTCTCCTTTTCACAGCGCTGCTGGCTTCAAATGGTTTCCGCACTGATATCCCACTTTCCATTCCCACTAGCGGCCAAACACTGAACATAGATTTCCCGTTTGGCCAGCAGGAAAACAAAGCTATGGTCTCATTTATTTTTGCTGATAGTCCAGCCGAAAAATCTCGGCTACAAAGTCTTGATGAGGTAATAGCCGTGAACGGAGAGGACGTCTCTTCAATAGCCCAACTGCAACAGATCGTCAAAACTAGCGAGGGGGAGGAATTGGATTTTCAAGTTTACAACTTGTTGGACCGTAGCACCAGAAACGTGGAGGTAATACCAGAGAAAAATTCAGAGGGAGACGTGGTTATTGGGGTAAGCCTGGATGCAGTAAAGCAAATTCGCTACTCGAGGCCTCTCGATAAAATTTTTGTCGGGCCTTTTCACTCCACCAATATGCTAATTTACCAAGGAACAGCTGTTTGGTCGCTATTCTCAAAAGCCTTTGAGGAAGGATCGGCGCAGCCGGTGACTACGACGGTTTCGGGTCCAGTTGGTATTGCTGCCTTGCTTGGGACTTTTGTCGGGGTGACTGGTATTCGCGGTGTTTGGGTGCTGGTAGAAACTATAGCCTTGATCAGTCTGATTTTGGCGGTGATTAATGTTTTGCCGATACCAGCTCTGGATGGTGGACGGCTTTTCTTCAGTGTGATTGAGGGCTTGACTGGGAAAAAAGTTAACCCAAACATTGAGCGGCTCATCCACACCACTGGTTTTGCGGTTTTGATCGTGCTCTTTTTGCTGATAACCTACAACGACATCTCAAAATTTTTTAGCTAACACCTTTTGCTTGACTAGCCTGCTGGTTGCCGCTAAACTCTGTTAAGTTATGCGCTACTCCAAACTCTTTGGAAAGTCGTCTCGAAACGCTCCGAAAGAAGCCGAAAGCACCTCACACAAACTTTTGGCAAAAGGTGGCTTTATAGACCAACTTGCTGCTGGTATTTACACGTTCTTACCGCTTGGTTGGCGGACCCATCAAAAAATTGCAAATATTATCCGGGAAGAAATCGACGCCATTGGCGGTCAAGAATTTCAAATGTCGGTTCTGCAGCCAAAAGCGCTCTGGCAAGAAACTGGCCGGTGGAAGAGCATTGATCCACCACTATTTGTTGCCAAAGACCGCCACGAAAAGGAATATGCTCTTGGTCCAACCCACGAAGAAGTTATTACCGATTTGGCTCGCCGGTTTGTGAAGAGTTACAAAGATCTTCCGTTTGCCGCTTACCAGATCCAAGATAAATTCCGCAACGAACTACGGGCTACCGGAGGTTTGCTGCGCACACGAGAGTTTTTCATGAAGGATCTTTACTCGTTTCACGCGGAGAAATCCGATTTTCTAGAATACTTCAAAAAAGCAATCGAAGCTTATACGAAAATATTTGACCGTGTTGGTCTCAAAACCCTGGTTTCCCAGGCCAGTAGCGGTAGCATTGGCGGGGATGTGACATATGAGTTTCAAGTGCCGGCCTCTGTTGGGGAAGACTTGGTTTACTTTTGCAAGTCCTGCGGTTACGCAGTAAACAAAGAATTGGTGGTGGAGAAGGATATAAAGGATAAATGTCCACAGTGTGGTGCGAAGCTAGATAGCACTAGCGCTATTGAAGCCGGTCAGGTTTTTTCACTAGGCACAAAGTACTCGAAGGATATGGGGGCTACCTTTACTGATAAAGACGGGAAAGAAAGGCCACTTATCATGGGGTGTTACGGTATCGGCATCGGTAGATTGATGGCGACGATAGTTGAGGTTTCTCATGACGAGGTTGGGATAATCTGGCCAGAAAATGTCGCGCCATATCAAATCCATTTGTTAGGTCTTGGAGAGCAGAAAGCAGTGAGTAGTAAGGCAGAAGAAATTTACGAAAAACTATCCAAAAAGGGCAAAGAGGTATTGTATGATGATCGAGATGAAAGTCCCGGGGTTAAACTCTCTGACGCTGATTTGATCGGAATACCACAGCGGTGGGTCATTTCCGAAAAAACTCTAGAGAAAGATTCAGTTGAAATCAAAAAAAGAAACGAAAAGGTCGCCAAACTAGTTAAATTCTCCTCAATTACTAATTAAATAAAACGTTGCCCCGTTCTTAGGTGAGAAATAACTAGATTGACTAATTACTAATATACTAGTATATTAGTAATTGATATGCCAAGGGTGTCGAGGCAAGTGTTGGGAAAGACTATCTGGGATAAAATCCAAGCTAATTTAATAGAAGTGTTGGCAACCTTTGATGAGGAGGCTTTTGTTGAATTTTTGCCTGAATTTCTTACTAAAGAAGAGATGGCCATGATTTCAAAAAGACTTGCTCTTTATCTAATGTTGATGGGGGGATATTCAGATACAGAAATTAAAGAATTCCTTATGGTAAGCTACGAGACTATAAGAACCTCAAGGAATTCATTGGGAGCAAAGAATCCAAGATTTAAAGAAATATTACGTCACTGGATCGAAAAGCCGGTAAGATCAAAAGAACCTAGCGGTTTTTTGAAAATGGTTGAGCTTGCTTTGGAAGCAAAGTCGAGTAGGAAGTCTAGGGCGAAACTCCTCTCCGGAGATTATTAATGTTAAAATTAATTTGTGAAATTTAATCAGGTGACTTGGTATTCAAAACTAGCGGCTTTGATACTTTTTATTACACTGCCTTTTATTGGTTTCTGCGGTGGGGTTTGGTACCAAAAATCTGTATTCCCACCGCAAACTAAAATAATAGAGATCCAACAGCCGCCAGAGACCTCCACAGGTTCGGCACTTCCAAATGAGTGATTGCTAAAAGTTCGAATCGGCCAGAAACAGATCTTCTCGGAGTTTAAAACCCATTTTTTGAAAAAAGGAAAGCGAGTGACCGTTGTTTTTGTGGATGCGTGCAAAAACCTGCGTAATATCCGCCTTGCTAAATCGTGAAAGAAGTTCTTTGACCAGAGCCGCTCCCACACCTTTGTTTTGAAACTCTTTGGCCACCGCGGCTCTATAAACGTACCCAAAAAGCCCACCGTCATGAGAACCAAAGACAGTTCCGACTAGTTTTCCATTACTCTCCGCTACTAGATAAAATCCCTTGTTTCTGACGAGCATCTTGGCGAAAGCTTCTTTCGAAAAATCGGTCAAAAGTTTTTGGCCCCTGAGAAGCTGTGTGATTTGTTCGTAGTCGGCCAGTTGCGTTTCGCGGATTTTCATTGAGGATCAGTATATTAACTAATCTTATCAAAAAAATCAATTGCCCGTTTCTTTTTTGTGCTAAAATTAGTTCCCAGACCAAGTGAAGAAGGGAGCCACGATTGCGTAAAGGAAGGCGCGGTTCAAGAAGCACTGGTAAGGACAGAAAGCCGGTAGTGAGGGGGAACAGACAAGCGCGGCGCGACCGAAAGACAACACGAAAAGCAGCTAGGGAGCAGCGTACTGCTCAAGCCCGGCCCTTAAAGGCAAAAGCCAGCAAGCTCTGGAAAAGAATTAATGGAGGATTATGATCTTTCCGCCTTCAGTGCAGGTCGTGAGGGGTCCATGTGCTAAGGTAGGTGGATGTCCAGGTATGATGGTAGAGCAGATCCATGGAGGAGGCAAGATGTCTGTCATAACGCAGCAGAAGTGCGTCGCGATGATCTTCCTGGCGATCGTACTCTTCATCGCTGGTGTGCTGGGGATCATCGCATCTGCTGATCAGATGAACGGTACCGACGATCCGACTGAGAGGGGCATCTACGCCGCCGTCTTCGTCGGTTCACTAGCGATCGGAGTGCTAGGAGGGATGTGGGTCGCATACAACAACGCCCGTCGTTTGTTCGAGCGCTCCTAGACTCGTAGCAGACAGTTTGGGCTAAACCACGTCCTAGTGGTCTACGTATAAATGTGACGATTCCTACTCTGCATCGCTGCCGGTGGATTGGCTGGCCCCCTCATCCACCGGCAGCCTTTTCTTTTTTGATAAAATCTTCTTATGTTCCAACAAAAGATAAGTTTCAAAAATTCACTGGGGTTAACTTTGGCGGCTCTTCTTGAGGGAGAAAGAAGAGATGTACCAGTAGTTGTGATGTGTCACGGTTATGGCAGTTCAAAGAACAGCACTTCTACTACTGGTTTGTCCAGCGAACTTGTAAAAAAGGGGATAACCACTTTCCGGTTTGATTTTACCGGTTGTGGGCAGTCGGAAGGGAAACTAGCCGATTTGGTCCCGTCCCAAGGCCTGGATGATTTAAAGAGCGCAATTTCTCACATGGGTTTTGGCGATTTTGCTCTTTACGGTTCTAGCTTTGGCGGTCACGTTTCCATTTGGTACGCGTCCAAAGATCCTGTTCTCGCTCTCGCCCTCAAAGCTCCAGTCTCCGATTATGCAGACGTCGTCTCCGAAGAAATTAGCGACAGGCGAAAAAAGTTTATTGAAGATACTAGGGATTTGGATCTTTACGAAAAAGCAAAGAATATTAAAAGTCCGGTTCTTATTCTTCACGGTGACGCCGACGATGTAGTTCCAATAGGGCAGAGTAAAAAGCTGATAAAACATATTGGTGGGGAAGCAAAACTTGAGGTCCTACGGGGCACAAGTCACGATATCCGAGACGAAAATCTGGAACTTATGCAAGATGCGATGGCTGCGTTCTTCGCCAAAAATTTACTGCCCTAACAACCCTAACAACCAGTGACAAGGCCTGGCCTTGTCAGTTACTTTTTGAGTTGACGTAAACGGGCATCGGAGATGCCAAAGTGATGGGCGATTTCGTGTTGGACAGTATCGATCACGATATTTTTTATTGTTTCTGGATTTCCTCTGGCCAACAATTCAATCGGACCCTTAAAAACTGTTATTTTATCCGGTAAAACCATAGTGTAGCCACCGCTACGCCTAGTTTTCGGCACGCCTTGATAAAGACCAAGTAACAATCTGCCTCTGGAATAGTATTGATTTGGCCACTCTTCGATCACGACCTCCACGTTTTCCAACTTCTCCTCGAAAAATTTAGGTAAATCTTCCAGAGCGCTACTCACAAGTTGTTCAAATTCAAGACTATCCATAAGTAAAAGAATCTTATCAATATAGGCGCTCTTTTCGCAAACTACCACTTAAGCGGGCTTTCGCTTCTCTGGTATAATTCCGTCAACAAATAATAGGAGGGGACATGGATCTAGCGTGGGATTGTCCTGGTTGCGGTCGTGAGGGTAGGTTCTACATCAAGGTCGGTGCCAACACTAAGGAGGTTGGGGAAGCTGTCCTAGAGGATCACCGGCGAAAATCCCCAAAGTGTGAGGTTTTCGAAGCGCAATTCGATCCTTACGTTGATCACGCTAAGCAGCTGGCAACTCAGAACAAAAACTAAGCCAGTAGTCAAAGATGATTGAGAGGTGAAAAGTTGATTGGGCAAACTCCACTGACCGTCGAGATACCGTTTTACTGCCCAGAGTGTGGTATCGGGTCGGAGTTTTCTTACAGCGGGCTACTGGATGAGTTGGATCCGGAGAGCCTCAAGGCTGTGATCCTCGATCTCTTCTCCGAGCAAGGGTTCCGCTGCTTTGGGGACGTGGAGGTTGAGTTCCCAACCGAAATCCGGATGCGGGGCGATCCTGGCTACCATTACAACTATCAGCCAGGGTGCCAGCGGCAGAACTGATAGGCTCGAGAGGGATCAACACGCGTATACACGGCTCTCGTCAGATCCTCTGACGAGAGCTCCTTCTCACTTGCTTTTACTTGACTGCAAAAGTTAAAATCTTTTGATGGAACGACTTGTTGATCTTCACACACACACGACACATTCTGATGGTGCTTTGAGCCCGGAAGAACTGATCAAAAAAGCCTCAGAAATAGGTTTGGCTGCGATCGCAATCGCCGATCACGAAAATACAGATGGTTTGAAAGAGGCATTAGTCGCCGGTAAAAAATACGGGGTCGAAATAGTACCAGCGGTGGAGATAAGCAGTTACCCAGATCCTCTCACCGAACATCATGTTCTGGGCTACTATATTGATTACAACGATAAAACCTTGCAAAGCACTCTTAAAAAATTACGGGAGGCCAGGGAGAAGCGAGCCCGGAAAGTCATCGACAATTTAAACGAGCTAGGTTACCAAATAAATTTTGGTGACGTGAAAGCGGCTGCTTCTGGGACAATAGTCCAGCCGCATATCGCCTGGGCGGTAATAGCCGATACTGAAAACCACAAAAAACTAAAAGAAGATTTTGGAGATATTCCCGATACCGGTGAATTTATACGAAAATATCTTATTCCGGGCGCACCAGCCTACGAATCACGGAAAACCCTACAGCCAAAAGAGGCAGTTGATCTAATACACAAAACTAACGGAGTAGCGGTTTTTGCTCACCCATGTTGGACAACCGTCAAAAAAGAGGACGACAGATTAATATTTGACGATGAAAAATTTAACCTGATGGTAAAGGCCGGTATTGATGGTGTTGAGGTTCTCGCTCACCGAGGGGGTGAAGAAGATACAAAAAAAAGTGTAGAGCACTTTCTGGCTCTCACCAAAAAAAATAATCTGTTTGTTACCGGTGGAAGTGATTATCATGGTTTTGGCAGCGCGGGCAAGGAATTAGGATTTGCAAATTTTTATCTGAAAGTTCCGTATAGTATTTTAGAAGGATTAAAAAAGAAAAGTGGTTAAAGACTGTGTTTTTTGTAAGATTATAACTGGTGAGCTGGAAACAAAATTCGTCCACAGAGACGATGATGTTTTCGTTTTTCACGACATAAATCCAAAAGCAGCGGTACATTTATTAATTGTTCCCCGCGAACATATAAAAACGTTTTTAGACTTAAACGACAACCATTTTCAGGTGTTGACAAAACTGATAAAAGTGGTACAAAGATTAATACAGGACAAAAAATTAAGTAAAGGTTACCGTGTAGTAATCAACGGTGGAAAATACCAAGAAATAGATCATCTGCACTTTCACTTACTTAGCGATTAGAAACAGATTGGGGGTGTTTTATTACATTTCATGGCTATTGTAAAGGCCAGTGAGGGAGAAAGCGCTGATTCTTTGATAAGGAAGTTTAACAAAAAAGTCCAACAAGAAGGTATTCTCACAGAACTGCGCAAACGGGAATTTTATGAAAAGCCGGCTGAAGCTCGAAAGAAAGCAAAAGCAGCTTTAGTTAGGCGATTGAAAATGAGGCAAGATTAATTTATAAAATGACCTATAAAGTCGCCGCTTATGTTGAACCTCACTATCCAATAAAAAAATCACTTCTTGTCCATAGCGCCGAAGCAGCGCTCACGGCGGCAAATGTCAAGGGAAAAATAGAGGTATTTGTTTCGGTCATTGGGGATCGGAAGATGAGAGGGCTAAATAAAGAATATCGTGGTATAGATGCGCCTACAGATGTACTTGCTTTTCCAGATTCGTTAGGAGAGGGCAAGGTAAAGGAGTTCGTCTCACCACCAAGCAAATATCTTAACCTTGGGGACGTTATTATCTCCTACCCACAACTTATCAATCGAGCCGCCAAGGAAGAGCTGATGGTAGATGATATGGCTCAGCTTCTTGTGATCCACGGTGTGTTCCACCTTCTTGGCTACGATCATGAAAAATCTGAAGAAGCTGCTTCCATGGAAGCCCTGGAAGATAAAGCCCTGGCGTCCGTAAAAGTGTAATCCCCACTTCATTGCAATTGCTGCTTATTTGCTGGTAAACTCTCGCTTATGAAAGTGGTTGTAGGCCTTGGTAACCCAGGTGAAAAGTACTCCAATACTCGTCACAATATTGGTTTTCGGGTAGTCGATGAAATCTTAAAAACTTATCATGGTAGTCCAACCTATAATAAAAAATTTGAGTCAATAATATACTCCTTGGACACGGATAGGTTACTTTTGAAGCCGCAGACATTTATGAACTCCTCTGGCAAGGCGGTAAATCGAGTCGCCAACTTTTATAAGATAAAACCAGAGGGTCTCTTAGTGGTTCACGACGACGTTGATCTGAATTTTGGCGAGATCAAACACCAATTTGGTATAAGTAGTGCTGGCCACAAGGGCGTGCAATCTATTATCGAAGCGGTTGGTTCTGAACAATTTGGTCGGGTGCGAATTGGGGTGGGGAGGCCGAATCAGCCGGCTGGCGGAAAGATAGATACCGAAAGCTGGGTCCTCCAAAACTTTTCTGAAGATACTGGAGAAACCCAAAAGCTAGTTGAAAGAGCCGCCGAAGTTGTCGTCAATTGGTTAAAAGAGTAGAATAACTCCAAACAATCTAATAATTTATACCCCTATTATTGTTAAATAGGGGGTTTTTGCGTTGTTGGAACAATGGAGAAACAAGGTTTAACTACAAAAATAGCCTAACTGTTTTTATCGAAATTCAAAATATGGAGCAACAAGGGTTTTCTCTAAAAATTACAGAAAAGATAAATCCGATTGATTTAGCCAAGAAGTTGGTTGGATTAGGTTATGAAAAGGTTGGTATTTCAACGCCGGCCAAAGAAGGGCAGTTTTCCGTTCGTGGGGGGCTGCTGGATTTGTGGCTCGAAAGATACAAAATGCCAGTAAGACTTGATTTAATAGGCGAACAAGTTGAAAACGTTTATCTATTTAATCCACTTACTCAAGCAAAAATAAAAAATTTAAGCCAGGTCTACATAGTACCTTTTGGTGTTACGCCGAAACTAGCGCCAAAATGGACAAAAAAAGTGCAGTTTCCCTCAAGAGGCGGGCAATACGAAAGACTGTTTCTCTCCGAGGTCCAACCAGGAGACTTGGTCGTCCACATCGATCACGGAGTTGGCAAGTTTTTAGGTGTTGTAGGTGGTAGGTCGGTCGGGATCCGAAACGTTCGCGATCAAACGCGACTTCCTCCGGAACGCGCGCCTTCACCCCGACAGAAACGGGGTTCAGGTACGCCCCGAAAGGTCGTGGCTAGTGATCGACTCACTTTTCCGGACACCCTCCCGCCTTACCAAGAGGAGCCTCTAGCCCACAAAGTGGTCGCAGAGCGCGAAGCGATCTACAAATTGGATCGACCCGCCGATAAGCAGGTATTGGCTATCGAATACGCGAAAGGCGGCAAACTTTACGTACCAATTGAGCAGATCGAGCGAGTCACAAAGTATATTGGTGCCGCTGGTTTTAGACCCAGATTGAACTCACTTGGCAGCGGGAGTTGGGAGAGAGTTAAAGCCAAAGTTGAAGAATCAATAGTAAGAATTGCGCAGAATTTATTAAATCTTTACGCTCGGCGCGAACTGGTGAAAAGGCCTGCTTACTTAAAAGATACCGCCTGGCAAAAACAAATGGAAGATTCGTTTGAATTTGAAGAAACAAACGACCAGTCGAAGGTAACTAGCGAAATAAAAAGGGATCTGGAAGGTACGAAACCAATGGATAGAATTTTGGTGGGAGATGTTGGTTTTGGTAAAACCGAGGTGGCTATCCGTGCCGCTTTCAAAGTAGTTCAAGAGTCTCACCAAGTGGCTGTTTTGGTACCTACTACACTTTTGGCACAGCAACATTACCATCTTTTTAAGGATCGACTAAAAGAATTTCCGGTAGAAATCGAAATTCTTTCTAGATTTAGAAACAAAGAAGAGCAAAACACAACATTAGGTAACCTAGCCTCGGGGAAAGTTGATATTGTCCTAGGAACACATAGATTGCTTTCTGCTGATGTTGACTTTAAAAATTTAGGCCTGCTTATCATTGATGAGGAACACAGGTTCGGCGTAGTCCACAAAGAAAAATTAAAAAAAATTCGGGCGAGTGTTGACGTTCTTTCAATGAGTGCGACTCCAATTCCTAGGACATTGCATATGGCCCTTAGCAAACTGCGTAATATCTCTGTGTTGAAGGAAGCACCGGTAGGTAGAAAACCGGTCCAAACTTTTGTCGGAGAAGATGATCTAGAAAAAGCAAAAATGGCGATCGAGACCGAGATAGCTCGGGGCGGACAGATCTATTATCTTTATAACAATGTAGCTGGAGTTGCCAAAAAAACGGTTGATATAAATACCCTTGTTCCAAAAGCAAGAGTCGTCTTTGCTCACGGTAGGATGGCCGAGCAAGATTTGGAAAAAACAATGGGACAGTTTTATTCTGGCCAAGCAGATATCCTGGTTTGTACAACCATTATCGGTTCTGGTCTCGATATGCCTAATGTAAACACAATCCTCATCGAAGACGCTCAAAATTTTGGTTTGGCCGAGCTCCATCAGCTCCGTGGTCGTGTGGGCCGGTCGGACAAGCAAGCCTACTCTTATCTTTTTTATCCAAAAGGCTATCTACCGGTTGGTAATGTACTCGAAAGATTATTAGCTATATCTGGCTCGACGCAGCTTGGGGCTGGTTTTGATATAGCCAAGAAAGATTTGAAAATTCGTGGAGCCGGCAATTTGCTGGGGAAGCGGCAGAGTGGTAATATTGCTCTTGTCGGCTACGAGCTATACATTCAACTGCTGTCCCAGCAAATTGAAAAGCTAAAATAAGAAGACAGGAGGTACGGAGATCGTGATTAGGTTGAAAGGTGCTGTAGCTACTTTCTACGCTCTGGTGGTAGTCATCGCCCTCGCGCTCGCCGCGTCAAGTCGGGGGCTGACCGATCTCATCAACTGGATCTTTTAGGTCACAGGGCGATCATAGGTTTGATTAGAGCTAGGGAGTGGAGATGAAAATCGCAGGTAGTTGGCTTGGTGTCAATCTGAGGCGCGGGGAGGTAATTGTAGGAGTGCGTGTCCTAGGGCAGGCAAATAGAGTAATAAAACCTGCCTTTCGGTACCAACCCCTGCCGTCTTTCATGCACATTCTAGCGAGGCTATGTGATGGCGAAGAGCTGATATACGACCCTAGCCTCAAGTTAAGTCTAGACATTATCGAGAAGATGTTGTCTAGGTTAAACAAAGATCTGGGAACCGATTTCCAGCTAGTAGCCCGACAGATCAAAAAGAACAGGAAACCAAGGGTGCTTCTGGTGGGAGGATAGAGGCGGTTAATTGTTGACGCCGATAGTAGTAATTGGTGTATCATCTTCGTCCAAACCAGATAGAAGGGAGGTGAGAGAGATGCCGACTGGGTTGGTTGCACCTACCATCAGGCAGCACATCCAACAGGCTTCTGTGGGTGACAACATCGAAGAGGAGCGCGATCGAGAGTGGCTCTCTGAGGTGCTCGCTCGGATGCAGTATCCCAATAATTACCAATTTTTCCGCCGCATTGCTGGTCGGAAAGATTCGGAGAGACTTGTCCGGACAATCATTCGTGTTTTGCGGGGAACAAAGGATCTGAACTGGGTCTTGCACGAGGCAGAAAAAGTCTTCGGAGCAGGAGTGCCGCCGTTTCAGCAAAAGCTGTTGAGCATGATCCGAGAAGCCCAGAAAAATCACTCCACTTAGCCCTGTTTTTTGCACCTAGTGCGAGGGATGGGGCTACCACTTTTTATTGAGGCAAATTTTCGCTGCGGTGGGGATCTTTTTCCCCTACAAAAACTATCCAGCCATCATCATGTTTTGGCCCGCATACTATTTTGTCCCCAACAACTTTTTCGCAATCGTTTCGATCGTCATGGTGAGTATTGTGTAGCAACCCTCCGTATTTATTCCAGACATACGTACCTTTTACTTCCACCTCATCGCCGATTTTTATTTCAGGGCGATAGGCCCTTTCTAGGTTGTGAGAGACTAAAAGTGTACGACCAGAGGGTACTTTTATAACAAAGCGTTGGTGATGAGTGCCTTTGTGATCATCGCCAAGAATTTTAAAAACTTTACCATTCGCCACCAAAGTAACACCCGAAAGCTTATTTTTAAACGCTTCTTCTACAGCCATGTTATTAGTATCTTTTATTTGGAATTTTGGATCAAGTCTGGATTGCAGTTTCTAAGGATTGTAGTAAAATATTTGGGCGATGGTTTTTAACCCACGAACTCCGATCAGATCGGAGGAAGTGGTCTCCGCAGCCGAGAGCACTGAGAAACCTTGTGTTTTGTATGACAGAGGATGCTATATCGTAAATAATTATGGTACTTTACAGAAAATACCGGCCTCAAAAACTGTCCGAAGTTGTGGGGCAAGAACATATTAAAGAACCCCTCCTAGCTTCGTTAAAGAGAGGAAAGGTGCCTCACGCGCTTCTTCTTACCGGCCCGCGGGGAACTGGGAAGACGTCTGTTGCTAGGATAATCGCAAAAGCAGTAAATTGCGAGAAGCGAGCCCAGAAAAAAGGCGACTCCTGGAGTTTTTCAGAACCATGTAACGCCTGCATCACCTGCAAAGCCGTGAGCAGCGGTTCACATCTAGACGTAATGGAGATAGATGCTGCCAGCAATAGGGGTATTGACGAGATACGTGATCTGCGCGAAAAAGTGAGACTGTTACCTTCGTCTGGGAATTTCAAAGTTTACATCATAGACGAGGCTCACATGTTGACCACGGAAGCTTTTAACGCTCTTTTGAAAACTTTGGAGGAGCCACCACCACACTCCCTCTTTATCTTAGCTACCACTGAACCGCACAAAATCCCAGCGACTATTGCTAGTAGGAGTACGCACTATGATTTTAATGTACCTAGTATAGACCAAATAAGGGAAAAACTAGCCTACATAGCGAAAAAAGAAGGTTGGGGAACTCCGGAAGAGTCTTTAAAGGAAATCGCTTCTCTTGCCGCTGGTGCTTTTCGGGATGCCGAAGTTCTATTGGAAAAAATAGCCTCTTACGACCCAAAAGCAAATTTGGAAAAAATTAGACAACTCCTGGGTAAAAAAGAAACAAAAACAGTAATTACTTTTTTGAAATTTCTGCAAGAGGGAAAGGCGAAAGAGGCTCTTACCTGGTTGTCTAGTTTCGTAAGTGAAGGTGGAAGCGTTAGAGTTTTAAGCGAGTCTGTTCTAGATGTTTTACGCAAGATACTACTTATAAAGGCGGGTGCAGAGAGAGGGATTGGAGCTCTTACGGAAGAGGAGGATACAGATCTTCGAGAACTAGCGAAACAGCTTTCAAAGCAAAGACTACTTGTCCTGGTCGATCTATTTAACAAAAGTATCTCGGACCTGCGTGATGCTTCCATACCACAGCTCCCCTTAGAAATCGCTGTTATTGAAGCAACGATTGACCTAGCTTCAGAAGAACCACGTGAAGAGGAGAAGGATAAGGAAGTTACTCAAGATAGAGAAGAAATGCATACACATAAGGAAAAAACCAGAGGTGTTAAGGATAAAAAAGAAAATACCAACTCACAGAACGTTAGTAACAAAAAAGTTAGCGAAGAAGATCTATCAACACGTAAATCCACGAAATCCAGCGTTAAACTTATAAAGCGGATCGAAGAAAACTGGCCTGCTTTTTTGAAAGAAGTGAAAAAGCAAAACTCTTCAGTGGAGATGTTTTTGAGAAATGCGACGCCAGCGGAAGTAGATGAGGACTTGTTGATGATAGAGTTTCCCTACAAGTTTCACAAATCTAAGATTGAGGAAAAAAAGTATAAAGATTTGGTGGAAGGGCAGTTGCAGGAATTTTTTGGAACCGCTTTGAGGATAAAGGGGTTGGTGTCTAAAAAAGCTCCCGATCCAAAAAAAGAAAACTCAGCGGAAGTCCCGCTATCAAAGCAAAAAGACGAGGTTGATCCAGTCTCGGTGTTCGGGCATCTCGACTGAAAATGTATAATAAAAAGTGCAAAGGAGGAAAATATGTTTGATAAATTAAAACAAATGTACGAATTAAAAAGAAAAGCCGATCAGATTAAAAAGGATCTGGAATCGGAAGTGATTGATGTCGAAGTAGGAGATGTGAAGGTGCGTATAAACGCAGCCCAAAAGATCCAGAGAATCGACTTCCCAGACGGAGTCGAACCGGACAAATTGAAAGACGCTGTCAATAAAGCTCTGGATGAGGCCCAAAAAATCGCCGCAAAGCGAATGCAGGGGATGATGGGTGGAATGGATGGGCTCCAAGATCTTCTAAAGGGATAGCGATGATGCGACTTCCGAAATCAGTTGCTAGTTTGATAGTAGAACTCGAAAAATTACCTGGAATTGGTCCAAAGTCGGCAGAACGACTAACCTACCACCTTCTCAACGCCCCTAAAGAGTATTCAGCTAGTCTAGCTGAGGCTGTTTCGCAGCTAAAAGAAAAAACTACGGTTTGCGCTACCTGTTACAACATTGCTGAGGCCAATCCCTGCGATATTTGTGGCGAAAATTCACGCGACAAATCAATAATTATGGTAGTCGAAGATCCACTGGATATTTTGGCGCTGGAAAAATCACGTGCCTACACTGGTCTTTACCACGTTTTGGGTGGGTGTATCGCACCGTTGCAAGGCATCGGACCAGAGCACCTGCGGATAAAAGAGCTGTTACCGCGGCTACGCAACGGTAGTGTAAAAGAGGTGGTTCTCGCTACCAACCCAAGCGTGGAGGGTGAAAGCACAGCCATGTATTTACAAAAACTGATTTCCCCGCTTGGACCAAAAATCACTCGTATAGCGCGAGGTTTACCGGTAGGTGCCGATCTAGAATATGCGGACGAGGTAACACTATCTAGAGCAATTGAAGGACGAAGTGAATATTAGATGAAAGAAAGATTGATTTTGGGACTGGTTGGGACTCTTGGAGCGGGGAAAAGCACAGTAGTTGATTATTTAACCTCCAAAGGCTTCGATTACATAAAACTCTCAAATATTATAAGAGAAAATTCTAAAAAGAAACGACTTGATAGAGGCGATTTACAAAATGAGGGCGATAGGTTAAGGAAGGAGTTCGGAGGGGATTTTTTAGCCAAAAAAGCCTGGGGAAAAATATCCAAAGACAAAAGTAAGAATTTCCTAGTAGACGGACTAAGAAATACCGCCGAGGTAGAGTTTCTGCGCACGAAAAAAGGGTTTTATTTGGTTTCAATTGATAAACACCCGAGAAGTAGGTTCAAACGGCTTAAAATTCGCGGTAGTGAACGGGACCCAAAGACTTGGGAGGAGTTTAGGGCAATGGAACAAAGAGATTTGGATGAGCATAAGGAGTTTGGTCAGCAAACCAGGGCGGTAATGAAAATGGCTGATTTTTCTATTCAAAACGATTCACCAATAGAATTTTTTCTGGCGATAGAGGATATGGTGAAGAAATTAACCAGTTAAGGGGTTGGTGAGGCCGTGTCCTACGGGTATCGCTAGTGCTGCGAAACCCTTCGAAGACGGCCTCAATCGAATAGTTATGGCAGACGGAAAGTGTCGAAGTCGAAGAGACCTCCCGTCATAAGCTCGATAATTTTCCTCACGCCCTCATCCTTCTCCAGGCGGTCATCAGAGAACATCTTTCCTTCGCCCATGTACTCCAAGATCCGTATCGTACCCGCCTCATCGTAGAACTTCTCCTGGAGACTCTGTCTTGTCCTTGCAACAGCAAGATGAGAAGCTCCGAAAAGAAGAATCATTTGACGTCCGCGGATAAGCTCCATCGCTAGCTTTGCTAGGTCGCGGATGTGGGTATTGATCCTTACTATCAGAGTACGGTGACAGGTGGTATATTTGACCGCCAGAGCTCTGACCATCAGGTTGGTGATCGCCTCCAGAACCGTTTGGATCCGCTCGTCAAAAAAGCCTTCCTCGGAGCTCAGGTCCGGATTAGCCGTAATTGTGAAGTCAGTTCGTGGTTGCGGTAGTGATTCGTAAGACTCGGGACAACCCAGAAGAAACGACCGGACATCATCAGGGAGACTGGTCATTAGGTCGGCGACGTCAATACTCTCCCAATAGATCTCTGAGAGTAGGGAGGAGTATTGCCGGTAGAGCTCCGTTTCGGCGGATAGATCTCCATCCCGGACCGCTTTCGTCAGGTTGAATATTTTACCGCCAAAGCCGAAGCTTTGTTCAGCAACTTTCCTCGACCGCTCCTGGTAAACAGGATGCTCGACGACCGAACGGCTGTCTGATCGAGAAAGTTGGCGAGCGTGATCAGCCAGTATATCGAGTATCACGTCTCTGTCTAGGATAGGTGTGTATTGTAATGTGCGCAAAAAAGACCTCCCTCGTTTGTTCGGTCATTATTTTACTCTTCTAGTCAAATCTTGTATATTAAAATTGTGAGCGATGCAGCTGTAAAAATCCAAAACGATCTAAAACAAGCGTTACGAAATAAAGATGACGTAACGGTTTCGACTTTGAGGCTGCTCGTAGCGGCGATTAAAAATTTTGAAATTGCCAAAGGTGGGGCTGGGTACAAAGCGACCGAAGAGGATATTATCTCAGTATTGCAGAAAGAAGTGAAACAAAGGAAAGAATCGATCGAGCAGTATAAGAGTGGTGGCCGCCAAGATTTGGTTGAAAAAGAGAAAAAAGAGTTGGAAATTTTGGAGAGATACCTACCAGACCAACTTTCCGAAGAAGAGGTAGAAAAAATTGTAAAAACGAAAATTCAAGAGCTTGGAGTAAGTTCCTTGGGTGATATGGGTAAAATTATGGGGGTTCTTTCACAAGAACTAAAGGGGAAAGCAGATTTGACTTTAGTAGCCTCCCTTGTAAAACGCTCGCTTGGCAGCTAAAGATTTTTTGATCCAGAAATACGCCGCAATAATACAAAGCCTCTTGCTTGTTTGAATTTCACTCAAAAAAGTCGTATAATAGGTCTTGCACATCTTAAATAGCAACTTTTAGAGGAGGATGTGTATTTTTATTGCCTGGATTGGGAGGCCGCTATGAAGACGATCATAGAAAATGGCCTTCGCTGGATTGATGTTGAGCATCCTTCAAAGGCGGATATTGAAAAGCTCCACAAGGACTTTCCAACTTTCCACCCACTAACTTTGGAGGATACTCTCTCACCGATCCAGCGACCAAAGGTCGATGTTTTCGAAGACCATTTGTTTATAGTGCTCCATTTTCCCGTGTATGAGAAGAAAACGGGGCGTATTTCGAATGCTGAAGTTGATATTTTTTTGGGTAAAGATTTCTTAGTTACTCTCCACGATGGTCGTGTAAAATCACTCGCAGAATTTTTTGATAACGCTTCCGATGATAAAAAAATTCGTCGCGAGTTATTTTTAAAAGGTAGCGCTGGCTTCTTGTTGTACAGTATTTTAAATAAAGTTTTGGACGCTGCTTTTCCAATACTTTATCGGCTTGATACTGAGCTTGAGATTATCGAGGATAAGATATTTGAAGGGGAGAATATTTCTAGGCAGATTGAGGCTCTTTCTGACCAGAGAAGAAATATCCTGGCGTATCGAAAAATAATTAGCCCGCAGAGGGCAGTACTTCCCCAGGTGCGAGATAAACTCCGTCTGATCGGTATAAGGGAGCAAATGGCGGTTTATTTTAACGATTTGCTCGACCACGTCGAAAAAATGTGGCAAACTCTTGAAGAGCAGAAAGAAGTGGCTGAAGGATTGCAGGATACAACGGCTGCTTTGGTAAACACTATCACGAACGATGTTGTTCGCGTCCTTACGGTCATCACCGTAGTCTTTCTTCCCCTCACTTTGATCGCCTCTATTTTCGGTATGAACGTGCCTCTACCTCACGCAAATGATCAACTTGCCCTGCCAATAATTATCATCGGTATGGTGGTGATTTTGGTGGTGCTCATCTTCATCTTCCGCAAATTCCTCAAGTGGCTTTAAGTTAGATCTTAGACCCAAGATTTATAATGGTAAATTAAAAGGGGTTGAAGGTGCGCAAGAACGTTGTCTTACCCCCAACACTTAATACTAGATACTGCATACCACATACGTTAAAATTAGCCTATGGCTGAGATTTTCCTCACGAATACGTCGACGAGAAAAAAAGAGAAATTTGTGCCGATAAAAAAGGGGAAAGTGGGGATCTATTCCTGTGGGCCGACGGTATATCGTGATATCCATATTGGTAATCTTCGTACTTATCTTGCCGCGGACATTCTTAAGCGAGTTTTAAGTTACAACGGCTACAAAGTTCAGCACATCAAAAATATCACCGATGTGGGCCACATGCGCACCGATGAAACAACCCAACAAGGTTTTGATCCGGTTATCGCTGAGGCGCTAAAACAAGGCAAAACTCCCCAGCAGATTGCGGCCGAATACACCGAAAAATTCTTTGATGACGAGAAAAAAATTAACATACCACCAGCAGATACGTTTCCAAAAGCCACTGATCATATAAAAGAAATGATCGAAATCACAAAAGAGTTACTTGATAAGGGGTTTGCGTATGAGGCCGATGGAAACATTTACTACGACGTTAAGAAGTTTAAAAACTATGGTCGGCTTTCTGGAAACACGTTAGATAAAATGGACAAATTACGCGAAGCCGTTAGGGTTTCGAGCGAAGCAGATAAAAAAGCTGGAGTAGATTTTGCCCTTTGGAAAAAGGCGGAAAAGGGGAGGGAAATGAAGTGGGATAGTCCTTGGGGGGAAGGCTTTCCCGGTTGGCATATAGAATGCTCGGCTATGAGCATGAAGTATCTCGGGGAGCATTTTGATATCCATACCGGTGGTGAAGACAACATTTTTCCTCATCATGAGGACGAAATAGCCCAAAGCGAGGCCGCTAAAGGAAAGAGGGTCGTAAATTATTGGGTACACTCTGGATTTTTGTTGGTAGAGGGCAAAAAAATGGCGCGGCGGGAGGGTAATGTTTACACAATTTCTGATATTGAAAAGAAAGGCTTTAACCCTTTGGCGTTTCGTTACTTGGTATTAACTTCTCACCATCGATCAAGGCTAAATTTCACCTGGAGATCGCTAGAAGCTGCGCAGAACGCTCTGAATAATATTTACCGGGAGGTAACTGGTTACGCAACAGCCGATGAACCCAAAATCGGCTGTGCTGAATACGAACAACGTTTCATGCAAGCAGTGAATAATGATATGGATACACCAGCCGCGCTTTCGATCGTCCAAGAGATGGTTGATAGCGATTATCCACCAAGCGCGAAACTGGCAAGTTTGTACAAATTTGACCAGGTACTAGGACTGGATTTAGAAACAGTTGCCCAAGAAGCTGCCCAGGTTCCCGACAAGATAAAAAAATTGGTTGAGTCGAGGGAAAAAGCCAGAGAGAGCAGCGAATTTTCTAAATCAGACCGGTTGAGAGATGAGATAAAGAAAAAAGGTTATGAAGTAGTTGATACCGACTCTGGCCCGAAATTAAAAAAAATTATCTAACCCTATTTTCTCTTCTTGAGGTTTTTGTAGTAAAATAGTTGTGTGAGGCTCTTACTGCCTAGGAGCATACAATTTTCAAATCGGGGTTTTACCTTGATTGAGGTATTGGTCGCAACGACAATGATAACCATTGTCGGTGCAGCTATTCTCTCCACGATCACTGCTTTCTTAAGAGTTTCACTTATCGCCCAAGATACAGTCCGCGCGCAAAACATTGCCAACGAGAAACTAGAAACCCTCAAAAATATGCCCTACGACGATTTAGCCACGGTGGCGGGGGCTATTTACCCGCCGGGCAATCTGCCTGATAGCGAAAACGTGACCGTGGGCACCCATACCTACGTGGTGCACACTTTCATCAGCTACGTAGATGATCCCTTTGATGGAGACGCTAGTGGGAGTATACCTGGTAAGCCGGTGGATTTTTACCCGTTTGATTACAAAAGAGCTACCATAGAGGTACGAGATAATAATGATGATCGCGTGTTGGCAAAAATTTCATCAAATATCGCTGCCAACGCTGCCGAAACTAGTGATGATACGGGGATACTATTTGTTCAAGTGGTAGATTCTGATGGTGACCCAGTACCCAATGCAAATATCCATCTCACTAATACGAACCCGGATCCTGATGTGGACATAAATACAATCACCGACCTAAACGGTAATCTGCAGATCCCACTGCTTCCAGAGGATACCACCAATGGTTATCATATCGAGGCTTCTCTTGGCTCTGGCTATTCAGTGGATCAGACCTATCCAGATACTGTTCCTGATTACGACCCGGTCCAACCAGATTTTAATATCCTCGCCCAACAGGTGACCAATATCACTTTGGTAATTGATTTGACCTCAACGATGAACGTTACGGTGGTAGATGAGACCGGAGCAGCAGTTGCAGATTTGGAAGTGACCGTAGAGAGTAATAAAAATACCTACGAGCCTTCTGATCCTCTGAGCACAGAGCCGCCAATTTCAAAATTCTCTGATAGTTTCACCACCGATTCTTCAGGAGAGTTTACAATCGAAGATCTCGAATTTGATCTTGGTGGCTACCAACTTTCGGTGCCTACCGGCTACTTTGTTATTAGCACCACACCGTACCAAAAAGTGACGGTAGGTGCTGACGCAACAATCAACGTTACCTTGAAGGTAACTACAGACTCCTCCTGGCCGAGGATAGAGCAAGTGACGCCTATTTCTGGGATAAATAACGGTGCCGTGACTGTGGAGATACTCGGTGCGAATTTACCGGTTGGTTCTACGATGGGGCTGACCAAGAGTGGACAGAGCTCGATAGACGCAACTGGTGTGATCAGTAGTGATAGCGACACCAAGCTCATTGGCGACTTTGATCTGACTGGAGCAGCCACCGGGGCTTGGAACCTGGTTGTAACCGCTCCTGGAGGTAAGAGTACCACCCAAAGTAGCGGCTTTACTATAAATTCACCTTAAATTATGGACAGGTTATTCAAGCTAGTGTCAGCAAAAAAAGGATTTAGTTTAATAGAGCTTTTGATTGCCATGGCCATTTCGTCTATCATATTAGTTGTGATCGTAACTGTGATAAATTTGGCCCTGCGACACAGTAGTGGTGGTTTCGAGTCTTTTGAGGCTCAAAGCGAAGCAGTCGGGATAATGAATAGAGTAGCTGCGGAGATACGCCAAGCTTCGGAAATGGTGAGCGCGCAGCCACAATCAATCACCTTCAGAGAGTATCTGGACGTTGGAGCGGCAGCGCCACACCAGATAAGGTTTTTCTTGGATGGGGAAAGCTTGAAAAGAGGAGAGATACCGCCGATAGGAACGGACCCACCTTATACTTATGATCCAGCTAGTGAAACCATCAGGACCTTATCTTTGGACGTGATAAACGGTGCGGCTGATGTATTTACTTACTATGATCAAGATGGTAACCAGCTATTTGCACCGGTTACGCTGGCAGCGGTGACACTGGTTGATATACATCTAATTTTTAGGCAACGAAACAATACCCAACCGCTAGAGGTGGGTACCAAGGCGCAACTGAGGTTTAATAAAAATAACTTGTGACCAAATGAAAAAATTGCCTGCCGACAATAGACTCTCGCAAGCTTTCAGAAGCCAAGACGGTCTTGCTTTGCTGCAAGCGATCATTTTGATCAGCATCGTAGCGTCTCTACTACTAATAATAGTGAGCGTGACGCTTTTGGGTTTGAATGTCTCCAAGCAGGGTGTTAGACGAACAGCGGCTTTACACATTGCCGAGGCTGGTATAAATTACTATCTTTGGCACCTGGTACACGATCCGGCTGATTACTGTGATGGCAACCCCTGTGTAGGATCACCTCCTTATGGCCCCTTCGTCCATGACTTTCATGATAATACTGGTAAAAAAATTGGTAGCTACACTCTTTGGATCGCTCCGCCATCGATCACTGATGGAAGTAAGGTGGTGATTTGCCACACTCCACCGGCAACAAATGAGACGATATCGGTGGCTCCCTCCGCCGTGCAGGGGCATCTAGATCATGGTGATTTTCTCGGACCTTGCGAAGGAGGTGGTACTGGAGGTGGTACTGTCGTGGTCGAGTCTCGCGGAGATGTGGAAGACGGTAATGAAAACAGAACCATCGTGGCTGCCCTGGGTATTCCTTCGTTTGCTCAGTACGCGGTGGTGGCCAATGATACGGTGAACCATATTCGTTTTGGTGAGGACACCGAGATCTTTGGTCCCATCCATAACAACGGGGGAGTTCGTTTTGACGGTGTAGCCCATGATTTGGTTACTAGTGCTATGGCCGAGTATAACGATCCTGATCACGACGACATTGATTCACCACAACACTCGTACCACCCAGACAATATTCTGGAGCCTGGTGTTCATACCCATGTGCCTCCAGATGAAGACCGTTTTTTGGGTGGAAAGTCGTTTCCGGTTCCACCGGTGGATTTTGCTCAAGTGACGGCTGATCTGAACGAGATAGAAACTCAGGCGACAGATGATGGTTACTACTATGGTCCCACCGGTGCTGGCTACCATATCGTTTTGGGCAATAATAACTACACCATTTACAGAGTAAATTCTGTAACCGCTAGTTGTAATACCAGCTTGGGTTGGCAGCCCACTTACGGTATATCAAGCCAAAGTGTGGTAGCTGCCGGAGTCTCCTACCCTACCAACGGCGTGATTTTTGTGGATGACAACCTGTGGGTCGATGGCAAGATAATGGATGTGGCCTTGACGATCGCTAGTAGTGAAGAAATCTACATAAACAACGATATCGAATACACGTATCTGGACGGTCGGGACAAACTGGGTCTGATCGCCCAGGAAAATATCTCGGTGGGTCTGTACAGCGAGGGGTCTTTTAGTGGTAGTAGTGACCAGCGAGAGCTAACTATCCACGCTGCACTGCTGGCTCAAAATGGTCGGGTCGGTCGCAATTACTACCCTTACCGATACCGTCAGTTCTCCTGGCAATCCTGGTCTTATTGTTTACAATCTAGTGATAATTACTGGCAGAGGAATAAGATTTCAGTTTATGGGTCTCTTGCGACCAACCGGCGCTATGGTTTTTCCTGGATCTGCGGTGACACATGGACGATTGGGGATTATTGCGATAGCGGCTATGACGTGCGGGAAGTGACCTACGATGAAAATTTGAGTGCCAGTCCACCACCTTCTTTCCCAACGATTGGAAATTACGCGATTTTGGATTGGCGCGAAAAATAGCAGCCTCCGTGCTGCGAAATGCAACATTTCTTAGTACTCTCGGCTGCTGTGCTACCGCTAAGCACCTCCGTACTGTGAAACACAAGGTTTATTAGTACTGCCGACTGCTGCGACCACTAAAGTGGACTAGAATCCGCTTGCAATAAGTAAGTTAGGTTGCTACGATATAAAGACAAACACCTGCCATGCTTTTTTTTGGTAAAAAAGATCAAAAAGGTATCGACCTGATACCCGAGGGGGAGAAGCCTCTAAAAGATACGAAAATCAAGTTTTTCGCTACCGTTGCTTCTGTTGCGGCAGTAGGTGTTTTTATTGTGGTTGGTGCAATTCTAGTTTTCCTAAATTTTGCCGAGGGTCGCCTTTTAGCTCAAACTTCGGAGCAGCTTGATAGCCGACTTGGTGAGTGGCAGCAAGTCGCTACCACCGCGGCTCAAGTAAATTCCACTAAGGCGGCTACCACCCAAATAAATGACGTCTGGACTTCAAATCAACTTTTCACTAAAAGCTTGAGAGAAGTTCGCAGTGTAGTACCAAAAGGTGCAAGCCTCACGTCCCTTTCAATAGCTGGTGTTAATACCCTGACTCTTCAAGCTGAGGTTTCTAGCGCGGCCGTGGTTGAGCAGTTGGTTAATAATCTCCGGAAAAATGAGTTTTTCGTAAGTGTGGATCTAGATTCGGTAGTGCGCAGCTCCGATAGTTATGTTTTAAATGTGGGATTAACAACAAGGGGTAAATGAAAAATTTAAAGAAATTTTTTAAACAGACAATAGTAATAGTCAGCATTGAGATAGCGGTAGCTATCTTTTTGTGCGTAATAATATTTTTGTTTGTGGTAGTTCCAAATTTCAACTCCTGGCGTAGTAACAGTAGTTCTAGAGAAGAAACGGCCCAGAGACTGGAAAGAGTAGAAAGAAATCTTCAATCAGTCGCTAGTATTGATGCAGAAAAAATAAAAGTGTTGAGCGAGCAATTGCAGAAGCTATTGTCAGATCAAGCAGATCCGCTGCGGTTTCTTAATTTATTAGAAGTAGTAGCAAAGTCCAGCGGGATGGAACTTTCGGCTGCCCAAGTTACCACGCAGTCGCAACCTAGCGTAGCTCCAAGCGCGCCGACCGGTGCCGCCGCTCCCCAAACCCCGGTAAGTGATGGAGCTAGCTCACCGGCTCAGAGCGGTGCTAGTGCGGTAGCAGTCCCAAACCAGTCTGTAAAGATCTCCTTTTCCGGTTCATTTTCTAATTTGCTTCGTCTCCTGACCAATGTGGATAAGGCCGATATGGTTTCGCTCATCAAAAGTGTTTCCGTGTCTAAAACGCAAGGGGAAAGTGGTGTTTCTTTGGCGGTTACCTTTGATCTGATTACCGCTACTGCCGCAGGTACCGCCAACGCTGAAACTTTGACCGCCTTTACTTTTGAAGATGAAAGCGCGATAGGTAATATATTAAGCAATATCGAGTTTACTTCTTCTCCAGCTAAAAATTCTGTAGGTCGTTCCAACCCCTTCGATTAATAGGTTAGTTAAACTTGAGCTCAACTACATCGCCGTCGGTGATTTTGTAGTCACGACCTTCCAGACGAACCAAACCCTTTTCAGAGGCTAGTTTCCAGGCTCCTTGAGCCTGCCGCTCGTAGCCTTGGCGAAGTGGGGCAACCCCAATTAGCTTTTCCCAATTAACAACTTCAGCCTTGATAAAACCCTTTTGCATATCGCTGTGTACAATCCCGCTTGCACTGAAAGTAGATGTACCCGCTCGAAGTGGCCAGGCCTGGACTTGTTTCCGGCCAGCGATTGTGAAAAAGGTGATGAGGTCAAGAAGTTCGTAACAGAGCTTTATTACTTTTTCTATTCCGGTTTGCTCAATTCCAAGCGTCTTTAAATATTCTTTTTGCTCATTTTTAGAAAGCTCTGATAGTTCGTTTTCCAGCTTTGCGCTTATCTTCACCGCTCCTAAAATTCCCACCCCCGGGGTGGGAAGATCTTTTTCGTCGATGTTAATTACATAGACTGACGGCCTTTCAATACCGGCGTGTTGCAGCTCTTCTTCGATAATTTTTACATCTTCCTGTGGGTTGGGCTGACCTGGTACGTTTGGGTTGTGGAAGCCGCGGACGAGATGGAGAACTGCATCTACTTCGCGAATATGGCCAAGAAACTGATTGCCCAAGCCCTCGCCCTCGTGAGCGCCTTTGACGAGGCCAGCAATATCGATGAATTCGATAGCGGCCGGAACTACTTTTTTGATCCCAGTTACATCGGAAATTTTTTGCAGTCTTTCATCGGGAACTTGAACCACACCAACATTGGGTTCGATCGTCGTAAAAGGGTATTCCGCCACTTCCGCGATCTGCCGCTGCAAGAGTGCGTTAAAAAGCGTAGATTTTCCTGCATTGGGTAAGCCAACTATTCCGACTTTCAACATTAGATCAAGATTATATCAAACTCAACTTTACTTCGACATAAGCGAGTGCTAAAATGTGTTCAAATGGAAAAGTTTCAAGTAATTCGAAATGGCATAGTGTTTGAACTTGAGCCTGAAGAAGGTGGGTTTACTATAACAGTTCCTTCTTTACCAGGCTGTGTCTCTTTTGGACAAACCATCGACGAAGCGTTAGAGGAGATTAAGGACGCGATGGCAGGTTGGGTCGAGGTGGCCAAAGAAGAAGGTCTTGATGTTCCCGAAGAGGTAGAAAAAACCGTTTTTGTCCCGAATTAATGAAACTAACCCCAATAAAACCTCGAGATCTTGTAAGAATTTTAGAAAAGAAAGGTTTTTTTGTTCGTAAGCAAACTGGTTCCCACGTTATTTTATTCAAAAAAGGTATCCGTAGGCCAATTTCTGTTCCTATGCACCCACACGATTTACCATCAGGAACCCAAAGAGCGATTTTGCGTCAAGCTGAAATTTCGCTAGAGGAGTTTATAAAATTGCTAAAGAAATAGTTTTGTGAAATAATTTAGCTAATGCCGGATGAAAATGTAGCCAATCAACAACCTACAACTACAATAGCCATAAAGAAACCTATCAATTGGAAAAATATTCTTATCGGTGTAGTCGTCGGTGGAGTTCTCTTTGGCGGTGGTGGTTACCTGGTTTACAATGCTTACCAACCCAAGAAAGAAGAACCTGCACCGACTTCTACTACCACAAAGACATCAACACCCTCAAGCACAACTAAAAAAGAAGAGCCAAAAGACGAAACTGACGATTGGAATTTGTACAAGAATAAAAACTTTGGTTACCAAATTAAGTACCCAAAGAATTGGAAGCCTTACGACGCTGGCATCATAGAAACATCCGTACATTCGGAAAAGAGTTTTACTTACCGGTCAACCCCTCCACCTGAGATGGAAGACAACAATGCTACTCTAGTGGTAATAAGTGCGGAGAAAGAGGGGTCAACTCAGTATCAATCTCTAGTTAATTTCTTCAATACATTTTATGATAGAAGTGCAGGAACATATGTATCTAATACGCTTTGGAGAGCTAAGACTCAGGTAGAGAAGGTGGATAATACAACAATAGATGGGTACGCTGCTTTTGAGACGAATGAACAACCAAGTAAGGATGCCGGAACAGGTCCGTATAATGATACTGCTTTTTATGTTAAAAAGGGCAATGTAGTGTATAGAATTGGCATTTCTGTAAGTAAAGAGGACTCAAACTATCGTGATGCAGAGAAGATTGTCTCAACCTTCAAATTCCTCGATTAGTACAAAACCTTGCTTTATGTGGAACGTTGTGTTAAACTAACCCATAGTTGAATTAGAACACGAGCTAGTACATTGCTTTTCCTCAAAGAGCTTTGAAATTAGCTCCCCTCCTTCGTAAAAACTTCGAAGGACAAGCCTAAGATTTCAAAGTTCTTGCAATCCGCATTTACTCTTCTTAGCCATTCTACTTCAATTAACAAAACAATATGTTTAGAAACAGAAATAGAGCTAGTTTTGGCCGTCATCAAGGCGGTTTTGCTAGAAGAAAATTTAACAAGTCAGCCAACGGTGGTAGTTATAGTTATCCAAAAAGCATTTCGGCTGGGAGAAGGCTCGCACGAGCAACAAAAAGCGAGCTCGGAGACGATATAAATGTATTTATTAAAAAAGCCGCAGGGACTTCAAATGGAGAGGCCTTTACCCCGCACAATAGTTTTGCCGATTTTGATATTGCCCCAGTCTTGAAGCAAAATATTTCTGCCAAAGGGTACACCCACCCGACGCCAATCCAGGATGAGGCTATAGAGCCACTTCTTGCTGGTAGAGATCTGATCGGTATTGCCAATACTGGAACCGGGAAGACAGCCGCGTTTCTGGTCCCCTTAATAAATAAAATTTACAATAATAGATCCGAAAGAATGTTGGTCCTTACTCCAACTCGCGAACTAGCTGGACAGATAAATGAAGAGCTTCATATCCTTTCTCGTGGTATGAATATTTATTCCTCGCTTGTTATAGGAGGAGCAAATATTCACCGCCAAATCTCTGATATCAAGCGTCGTCCAAGTGTAGTTATTGGTACGCCAGGTAGAATAAAGGATCTTATTGAAAGACGCGCCCTGCACCTAGACGATTTTCACACCTTTGTTCTTGATGAGGTAGATAGGATGGTGGATATTGGCTTTATTAGAGAAGTTCAATATTTTGTTTCGCTTCTTCCTCCAGAGCGTCAATCATTGTTTTTTTCAGCCACGATCCCACCAAACGCGCGAGAAATACTAGACTCATTTGTAAAAGATCCGGTAACGATATCGGTAAAGGTGCAAGAAACCGCTGAAAATATTGATCAGGATGTTGTCAGGGTGAACGGCGGCAACAAATTGGAAAAACTCCACGACCTGTTGAACAGGGAGGATCTTGAAAAAGTGCTTATATTCGGTCGCACCAAGCATGGAATTGACAGGCTAGATAGGCAGCTGACCGAAAAAGGTTTCAAAGTCGCCTCTATTCACGGCAACCGCCGCCAATCTCAGAGACAAAAGATACTTAAGCAATTTAAGGAAGATAAGATAAAAATACTGCTAGCTACCGATGTAGCATCTCGAGGGTTGGATATTGATAACGTATCGCACGTGATAAATTACGATCTTCCTCAAAGCTATGACGACTACGTCCACCGTATTGGTCGGACCGGTAGAGCTAACAAGATGGGTAAGGCTCTTACCTTTGTTGATTAAAAAAAGTTATCCAACCCTTCCAAGACACATTGACAAACAACATAGCAAGACTACATAATTATTTTAATGCCTGAAGAAACCAACACTACAACCAAAAAACCAATAAATTGGAAGAATATCTTACTCGGCGTGACAATCGGAGCAGTTATCTTTGGCACTGGCGGCTACTTGGTCTACAACGCTTACCAACCCAAAAAAGAAGAACCAGAACAAACCACTAATATCCCAAAGACAGCCACACCCTCAGCAACACCCACCGATAAAGATTGGCAATTGGTTAAAGGGGAAACAACACAAGATGAAGATGGTAAAGTATATAAATTTGAGTTTAGTGCTCCTAAGGATTTCAAAGTCGCCGCACCCAGAGCTGATTTACCAAAGGAATCACAAAAATACTACTACTATGCTGAAGGTTCTGGTGTTACATTTTTTGCTGGTCTTATGGAAGGTCCAGGACCTCTTACAGTACTCCATGGGCGTGCTGACCAGAGCAACTTGTGTGTTAAACCTTTACAACTGCAAGAAACTGGGGAGGGCTATTTTGAGGTTTGTGATGTAGTAAAACTAGGTGGTAAAGACGCACTTTGGTTAATAGATGTCCACATTGGAACAAACAGCCACGCAACGGCTTGTGAGAAGAACGCCACGCTTCATGTAATATACAACCTGGGTAAAAGCTCCTCAGTTTACTTTACTCCAGAACTTGATGTTATGAAGGAAATAATAAAACCATGGGCGAAGATTTCTAGTAAACCTGTTGGTACTGTGGATAGTGGTGGAGAGCTGCAAGTTTGTCCAAAAAATATAGATTACGCTACTGTAAAAAGTAACTTAACTTCAGAAATAAACAATATTCGAACTGCAAAAAATCTCTCCGCTAAAGATAGTCAAATACTAGATACACTTTACAAAATAATCCCAACCTTCAAATTCCTTGACTAATTATGCCTGGAGAAAGTACAAATTCACAAACCAATCCTACTAAAAATCGGCTAAAAGTTTTGATTGGTGTATTAGTTGGTGCAGTCCTTGGGGTCATACTGACTTGTTTTGGTCTTCTTTTCTATCTCACCCAGCAAGGGGTTAACATTTTTACGATAGTGAAGGACGCCGAAACCCAGCAATCTCAAACTGATTCACAAAAAGACGAAACAGCTGATTGGAGGGTTTATACCAATAAAGACTCCGGCATAAAGTTCAAAGCACCATCAAATTGGAAGGAAGACAACAGAGGCGCTGATGGGAGTATTTCTATCTATTATAAAGGCGATGCTGGAACAGGGATAGAATCTGATGGAGCTATGATTAGAAACGGTATTACAGTCTCCTACAAAGATTCCTTAAAAAATTATATCGACAAAAATACAGTTGATACAGAAAAATTCAATTCGGGAGGGTATAGTCCTGGGGATATTTTTGAAAATATTAAGGAAACTACTCTGGGAGGGAAGCTGGTTTATTTGGGAGACGCTCTTAGCGAGGACGGTCAAGCAAAGGTAGCCTATGTGGATTTAGGAGATGGTACTGCAGCTACTTTTATTTTAATCACGAAGAATGTAGAAGATTTCGAAGAAACATTTGAACTAGTTATATCGACAGTAAAATTGATCAGGTAATTAACAAATAACTGAAACTTTGCGTTTAACCTTCAAATTCCTTGATTAATTATGCCTGAAGAAACCAGTACCACAACCAAAAAACCAATAAATTGGAAGCTTATTGTAATAATTACTGTAATCGCAGCGATCGCCCTTGGAGCCTTGGCTTACGTCGTTGTAGCTCTTGATATCTTTGGTACAAAGACCAATGAAACAGCAGCAACAAATACTACTACTCCAGAACAGTCGAACCCACCAAAAGAGGGTTGGAGTAGGCATACTAGCAGGAATTTAGGAATCTCGGTTGATTACCCTAAGGAGTTTAAAGTGGAGGAGCTGCCTACTAGTGTTAGCGATGTCGATTTTTATTGGCTGATTAGTATTCTTCAACCGGATACTGTGCATCCAGAAATAAGGATAGAAAGCGATTTTATTTACCCAGATGTAAAAAAAGCATATGAGAGGGTATCTAAATACAAAATAAATGTCCCAAAAGAAAATAAAGGTACTATTGACTCACCTGGTTTTACGGAAACTAGATTACCAGATGTTACTGTTGATGGTTTGACAGCAATAAAATTAAAAAGTGATAGTCCGGACATAGGAATCAGCGGAGTTACAGTTTATTTAAAAAGGGGTAATAACTATTTCAGTTTTGGTCTCTCAACCGAAACAAAATCTCTCAAATCGAATGCGAAAATTTTTGATGAGATACTTTCATCTATAAAATTTATAGGAACCTCTATTGGAGAAAAACTGACTAGTCAGTGGAAATCGTATTCTGATGAGACTATTGGGGTTTCATTTAAATATCCGTATACAGCAAAGATTGAAGGGTCTAGTAACACAAAAACCTTTAATTTTAATTCGAACCCAGCACTTGGACTTGGGAGCCAGTGGATTCTTTCAGTATCCAAGAAACCGACAGACTGGAAAACATCAAAAGATATCGAGAGCTACTATTTTAAAAATAACTTCGTAAATCCGATGGAAATTTTTGTAGAAGGTTCCCAGGGCTTGGAGATTTTAGAGCAAAATAATTTGGATCCTACAAACTCTCAAACAATAAAAATTCTAGCAGTTTTATTAAAAGATGGTCAAGCTTACACGTTTCAACTTACTAGAGCAGGTGGTGGGGATGTGCTTGATCTCTACCCCTTCTTTAAAACAATATTGTGGACCGTCAAATTCCTCGATTAGAGATGCTGTGGCTTGTAACAATTCTCCCTAAGTAATCTCTCTCAACAATCTTAGCGGCTTTCCGGGGTTTTGGGATCCTTAACTCGAACTTAAAAGGTGTGCAGATAGCTTTGGTTTGTGGTATTGCACTTCATCTCCGCCGACCTTTAGCGTAAGAGGTAGATTTTAATTTAATAGCGGTCAATAAACAAACGGTAGGACTATAGGTTGATTTACCAAGGATCTTATGCTAATATCCTGGCCATGAGAGATCAACAAAACACAACGGAAGGAGCGGTTAACATGACACAAAGGTGTCGTTTCGAAGACTGCAGTAAGGATAATCCGGCAGAAGCTCGTTTCTGCATGTTTTGCGGTAAATCTTTAGCCGGACCAAAAGATAGAGAGTGGACCGGAGAGGTCCTGGAGATCTCTTTGGAGGCGGATTTTGGTCCGCTCAGGGAAAATTTCAATCTGCCTGAAGATGTAGTTTCAGACGAGCTGATCAAGCAGGTTGTAAAGTCTTTCCCTTCAAAGCAAACGCAGCGGTTTATCCGTTACTACGGTTTACATGGTGGGCCGCGGATGAGTATGCGAATGATCGCTGGAGAGGATGGTAAAAGTCCCGCTTCGGTCAATCAGGCCATCAACAACGTCGGCCGTGTCCTGAAATCCCGAATTAATCGGAGTCTGCTTAACCGTCAGATTGCAAGGGAGTAAGTGGTGGAGAGGTAGACATAATAAGCACAGAAGGGCCTCAGCTCGCGAATCAGCGAACCGGGGTCCTTAATTTTTTCAAAAAAGTTTCCGTAGCGCCATTTTTGCTTTCTCGAGTATTTGTTTTGGATAACCCAATGCAAAGCTTTTCTTGGTCACTTCAGCTGACCAATATTTTTTTCTTTCGCATCCTTACGCGAGTATTTTAGAGCCAGCCGATCACTACACCCATGGCTAAGACTGTGATCAATTGGTGAACAGTGTTGATACCGAACAGCCTCCACTTCTTTTCACCGAAGATCTGCTCTGTCAGCTGAACCGGCATAATGAACCCAAGCCAAACCCAAAAAGCGCTGATGAGGCCGGTTTGAATCGGTTCATAGCCGTAGAAGTCCTGTGATAACCCAATAATGTGAGCAAGTACAAAGGCTGTTACTAAAGCCGCAACAAAGCTAATAGCGTAAAGTGGGCCCATTGTTTTTTGAGCTGCTTTCAGAGACTCATCGGTATAACCCTTCTCTTTCATCCAAGCCTTGCCCATCACCACTTTGCTGTAGTAAATAAATCCAATCGCCATAGCCACAACAGCCGCTACCAAAACTGCGAGCCAATTTACATCTACGTTCATTTACATTCACCTCCTCCCAGTAGTTGCTTAGATAATAATATAATTTTTGCAAATATCAATACAGAGAGAAATGAGAGAGGATCGGTATCTATTATGATTTGCGGTAGAGCCAAACGCTTACAGATAAAAAGACAATGGCTATTGCTGCCATCCAGACTAAAGCTGGAATTAATGCCTCATGAGAACCACCAGCAGTGAAAGAGCGTACTGCTTGGGCCACTTTGGTAACTGGTTGGTTCCTTGCAAAAACTTGGAGCCACTCTGGCATGGTTTGGACAGGGACAAAAATGCTACTGGCAAAAACTAGTGGAAAGATCCAGATAAATCCAGCCGGTTGAGCAGATTCCGAATCTTTGACTAACAAACCAATTGCTACCGAAATCCAGGAGAAAGCAAAGCCAAAAAATATAGCTAAGGAGATAGCAATAAAGGCGCTAAAAAAACCATCTTCGAAACGAAAACCGATGACCATACCAACTAATATCATGATTGTAACTACAAAAAGGTTTCTTATTGTGTCGGCAAGAACTCTACCCGAGATGAAAGCTGACCTATTTATAGGTAAGGAGCGCAGTCTATCCACAAGACCTGATGACATATCGGTGGCGATACCAACACTTGCCTGGCTAGCTCCAAAAAGTACTGATTGGACAATAATTCCTGGAAGAAGAAAATTGATATAATTTCCAGTTCCTGTTTGCTGTATCGCTCCTCCAAACACATAGTTGAATAAGAGTAAAAACATAACTGGCTGAATAGTTGAAAAAACAAGAAGCTGGGGGACCCTGCGATAGCGAATCAAGTTTCTTTGCGTCATTACCAAAATGTCACTGATTCCATTTACAAAACTACTCATTTTTTGTATCCTTCCCGGTGTACGTGAGAAAAACTTCATCCAAAGTAGGTTGAGTGAGGCTGATGTGAAGCAATTCAATTTCAGCTTTTTCTAATATATTTAAAACGTCCCGGAGATCCACTGGTCCATTTGGAGCCGGGAGAGTAATGAGCTGGTGACTATCCTTTATTCGGATATTCTGTTTAAATTTATTTTTTAAAAGATTTGAAATTCTCTGATTTTCTTGCCAGTTTTTTGGTTCAATCTCTACCATGTTACCCCCAAGTTTTCTCTTTAGATCACGACTTGTACCTTGGGCGATTACTTTACCTTTATCTAGCAGAACAATGTTGTCAGCGAGCGCATCTGCTTCTTCCAAATATTGGGTGGTAAGTACCACTGATGTTCCTTTTTCAACAAGACTGCGAATAAACTGCCAAAGATCGTTTCTGGTTCTTGGGTCCAGTCCAGTGGTTGGCTCATCCAAAAAAAGAACTTGGGGCTCATATATCAAACTAGCGCCTACGTCGAGTCTTCTTCTCATACCACCCGAATAGGTTTTGACTGGGCGATTTGCAGAGTCTTCTAGAGACATTTCTTTCAATATAGAGCCAGCTCGATTTCGAGATTCTTTTCTTCCCAGGTGATAAAGACGAGCTACCATTTCCAGATTTTCCTTGCCAGTGAGGGTTTCGTCAACAGCTGCATACTGACCTGCAAGTCCTATGACCGTTCGGAGTTTTTGTCCATCTTTTGCAACATCAAAGCCAGCTACTGTGGCGCTACCTTTGTCCGGGGGTAGGAGAGTGGTAAGGATTTTTATCAACGTTGTTTTACCAGCGCCGTTTGGTCCCAGAAGTCCTAAAACCTTACCTTTTTCGGCATCGAAGCTAACACCAGTTAATGCTTGGGTTTTACCAAAAGATTTATAAATATTTTTTACTGAGATTATTGATTCCACGGTACCCCCTTTCCTTTTGTGGAGTGTTTATTTTAGCAAGTAAGTCAACTAGCTGGGCGAGTTCTTTGTCAGTCAAATTATCAAAGGCAGAGGAGATAGACGAGATATACTTGCTTCGGAAAAGGTTAAATTTTTTGGTAGCAGTCTCGGAAAATTTCACTCTTTGGATGCGGCGATCCGTCGGATCTTCTTCTCGTTTCAACAGTCCTTTTTCCACTAGGTGATCGACCATTTGGGTGATAGCGCCGCTAGTAACTTTCAAATGTCTCGCCAGATCCTTCACGCTTACACCTTTATCTTTAAATTTCCGTAGGTAAAAGAAAAGCTCCATGTGACCGCGGCCGTAGTGGTGTTCTTTGTGATCGTGGTCCCGGTGACCGCGGTGCCAGAAATGGGGTTGGGGTGCTAAAGAGCGAAAGGTACCAAAAAGCTCTTTAGCTAATTTTTGGATAAGCTCTTCCCGTTTTTGTTTCATAATAGGATAGAGAGTAAAAAGTTTAGCTAATAATTAGTTTAGTGGCTAAAGTATATATTGTCAAGAGGTTTTAACTAGCGAACTCGCCCCCACAAAAACCTAGGCTTGTAATTACACTGTGTTGTCATCCGGTGCCTATCAGTTTTGTGATCTTTTTTGCAAACTCATCTCTTTCTTTAGGGTTATCAAAAGCATTTTCTAAAAGCACACTCAGCTGAATTTTAAAGTTTGTCTCTAGTGTTTTAGATGGCTTACCTGTTGTGGCATTTATTAAAAGAATAGTTGGGATTAAACTAACCAATTGCCGCATTAGTTGTTGTAGTTCAATTTTTCTGTTGTTAATTTCCTCTTCAGATTTAACTACTCTTTTTTCCAATCTTTCCAATTCTTCAGCTTTGGCGTAGATTTCGTCCCTTATTTTACGAAATCTTGCTTCAAAACTAAGCGTCTTAATTACTTCTAGCTTGTCAATTGAATAGATTACTACAGATACGAAAAAAGTAGCTAAGTATATTTCAATACTGATAAGACCAATGAATAACAAGAAAGTAACAAATGCCGATGTAGCAATTAGAAGATATATTCGTCGAAGTTTTCTGAACCCCATTTCCTAGAAAATTCTACTTTTTCCTTTTCAAGAAAGCAAATCTGGAAAAAAGATTATTTTATTTTGGAGAATTCTTCTACGGAAAGACCCGTCTGCTTGATTATTGATCGCAGGGTTCCGGTTTTCAAATCTTTGACGTGATAGGGAACAGGTATTCTGGTTTTTGTGCGGGGTTTAAACATTATATAGTGACTGCCAGAAACGTGATCAATTACAAAGCCGATCTTTTTAAGTTTGGAAATAACTTCGCGAGGTTTCTGGGGAGAAAGTTTGGTCATTCAAACAGAAACCGAAACCTTTTCGATTTCAGCTTTGTCGGTAGGGATGGGTTCTCTATGTTTTTTCAGGGAAGCGATGTAACCCTCGATGGCATCCTTTATCATGGAAAGAGCTTCGTCTTTGGTTTCACCCTGACTGGTGCAGCCTGGGAGGGCTGGAGCGGAAATTATGTAGCCGCCTTCTGGCGCCTTTTGGAGATAAACAGTGTAGTTCAAAACCTTCATGTTGAAACTATAACAAATCCACAAAGCTTTCACAAGAAACCAAACCCTTTTCCTCCCCTGGAAAGTAAATAGTATAATGATAAAAGTGGGGAGGTGAATATATGAAAACTATTGTAATCGTTGTATTAGTTATACTGGGACTTTATTGGCTTCTTGATCATCGATCACCATTACCCCTAAATCACGAACAATTTGGTTTGTACAACCACACTGTACACAGAATCTTAGGCGTAGTTCTTTTGGTGGCAGCGGGGGTGGTGGGATGGTTGTGGAAACCACACAGATCCTAGTCTGTTTTTTTGACCCCAACGATCATGGTGCCGGGGGTATTACCGCCTTTAGCCCGGTGGCTGGTACCGGCTGGAGTTTCTACTCGTTCACCCGGCCCAAAGGTCTTTGTGCCTTTTTCGTCGATTATTGTCAACTCGCCAGTTAGTATCACGTTAACGGTTTGTAGCTCGTGGGTGTGTTCTGGATCTTCACCGGGCTCGATAGTACGGACTTCCAGATTTGTATAACCTTCTTGCCGCAGTTTTTCCAGCCATTCTTTTTCAGTCATATATTGTTGTATTCTCCAAATTCTACTTTCGTCTTCTCCGAAAAACAGACTTATCGGTTACTCTTTAATTTTTATTACTACTTTTCCCTTTGGGTGGCCAGTTTCCAGGTATTCAAATGCTTCTTTTGTTTGGGAAAGAGGGAAGACCTTATCGATTTGTGGTTTGATTACTCCTTCATCAACCAGCTGTGTGAGACGAGTTAAATTTTTCTTACTACTTTCGGTCATTTGACCAATTGCCACCACTCCATATTTCTTCGCAAGCTCTGGGTCTGGTGCACCAGTCATAGAGACCAAGATCCTGCCTTTTTTGAGAACTTTTAGAGACCTTTCGGCGACGTCACCTTTTGCAGTGTTGAATACAGCATCGTAGCCACTAAGTTTATCTTCAAAGTTTTCTTTCTGGTAATCAATTACCTGGTCAGCTCCGAGTCTTTTGGCGGTTTGTATACCATCGCTACTAACTGTAGTGGCAACATAAGCACCTGTGTACTTGGCCAGTTGAATCGCGATGCTGCCAATACCGCCAGCGCCACCATGGATGAGAATTTTTTGACCGCTCTTTAGGTTTATATGCTGTTCCAGAGCTTGAATGGCGCTAGCACCAACAAGGGGGAGAGAAGCAGCATCGACATGATTCAAACTCTTTGGTTTCAAGGCAGTATTGGCGGCGTTGGACGCTGCAAATTCGGCGATAGAGCCGGACCCACCATTTAGGACCAAGGCTTGACCGTAAACTTCATCGCCAATTTTAAACTCATTTAAGTTGCTACCGACCTCTAGCACCACACCAGAAAAATTACCACCGGCAGTTTGCGGTAAGGGTGGACCACCCATTCTTCCAGCCATAACCCCAAGATCGACTGGATTTAAACTGGCAGCGTGGACTTCAACCAAAACTTGACCGTCTTTTATTTGTGGTTTTGGAGCGTTTTCATTAATTTCTATAACTTCTGCTCCGCCGTATTTACTGTACTGTGCTGCTTTCATAGGATTTATAAATTCTAATCCTTCCTTTTCCGAAAGGCAAATTTAGGAGATCAAAGTTTTCTTGTACACCTTGCCCTTTTTGTCATAGGTAATCCACTCTCCAACTTGCTTCCCCCCCCCTTCGAAGTATCCAGAGCGCATCTTGCTGCCGTCTTTGCGAAACCACTCCCAATAGCCATCAGCTTTGCCGCTAACCATGTTTCCTTTTGCCCAAATAGTGCCGTCTTTGTGATAGTAAGCGAAATCTTTCTTAGCCATAATTATCTAACGGGATGAATACGCCTTCTCCAAATCAGCGATTATCAGCCTTTTCATCTTCATCATGGCGTCCATTGCGCGTTTGGCAGCTTCTTTATCATCGGATTTTATCATCTCGTCAAGCCTCGTTGGATTTATTTGCCAGCTTACTCCAAATTTGTCTTTAAGCCATCCGCACACCTCTGATTCGGGAACAGCAGATAGAGCCTTCCAGTAATAATCGATTTCTTCTTGGTTTTCGCAGTCAATCACGAAAGAAACAGCTTCGTTGAATTTAAAATCGGCTCCTCCATTAAGAGCCATGAAGCGCTGTCCGAAAATTTCAAATTCGGTTGTTAATACGCTACCGATGGGTTTGTTTGAAGGCGTATCGGTTGTGTAATAAGTTATATCACCTTCTTTGAAATTTTCTTTGAAAACATTTTTGTAAAACTTGACCATCTCTTCAGCCTGATCATCAAGCCACAAGCATGTTACTAATTTTTCTGGCATATTTGGTCACCTTCTTTCAAATTACATTTGAACAGGTTGGAGCATACCTATGCTGTTGCCTTCGGTGTCCTTGAACATCACAAAGTTACCAATACCTTTGATATCCATCGGTTTGCCGATGATTTTGCCACCTGCTTTTTTAACTATTTCCATGTGGTTTTCAAGGTTTCCCACTGAGATAACCAAATGAGGCTTGTTTCCTTCCTTACCTTTTTGGAAAAATCCACCGTTTATAGCGCCTTTTTCCTTGTGCACTCTGTTTTCATCGAGAGGAGTAGTGGTGGCTAAAAGATAATCTCCCATATCAGCTCCTAACTGCTGCATTTCCCAACCAAAGGCAGTTTCATAAAACTTCTTTGTACGCTTTTTATCAATAGTGGGCATTTCAAAGTGGACAACAGGATTCATATTTGTCACCTCCTCCGTAAATGGTGTCGAAACAGTATAGCGGTATTGTTCAAAAAATGAAACAGATAAGCGACTTTGGTGGTGTCGTATAATATGGTTATGAAAATTGGTAAGACCCTTTATGTAACCGACCGTGCGGATTGGCGAGGGTGGTTGGAAAAACACCACGATAAAGAGCCAGAGATTTGGCTAATTTACTACAAAAAAGGCTCGGGAAAGTCTCGCATCTCTTACAACGACGCAGTAGAAGAAGCTCTTTGTTTTGGTTGGATCGACAGCACTGTGAAGGGAATTGACGAGGAAAAATACGCTCAAAGGTTTTCACCGCGAAATCCAAAAAGCAATTGGTCGCAGGCTAACAAAGAAAGAGTAAGAAGATTACTCGAACAAGGAAAAATGACTAAGTCAGGGCTAGAAAAATTCACTGGAATAAATCTGAATTCTTTTGAAATACCGGCCGATATTTTAAAGGCGTTGAAGAAAGACGCTGAGACTTGGGAGAATTTCCAAAAATTTCCGGGGAGTTACCAAAGAGTCCGGATTAGTTTTGTGGAAGGCGCTCGAAATAGGCCGCTGGAGTTTAAAAAGCGTTTAAATTACCTCCTCAAAATGACGAGGCAAAATAAAAAGTTCGGAATTGTCCGCTAACACAAGCTACATCTTCTTACCCATTTGTAGGTAAGCTACCCACACGGCGCAGATACCGACGAGTATGTAAACAATGTTTTCAACTGCTGGCCAGGAGCCTAAAATAAGATTAATTACGTTTAGATTTGTGTTTAGAAAATACCCAAGGCCTACCAGGCCCCAAGCTACTCCGGCAACTACCAGGGTCCACACGCCCCATTTTAATTCCATACTTCCCATCGTTCTCACCCCCTCTCAAGTTTAACTAGGTAAGTATTAACCTGTGATAAATGTCCCAGTTTTGGGTGTAGTTGTCAACCTAGTAAATTGTTTTTGACAAACGAGCAGCTACTAGGTACAATCTTCCCACTTACTGGAGGGAGGTGCAGCTTGTCAAGAAAAAGGAAAAGGGGTGGTAGGAGTCGACTTCAGAAGAGGAAGAGTAGAAAAGACGGTTCTACACCTCTAAGTAGATACGCCACTCAATCAGAGATTGTGTCTCCTGGTGAGAGACTACCGGAATTGCCGGAGGAATCACGTGGTGAAAGGCAAGGCCCATCTGTCGGGATCGCCCAAACCCTTCAAGCTGCGAGTGTAGTTCCTGTTGTGCCACTGCTGCTACCAGAAGAGATCGGGACTGATGCTCACGACAGCGATCCGCTGCTTAATAGATCTGACAATAAACTGGGGGCCAAAATCTTCGGTCTGCTAAGAGGCATTTTTGGCCTAGATTTTGAAGACGAGGAGTCGGAGCTCAATGAAGAAACCAGGGAAGATGCTGAATATTCAGAAGTTCTGACTCAATTGAACGAGCTTTATGACCAGCTGCTAAGGAGACCGAGCGAGGAAAAGAAAGTTGATCTTGAAGAGCAGATAGAGAAACTCCAGAAACGTAGGGTGGAGTTGAAGGAAACTCACTACCCCATAATCACCTGAGGCTTGCTTCCATTAGGAGCAGGCCTCAATTCGTTTTTTAGGCTTGCCCACAGCCTCCTTGATTAAGATTTATGCTGTGTGCTATACTCTGTCCCGATATGCAGCAGGAATACGAATTGGTTGTGGTAACGAGCGTAGAGACCGGCGAGCAGGACCAGAGATCTATACTTGACGAGGTTAAGAAAATGGTTGAAGCAGGTAAAGGTGAAATAGCCAGTGTTGACAGTTGGGGAAGAAGAGAACTGGCCTACCCGATAAAGAAAAACACCGAAGGTCTTTACTCTATTGTTTCCTTCAAAAGTGACCCAGCCGTACCCCAAAAAATTAATTCGAAGTTTAAACTAATGGACGAAATTTTGAGATTTTTATTGGTCAAAAAAGAAAGCGAGAAGGCGGCGGTGAGAGGAAAGAAGTTAAAAGTAAAAAAGTAATGTTGATAGGAGGTTCATATGTCTACTAGATCTTTGAATAGCAATTTTGAAAATTCAATCTGCCGTTTTCATGTTCAAAATATGCAGCGTTCAAGAATAGCTTGCAGCTATTTAATTGAACCAAAAGTAAGGCAAAGAGGGGATTGTAATGTCAACTAGGAGTTTGAATAAAGTGATGTTGATTGGGAATTTAACAAGGGACCCGGAGCTGCGATACACCCCCAGTGGTACAGCAGTCTGTTCTTTTAGACTGGCCACCAACCGTACTTGGACACCTTCAGACGGTAGCGAGAAGAAAGAGGAAGCAGAGTTTCACCGAATAGTATCTTGGAACAAACTAGCCGAGCTTTGCTCACAACTTCTGACCAAGGGCCGAAAGGTTTATATAGAAGGGCGTTTGCAAACAAGAAGCTGGGATACACCCGAGGGAGATCGAAGATTTGCGACAGAGGTAGTAGCTGAGGATATGGTGATCTTGGACTCCAGAAGGAGTTTCGAAGAAAAGGGTGGTGAGTCCCAGGTGAGTGAAGATAGTGGTGAGGAGCCTGAAAAAGTCGAAGTTGAGGATACCGGTGGTGAAGCCAAAAAAGAAGTGAAATCTGATAAAAAAAGTAAGAATAAAGACAGCAAAGATAGCGAGAAGAAAGAAACAAGCGAGGACGAAGGCGAAATAGATATCGACGACATTCCCTTCTGACGGCCTTTTAATGGTGGTTCTAAAATTCTGAAATTTCTTATATGGCGATACTGAGAAATAATAAAGACTATAGAAAAAAATATTGCAATTTTTGTAAAGAAAACAAGGATCCAGACTACAAAGACGCAAGTTCTTTAGGAAGATTTACCACCGAGCGTGGTAAAATAATCGGTAGGGCAAAGACTGGTATTTGTGCTGCTCACCAGAGAAAACTAGCGACCGCCGTGAAGAGGGCGAGAGTGTTGGCACTTTTACCTTTTGTCCCTAAAATTTAGGCCATAAAGGTATGCCGCAACAAAAATTTATAACAATTGATATAGGCAGTGCTTGGACTAAGGCTTTTTTAGCTGGGCTGGACTCAGAGAATAACATTTCTATAGAAGGATCAGCGCGCTTACCTACATCATCAGGTAATTTCTCCTTTGCTACCAGCCTCCTTTTAAAAAAAATTGGTCAGGAAGAAGCACCAAAAATCTTTGTTAGTAGTATTTCTCAGGTAGAAGATGTTGCGAAAAAATATAAAGCTGCTTTTGTAGCCGAAGAGGAAGCAGCTACCGCTCTAGTAAAATTTATAAAAAAAGGCGATGCTTCGGTAAGCGTCTTAGATGCTGGGGCAAGCAATCTGCACGAAAGTATTCACGCTGGCGATGTTGGAAAATACCTTACCTTTGGTTCAAGTGAAATTTTTTTGGAAAACTTTTTTGGTAAGAAGAGATTCAAACCACACCTACTACCAATAGACACAAAAGAACTTGAGATAGAAGAAGCCTTTTTGCGCCATGTTTTTATATCCAAACTTTCCAATCAAAATACGAGTAAAAAGATGCTGATTATTGCCACCGGAGGTATGATATCAGGAGCACCAAGACTGTCAAGAATCGCTCTTCTCATCCTAGATGTTCTTGGACCGGGTGTTGTGGCTCAAGTGGTTTATGATAGGGAATTTTTCTTACCTTCTTTTGGCGCGCTACTAGCAAAATACAAGCAATTTGAAATGGCTACCCCGGTTGGTTGGCTAGATGATCTGGGAGCTTTTGTTTCCCTTGGAGGAACAAAAAGATTAGAACTAGACTGGGGTTACTCTCAAATGCAACAAATCGAACTAGAAGACGGAGAAATATCCCTGATACCGGCGCCAAAAGAGCAAAAAATCGAAATGAGCATATTGGGTGATAAAAAGGAAAAAAAGAAATACAGTGTAAACGGCGGTAGTCTAGGTGTTGTTTTGGACGCTCGCCAAAAACCACTCCCGCTGGATTTTGGTCATTCAGAGTCTCGGAGGCTGATGAGCAGTTGGTTAAAGGAGCTAGAGCAGGCCGAGATAAATAAGGAGGCATTTTGATTTGCCCAGTAACTAAAAGGGTAAAAGAAAAGAAAAAAATAATTCTCAACCGGTATTACCCTGGTAAATGCAAACTAGTAGTAAAGATAGGTCAGAGTGTTGGCGACACGGACATTATCGGTCACTGCGAGGTAAGTGCTGGAAGGAGGCTAATAAAAATTGCCCACGTTTTGGGAGTTTCGGGAGCGGCGGTTCAAAAATATCTTACCAGACGTGTAGGCGAGAAGATTTATGAGGGTGAGATTTTGGCCAGGAGAAAAGGTGTTTTAGGATTGGGTAAAAAGGAAATTAAGGCGCCCGTAGATGGTTTGATAACGGAGATAGATGCGAGGGGCGATTTGATTTTGCAATTTTTGCCCAAACCAGTTCGTCTACTTGCTGGAGCCTCTGGAAAAATCAAGGCGGTCGATGATAAAAAGATTGCAATCGAAACGATCGCAACTCAAATCCATGGATTTGTATCAATTGGTAAAGAGAGGGAAGGGATAATATCGATAGTCGGAAATCCAAAAGAATTCATTTTACCGACAAGAATTACTCAAGAAGCAAAAGGAAAAATACTTGTTGGCGGAGCGCTGCTAGAGAAAGGGGCACTGGAGAAGGCGGTCACTCTGGGCGCCGTCGGGATAATTACTGGAGGAATGAACTACCGCGACTTTGAGAGCTTGGGAGGCGGCGAGGATTTTGGAATTTCTATTATTGTGACCGAAGGGTTTGGCACAGCGCCTATGGGAGATGATATATTTAATTATCTGAGCCAGAGACAAGGAAGATTTGGTTTTATACTTGGTAGCGAAAATAAACTTATACTGCCTGATCTGGAAGAGCCAGCAGAAGTTAGAGAATTGTCAACGCCGACCCAGGTTTGGAGAGAATTGTCCGTTGGTGATAAAGTAAGGTATCTGCGGAAAGAAAGTGGCGATCTGTTGGGAGTAGTAAAAGAACTTCCAGGGGAGCAGATAATAAATTCTGGTATTTTGGCACAAGTAGCAAAAGTAGCTTTTAACTCCAAACAGGAATTACTTTTGCCAGCAGCCAATTTAGAAATAATTGAGTAATTTTTATGGAGCAAACTCATACGCAAGAAAAGAAAACTTCGGGCCAAAAAATCACTCGATTTTTGCCTAAACTAGCGTTTATCGCAATAGTGTTTGTTTTTGGTATCTGGGTCGGGCAAAGTGTTGTCCTACCGTTTGCACCAGAGAGACCACCGCTTTTTAATATCTCCGGTAAAGAGACACCCAATCAAATAAAAGCTGATTTTACTCCGTTTTGGCAAGCTTGGGACAAGGTTACCACCGAGTATTTAGAAAGAAATAAACTAGACCCGCAAGATCTGATCTACGGTGCTATCTCGGGTATGGTCCGAGCCATAGGCGATCCGTATACTGTTTTCCTTGACCCACAGCAGAATAGCGAGTTTGAACTTTCACTTTCAGGCACCTATGAAGGAGTGGGTATAGAGCTTGATGTTCGGGACGAGCAGCTTGTGGTTGTAGCTCCAATCGATGGCACACCGGCTCAAAAAGCTGGGGTGAAAGCTGGGGATAAGATACTTGAAATTGATGGAACGGATACACGGGCCTTGACTATACAGGAAGCTGTTCAAAAGATCCGTGGTGAAAAGAATACAGATGTTGTTTTGAAGTTGCAACGTAACGGAAAGACGCTAGATATTAAAATAACTCGGGCAAGAATAGTCATCGAGAGTGTCAAGTTTGAAGATCTTGGTGGAAAAGCGGCGAAAATCCAAATCACTCGGTTTGGCGATAACACCTTGCCTGAATGGAGTAAAGCAGTAAATAAATTTGTTGCTGGTAATTACAAAAAGTTAGTTCTTGATTTGCGCAATAACCCTGGTGGTAGGTTGGATCTTGCAATATCGATCTCAGCCGATTTTGTTGACAAAGGCACGATTACAATGCTGGAGGAAGAAGCCTCTGGAAAGCAAATACCTTTCAAGACAGAGTCTGTTCCACGACTAAAAAATATAGAAACAGTCGTTTTAATCAATGAAGGTAGTGCTTCAGCTTCGGAGATAGTCGCTGGTGCTCTGCGAGATATTTTGGGAACAAAATTGGTAGGCCAGACCTCATTTGGTAAGGGTACCATCCAGAGAGTTGATGGTTTACCAAAAGGTGCTGGACTACATATCACGTTCGCTAAATGGCTCACTCCTAAAGGTACTTGGGTAAACAAAAAAGGCTTGAAGCCAGATGTGCAAGTGAAGTTGACTGATAAAGATATAGCCGCAAAACGCGATCCCCAACTATCCAAAGCTCTCCAACTCCTCAAATAGATCTCGGACAGTCGGACAGGGTCCGTCCCTGTCATCATATATTTATGGCTCCAATTGATTGGACTTTGTGATAAACTAATCTTCTTCGGCCTGCTGGTCGATTTTTCATTTGCACACTTACAACATAAGGAGGAGATAGGCGATGGTCGATCAACCTGAAAGTGTGGTTGTTCATACCCCAGAGATCCCAGAGTTGAAGAAGGTTAAGGACGGGAAGGTTCGGAGTATCTTCGAGTTTGACGGAGGGCTCCTGCTCTTTGTGGCCTCTGACAGGATCAGTGCCCGGGATAAGGTGCTGCGGCCAGGCATCCCAGGTAAAGGCCGGGTGCTAAACAGCATGAGTACCCTCTTCTTTCAGTTAACCTTTGGTATAGCCCCGAACCATATGGTGAGGGAAGAGCAGCTGCCACCACCCTCGCGTCAGAGGTTGGCTGAGCTCTACGAGGCCTACCCCTGGCTTTCTGGTCGAACGATGGTTGTCCGGGCTGGTCAGGTAGTGCCGATCGAGTTCATCTTCCGTGCTCACAGCACTGGGTCGTTCTATAAGGCTTACACAGAGTCCGGGGGTTTCGAGAAAGGGGCGACAGTCCTGGGGTACTATTGTCCTCTGGGGATGAAAAACGGAGATCCGTTCCCGGAGCCAATCTTTACCCCTTCTACGAAGGCTCCCGCCGGAGAACACGACGTTAACGTTACCTATGAAAAGGCCTACGAGCACCTGTTGAGAGAGACTGATCTAGGCGTTTCCAAGGCTCGCAGAGTGCTCAACTGGGGTCAGACGCGCGGCCTAGCCCTTACGACATGGGGTTACCGATACGCTCGAGAACATGGGTTTATCCTGGCTGACCACAAGATCGAAGTGGTTCTGGTTCAAGGTGGAGTCGAGTTGATCGGCGACGAACTTTTTACGCCTGACTCGTCCCGCTTTCTTCGGCTTGAGGATTTCGAGCGCGGGAACATCGTTCATTACGATAAAGAGCCAGTTAGGGAAGAACTCGACGAAATGTGGGCTGGGAAAAGCACCCCGCCCAGATTACGTCAGGGCGCCGTGGAGGAAACCGCGCAAAGGTACAGGGCCATCCACGATGCTCTAGTCGTATAAGAAGAACGAAGAGATGCAACAACGGCGTCAAGCCTTCTAGCTTGGCGCCTTTCCATTTTGACAGACAAGCGGGTGAGATGTATAATCCTCGGCTATCAAGATCAAGCAGAAGGAGAGAATACAGTGCGTTTCTTCTGGCCAGCGATAACTGTTCTTGTGATCGTTCTCATGGCAATCCTTCTAATGTCCAACAACCGGGAGAGCGGTTCTTGGCATCTCTCCGGGGATCGGGATGAGATAGAGATTAAGATTTTGCCCTCTCCTACAACCATCTCCGGCCCAACGGTTGAGGCAGATGAAGAGTTTCCAGGTGGGTGTCCGCCCCAACAAGTCGTAAAGACGGCGGTGAACTACCAAGGTCAGCCAGTTCAATCGTTCAGTAAGGAGTTTCTAAACCTGCTTGAGCCGATTGAGCTCCCAAACGGTGTAGTTGGAGCGAAGCTGGAAACAAGTAACTTCTGCGTGTTCGAGATCAACGGGTTGATCTTTGGTGAGTTTGATGGACACCTAGACGTTGAGGGTCGGTGGGTTTCCGGACAAGAATTTCGTGACTTCCTGGACCAGAGAGGTATTCAGGATGATATCTGCCAGATCATCTGGGCTAGGTGTCAACAAGAGCCGATCGACCCAGAAACACCTGAGGTACCGAACCAGCAGAGAGATAGAGATCATGGGGCGTTTACCGACCAGTTTGGTAAGCGCCTCTCTTCGTTTGTTGACATAAAGACTACAAAATGGTTTAATAAATTTTTAGAATGCATCGGTCGGAAAGGGGAATAGCCAGCATAACTAGATAGCCCGAAGGGGCTATTTTTTTATGCCTTGGTTTGCCCGAGAGATAAACGCACATTACAAGGAGGTTACGGTGCCCAGTAAACCTTGGACAGACTTTCCGGTTGTCGTTTCTGCCAATCAGTTTGGTCCGAAGTTCCTGATCAAAGAGCTCTTCCCCCTAGCTGATCGCATGAGGGATGTGGCTGAAAATGGAGGCAACAACTCTCTGCAGGGACACGAGGTGTTCCTGCTTTTCTACGAGGCCTCCACCAGAACTATCACATCTTTCAAACGGGCAACGAAACTTCTTGGCGCCGATTACGACTATACGGAGAGCGCTAGGCAGTTTTCATCGGCTATCAAAGGCGAAAGTCTTGAGGATACGGTTAGAATCCTCAACGGCTACTACTACAGTCTGATCGTCATTCGTTATGACGAAACAGGGGGTGCCGCAAGGGCCGCTAGAGCCTCAGAGATCCCCGTGATCAATGCTGGTGATGGTAATGGTGAGCATCCGACCCAAGCGCTGTTGGATCTGTACACCATCTATAGCCAGTTCAGTCACTTCGACGGGCTTCGCGTAGCGTTGGTCGGTGATCTGCATAATAGTCGAACTATCCACTCGTTGGCGACGTTACTCGCCAAGATGGGAGGAGTGGAGCTTTCGCTGGTCTCGCCAAGCAAATTTCGTATAGATGATCACCACACAAGACCCTTTCTCGTCGAGAGTGGTTGCAAATTTAAGGAGGTAAGCAACCTCATGGAAGTAGCTGGGGAGGTGGATGTTGTTTACCTCACGAGACTTCAGACGGAACGCCTCAAGGCGGTGACCAAAAGTAACGCCTTGGACTGGGGTGGCGAGGGAAACGTGTGCGTTTGCATTAATGACGAAGTTCTAGGTGCGATGCAGAAAGAAGCAATCATCCTGCACCCCCTGCCTAGGAGTGATGACTTCGTGGAGCTGCCTGAAAAGCTCGATACCGACCCCCGAGTTCAAATCTTTCAGCAGGCCCAGAACGGACTCTTTGTTCGGATGGCCCTGTTGGAGATGATACTTGGGGTGTCATAGGCTAGAACCTGCCAAGAACCGGAGCGACCGTAGGTTGCTCCGGTTAACTTTTGAAAACAATTTAGTTACATTTTTGATAAAATATCAACAAGGTTGATGTTTTACACCCATTAGTAATGGATATAAAATGAAAATAATGCTCAAAAAGTATAAAAATCAGGTATTTATTATTGGCGGTTTAGTAGCCGTTTTTTTGCTGGCGGTGATTGTGGGTACGGCTATTGGAGTTTCGTACCCAAATTGGTCAAAAAACCTTTCTTTTCTCCCCGACTTTTTGAAACCGGCTTCAGGTGTTGAAGAAGTCACTCAAAACGGTGAAAAAGTTATTCGTACAGTAGAGGAGTCGGCTGTTATTGACGTGGCTGACAAGGCCTCACCAGCCGTTGTTTCAATCGTAGCTTCGCAGGCAACCCTTGATCCGGCTCAAGGTGTTCAAACAGATCAGCAAGGTATCGGGACTGGGTTTATTGTTCGTAAAGATGGAGTGATCTTGACCGCCTCTCACGTTGTAGATGATGATAGCATCAGCTATAAAGTTGTAACCCGCGATGAAAAACAATTCGACGTTATACAGATAGATAAAGACCCTTCTGTCGATTTCGCTATTTTAAAAATAAAAGCAGGGGGTTTACCGATCTTAAAATTAGCTGACTCGGATTCTGTAAGAGTTGGTCAGAAAGTTGTGGCCATCGGTAATGCTCTTGGTCGTTTTAGCAACACCGTGACAGTGGGAGTGGTGTCCGGTGTTGGCCGTGGGGTAGCTGCTTCAAATGCGTCTGGTATCTCTCAAGGAACCTTAGAAAATGTCATCCAGACAGACGCTGCGCTCAATCCGGGAAACAGTGGTGGTCCACTGCTGGATCTTTCTGCCAACGTAATCGGGATAAATTTTGCCACTACTGTTGGCGCGGAGAACATCGGCTTTGTCATACCAGCCAATAGTGTAGAGCCAGTCCTTCAGCAATATCTAGCAGAGGGTAGAATAATTCGCCCGTTCCTAGGTATTTCTTATGTAATTGTTGACGAGACAACTTCAGTGCTGCAAGGTATTCCTCAAGGTGTCTTTGTCCAAAGAGTGCTGGCTGGCACACCTGCAGCAAAAGCAGGTTTGGAAGCAGGAGACGTGATAACAAAGTTTGGTGGGCAAAAGTTGGATGAAAATCAAACGCTTTCTAGAGTGATTGGTAAATTCAAGGTGGGTCAAACAATTGAGTTGGAAGTAAACCGAGATGGGAAGACTGTTAAACTGAAGACAACACTTACAGAAGCCCCATGATCTATCTGCTTCTTTGACACCTGCGTTTGCAACCCCGTAAAATAAATCCTAAAGGGTTATATGTTGGAAAAACTAAAATCACACTCGTTTAGGCAGGATATTTATCTTTTCTTAACCTTTATTCTTTTTGCCTCTATTGTTATTACGGTAGATAGCCTCTCGACGCTTCGGAACACACAGACCCAAGCTACCCACACAATTGAAACTTTACTCTTTGATGATTTCAATTCCTCCTCTTTGAATACAACTTTGTGGGGAAGCGCAGTTACGAGGAGTAATTCTCATGTTCAGATTAGTAACGGCACCGTGAGAATAAAGGTTGACAACCTGCCGGATACATATGCGCAGCTTTATTCCAAAAAGAGTTTTCCTGTAGGTTCCACTTTCGAAACCAGGATAAACGTTACCGGGGGGCAATCATACGATCACAAAACTATTGGTTTCTCCAATTCTAGAGCGGGTAGTGATTGTAGCAATGGGGAAACAGAAGCGGTGGTGTGGAGAGGTGGGGATAAGGACAAACGCGTCCTAGCTGAAAGCGGGGGTAGTGTTACTTGCCCCATTATACAATCATCTTACCCCGCTGGTTGGCGAACGATAAAAATTGTTAGAGTAAGCAGTAGTGAAGCTAGGATTTATGAGGACGGTGTGCTACTAAAAACTTTTAATTCCAATATTCCTACGGGGAATTTACCTGTTCGAATTAGCGGTTATACTCACGAGACAAGCTGGCCTTCAACAGAAATTTGGATGTACGTGGATTGGGTCAAAGTGACCAAACCAAAAGCTCACTCGACCGCACCGCCGCCGTCCCTACCAAAAAGCAGTAAAGGTACCAGCAGTGGTGGATCTTCACCTCCTGCAGCACAACCAAGTCCCACAGATGCTACAAAAACTTCTTCGAGCAAAAATATTCTGAATTCGCTGAACTTAAAAATTTCTATCCCTTATTTGCTGGGTAAAATAAATTTACCAATTAAATTCTCCAAAGTCTCGAAGAGCTTGGAAGTTTTACCAGGAAGAGTAGAGTATAGTGTTAATGTGAGAGGGGATGAAATACTGCTGGGCAAGGTCTATACACTTACCGTTGGGGGAGGTAAGGTTTTAAGTAAGAAAGTTAGATTCAACGCGAAAGCACCGAAAATGAAAGTAAATGTTGGCAGCCTTATTCTAGGTGATGTCAACTCAGATTCGGTGATCAATAATGGGGATGATGACCTATTTGTGGATTTTCTGGTTGGTCAAAGTGTAGATGGCGATGTAAATGCCGATGGTGCTACCAATTCACTGGACTGGGCGATAATTCTTAAGAATTTTGATAAAATAGGAGACAGATGACAATTACAAAACTGCTCATTACCTCCGGGTTAATTATTTTCTCAACCACTTCTTTTAGTCAAGTTGCTCTCGCCCAGGAAAAAAATTCCGAAATCATACTTTATCCAAGCTATCGGGAGGTCCGAGTTGGGGAGAATTTCAAAATTGATGTGTTGGCCAAATCTGATGCGCCTCTAATTGGAGGAGATGTAAAGATAAGTTTTGACCCGCGGGTGATTGAGGTCGTTTCTATCGACACCGGTCAGGCTTTTGATAGCGTACCTTTGAAAAAGGTGGAAGAAGGGAAGATTACTATCACTGCCATTAACGAGCGTGAGGGAAATCTATTCAGTGGTGTGGGTAGGGTGGTTACTTTGAATTTGAAAACAATTGATGCTGGGGATACTAGTCTGAAAGTTGATTTTGATCCAGGAGCTTCAACCGATTCAAATTTAACTAGCGCCGAAGTTTCCGATACTTTAGCAAAGGTGGATAGCTCAACGTATATTGTTGGCGGCCCGTTGGAGAGAGCAGTTGGATCAGCTAAAAGATTTGTTATGGCGGTAGCTCCGCTCTTTATTTTCTTAATTTTCGCAGGAATAGTTGCTTACGTAGGTTTTAGGTGGTGGAAGTACCGAGAGCAGCAACCAAAAGACGTCTTTATTCCTAGAAAAGTCCCGTTGGACAAGCCCCCAGAGGCGTCTTAATAATTTTTGACAAAAGTATCCCCGTCGATCTCATAAAAAAGTAACCCGTTTGGCTTCAAAACACTTGCGGCCCGGTCAAAGAGTTTTCGGTAAATCTTTAACCCATCTCTACCGCCATCCAGGGCTATAGTTGGTTCCCAGCGACTTACCTCTGGTTGAAGTTTTTTTAGCCTGGTAGTTGGTATGTAAGGCAAATTAGCCACAATAAAATCAGCCTTTTCGGTGACAGATTCCAAGAGGTCGCCCTTAAGCAAACTTATTTTTTTCGAAAGCCCGTGGTGGCTAATGTTTTGTTTTGCGACATTGTAAGCATCATTATCTATCTCAGTTGCAAATATTTTCGCAAACGGGACTGCCTTTGCTAAAGCAATCGCGATATTTCCGCTGCCGGTCCCGACATCAACAATTGTTAGCTGATCGTGTTTCCAGTGGTTTTTCCGATTTCTGTTTGGAATAGAGTACACTTGCTTTATTACTTCGGTAACCAGATCTTCTGTCTCCGGCCTGGGTACCATTACTCTTTTGTCAACGTAGATTTTCAACCCACAAAATTCTTTATAGCCTAAAATGTAAGCCAACGGCTCACTCTGAGCCCGTCTTTTAACAAATTCTTTAAGTTTTGTTGCGTGGCCTGTTTTTAGCCTGAAGTTGGGAAAAGCTTTTACAAACGATCGGTCCCTTTTCAGTAGGTGGGAGAGAATTATCTCGGCTTCGGTTAGGTCGATTTCGCTTTGCTGTAAAGCCGCCTCAATTAACATGTCCTAGTATTATACATGTGTGTCAAGTAGAAATCGATTTTTTTGTAGCAGTTAGAATTGGATCCAAGTTACCGGCGAGGATTTCTTCGATATGATGCCAAGATTTGTTTATGCGGTGGTCAGTGATCCGATCTTGCGGAAAGTTGTAAGTGCGGATTTTTTCGCTTCGCTCCCCAGTGCCCACCTGAAGTTTGCGGGAAAGAGCCACTCCTTCTTTTTCAGCCGCCTTTTGAGCCTCGTAAATTCTCGACCTTAAGATAGATAGAGCCCTTTCCTTATTTTGAAATTGCGAACGTTCTGATTGACAAGTGACAACTACATTCGTTGGCAGGTGAGTCACACGAACAGCTGTTTCTACTTTTTGGACGTTTTGGCCACCATGACCAGAAGCGTGGTAGGTTTCTATCTTCAAATCTTTTGGATCCAAATGAAATTCCCGGTCGGATATTTCTGGCAGCACAGCGACGGTCGCAGTAGAGGTGTGGATGCGACCCCCGCTTTCCGTCTTTGGTACTCTTTGAACCCGATGAACACCGGATTCGGCTCTTAAATTTTCATAAACTGGCGCTCCGCTAACTTGGAATACTACTTCTTTGATGTTGCCAATTCCACCCTCATTGAGAGAAAGTTGCTGGACCTTCCAACCCTTGTTTTCGGAAAAACGCGTGTACATACGATAGAGATCTGCCGCAAAAAGACCAGCCTCACTACCACCGGCGGCCGCGCGTATTTCCATTATAACGGAACTTGGAGGAGACTCCACTGATGGTTTTGAAGACCCAAGCAGCTGCTTTTTCTGACTTTCCAAGGCCGCGATTTCCTCCTTGGCAAGAGCCTCCATAGAAGGGTCGGCCAACAATCGCTGGGCTTCTTGCATTTTTTTATCCAGCTCTTCTATTTGTTTTTCTAAATAGTTCATGTCTTTATTTTACTATTATTTACCGAGAAGTTTTAAGTTGTGGGTTTGGTAATCTAATTTTGTTTGCGGAGAAGCTCCATCATTTCACGTAGGGTCTGGGGTCGCTGCTTTTCCTCTTTCTCTTTACCTTTATCTTCTTTCTTTGCTTTTAGCACTTGCGCGCTGCTAGTAGCTTCTTTTTCCTGTCTTTGGAAACGTTCAACTCTTCCTTCGGTGTCAATAAATTTTGCGCTCCCTGTGTAGAAAGGGTGACAATTACTACAAATCTCCACGCGGATTTCCTCCTTGGTGCTACCAGTGGTAAAGCTGTTACCACAAGCACAGGTTACGCGGGCCTGCTGAAAATATGTTGGGTGAGTATCTGCCTTCATGTTAGATCGAAAGTTTATCATAAAAATTTGGGTTTAACAAGGATGGGGGCTGGGGTTTCATATGAATTGATTTGGCGCACACTATTGTTATAAAATCAAGTTAATATGGACAATCTGCCGTCTGCCCCGGAGGGTACTGAGCCACAAATAGAAGAAGATCACACTTCCGCCGAAACTCCTGTGGAAAGAGAACCGTCCAAGCCTTCTCCAGATGATTACGAGAAAGAGATGCTTAAAAATATAAATAGCGCCTTTGAGCAGGATGGTGCTGGTACGGAAGCGCATCGAGAAGAGGCTCGGCAGGAAGGGGTAGAAAAGGCAAAGGAATTACTGAGACCAGAAGAAGCATTAGATCCGACGCAGCCTGTTCCGGGGCGACCAATTCAATCCCAAGCTGATAGGTCTGAGGGTGAGGTAAACGAAGTAAGAGCAGGGGAGGCGGCAGTACCAGAAATATCGGTAAGAGAGGTGCAGCCATTACCTCCTCGACCAATAGAGAAGCAACCGCCTGTGTTAGCTGAAGAAGTAATGGAAAGACCACCGTCGCCATCTGTAGATGAGATGCCTGTCGGTCCACCTAGCCCCACCGAACCTCAGCAAGTGGAAATTTCGCAGGACGTACCTTCACAGATCCAGGAGAGACCACTGCCAGTTGTTGAACCCGCTCCTTCAAGATCAGACCCTTCTCCAGGGAGAGTACCAGCTGCAAAAAGACCAGATTTGGGTTTGGGTGATTCAGCGCCAACCATGTATAAGGAAAGACAAGAATTAAGGGCCGCGGCTGGCCAAAAGTAATATATGCAACTATTAATTACTATCGTCACTGTATTTTTCTTTTTTATCTTCTTTTTTATTCTCATCATTGCTCTGGCGATGCTGCTTCGTTTTCGGAACCGAAAAGAAAAATCACTCGAATACACTCAACTTGAAGTTAAACTCCCTCGGAACAACGAAATAAAAATAGAGTCAACTGAAAGTTTTTTCACCTCGCTTTACAGTTTGTTTCGGCATGGTGTTCAGGGGTTTTTATCAGGTCAGGAGCATATCGGTTTTGAGATAGTATCTCAAGGAGGAGTAATAAAATTTTTTGTTACTGCGCCAAATCCACTGCTTTCCTTGGTCGAAAAGCAAATACATTCTTTTTACCCGGAAGCAGAAATTAATTCGGTGGAGGAATACAACATTTTTCAGCCCGGTCTCTATGTTGATCTGGTCGAACTTTCTTTACGCTCCCCAGCCTTCCGACCGATAATTCGCTACAACCAATTGAAGGAAGTCGAGACGATGAACGCGATTACGACCGCGATGAGTAAGCTCGATAGTGAAGAAGCGATGGCGTTACAAATACTTATTTCTCCGGCTGGAATTGGGTGGCAGGGTGCTGGTTTTTCCCAGATACACAAGGCGCAAACAGTTGAGAAAAAGGGAATAATGACGCCATTTAATTTACCTCCCTCCTACCAACAGCAGCAAGAGGCTCCACCGCAACCGGAAGCGAGAACCGAAAGTATTACTCAGGAACCTTACAAAAAAATTGAGGAAAAAGTCTCTAAGCCTGGATTTGAGACGGTAATACGAATTGTGGTTTCAGCGAAAAATAAGCTGACCGCTCTCGCCTACATAGAAAACATGGTTGGGGCTTTTGGTCAATTTAATGATCCGACCGCCAATGGTTTCAGAAAACGTCGGTTTCCCTGGACTCTCACGAAAGTTCTTTCCTTGCGCCAATTTATTTATAAAATGATGCCTTTTTGGTTTGGTAAAATGATTTTAAACTCAGAAGAACTAGCAACCATATTTCATTTTCCAAACAAAAACGTGGTAACACCAAATATTGATTGGCTGCTTTACAAAAAGGCAGCCGCTCCAAACGTAGTGCCAAAAGAAGGGCTTTATCTTGGAAAAAGCATATTCCGAGGTGTAGAAACAAAAATCTATATTCAGCCAGATGATCGCCGGCGCCACATGTATATTATTGGGCAAACCGGTACCGGGAAGAGCGAATTTATGAAAATTATGGCGGTCCAGGATATAAAAGAGGGTAAAGGGGTTTGCTTTATAGATCCTCACGGAGGTGCGATTGAGGATATTTTGTTACAAATTCCACCGGAGCGGGCCGAAGATGTAATTCTTTTCGACGCTGGTGATACCGAAAGACCTCTTGGGATAAATATTCTAGAAACTCGGACTGAAGAGGGGAAACACCAAATGGTAAACCATTTCATCCACCTTCTTTACAAACTTTATGACCCAAAGCGCACCGGTATCATGGGTCCGCGACTCGAGCGAGCAATCCGAAATGTGATGCTCACGGCAATGAGTGAGCCAGGTAGTACCTTGGTTGAAGTCCTGCGGCTGCTGATCGATCCTCAGTTTGTGAAAGAAACCCTACCAAAAGTTACCGACCCGTTAGTTCGTCGCTACTGGACTGATGAGGTGGCCCAAACCACCACTTTTCACAAAAGTGAAGTAATGGGTTATTTTGTTTCCAAATTTGATCGTTTTGTGACTGAAAAGCTAATGCGAAATATTATTGGGCAAAGCAAAAGCGCTTTTGATTTTCGGGACGTGATGGATAGTGGCAAAATTCTCCTTGTTGATCTATCAAAAGGAAAAATAGGCGAGGAAAATTCTAACTTTCTTGGGCTTGTGCTCGTACCGCGTATTTTGGTTGCGGCGATGAGTAGGGTGGATGTGCCCGAAGAGCAGCGACGAGATTTTCACCTTTACGTGGATGAGTTTCAAAATTTTGCCACTCCTGATTTTGCCCAGATACTTTCAGAGGCCCGAAAATACCATCTGGATTTGACGGTGGCCAATCAATTTATCGCCCAAATACAGGAGGAGGGAATACGCGAAGCCGTATTTGGTAACGTGGGTACCCTGATTGCTTTTCGGGTTGGCGTGGACGATGCTAAGTATTTGGAGTTCCAATTTGATCCGGTATTCAAAAAAGAAGATTTGATCAATAACGCTTTAGGGCACGCCTACGTCCGACTGCTTGTCGACGGGCAGCCCTCGTATCCATTTTCCATGGCGACAGATTGGGAAATGATGCAGGCGGTTACCAGAAACAAAGAAGTCGCCGAATCTATCGTCGAGCTGTCAAGGCTCAAATACGGTCGCGATCGGCAAATAGTTGAGGCGGAGATAAACCAACGAGCCGGCCTCGACGAGACGCCCACCACCATGCCAGAACCAGCTAAACCAGTTCCACCCCAAGCTGCCAAATCCGCCCCGACGCAACAACCGTTGCCGCAAGCCCAACCAGTTCAACAACCCACACCAGCCGTTCAAGAAACTTCCCTTCAACAAAACCTCCAAAAAACCGGAGGCGGGTAATGAGTGAAGAAGCCCCTGGTCCAAGTGAAGAAGATTTGAGCCCAAGTGATTTGGAGAGCGACGGGGGAGAGAAAGGCGAATCGGGATTTGAGGCTAAGAGATTTTTGGATTCTGAGAAGAGCAGGATCTCAGATGAATGGAAAGCGGCTGTAGTCGAGTCGATTGAGCAAAGCAATGAATTTGGTAAAAACCCATTAAAACCAGTTATTCAGCAATACTACGATGGTTCTTCAGCTTCTCACGCTGTTCAGTGCGCGACCAATAGGGTGGTTTATAGCGGGTTTATGAGTGAGACACTTCAAGGAGTTCTTGAGTCCGAAGAAAGCGCAGGCGCAGAAAAAGAAATTGCCGCCGAAATACTTCCAGAAGTCGAGTTTCAAAATCAGCTGAATTCTACCTTGTCGCAGTTGATGGTTGCCGATCTTTTGACTTACAAACAAGTTCACGACCCCGCTTATCCAGCAGAGAAGAAAATAGGGATTGTCGATAGCGATCCAAAAAGAGAGCGGGGGAGTTTCCCGATTGTCTCTCGGGAGCTACAAAGACTAAAATCTGACCTTGAAAAGTTACAACCGCAGTTGCGGGCCAGACTAGAGAGTCTGCACGAAAAATATCCTGATGAATTTTCAGAAAATCCCCAAGTTGCTGAAATCTACGAAAGATTTATAGCTGAGACAAAAAGTGCAGGCCAGATGGTTGAAGCGGCAGTGCAAGCCAATGATGTTGGCCAAGCCAGCGATCTAGACATAGCAATGAAAAGGCTAGTCGGCCATTTTGCAGATGGCGCATTTGTCGCCGAAGACGTCGTCAGCGCACATGCTTTAAGAAAAATGAAAGAGGTAGAGAAGTGACAGGGCCTGGCCCTGTCAGGGGTTGGTGGGTCAGGATTTTTTGGAGGAAAGTCTTTGCTGGTGGTACTGCGTGAGAAAGCCAGTGACGAAACTATCTAACATCTCATCGCTTACCGCTGCAACATCTTTATCAGTTTTTTGTTTATATAATTTTGCTATTTCTACTTTCATTTCTTCGGGAGGGAGAGAATTGAGTCGAGACATTTCTTTTTCATCATTCAATGCGGTAGCAACTTCTAGATAGAGTTTTTGTGACAATAAATTATTCAAATTAATTATAAAGGTCCGCGCGTCATCATCTTTGACACCATTTTCTTTGAGAATTTTAATTACCTTATTTAAGTCAGCCATAGTTTTTTAACCTCCTGGTTGTAGTATTCTTCTAGCTTGTTCCAATCCTTCGGGAGTCAAGACATTGAAATTACCACCAGCTGGTACCCAGTGAAGAGCCTCGGTGAGTTGGTGCATCGCTACTGGGTCACCAGCTTCCGCTTGGGTGACCAAAGTTGCAATCTCTGCTTGAGTAGGGAAGTCTTCGACGGGTATTCCAGAAGCGGCAACATTGGTATGCATCTCCTGAAGCATATCATAATTGGCTTGGATGTGAGCGCCAAAAAGCTGCGCATTATCCGGGCCCCAGTCGATACTATGACCAGAATTGGCGAGTAATTCACCAACAGTAGTTCCTTGAGGTATTTCGACAGATTGGGCAAATTCTGGATTTGCTAGTACCTCTGAGAGTGTTGGTGCTTCTGCCACAGGTGGTTGGTCAACACCAGTGGGTACTTCTTCTCCTGGTGTTACCACATCTCCTGGTTCAGGCTCGGGTGTTGGTGTAGGTGTTGGTGTCTCTTCCGGTACTGGAACTGGTTCAGGAGTTGGGGTTTCAGTGGGTACGGCAGCTTCTTCACCAGGTCCAACTGGACCGTGCTGCTCGCCAGGACCATGAACATGGGCAGCGTCGCCACCTCCACGGGTTGCATCAAACAGGTCCCAGCCTAGGGAACCCAAACTAGTAATCATTGAAATACCTCGCATACCGGCAGTAAAACTTCTTAATACGTTGTTATAATTTGCAAATCGGGTGTTCAGTGTTTCGAGGAGACTTATTTGAGCTGCTCGGGAGAGATCCGTGGCCCAGTTTTCGGCTTGTCCTTTCTTAAGCAGAGATTGTCTGGTTACCTCATTCATAGTCGCGTCGTATCTATCTAGCTCCCCACTTTCTTTGTATTTCAAAGCCTCTTCAGATCTTTTGACAAGGATCTCGACTTTTGACTCATCCTCGATACCAGCTCTGTCTCTAAATATTTTCCTCATGTTGCTTAGTCGAAACTTGTCAATAATACTGCTACCGACCCGACTCAAACCAACACCAACTAACGAGCGTAAAAACCTGCTGGCAAATATACCAGAGCCAGGAAGGAGAAGGGTTGGTAGGACAGTGGTTACGCCACCAACGGCTCCGCCGGTTAGCCACGCAGCCAAATTTTTGTCACTTAAGTTAATATTATCCAGCGCGGCTCTACCTTGATTTAAAAGAAGTCTGCCGACAGGAGTTTTCTCAATACCTTCCTTTAGAGCTGCTCTTTTCTTGTCCAGAGCGCTTTCCTCGCGTTTCTCAGGTTTTTCTTGGAAACGCTCATGAGCCCGTGCCCTTTTTTGTCTTTCCTTTTCAGCCCTGGTCTCCTCTTTACTGAGTACTTTATCCTCTTGTTTCGACTCTTCTTGAATAGTTTTTTGCTCAGCCGCACCTTTATAACGATCAGCCATTGCTTGAGCAAGCATATTTTGTGTTTCAAAACTATCTTTATGGTATGTTTGGCCGTTCTCATCTTGCAGTGTGAAAAGTTCGCGGTGGGGAGGTACATCTTCTGTTTCTCGTCTCAAGATTGTGTAAGTGTGATGACCAACAGTAAAACTGTTTACCTTACCTTCCTCGGTTCCCAGCTGGTCAAAAGTATTTTGGACTTGTTGTCGAGTACTTTCATCATAAAGTTCTGGGCGCTGACCACTCAGCAGCCCTCTTAATCTCGTACCGATCCTGCTGGCCCATTCCTGAAATGCAGATTGGTTTGCTGGTACTTCTTGGTCGGTAACTATGTGGCCTTGAGCCTTACCTACCAGATCCTCTACAGCCTGTTGCGGACCCTCAGGTTCTTCAGGGACCTTTTCAGTTGGTTCTTCTGGGGGTGGGGGAGGGCTTGGTGCACCTTCATCACCCTCAGGTTGTGACTCTACTGGTGGGGAGGCATCTTCTGGTGCTGGCATCGGCGGCAATTCCTCTTCAGCTTTTTCTGTTGGATACTCGATCTCATCCAAGGGGACCCCAGCATCAGATCCTCCAACACTTATATAATGTCGGCCCTCTTTTTCGCCGAGGTATCCAAGTACTGTGATCGGTTGATCGGTGTCTTTGTTTTTCCAGGTAGCTTCGCCTAGTTTGATATCAGGTGGTTGTTCTGCTTGTGCACCAGGACCATTTGCCCTCAAATCTTCAAGTTGCTCACGAGAAGCGGCAGGTTCGCCGTCGTGTCCTTCTTCAGACCCGTCTTTTTTCCTGCCTTTATCTGGGGGTTTTCTGCCGGGAGAAGCTTCAAATTGGATATTTTGATCCTCTGGGTCGTTATCGACCGCACTGTCTAGCGATTCGTCTTGAGGAAGTTCTGGGCCGGTTTCTGGTAGCATCAACTACAATTATATAAAGTAACTCACTTACTAGTCAATTTTCGCAGGAGTTCACTCTCTTTGATGGTTTCTTGCTTACCGGTAGAAAGATCCTTAATAGTAACTAGGCCACTTTTTACTTCATTTGGGCCGAGAATAGCGGTGTAGGGTATCTTTTTATTATCGGCGTATTTTAGTTGTTTATCGAGTTTTTCGTCAGGTTCCAAATAAATTTCGGCACTTACACCTCGGCTGCGTAACCGCGATACAAGAGCAAGAGAGTCGTTCAAAAGATTTTCCTTAAAAATAGTAACTAGTATTTGAGTGGACGGGGAGTAATTTGGTAATAGCTTCTGCTCGTCGGCTGCCTCTATTAGCCGATCAAAGCCGAATGAAAATCCAACCGCTGGCGTTTTACTACCAGTAAATTTACCGATCAGATCATCATAGCGACCACCACCTCCGACAGAGCCACCGGTGTAACCTTCGACTTCCATTTCAAAGATCAAGCCTGTGTAGTAGTCAAGGCCTCGAGCAAGAGTAGGATCAAAAGCATAAGTATCTTTGTCCATTTTTGAGTCCTCTAGGTATCCAAAAACCTTCTCTACGTTTTTAGTTGGGGAAGAATCTTTTATTCTTTTCAAGAGCGCTTTTGCTTCACGAGCGTCATAGCCGGTCCTTTTGAGCTGTTCGATCACCCCTACCTCACCCACCTTTTGTATCTTATCTAATATTCTTACCACTTCTACCGGCAGAGAGCGGAAAGTATCACGATCATTTATTTTCATAACGAAATTTTTGAACCCAATGTTTTGCATTGAGACAATTGCTCCTTTCACGATTTCGGCATCGGCTAATAGGGAAGAGGTACCAATGGTGTCAAAATCTACTTGTAGGAATTCCCTAAAACGCCCCCTCTGAGGATTTTCTGCTCGCCAGACCGGTTGGATTTGATAGCGGTTAAACGGTTTTTGCAGAGATGGGTATTGTGTGATCAGACGGGCCAACGGGACGGTTTGATCAAACCTCAAGGCGACTTGCCGGCCGCCGCGATCGGTAAATTCGAAAATAAGTTTTTCTTCCTCGCCGTACTTGCCACGCAGTGTCTCGGCAAATTCAATAGCCGAAGTTTCAAGTGGTTCAAAACCAAATTTTTCCAGGGAAGACTTTACTTTTTCCAGAACAAAAATCCGCAGTTTTGCATCCTGCGGTAAAAAATCCCTAAAACCTTTTGGTGTGGCAACTTTTACTGCCATATGAAGAACATTCTAACACAGCTTTAAGGCTAATTTCTACTCAGAAAAGGTGTTATTGGTTTGCCGAGGGGGTAGCAGAGCTGGTTGATTCTGTTGGTTTTGAAATTTCACGTTTTGCGATAGCGATAAAGACTTTAGTTGCGGTCATTTGCCCTTTTGTATCTACGCTGCCAACCGCAACAATTACATCGCCCACTTTGATGTCGGTAATAGTTGCAGCATTTTCTTGACCCTTGGTTTCTATACTTACATTCTTTGCAGCGACGACAGAAAATTCTCTATCGGTTTGAACAAGGTGAGTGAGGGTTATAGAGTTTCCATCGATCTCCTTAACATTTCCCAAGACCGCGTGTCTTTTAGCTAGTGCTTTCTTCACGACAACAACAAATTTCGCGGTTCCACTTGTATCGTCGTTGCTTATACCGACGACAGAAATTTTATCTCCAGCTCTTAAATTTTCTAAAGCTACCGTGGATTTTCCTTTGGTAGATATGGAGAGGAACTTGGTGAAATCGTCCGTAAAGATGTTTTTTATGTCCCCTTGGGCCGTTTCTATAGTAAGAGTAGAGGAGCCTAATGCGGTGAGGGTTCCAAAGACGTGGGTTTTCTTGAAAGTGGTAGCGGCTTTTTTAAGTTCGGACGATTGTGTTGCGAGTTTATCCTTCAAGTCCTCAATTCGCTCTTTGTTTTTCTCCACAACATCAGTGGTTTCGGCGGCGACCAGCACTCGTCTGGCTGCAATTATTTCTTGAAGATAAAGCACATTTACCGTTGCTTGGGAACTTTCACCAGTCTTTTCATCAAAGGCGTAAATGCTAACCTGTGTCTCACCTTCAGCTAAGTTTATTTTTGCTTCAAACCGGCCGCCTTTTGTCTCGGCGATTACATCTTCTTTGCCGCCGGTGATCGCCACCACTGCGTCTTTTCCAGTTGTGCCCTCTACACTGATACTGCTTTCGTCAGTAACAACACCATCGGCTGGGGAGGTGATATTTAACAGGATGCCGGCGATTTCAACGGTCGGAGCCTTTGCATCCTGACTATCTTTGGAAAAATTCTTAGCGATCATCAATATGCCAACCAAAAGAGTAATGAGTAGGAAAACAATGAAAATTATAAGAAGCTTGGAAATGCCTTTTTGGCGTTCTGACATAGGAAACTTTACTATCTTAACTAGTATTTGTAGTCTAGTCAAGTGAGCTTGTCAGTCGAAAATTTCTATGCTAGTATCGTTCTACCCATAAGTTATAACTTGTAAGTTTTGAAGTCTTGAGATATCTTAAATCTTACATCTTAGAACTTAGATCTGAAAAAATGGATATAACTTTTCTAGATAACTCTTCATTTAGGATCAAGGGGAAAACAGCCGTTGTAATCTTGGATCCTTACGAGGATTTAAACGGTAAAAAATTTCCCAAACAAACCGCCGATATAGTGACGGTTAGTCACGATCACGAGGGTCATAACGCTTACCTTTCTGTGGATGGGGATCCAATTGTGCTTACAGGACCAGGGGAGTACGAGATAAAAGAAATAAAAGCAGTGGGTGTTCCTTCTTTTCATGACGAAAAGGAGGGTAAGAGCCATGGGAAGAACACCATCTTCAACATGAAGATAGACGGGCTCTCGGTTTGCCATCTGGGTAGTTTTGGACAAGGAGAGCTCACAACAAGCCAGATGGAAACAATCGGCAATGTTGATATTTTACTTATTCCAACTGGTGGGGTGGATACTATGGATGCAGCAACTGCGACAAAAATAATTTCCGAGCTGGAACCGAAGATTGTTATCCCAATGCATTACTTGGAAGCTGTTGGACAAAAGAATAAGGTCGGGCGAGCGGAACTTGAACCAGTCGAGAATTTCCTAAAAGAGATGGGGTCGGAAAAAGCGCAACCACAAGACAAGCTGACTATTTCTAAGGAAAAATTACCAGAAGAGTTGCAAGTGGTGCTATTACAAGGCAAAGGCTAATAGAAGTCGGGGATTTGTAAGCTATGGCAACTAAAACGAATAAAGAAACAAGTAAATGGATGACCGCTGTTGGTGGTAGGATACCGCCCCAAAGTATTGATGCAGAAATTGGGGTACTAGGTTCATTGCTTATCGATAAAGACGCGGTAGTAAAAATTGCAGAAGCTTTGTCAGCCGAACATTTTTACCAAGACCGCCATAGCCAAATATATAAGGCGATCCTTTCACTTTACGAAAAAAGGTTACCCAGTGATCTGGTTACGTTGACGGAGGAACTCAAAAAAGCCAAAAATTTTGAAGAAGTTGGAGGGGCCAGTTACTTAACCACTTTAGTAAATTCGGTACCAACTAGCGGACATATCGAACATTACGCACAGCTTGTGCGCGAGGCCGCAACGAAAAGAGCCTTGATTAGCGCCTCTGGTACAATAAGTGAGGCTGCCTTTGACCCGGATGCTGATGCTAAAGATTTGCTTGAGTTTGCCGAGACAACCCTTTTTGGAATAAGCCAACAACACCTGAAGCAGAACTTTGTCCCTCTACGAGAAGCTCTAGCGTCTAGTTTTGATAGGCTAGACGAACTCCACAAAAAAGGCTCTGGTTTGCGGGGTATAGCGACAGGATTTGGCGACCTGGATAAAAAACTTTCTGGAATGCAGACCGCCAACCTTCTGATACTGGCGGCCCGGCCTAGTGTTGGTAAAACTACTTTGGCGATGAATATTGCCGAACAGGTAGGGATAAATGAAAAAATCCCAGTTGGGATCTTCTCACTTGAAATGAGTCAGGGTCAGCTGGTTGATCTCATGCTGGCTTCTCAGAGCGATATTGATGCCTGGAAGATAACGACGGGTAATCTCTCGGAAAGTGACTTTGAGGCAATTTCGACAGCCATGGGTACTTTGGCCGAGGCTCCGATATTTGTAGATGACACACCGGGAATTAGTGTAATGGAGATACGGACGAAAGCCAGGAGGCTGCAACTCGAATATGGGATGCAACTACTTGTAGTTGATTATTTACAATTGATACGCGGGCGTAATTTGGAAAATCGGGTACAGGAAGTTTCAGAAATATCACAAGCGTTGAAAAACCTTGCCAGGGAGCTAAATATTCCAGTTTTAGCTATCTCACAGTTATCCCGGGCCGTTGAGGCTCGTCAAGCAAAAATACCGCAACTTGCAGATCTACGGGAGTCTGGAGCGATAGAACAAGACGCCGACGTGGTGATGTTTCTTTATCGAGAAGACCCAGACCATCTTGAAAATATTAAACTCTCAGTCGCTAAACACCGTAATGGGCCTCTAGGAGAGGTGGATCTACGCTTTGTGGGCGAACGCCGCCGCTTCTACGGCGTCGAAAAAACCCGTGGGTAAATGCTAAATTCCAAACTCCAAATACCAAATTTTCTAAAATCGAAAAAACTGATTTTCTTTGGTTTGTTGATTATTGTATTGGGCGTTGGTGCTTTGTTGATAAAAACTTACGTTGGAGACCTGCGGCCGGCGATTTTACCGCCGAAGGAAGATCTGCCGGAAATAATTGAAAAGCAAAATACTGGTGAGGGAGTAGATTTTCCTCTAGAAATAGCTGGAGATTTCAAAATCGGCGTCTTTGCTAAAGACATGGGCAGCGCTCGCGATTTGCAATTCTCTCCTGGCGGTACATTACTAGTTTCCTCAAAAGAGAGTGGTACTGTTTACGCTTTGCCAGACAAAAATAAGAACGGTAAGGCAGATGAAAAGGTGGAAGTTCTAACTGGTTTGGATAAACCGCACGGACTTGCGTTTTACCCATTCGACACAGCTACAGGTAAACAAGTTAAACTTTTTGTAGCGGAGCTGCGAAGAGTTTCAAGGTATTCCTGGGACGAAAAAAATCTCAAAGCAACATTTGAAAAAAAGCTTTTTGATCTGCCTTACAGCGGGGGACATAGTACTCGCAGTGTTGTGATTGATAACGACGGTAAGCTCTTTGTATCCATTGGTTCTTCATGTAACGTGTGTGTGGAAGAACATCCCTGGCTCACAACGATTGTTGTCTCAGATACGCAAGGTAGCGACCCAAAAGTTTACGCCGAGGGGCTACGCAACAGCGTTTTTATGACGATAAACCCCGCAACCGGACAACTTTGGGCTACAGAAATGGGCAGAGATTGGCTTGGCGATGATTTGCCACCTGATGAAATAAATATTATTCGAGAGAGTGCAGACTACGGGTGGCCTTACTGCTGGGGGGATAAAGTACACGATGCCGATTTTGATCCAGAGGGTAAATTCAAAGGTAGATGCGAAAAAAGCGTTGCCCCAGCCTTTAAAATCCAAGCCCATTCTGCGCCACTTGGTTTGATATTTATAAACTCTGCTCAATTTCCAGAAAGTTGGCAAGGAGATCTGCTAGTTAGCTATCATGGAAGTTGGAACCGTAGCGTTCCGACAGGCTACAAAGCGGTTCGATTAAAAGTTGACGGTGAAAAAGTAACTGGTCAAGAGGATTTCATCTTGGGATTTCTACAAGGTTCAAACGCTCTAAGCAGACCGGTTGATCTCGAATTTGATAAAAACGGAAGTCTTTTTATTTCTGACGACAAAATCGGTGTGATCTACAAGGTAGTCAAGAATTAATGGTGGGCAAGGAGGGATTCGAACCCTCAAGGTGTTGCCACCATAGGTTTTTGAGACCTACGCGTATACCAGTTCCGCCACTTGCCCGCGAGGTTGATAGAAGGCAATTATATCTAATTTAGGTGTGAGTATCAATGAAAGATGATAATGAGAAAATGTGGTGGGTAGACCGACGCAGCGGTAGTTGGTTTCGCTTCGAGGGTCTACCCAAGTGTGTCTTTAGACAAACCGCCTCCCTTCTAGTTATTATGGTTTGACGTTTGGCCAGTCAGAGACGGATCACTCAGCATCCGCTTGGCTTTATCCTCCTGTCGTTCACCGAGACTATGAAGCGCATAGAACGCATCGTATATGGCGTGGTTGATTAAATTCACGCCTTGCTCGTTGAGTTCCTGCGCTTGGTCTCGGCGTAAGCGGAGAAAGCGGTGGAGTCGGCGGAAAAGCTCCTCCTCCAAGTCCAGACTACTCCTATCTGAGATTTGAGCCGTTGGAGTGTACATGCCCCATCATCTCCTTTCTGGACTTAATTTTACTATTTTTAGGCTCAAAAAAGCAAACAAGCGTAGAGTTGGTAGACAGCAGCTGGCAGTTTGTAGTAAATTTTTCTCTATGATTTCGGTTACAGAACTTAGAGCCGGTACTACTTTTAAAGATTCCCAGGGCATCTGGGAGGCAATTAAATACTCTCATACTAAGATGGGACGGGGAAGCGCCAGTATAAAAGTGAAAGTAAAAAATTTAAAAACAGGGACCATTGTCGATAAGACATTTACATCCGGTCAGAAGGTAGATGATCTGAGCGTCACCAAGAAGGAGGGCCAGTTCCTCTATGCAGACGGTAGCAACCTTGTTTTTATGGAGAAGAAGACTTTTGAACAATTCACTTTACCGAAAACAGCCGTTTTCCAGGCAGAAAAATTTCTAAAGGAAAGCGAAACTTATGATCTTACCTTTGCCGAAGATAGCGTGATTGGTGTTGAAATACCGCGAACAGTTGTTCTCAGAGTAGACGAGACGGGACCGGCGATAAAAGGGGATAGTGTTTCGGCTGCTTCCAAAGACGCTACGCTCGAAAACGGTTTGAGCTTAAAGGTTCCGTTATTTATTAAAACAGGGGATAAAATCAAAGTAGATGCACGGGCAGGAAAATACGTGGAGAGAGTCAGGTAGAGATAGAGGTTACCTAATCAGAAAAACTAATGCTGCTGCACTTACCGCCACACCAGTTACTAACCCTGAAGCGAAATTTACGTTTACTTGTATGTGTTTGTGGTATTTGTTGAAGAGAGAGACAAGCGGTAGTTTTATTAGTGGAGTTTGGATATGACGCGAAAAAGCCATTATAAAATCTGGTAGGGTTGCCAAAAAAGCACCTAGGATAATTATTGCTTGACGCGGATCACCTTGGGAGATCAGAAAAACTAAAGCTATCCCAAAAATGTAATCGACAACTACACCACCGATCACCTTCTTACTAAAAGGCGCTTCAGGTGAGCCATCCCAGTGGGGAGTTGCATCCAGCACAAAGTGCGACGCAAAAGCTACCGGAAGAGCGATGGTAGGTTCGGGGATGGAATGAGCGATAGCTGCCCCAACGAGCAAGTGAGGTGTTGATAACATGTTAAGTTTAAATTTTACTTCAAATATGATAATATGTCAATCGCTTCGCGATTAGTAATTCGTTAGAATTAGCAAGCGCTTTGAGTTTAACAAAATAAAAATATGCTAGCTGAGATTATAAGTTTTTTGGCAAATAGTTTAACCATCACGGTGCTCGTCGCTTATGTGTTTGCGTTGTGGGCGGCACTGGTAGCTTGGACTTGGATAGATATAGTCTCCCGAACCGATAGCCCGCTGTATCGTCTGGGAGCGATTTTGATAGTGGCGACTGGAGCTATTCTTGGGTTCGCTATTTATTTGCTTTTGCGACCAAATATCACCAAAGATGAAGTACAACTGCGAGAGATAGAGGAAGCACTACTAGCCTCCCAAACTTCCTGGCAAAGCTGCCCGAAGTGTAACTACCCAGTAAAAGAGGAATTTTTGTATTGTACCAATTGTTCGGAAAAGCTGATGTTGGAGTGTAAAAACTGTAATCGGGAAATAAATATTTCGTGGAATATCTGTGCCTACTGTGGGAGCCGACAAAGAGAGGAAGAGGTAAAGATTGTTATTTCGACAAGACCAAAACTGAACCTCAGGGAGACAGGAGTGGCAGTTTTCTCCAGCATAAGCGGCCTTTTGCGGAAATTGAATGAAAGTAGAAACAGTCTTACCAAAACTCAGAATGGGCCCGGCGCAAAGAGTAGAAAGAGCAAAAGAGCAATTAAAAGCAAACAGGTGTGATGCTCTTCTAGTATCAAACACTGTCAACCGTTACTACCTATCTGGTTGGCAGGGCGATGCGGAAAGTGGTTACATTCTGGTAACTGCGAAAAAACCAATTCTTATTACCGACTCCAGGTACACCGAACACGCTACTAGCCAGACAAATGGATTTGAAATTGTTGAAGCAAATGAAGGTATTGGCCCGACCTTAAAAAAATTAGTCGAAGGCTATCACCTCTCTTCCGTTGGGTTTGAATCTCACGATTTATCTGTTTTTGAACACAAAAGAACAAAAGAATTTATTAAGCCAGTACAGTTGGTTCCTGTGGCGCATTTGATCGAGGAAATAAGGGCAGTCAAGGATGAAACTGAGATTGAAAATATAAAAAAGGCAATAGCGACCGCCGAAAAAGCCTTCAAGCATATCCTTACGTTCATCCGGCCCGGGTTAACAGAGAAAGAAGTTGCTTGGGAAATGGAGAAATATATGAGGGAGGACGGAGCTGCGAAAATGGCTTGGGAACCTTTTATTGTGGCAGCTGGAACAAACGCTTCGATGGCACATTATGGAGCGGGGGAGACAAAAATAGAAAAAGGGGATATGGTGCAGATAGATTACGGCTGTGTATATGAGGGATATCACTGTGATATCTCCCGAGTTGTTTTTGTCGGCAAGCCAACGGACAAACAAAAAGAAATTTACAACCTGGTGTATGAAGCGCAGAAAATCGGTATAGAGTTGGTAAAGAGTGGACGAGACGCACAATTGATTGACAGAAAGGTGATTGATTTCTTGAAAAAGCGAACGCGATACTACTACAAACACTCACTTGGTCACGGAGTTGGATTGGAGGTGCATGAGCCCCCTTACGTGAGCAGCCGCCGGAAAAATAAACTGGCTGCGGGTAATGTAATTACGATAGAGCCAGGGGTTTACATACCAGGTTGGGGTGGAGTGCGAATTGAGGACATGATTCTTGTAACCAAAACTGGTAGCGAGGTGCTTACCAAACTCCCTAAAAAAATCGAAGAAGTAACTATTTAGTCATGTATTTTAAATGAATCGGCTACTTGAGTGCATAAGTTAATGAGGTCTTTATTATTGGGTGGGGAAGTGTGACAGTCAAATACTAAAAATTGGTCGTCTCGGATATTTTCGGCACCGTTTACATAATAAACTAGGGTATGAGCGTTGTCCTGATTAACTATAGCTTTTTTCGCCGGTAGTCCAGAAAAAATAGCGTCAGTGAAGGTCAAGTTTTTGTGCGAAGGGTCTGCCTGGTTTATTTCGTCCAATACGGCAATGATTAGCAGCACATCGCCGTCTTTAAATCCGGGTAGGAGTGTGTTTCTCTCTAGATCCAAGTTACCAATAGTGTGGTAATCCGTACCTTTTATTTGGATCGTTCTTGGTACTAAATTTGTTGGATAGTTGAAAGAAAATTTAATTGCTGCAATTTGGCCGGTGTACGTGCGCCAGCCTGATTTTAAATCGACGGAATAATTTGTCCGGTTGAAGCTACTATAGACCCCAAATCCAGCCAGAACTATAAGCAATAAACCTACGATCACAAGTGATATCTTGACCATTGGTTTAATTTGAGGACGATGGTGTAGCTGTTTGTGATGACTGCGTGGCGGTTTTTGCTGATGGGGTGGCCTCGGAAGAGGGTGTAGCTATTTGGCTGCTGTTGGTTCCTGTTTTGATTTCAACGCTTGGAACAGGAGTTGCGTCTGGATCATAAAAATAAAGAGCGGTTGTGATGATGGCTAGCATTAGAACACCAATCACGCTCCCCGCGACTACATTGCGCCAATCTATTCTCAGAGGACTGTAAACTACGGTCGGTTTGTTCTGGGCGGGCTCTTCGGGCATATACATTTATTTTGTCCAAATTTGCCAACCTTGTCAATGACAGGTTGAATTTGGTAGAATTCTGAAGTCCAAATGAAAATATCGATAGAAAAAGAAAATTTGAGCAAAGTAAGAGCAGATGCTCTAGCAGTTTTTTTGTTCGCTGGAGAAAAACCCTCTGGCGAAATGCAAAATCTAGATAAAGCCTTGGCGGGAGCAATAGGCGAGGCTATAAAGCTTGGTGATTTTAAAGGCAAACTTTACGAAGTCACCTCAATTTATACTCACGGTAAAATCAACGCAACCCGTATCTTCCTAGTTGGGAAAGGAAAGAAAGGTGATTTTGAACCTCGTTACGCGCGTAATTTGGCCGGGAGCGCCGCGAGAAAAGCCCTTAGTGTAGGGGCAAAAAAAATAGCTATACACCTTGGTGATCTGGTAGATGGTGAGCGAGCAATTGAAGGGGTTGGTTTAGCTGTCTTTGACCCAGCTCTTTATAAGACGAAAAAAGAAGATAAAAGTGAAATAGATGAGTTAATACTTGTCGGCGACGTGAATTTACAAGCGATAAAACACTCACAAGCGGCTGTAGAATCAATAAATTGGGTAAGGAAATTAATTAGCGAACCGGCCAACGTAATGACTCCGAAAGAAATGGTTCTAGAGGCAAGGAAATTGGCCAAGGAATACAAATTTGACTTAGAGGTGATCGACGAGGAGGAAGCAAAAAAGAAAGGAATGGGCGCTTTTGCAGGTATTGCTAGGGGGAGTGAGGAACCTTCGTATTTGGTTATCTTCAAGTATAATCCGCTTCGCGGCTTGCGACCACTTCGTGGGCTACAAGCTTCAGGTATCAAAAAGAAGCCAACGCTTGGAGTGGTAGGTAAGGGAATTACTTTCGATAGCGGTGGGATTTCGATAAAACCAAGTGAGAAAATGCACGAGATGAAAATGGATATGTCGGGCGCGGCAGCAGTATTTGGTTTTATGAGGTTGGTTGGGGAGCTGCGGCCAAAAATAAACGTGCTTGGAGTAACTCCTTTGACAGAAAATTTACCTGGCGGTAAAGCCCTAAAACCTGGTGATGTTCTCAAGGCATTCAACGGTAAGACAATCGAAGTTTTAAATACTGATGCCGAAGGTCGTGTGGTCCTTGCCGACGGTCTCTCTTACGCAGCAAAACTCGGCGCGACACATTTGGTAGATTTAGCCACTCTGACAGGTGCAGTGGTAGTTGCGCTAGGGTTTGAGGCTTCTGGGTTAATGGGCCGTCCCAATTCTTGGGTGGACGATGTGCAAAATGCAGGTGAAGCAGCCGGGGAGAGAATTTGGCAGCTGCCAATTTACCCAGAGCATAAAGAACTTTTACGCAGTGAAATTGCTGACGTTGCCAACCTTCCGCCAAGTAGAGCTGCTGGAACAATTGCCGGTGGCGTGTTTTTGCAAGAATTTGTACCAGAAAAAATTCCTTGGGCCCATCTGGATATAGCTGGAACTGCATATCTTGAAAGCGAAAAGCCTTTTATGGCGAAAGGCCCAACCGGTGTTGGAGTTCGGACCTTGATAAAGCTGGTCGAACAACTAGAGAAGGAGAAGTAAACCCGACAAATGTTACCAATTTTACTAAAGATCGGTCCTATTACAGTCTACTCATTTGGTTTTTTCCTCATCCTAGCTTACTTTGCGGCTACATTTATCCTTTGGCGGGAGGGTAAGCGACAAGGTTATAATGAGGAAAGACTGCTCGACCTTTCAGTTATTTCTTTGGTAGCGGCGTTGGTTGGTGGTAGGCTATACTACGTTATTTTAAACTGGCCGCTTTTCGCTGACGAACCGCTTAGTAGCCTTTCATTTTGGCAAGGCGGCTTCGCTTACCACGGCAGCTTAATTGCCGTCCTTTTGGTTAGTATCTACTTTATCTTAAGGTGGAAATGGACTTTCTTTCAAATAGCGGATATTGGAGCAATATCGGCTTCAGCTGCGCTTACCTTGGGCAAAATTGGTAGTTTCTTGGCTGGAGTGGATTTTGGTGCCAGTTCTTCACTTCCGTGGGCGGTCCGGCTTCCAGGTTTGGTTGGTGCCCGTCATCCAGTACAGCTGTATGAAGCTGGTGCATATTTTATAATTTTTTTGGTCCTTTATTTTCTTTATTTTAAATACTTAGCTTCAAAGAATATGAGAAGTGGCAGAGTTTTTTTTATCTTTCTGGTCGCGACCAGTATAATTAGGGCAATACTAGAATTTTATAGAGCCGATCCACATACGCTGCTGGGTGTTCCCACCGCGACAATAGTCAGCGTATTGATTGCAGCGGCCTCTTTAATTGCTATATACTATTTTCAGATTCGGGACGCGCGGAGTGATCTCAAAGGGTTTTTGGAGATTTTTTTTGGTATCAACACCAGATTTCTTAAAAGGATAAAATTTTAAACTATGTTGGAGGGGTTGAAACAACAGCTTGAAGCGGAAAGAAATAATCTTGCAGGACAGCTGGATATCTATAAAAAAGATGATCCATTGCGTGATCCGGATCAAAGCCTATCTCATACCCAAGATGATGTGATTACAGTTTCTGAAGGCCACGATCGTATAGACGCGACCCGTAGAGAGCTAAAGATTAGATTGCGAGAAGTGGAAAAGGCTTTGGGAAAAATCGAAAACGGTAAATATGGTATTTGCGAAAATTGCGGAAATAAAATTGTCCCAGAGCGTCTCAAAGCAAACCCAACAGCAGTATTTTGTATGGATTGTGAGAGGAAAGTTCAGCGCTAAGCTGTTGGGGGTACTTGATCAGTTTAGCTTTATGGTTTATAAATAAAGTTAGGGAGTTTAGTTTATGGCAGCAAAAATATTAGTTGTAGAAGACGACCAATTTCTAAGGGAGCTATATGACGAGCTATTAAAGGGAGAAGGGTACGATGTGGATCTTGCCCCTGATGGCGAGATAGGGCTCTCGAAACTTCAACAGGGCGGTTACGATCTAGTCCTTTTAGACATCATGCTACCAAAGATAGATGGTCTGGAGATACTTCGTCGGGTTAAAAACAAGCCCGCCGAAAAACCAAACGGTACAGTAATCTTGCTTACCAACCTTGGTCAAGACTCAATAATTAAAGAAGGCTTTAATTTGGGAGCGAGCGGCTACCTGATTAAAAGTGCGATGAACCCAGATCAAGTGCTTTCAGAGATCAAAGTATTTCTATCAAAGGGAAGTGCCCCCAAATAAAATGCTACTTTAGACCGCCTCTGGGTTTTTAAATGCAGCAGTTTACTGTCAGAGTGAAACCAAAAGAAGCAAGAGTTGATAAATATTTGGCACGGGTTTCAAAATCACTTTCTCGATCTCAAGCAAAAAAACTCATCAAGAAAAATTTGGTGTGGGTAAACGAAAGAAAAATAGATCCCGATTATGAGATTCGAAAGGGCGATAAAATCAAATTCGAAATACCCCTGCCAACACCGTCTGAAATTATCCCTCAAAATATCCCACTAGATGTTGTTTATGAGGATGAGGATGTATTGGTAATCGACAAAGAAGCCGGTATGGTGGTACATCCAACAGTTGGGCACCCAAAAGATACCCTGGTCAACGCTCTGCTTTTTTATTTGAAGAATAGTTTGGGAGAAAGTGAAAAAAGTTTTCGTCCTGGAATTGTACATAGACTTGATAAGGGTACCTCCGGCCTTATGGTTTTGGCAAAAAACGAGGTGGCCCTGGCCAACTTAAAAAAACAATTCAAAGACCGAAAAGTTGGTAAGAAATATTTAGCGTTGGTAGCAGGTAAGGTCGAGCCTTCCATCGGAATTATAAAAAAACCCATTGGTCGCCACCCGGTGAAAAGGCAAAAATTTACTGTAGCCCAGCAAGGTAGGGAAGCGTTAACGACTTATAAGGTACTTGAGAATATCGGAAATAAATTTTCGCTGGTGGAGGTAGAGCCAAAAACCGGTCGGACCCACCAGATCCGAGTACATCTTTCTTCAATTGGGTACCCGATTGTTGGCGATAAACTATACGGTGGAAAGCCGGCGCCGAGAATTTTTTTGCACGCAGCTTTTTTGGAATTTAGCCACCCTAAACATAAGAAAAAACTTAAGTTTGAAAGCGAACTTCCCATAAAATTGAAAGAGATGCTAGATAAAACTCAATTCGGAAAAATCAAAAAATGACAACCGTTTTCGTTGATATTGCCTTGATTTTAACTCTTACCGCAGTTGCCGCCGCGATTTTTTCCAGGTTGAAACAACCGATACTTCTAGCCTATTTGCTGGTTGGGATAATCGCTGCTTCCAGTGGGATATTCTCTCAAGTAACTAGTGGGGAAACCCTAGATTTTTTGGCAGAGCTAGGAATCGCCTTTGCCTTATTTCTAATTGGTTTGGAACTAAAATTTTCAAACGTCAAACATATTGGAAAAGCATCGATATTTGTTGGTCTTGGTCAAGTAATTTTTACAACTGCCGTTGGATTTTTGGTTGTTCAAAGACTTGGGTTTAGTTTTACCGAAGCTGCATATCTAGCTGTAGCGTTGACTTTTTCAAGCACGATTATTGTTATAAAGCTTTTAGAGCAAAAGAGGGATCTAGACTCGCTTTATGGAAAGATCACGACCGGTTATTTAATTGTTCAAGATTTTGTTGCGGTAGGTGCTCTTATATTAGTTGCTTCTATTGGAAAGGGGGGCGGAGCAGGCGAATTCCTCTATACAGCGGCGGCTGGCGTATTTTTGGTGGCCTCGGTTTTAATTTTAAACAAATACGTTCTGCAAAATCTGTTTGATCTCCTGGCAAAAAATTCAGAGGTACTTTTCGTAGCTAGTATTGCTTGGGCGTTGATTTTCGCTGCCGTTTCGACTTTTTTGGGGTTTTCGATCGAGATAGGAGCTTTTTTGGCAGGTCTTGGTTTGGCGAGCCTACGAGAAGAGCAGCAAATAGCTTCTTGGATAAGGCCGCTGCGAAACCTTTTCGTTATTTTGTTTTTTCTTAGTATTGGTCTTCAGCTTTCAATCACAACCATTTTATCAGTAGCGGCTGCTGTAGCAGTTCTCTCCGTTTTTGTTCTTGTTGGAAATCCGCTGATCATGATGATTATTATGGGGGTTTTGGGATTTAGGCGGAGAACATCTTTTCACGTAGCCACAACAAGTGCTCAAATTTCCGAATTTTCATTGATATTTGTCGCCCTTGGCCTAAAGCTTGGGTTTGTGGGGGACCGAGTGGTAAATTTGACTACCTCAGTGGCGCTTGTAACAATAGTTTTTTCTACCTATCTTATCGCATACTCTTCCAAAATCTATAGAACACTCTCCCCTTACTTGAAATTTTTTGAGCGAAAAGCTCTGCAAGAGAGGGCAACTACCGGAGGAAAAGATTTTAGCGATCATGTAGTTTTAATAGGGGCGGGTAGACTTGGACTGAATATATTGAAAGCGCTGAGAAAGAAAGGGTTAGAAGTAGTTGTGGTCGAGTTTAACCCTACGATTGCGAAGGGCCTGGAGAGCGAGCAGGTACCGGTGGTTTATGGAGATATCTCTGATCCTGAAATCTTCGAGAAGGCGATTGGTAGGGGTTCTATGTTGGTAATCTCAACAGTTTTTGACGTGGAAGATACTCAAACTTTACTTGATGAGGTAAAAAAATTACCACGAAGACCGCCTGTGGTTGTTACCAGCCCACTACCAGAGACCGCCTTAGAGTTTTATAAAGCTGGTGCTGCTTACGTAATTATCCCCAGAATACTTAGCTCCCATTTGGTTGAGCAGTATGTTCTTTCGGAAAGATTCGAAGATCTGAAAGACGGGAAACTACGTAAGGAGCATATTGAGGAGTTGACGAGTAGAGAGTTGAAGCCGATTTAACTAGCGGATGAACACCGTAAGAGCCGCCCGAACCCCAATCTGGGAAAAACAAAAATCAAAGAAAAAACGAGCCAGAATTATCAGATTAGCTATTTTCATAGTGATTTTGTTTGTTTTGGTAAATCTGGTAATTAAACTGCCTGGAGTATACAAGGACCTGAACACCCCTTTCCCGCAACTACCGAGAACAGAAGAAAGAAATTTCAGTGTGGATGTTTCTTTCCGAACGAATATATTGCTGGTTTCTTTTGAAGACGAAAATCGCTTGGTAGATACCGCGATAGCTACCTACGAGCCGGTGGATAAAAAACTGAGTGTTGTTTTTTTCGATCTGGGAGAGCTTAAAAAGCTTCGCATCAAAACAAATAATGTTTTCAGAAACCAAGGGATAGATGGGCTGGAGCAATTTGTAACTAGTGGTTTGGGTGTGCCAATCGATGGCTATCTTGCCTTTGAGGACCCAACGCTGAGGTTTGATAGTAAGAACACAGCGGCAGCGGTCGAGAGTATGAAAAGTGTTGTAGCTCCCTTCAAATTGATTTCCGCTAAGGGTGATTTAAACAATACACTAAAAACTGATTTAACCTCAGGTCAACTACTTAAGCTAGTCTTTGTGGTAAGAGGAGCAAATTATTCTGAGGATAACAATTTTTCACTTACCGATAGAGACACTGGTAATTTGCAAACTGAGAAAATAGACGACCTAATAGCGGGTTTATTTTTCGATCAAAAAGTTTTGCAAGAGGGAGCGGCGATTACGATAGTAAACGCTTCTCAGGTGATAGGGGTCGGTAGTACTCTTGGTCGATATTTAACCAACCTTGGAGCTAACGTTGTAGGTATAGAGGCTCAAGAGAGCGTCAGCAAAGAAACCCGCTTAATTGTTCAGAATGAAAAACCAGAAGTTACGAAGAGATTGGAATCTATATTAAAATTTAAAAAGGAGAGGGCGAGGGATGAAGATCAATTTCCTGGTGATATCCAAATTATCATCGGTCGGGACGAGGCTGAGAAGTTGACTTTACCTTAGAGGTTTTGGTATAATAAATGTGATCTCTCTCCTTTCTTCCGAGGAACGGCCAAAATTAGCCGTTCCTAAAGATGAGAAGCCCCGCTTTGCGGGGTTTCTCGTATTTTGGGGTGGTTGACTAAACAGGGGCCGAATAAATACAATATATCTTAATGCCAAAAGAACTTTCTCACGAGGCGGATCCGGAGCATGTTCCTGACGTAGTTTTTGCCTCACCGTTTGAATTAAAACCACGCAGAGTACTGGTAACGCTACTTATTGGTGCTATCATAATTGCGCTTGGGTTTATCGGTTACTACGCAATCGAGACCTTCTTCCTAAAAGAGGCAACTCCACTGCCACCGATTGTAATAAAGAGTGGCACCCAAACCGCCCAAAAAGCCACTTCCTCCGCCAAAAAATCCGAAACAACGAAGTTAACGAAAAGTTTTAAAGATAGTTTTTATAATATTTCGTTCAACTATCCAGAAAACTGGGAGGAGAAATCAAAATCTGAGGTAGAAGCTTGTCAACCTAGTGTTGGCCCCAAGGACATAAAAAACTCTGGTTTCAGTATTTGCGAATTTGGACTGAGTTCAGTTGAAGATACAGCTAATATACCGGATAAGAGTGTAGTTTCCTTGCGGAAAAGTTTAACTGTAGGGGGTAAAAGTGCTGTTAGGCAAGTTGTGACGGAAAACAGTAAAGACCAGGTGTTTGCTTACGTAGGAGGTGTGACTCACAGCAATCAATCTGGGACATTAACAATAATCGGTTGGTCAGAAAATAGCGGTCTAACAACAAGTGAGTTTGTAAACTTATTTGACCAAATTCTTTCAACGTTCAAACCCCTTGATTAGTCGTTAGTTATAAGCTCCAAGTTTTAAGTAGTAAGCCCTCAGTTCTAAACCTCTTATAACTCGTTGACTTTTAGGTTCGTTTGAGATAAAATTTGGCATGTTGTAGAATTAAAAGGAGAGGTAGAGAGAGGTTTTTATGTTTATAGCGATCATAGCCGCTATTTTGATCATATCATTTTTGCTGGCCTGGAGAGCGGCCAGAAAACTGGAGGGAGGCAAATCCTCGGAAATTTCTAATGGGGTTCTTCTTTCCATTTCACTTCCACGCGAAAATGAAAAGCTTCCAACCGCCGCCGAGCAAATGTTTGCTTCTCTTCACGGTATTTTAGACTTTACTCCTGGAATACAAGAGCATTTATCACTTGAAATGGCCAGCTCTTTGGATGGAATAAAGTTTTATGTTTTTGCCCCGACGGCTTTTAAAAATTTCGTCGAGAGTCAAATCTACGCTCAATACCCGGACGCTGAGATACGAGAGGCGGTAGACTACGCTAAAAGTATTCCGGCAGGCAGCTTTGTTTCATCCACAGAGATAGTTCTCGATAAAGAATTTATATTTCCAATTAAAACATTTCGTGACTTCGAAGTAGATCCGCTTGCGGCTATCACCAGCGCTTTGGTTAGTGTCCAGCCTGGGGAACAACTTTGGGTCCAGTTGCTGGTGCGGCCAGTTGATGATTTTTGGCAAGACAGAGGTCACGAATACGTCCAAATGGTTCGGGAGGGAGTTTCGCCAGTTACACTTAGCCCCCAAGACATTATTATTGATGTTGGCAAAAGTTTTATGTCAATTGGTGGCAATGTCGCTACCCACATTATGAAGGGGCCGCAGCCTTACGAGGAACCAAGGGGTGGGGTACAGCAGTACGTGCGACTTTCGGCTGGGCAAGAGCTGACTTTAAAGATGCTTGAAAACAAGTTGTCTAAGATAGGCTTTGAGACGAAAATTCGTCTGGTTGCCGTTTCAAACTCGAAAGAGGGTGCCGAGTCCAGACTATCTGGTCTGATCAGCTCGTTTAAACAATACGCCACCGCCAACCTAAATAGTTTCGTCGCCGACCCCGAAAGTCCGGAACCAGACACCCTGGTTAAGCAGTATCAAGACAGGAGTTTTCCGGAGAGAGAAGCTGGAAATTACATTTTGACAACCGAGGAGCTAGCTTCCATCTACCACCTTCCAAATGTATCGGTAGAGACACCAACTATTAGCTGGACGGGTGCCAAAAAAGGCGAACCCCCGCTAAATATACCTACGACTTCAGCGACGATGCTCGGCGAGACTTACTACCGAGACTACAGAACAAAATTTGGAATTAAAAGAAGTGATCGAAGAAAGCACATGTATATTATTGGTAAGACAGGTACGGGAAAAAGTACGCTAATAAAAAACATGATAATACAGGATATGAGGTCTGGTGAGGGAGTCGCCGTGCTTGATCCTCACGGGCAGCTTATCGACGAGTTGCTCGAATTTGTGCCCGAGAACCGGATAGAGGACGTGGTAATCTTAAACCCAGCTGATGCTGAATACCCAATTTCCCTAAACATGTTGGAAATGGTAGATCCAAAGCAGCGCACGTTGATGGGCGATACGATGTTGGATGTTTTTAAAAAATATTTTGCTGATAGCTGGGGTCCCAGGCTTGAATATATTTTAAAAAATTGTATTCTAACGCTATTAGAAGTTCCAAACACGTCGCTCCTTTCTGTTACTAGACTTTTGACAGATCGAGATTACAGAAAGCACATAGTAGGGCTAATTAAAGATCCGCAAATGAAACTTTTTTGGAATAATGAATTTGCTCGTATGGAACAAAACGAGAGGTTGATCACCGAAGCTATTAGTCCAATTCAAAACAAAGTCGGTCAATTTTTAAATTCTGAATTGATTAGAAATATTGTCGGTCAACCAAAAAGTAGTATCAAAATGGATGATATTATTAATTCCGGAAAGCTTTTCTTTATAAATTTGGCGACGGGAAGAATCGGCGGTAATAATACGGCGTTGCTTGGCGCCATGATTGTTTCCCAACTGCAGTTTGCGGCGATGAGACGCGTGGATGTTCCCGAAGAACAAAGACGGGATTTCTTTCTTTACGCTGACGAATTCCAAAACTTTGCTACCGATTCCTTTGCGACAGTTTTATCTGAAGCAAGAAAATATCGCCTTGATCTTACCTTGACCCACCAGTATATTGAGCAAATGCCCGAGACAGTAAAGGAAGCTGTGTTTGGTAATATAGGGACTCTCATTTGTTTTACAGTTGGACCGACCGACGCTCGTTTTTTGGAGCGGGAGTTTACCCCAGTCTTTCTGGAAAATGATCTAATTACTTTGGGTAGGTACGAGATGTATCTAAAATTGCAAATAGATGATACTCAAAGCCAGCCTTTTTCCGCAGTTAGCCTAGCTCCGGCGACCGATGCGACTAATACTAAAGAAAGAGCTATTTCTGCTTCTAGGACAAAGTACGGTCGTGGTGTGGAGAACGTAGAAAAAATTATCAAAAAATGGATCGAAACAAGATTTAAGGCTGGCCAACCGCCACAACCGCCAGCTTGGGCAACAGCAGAGGAGACGAGAATCAAAGAATCTCCGGTCGAGGGTGACAAAAAGGAAGAGGAGGCCATGGTTATCGGTACGCAGAAAAGTGAGGGTGTTTATACACCACCAAAACCCTTTACTAGGGAGAGTATTCCGGGGTTATCGGCCGAAAGTAGCCCGGAGACTACAGGTTTAAGACCGCAAGAGGCGGATAATGGAGAAGTTGATATATACAGATTTCCGGAAATAAACACCCAACCAGAAGCTGCACAGCAAGACGCAAAAGTACCTGGAGGGAGTTCGGGCCATGAAAGAACCGACGATTATCATGGGAAGCAAAACTTTCCCAAGGATACATAATACAAATTTGACGAAAGGAGGCCACCCGTGTCAGCAAACAAAATTGATCTTATAAGACAAGCGCTTTCAGCAGCGGAAAGTAGTATAAAATTAGCTAGACAGCTACTCTCTGAAATTGAATCTGAAAAAGGTAAGGGAAGACAAAGAGCAAAGGAACTGCCTGGGCTGGTAGGGATATTCGACGGTAAGGACATGACTACTGAAAAAGGGGAAAAACACCCAGTTCCAGAAAACTACGCGTCCAAAAGTATTTTAGTGGTAGGGGACACATTAAAATTGGTTGAGGGTGGTGGAGAAAAGAGATTTAAACAAATAGAGCATGTAAAGAGGCACAAAACTACTGGGATTTTGGCCAAAAAGGAAGGCAAATGGACTGCAGTGACGTCCGAAGGTTCTTACCGACTTTTACCGGCTGCGGTTGATCACTTTGGAGGGGATGTCAGTGACGAGGTGCTAATACAGTTGCCGGCAAGCAATCTCCAAACTACTTGGGCGGCGGTAGAAAAAATAATGAAAAAAGGGCCGTCTCAGAAAGGGGAAGATAAGAAACCACCGGTGGCTGAGGAAAAAGTAAAAATAGAGAAAAAAGAAGAAGAAGTTAGAGGTAAAAGCGAGGCTAAAGAAGATGGGAAAGACAAACTACCACAAAAGACTGAGCAACCGAAGGAGGAAAAAGAGCCAGAGAAGAGTAAACCAGAAGTCAAGGAAGATGTAAAAGAGCCTGTAGCCGCTACCACAACCGAAGAGGAGCTACAATGAATCTATTCTTCTAAATCATCGTCGGCTTCGCGTTCTTTCTCGGCAAGGGATTCCAAAGATTGATCTTGGTTGCTAGAGAGAAGTGTAGAAACCTCTACTTCTTCGATATCATCATCAGCCTCTGTCGGTAGAGGAGCCTGGCTTGAAAGTAAGTTCAGAGTTTCTTCTCGGACATAGGGGGTGAAAGGGGAGTTGGTAGTAGGAAACGGGGAAGAGGATACTTTTTTTGATCTATAGACCTCGCGTAAAAAAATTGCGACCTGAGGCTTTGGGTTTTCCGATTTTTCGCTCTTTATATATACCGATTTGATAATCCCTTCAAACTTACTTCCTATTTTGATATCTTGCATCATTCTTTTTGCTAAACCCCCCGGGATCTTACCAAGCCTTCTACCACCGCTAGAAAGGACTACAAGATTGCTTTTTTGAGGAGAAAGCTGAGTTTTATCACCGGTTCGCAAGGCTACTAAAATCGAAGTCATAGCGGTATCCTCCAAAATACTGGTGCAAGTTTTGCCCGATTCTTCCAAAAATAAGTCACCTTTTAGCGACGAAAAAATCTGACCCTCGTTAACCTCTGTTTTTCTTATCGAAGATAGTTTAGCTAGGTTTTTAGCGGCTATGGAATTGTAGGGATCCAACTCCAACACTTTCCTATAAAGTTTCTTTGACTCAGCAACTTTTCCTGTCTCAGCGAGAGATCTAGCTAACCTATTGAGAGTATCCACATCTTCGGGGTATTTCTTTAACAGTTCCTGATTTAGTTGTAGGGCCTTTTGCCAATTGTTTTCCAAAGCAGCATCTATTGCTTCGTCAACTAAAGGATCGATTGATATCTGACTAACCATGGTGAGATTTCTTCCTTAGTCTAAAGTATAATGAAATAAGTGCAGCTTTTGTCAAGAGGTATTATAGTTTAAATAAATTTGTATAATACTAGTCTATGTCTGGTCACAGTAAATGGTCGACAATAAAGAGACAAAAAGGAGCAACTGACGCCAAGCGTGGTGCTGCTTTTACAAAGGCGGCTAATGCAATTACTATTGCAGCGAGGGAGGGTGGGGCGAACCCGGAAACCAATTTTAAACTAAGACTCGCGGTAGATTCCGCTAAACGGGTTAACATGCCTAAGGGCAATATTGAACGGGCGATTGCTAGGGGTAGCAGTGTAGGGAAAGACGGGCCAAATCTTGAAGAAGTTACTTATGAGGGCTTTGGACCTGGTGGAGTTGGTATTTTGGTGGAAGCGGTAACAGATAACCGTCAACGCACTGCTCAGGAGGTACGCAGCGCCTTTGATAGAAGCGGCGGTAGGCTTTCCGGACCAGGTTCCGTGGATCATTTTTTTAAGCCAGTGGCAGAAATTGTGTTGCGCGTTGACAGTAATATAGATCCCGATCAGCTACTTTTGACAGCAGCAGAAGCTGGAGCGGAAGATGTTGAAGCCAGTGGCAGTGAGGCGGTTGTTTACTGTAAAGTTACCGATCTGGAAAGAGTTAAAAATAATCTTTCCGCACGGGGTTTGGAAGTAATTGAAACCAAAATAAGCCGCCAGCCAACAACTACGATAAAAATCGAGGAGGAAAAACTAGCTGCTTCTGTCCTTTCTCTGGTCGACAAACTGGAGGAACTTGCGGACGTACAAACAGTGTACGCCAATTTTGACATTCCGGAAGAGGTTTTAAAAAAGGAGGTGTACGGATCTAAATGAATCAGTAAGACAAACGCAGAAGATTGCGCTTAAAATGCCCGGTAATGAGAGTTGGGGTGTACATACAAGATTCGTTGAATTAATCGAAGAAGTTGGAGAGCTTGCCAACGCAATTCAGACAGAAGAAGGGTACAAAACAAAAAATCGGAAGAAATCAGAAATTATTGATTCGATTTGCGATGTACTTTGGGAGATATTGCTAATCGCGGGTATTTATAAGATCGACTTAAACAAAGAGTATCCAAAAGTTATAAAACAAATTAACGAACGCCGCGAAAAGGGTGAGTTTGATTATGTATAAACCGTATAATTATACCTATATTCGAGGTTGGATATGCTAATTATTGGGGTAGATCCTGGTACCGCCACAACAGGGTGGGGGGTTATACGAAAAACAAAGGGTAAGAGTGAAAATGCCAAAAATGGTAATTCACTGCAACTTATTGATTTTGGCTGTATTCTCACAAAGTCTACCGACGAAATGGGTGATAGGCTGTTTATCCTGAGGAGAAGTTTACAAAAAATAATAAAAGAGCACCGGCCAGAGATGATGGTGATTGAAAGATTATTTTTTGGGGCCAATGCAACCAGTGCTCTTTCAGTTGGGCAGGCGAGGGGAGTGGTATTACTAGTCGCCAGGGAGAATAAATTAAAAACTTACGAGTACACTGGTCTACAGGTAAAACTCACTGTCGCCGATCATGGTCGAGCGGATAAAAAGGCTGTCCAAAGAGCAGTAAAGAAGCACTTGGGAATTACTCGTTTACGAAACCCGAAAGATCAATTTGGTCGCGAGGTTTTCCGTTTTAGAGATGATGCTTACGACGCGGTCGCTGCGACTATCTGCCATGTCATAAAAACGTTTTAGTGTGTAGTTTATGGTAATCACCAAAAGGCAAAAGATATTTGTCAGCAGTTTACTTTTATCGGCAACAACATCGTCCTTGCCTTTTGTTGGCGAAGGAAATGAGCTACCGTTCTTAGCGGTGGTCTTGATTGCCAGCTATTTTCTTTCAGTATGGTCGATTTATGGACAATTTTCGATCTTTGAGTTGGTAAGTCTATTCGTATTGCCAGTCACACTCACAGCAAGCTTTGGCCTTTTTTTAACTCAATTTGAGGTTGGTACGCTAACACGGATAATTTTAGCAATAGGTTACGTGGTGGCAATTTACACTATTTTACTTTCCGAGAACATTTTCAATGTTTCGGTGGAGCGAAACATACCACTTATCCGGGCGGCCAGAACTGTAGGATATTTAGCAACTCTTTTCGTCTCGTTTGCTTTCTTTACGTTGCTTTTCGGGCTGGACTTAAATAACTTAATTTTTTCAGTAGCTTCCACCGTAGTTGCCGTCCTATTGTTTGCCCAGGGAATTTGGCAGATTGAATTAAAATATACTGACCCAAAGCGGCTTATCTATTACTCGTTAATTCTAGGTCTTATCACTGGTGAGATTGCCGCGGCTCTCAGTTTTTGGCCTTTGGAACCGCCGAAACTTGGAATTGCTATGACTACTGCCGTCTATGTTTTACTCGGAGTTTCTGGCCACCATATAAGAGAGGATTTGAGTAAGCGCACCGTCACAGAGTATTTGTTGGTTGCCGGTGGAGTAATACTGCTTCTTATCCTTACGACCAGTTGGGGTATTTAATTATTTTAAAAAATTCCCCAGGGTTGCGCACCCAAATTATTTATAAAAGTCAGCCCAGTTATTTTTTTGCTACACAGATCCGAGAGTGGAGGAGTAAAATAGAAAGGCGGAAAGATCCCCCATCAAGAGTAGTACGAGCCCAAGGCAGCTAAATGATATAGTATGATATAGTTAGTTTTCACGCGTGGAAAGTATCAAAACTATAGGGTAGGGTAAGCGGTTGGTTTTTCGGGTTTGATCATAAAAAACCCGAATGAGTTGTGCCTGAACTTCCTAAGACTCATGGGGGCCCTCTCCTCCGAGGGAAGAAGGTTAAAAAGTAGCCACGAAATTGATATTTTACCCATATGTAACAATCAATTTTGACATTGTTTTTATAAGTGAGTAATAAAATTACAGCTACCGTGAGTCCGGCTTAAAGCTAAAATCATTAAAATCTACTGTTATAACGAGCAAAACATCGATTGGACTGCTAAAGGCCGTGGGCCGAAGGCCCCATCTATCTAAGATCCACCAGTATAAAAACGAGGCGCTCAGATGCTCTAGGCGAGGTTTTTATCTACTAGGAGCATACTAGCATCCCCGCCGAAGGGAAAATAGAAACCCTATCAAATAGAAAGTAAAGAGGACTAAACAGCTTTTGTTTTACGAGCCAAAATAGTACACCCCTCTCTTGACAGCGTAACCAGGGTGTGGTTAAATTTATACAGACTGAGTATAATCACCATTACACTCAGTCGATTAAGCTCCCCCGGATGGAGATTTGTTAAAATAAAATTATGCTGCCGCACATCGAAGATTTTCTTTTATCCTTGCAGACTAACAACTATTCCCCCGAAACTGTCTATAATTATGATCGTGATTTAAAAGTTTTCGACCAATTTTTATCCGAAGCTGGCACTTCCTTTGATAAAGTTGATAAAACCACCATCGCCCGCTATAAGGCCTACCTCACGTCTCGCGACAGAAAAACGCCAATTAGCTTGAAAGAACAAGAAAAAATTCTAGTTTCACGTTCGGTAAATAGAATGCTGTCTAGTTTACGCAGCTTCTTAAAATTCCTTATTGAGATGGATAAGCCGGTGCCCGTGCCGCCAGAAGCAGTGAAGCTAACCAAGACGGAGAGAAAGCACCCACAGGTGGCTGAGATGAACGAACTGATCAGCCTTATTGAGGCTCCAAATAAGTTTGAGAAAGATAAGCTAGTGACGCTGCGTAATCGGGCGATACTTGAAGTCCTTTTTGCCACCGGTATGCGCATTTCGGAACTTTGTTCATTAAATAGAAACCAGATTGACGATTCTGGAAAAATATTTATTATGGGTAAGGGTAAGAAGCAGAGGTTCGTCTATCTCACGCCCCGTGCTACCGAGCATCTAAATAGGTACCTTTCTACCCGAAAGGACATTCTACCCGCTCTTTTTATCCCCTATGCCGGTCAAAATGTGAATAGCGCCAAAAAAAGAATCGCGACAAATTATTTACAAGCTAAGATAAAGGAGTATCGGGAGAAATTGAAAATAAACGTTCCTACGAGTGCTCACAGTCTGCGGCATGGCTTTGCGACGTACCTGGCGGAGGAGGGAGCCTCACCAGCGGCAATTCAGATCCTTCTTGGTCACGAGTCGCTGGATACGACTACCCGTTATGTTCACGCCAGTGATCGCTTCGCCCAAGAAACTCACCGCAAATACCACCCCCTGGCTGAGGCTGATGATTAAACTATTTCCAGAAGCTATGCGCTACCAAAAAATCAAATAGAAATAATGTACCCTTCATTCGGTTTTAATTTAAACCGTGATAGATCTACCACCTTACCTATTTCGTCACCCAATGAAGTATCGCAGATAATTTTAGGGTTTGGGTATTCTATAGAAATACTGCAGTTCTTATTAGAAAAATTTAATAATACTAATACCTTTTCCTTTCCGTCCCTTCGAATATAGGCGAAAACATCTTTACCCGGCATTGGTAATGGAACGTAGGATCCCCTTCTAAGTGCCTCGTTCTTGTTGCGAAGACTGATGAGCTTCTTATAAAGTGAAAGCATTGAGTGCCGGTTTTTACTTTGGTTTCTTACATTTACTTTACGATAGTTTCCAGCAACTGGTAACCAAGGCTCGACTCTAGAAAAACCGGCATATTTACTACTGTCCCATTGCATAGGCGTCCTTACAGGGTCACGCCCACCCTCTAAGCCTTCTTGCCCCGCAGAATTTCTATCGGTAATTTTTTCTTTTGGTATACGGACGTTTTTTAACCCTAACTCATCACCATAATAAATAAAAGGAATCCCCCTCAACGTGAGTAAAAGCATAGCCGCCACTCGTGCAGCGCTTTGATCTAGTCTGCTAGATACTCTAGCGCGATCATGGTTGCTCAGAACATAGTTTGGGATGTGATGAGGTTTTAATGATCGTTCGTAAGTGTCGATAAATTTTTTAAAGCTTTTTGCATTCCAAGGAAGAAGTAATAAATTAAGATTCAATGGCGCACAACGCGATGAATTATAATTTTTATAATAATCTATCATTCCTGGAATATCGGTGTAGTCTTCTGTTACCATAAATTTATCTTCATAACTTTCTAGTAACTTACAAAACCTTATCAGTATTTTAAATCTTTCGGGCTGATTCATACTGTAAACATGATTCAGTTTCTTATACGGATCATCTACACCATCTTGGTAGTTATAATTAGGTAGGTCATCTCTAAACAAGGCATCTTTAACGAGCATATGGACCGCGTCAACTCTAAACCCGTCCACTCCTATATCCATCCAAAACTTTAAGATTTTTGTCATCTCCTTCAGAATTGCTGGATTTCTCCAATTTAAGTCTGGTTGTTCTTTATAAAAAGAATGAAGATAGTATTGTCCCGTTCGCTTATCATATTCCCAAGCAGATCCACCGAATACACTTAACCAATTATTCGGAGGGGAGCCGTCTTCTTTAGGGTCCGCCCAAATATAATAATCCCGTTTAGGATTATATTTTGAGGACTTAGATTCTAAAAACCATTTATGTTGTTCAGAGGTATGATTTGGAACAAAATCAAGAAGCACCTTTATATTTCTTTTATGCGCCTCCCCTATTAACTTGTTAAACTTGCTTAAGTTACCAAAAACAGGATCAATTTCTAAATAATCTGCTACATCATAACCCCCGTCAAGCATAGGCGATTTAAAAATAGGCGAAAGCCAAATGGCGCCAACGTTTAGACAGTTTTCGGCATTATTACTTAAATAATCAAGTTTTTGGATAAGACCGGCTAAATCTCCCACCCCATCGTTGTTAGAATCTTTAAAACTTTTTGGGTAAATTTGATATACTACCATAGTCAAGAGATGAATTTAATAATTGTGTTAAGCAACTTATGTTCGAGAAGTCCATAAATGCAGATTGTACTTCAAAAACGCTTCCTTATAATATTGGGTTTACTTGCTAAAATTATTATAACAAAATGAGAATTGCAGTGATTGGATCAGTTTCAAAACCAACTCGTTATGAGACTCCCGGTGGGGTAGAAGTTTGGACCTCCCTATTTTTGTTAGAGTCTATAAAAAGAGGACATGTATTTGATTTATACTCCCTTAGGGATTCGCTACAAATACCAAATAAAATTAATCTAATCACAGTGTCTAACAAGGGAGTTGACGAGATTAAAAACTCTAAATCGTTTGGGGAAAAACACCAACGAGAATATGATAGCGCCTCCTTACTAGGTATATTCTTTTCAAGAATAACGCTACTTATCAAAGAAAACGAACAGAGCTATGATATTGTTATTAACAGTTCGGGAAGCCCGTTATTAACTGTAAACTGGGATTTTTATAAAAAACCACTTTTAACGATTGCACATTTTGCGGCCTTTGAACCATTTGTAAGTTATTTTGAATATTTTCCTTTACCCAACAATATTTTTTACGCGTTTCCAAGTCTTCGTGAGTCTGAACTAGCTAAGGAAATACCTGGAAAGCAAAAATTTCATATTCCACACGGGGTAGACGTTGAAAAAATTACATTTAGGGAAAATGGAGCTAGAAACATACTTTGGTTTGGGCGGCTAGATCCAACAATGCCTAAGGGTCTTATTGAAGCAATTCATATTTCCAATAAAATGGAGATCCCTATAGATATATACACACACGTTGAAGATATTAGTTATTTTAAGAGAACCGTTAAGCCACTTTTAACAAAATATACTAATTTTCAAATTAATACACCGCGTAATGATTTTTTTAATAAGGCTAAACTTTTCCTTTTACCATTAGGTTGGGAAGAGCCTTTTGGCTTAACGATACTTGAATCTATGGTTAGTGGAACACCAGTAGTTGCTTATGCGAAAGGAGCTGTTCCAGAGATAGTGAGGGACGGTGAAACTGGTTTTATCGTAAACTCTTCAGACGATGATTTAAGAGGTGACTGGATTATTAAAAAAACTGGAATCGAGGGTTTGTGTGAAGCAGTTAAAAAGATCTATAAGATGCCAGACTCTCAGTACGCAGCAATGAGAAAAGCTTGCAGAAAGAATGCAGAAACCAACTTTACCACCGGTAAAATGGTAGATTCATATGAAACTGCTTACCGAAAGATATTATCAGGTCATTAGGAGATCTATATTCAATTGAGTTTGTATTTAACTGCTGCCCCTTTATTTATGTGGTGAAGTCTAGTATTGTGGCGGCGGTCCAAGCCTGTTCGTGGGCCCCGTAATGGCCTCCGTGTTCCACGTACTCTTTTATCTTCCCATCAAAAGCACAATAAAGCTCTAGCATTGTACCAAACTGACTAACCGCGTTGATCACGGAACTTTTTATTTGCTGGGCCTCTTTTTTATAGCCAAAATTTTCAAACCCCTCTGCGATAAGACCGTTATCAAAAGGCCAAACAGAACCATTGTGGTAGCTGCAGGGATCAAAAAACTTTGATTCTGTACTCAGTGTACGGATTCCTGCGCCCTCAACAAAAAGATCTGGATTTAGTAATCTATGTACAACGTCTGGCATATACTGATCCTCAATTATAGACTCTGGCTTGCCGTTCTCTATAATAGACGCCCACATACAATGACCAGGGTTGCTTCTTACCGAAAGTATGTGTGCTATTTGGCCAAAGATGGCATAAACAAAGTAGTACAAATCCTTGCTGCGCATGAGAAACTTATTATTAAACTCCTTTTTTAATTGATCGGCTCTACTTTTTAGGGTCTCTGCTCTGGTTTTATCTATATTTTCGTAGATCCTTGACCAGAGTCTCAGAGCCTTCCAGTAATAACTTTGAACTTCAACCAAAGCGATTGGTTCTTTTGGAGGCTCTCCATAGATGAGAATAGAGTCAATGCTATCCATCCAGCCTTGATTTACCAAACCTCCGTGATCTTCTGGTCTCTGAAGTTGATATTCGAGAAAAAGTTTGTTGCCACTTTTTGGACTAAATTTTGTTAAATATTCAAAGGCTTTTTCGGCGGCAGGCAAGATATCCTCAAACAAATTCTTGTCGTTCGTAGCGTTATAATATTCCGCTGCCAGAATGAGGAAAAGAGGGGTAGCATCAACAGAGTCGTAGTTTCTTATTGTTTTATTTGGGTAAACATACCAGTTTATTGGTTTTTTTGTGAGATAATCATACCCTTTCTCGCGGTATTCATGAACCATTTTTCCGGGTTTCTCCCCACTTTTCAGATTTATTTCTTTTCCCCGCAACCTGATTGCTGTCCGGATAGTGTGTCGAATGATCCGTAGGAATATCTCGTCTGGTTTTTTCTCGTAGACTCTTAGTAATTTCAGACAGGTGATCATCGAGTCCCGTCCAAAATAAGCAGCGTAGCGGTCGTCCTTTCCAGAGGCGTTTATGCCAAGCGGGGTTTCTAATTCTAAGATAGCTTTATAAGCTAGATCACGTAGGGATTTTAGACCTTGTCTTTGTAGTGGTTTGTGTTGTTGATGCAGCTTTTTTGCCATTTACTATTTCATAATACAATTTTTCGTACTCATCTACCATCCTCTTTAAATTAAAGGTTTCTTTAACATGGTTTCTGCAGTCTCTCCTTGAAATTGATCGAATTTTTTTGATTGCTTTTAGCATATCTTTTTCTTTTTCGACAATAAAGCCAGTTTTTCTACTTACAATAATCTCTGGCACCGAGCCTTTATTAAACGCTACAACCGGGCAACCACAGGCCATTGCCTCGATCATTGTAAGTCCAAAGGGTTCACTCCAAGTGATGGGGTGCAGTAAACACAGGGCCTCCTTCATCAATTTGTTTCTTTCCGCCTCGTCAACTTCTCCGATCCATCTTATTTTTCCATTTGAGAGTCTGGGTGCGACGTACTGGTTGAAATAAGCGACGTCGAATTTATCCAATTTAGCGGCTATGATAAGCTCCATTTTCAGAGCCATGGCAATATCCATCGCGATATGTGTCCCCTTCTCCAAAGAAATTCTACCAACAAAAAGTAAATAATTTTTTGGCCGAGCGCTGAAAGGAAATTTTTCGATCGGAATACCATGGTGAATTGTTTTCCGCCAATTTAATTTCGGTCCTCCTTTTCGCTGCGAGTCAGAGATAGAAACAAACTTTAGGTTTTTGTATTCTTCATAGATGTTTCTGTTTTCCAAATTGAAGGCGCCGTGGAAAGTAGTAATAGTAGGTATTGGTGAGAAATACGCTGCGGAGAAGCTATAATAATCGAGATGATTGTGGATCACATCAAACTGGGTAGCCCCCTTGTACGCTCTAGCGACGTTTAGTAGTGTGAAAGCCGCTTCATCGGCGGTGTGCATTGCTCTAAGTGAGTGTGAGGATCCAGGTATTAATTTTGCAGATGTCTCTGAATCCCCAGAAGCAAAAAGAGTTACATCGTGGCCTCTCTTAACGAGTTCTTCAGTTAGATAATAAACAATGCGCTCAGTTCCACCGTACCGTCTTGGCGGTACCCTTTCAATAAGAGGAGCTATTTGTGCAATTTTCATTGGGTGTGGTTGTTTTGGGCAACCGGTTGGGCGGGATAAAATATTTTAACCCATTTTGGGTATTTATTCAAGTTGAAACGCCTCCCGACCGCTCATAGAGCAAATCAGGAGGCGTTAAAGATGTAGCCTACCGTGTCTGGGTCGGTAGCGCCGCTGTCGCTGGTTTTCACTGTCTCGATCTACCTCCAAAGAAGCAGTAGCACCGAACTCATATACATAGCCACATGCGAGGCACGTGCTGAACGCACCATACAGGTCTTCTTCGAACAACATGGACCCATTGCAGCGTGGGCAACTCCTGGGTGGCTTGCCGTCGGCGACAAGGTCGTTTGGTGAACTAGGAGCTTCTGCGGCGGATTGTTTTACCTTCTCTTCCACCATTGGCCCTTCGACGGCAGTTGCGTGAAGTGGTAGTGGGAGTTCCAGGGTAAAGGTTTTCAGAGGCGGTTGGGTTTCTGCTGAAGGAATCGCTGGCGGTGGTGCTACCGCTGCCGACTCTTTCACTTCAGCTGGTTCTACTAGTTCCAAACCTCGATCCGTGGGCAGTTTTCGCTGTTTGGAAAAAAACCTGTGGATCCACTCTCCCAACTGGGACATGGTAACACCTCCTTTCTTCGTGGTGCGTCCCCTCTGGTGGCTATTTGGTTGTTAAAGAAGCGCGTCTGATCAAGATATTATCAAGGCTGCTTCCCAATTACAATAAGTATTTTTAAGCCCCTATTTTTCTATGGGATAAATGTAGTTTTGGATATGAAATGTCCTGTAGTATTGACAAGTGGGACGATAAAATATAAACTATAGGACTGTTAATTTGCAGGTTCGTTGCTTGCAATTGCTGCTTTTTGCAGCTCTAACAACAAAGCCCCTAACCCGCCAACCGGCGGGAGGGGCTTTGCCTTTTACTAATTAACAAATCGAAATTTTGGCTTAAACCTTCTCGAGTAGTCGTACACCGAAAACACGTTCGATTATTTTCAGAGCAACTCCTACTGCGATTAGAAGCAACGGCCAGTTTGGCAAGTTGCCACCAGTTACTGGTAGTCCTTCAGCGGCGGCTAAGACTTGTCCTGGTCTTGGAGCCGGACCTGGGAGTACGGCAGTTGGTTGATCGCCGGGATCCATAGGTTCACCGCCCCTGTCAGGTAGCGGACCGCCTATTACACTGTGATTTACATCGTTATCGATATTTATTTCGAAGTTGATGTCCCCAGTTTTGATTGATGCATCTCCAGTGTTCTTATTTGCTTCATTTTCACCCGTGTTAAGGTCTGCTCCTATATTGTTTTGCAAATCCACATTGTTATTCACATTAATATTCAGGTTATTCTTGATCCTAGTTTCGGCTTTGTTTACTGAGTCTGCACCAGTGTTCTCATTGCTGGATGTTAGGAATGGACCGCAACAAATAAGGTTGGTGTTGGTATTGAACACGTCAGCACCATTAGCCTTGTTTGTTATATTTACATGGCCGCTTATATCCCCTGTTTGAATAGACGCATCACCAGTGTTTTTATTAGCTTCATTCTTTCCCGTGTTCGCTTTTACGCTTATGTTGTTAGTTATATTTGCGTTGTTGGTACTATTAATTGTTGTGTTGTTTTCTACAGAAACTTCAGCCTTGTTTACTGAGTCTGCACCGGTGTTGGTGTTACTAGCAGTACTAGCGAGAGCTGCAGTACCGATAAGAAGTACGCTGGCACCTGCAGCGGCAGAAGATGTTATAACTTTTGTCCAGATGTCTTTCATGGTTACTTAACGTTTCACCCCCTTAAATAATGCCCTCCTTGTCAATGAAAATACTATTCCAAGTGCCACCGGATACATCAAGTTCATGAGATTGAAATCATCAAACAGCCCTCTCTCAGAGTTGAAGCGGGCTATTGGCGGAGCTTGTCCATCGTTATCCGTACCTAGAACCAGTGTTTGTACATCTGCATCTCCAGGTGATTTAGCTGTGTTTGATCCACCGTTTGTTTCAAGGCTAGGTCCACTAGCTGCTCCAAATGCAAGTAGCGTCTGATTTGCTCCGTTTATAGTAGAGCTGGTCGGTCTGGAAGAACTTTTACTGCTACTTGCGGATTTGCTGAGAGGCTCGTTGATATTTACACCAGACAGGGTTTTTTCGCCGTTCACGATGTCGCCGTTAAACTGACCAAAAATATTCACAATTGTCAGTAAAAATCTGCTGCCAATGAAGGTATTGTTTAGAAAGTTGGCGATGTTGGCAGCTATATTTACGTCACCGGTTTTTATCGAACCGCTTCCTGTATTGTATGAAGCACTATTATCACCAGTGTTCGCATTTAGGTTTACGTTGTTTACGAGCGTTCCAGTGTTGTTGACAGTGATATCAGTTTCGTTCTCGACATTATTTGCTGCTTCATTGAAACTATCTGCACCAGTGGTATCATTGGCCGCTACTATACTTCCGTCTGGGTTTACAGTGAAAGTGAAGAATGGTGAGTAGACGCTGCCCTGCTCCCCTCCGAAGAGCTGTCCTGTCCAACTACCCATGTTGTTTATAAGTACCATCCAGATATCGCCACCGCTGCCAACTGCCGAGGTGTTGGCTACAGTAGAGACGTTTAAGTTTGCATCCACATCACCAGTGTCGATGTAACCACCACCGGTGTTTTTACTGGCGTCATTACCACCAGTGTTGCCGTTTAAATTTACATTGTTCTGTACGTCGGCAAGGTTGTTGAGGTCGATACTGGTATTGTTGCTTGTTGAATTGTTTGCTGTATTTTCTGAACCCGCGCCGGTAGTTGAATTACCAGCTAGTAAGTCTAAACCAGAACCATTGGTACCTGTTCCACCTTCATTTATACCTTTTAGAACGATATCTCCGTCCAGGGTGCCAAAAATGTTCACCACTCCCAGCAGCAGTTCTCCGCCACCGCCAAGAAACACATTATTGAGGAAGTTTATAAGGTTAAAAGCAATGTTGGCATCCCCGGTCGTAACGCTTCCGTTGCCAGTATTTTTATCAGCAGTATTGTTTCCTGTATTTGAGGTGAGGTCATAATTATTTATTAAGTTTCCGAAATTATCGACCAATATAGTGTTTGAGTTGTTCGAAGTGTTAGTTGCGCTGTTTAAAGAATCTTCTCCAGTAGCATTGTTTCCAGCAAAGGCACCACCGCCCGGAATATAAGTGGGGGTTATTTTGCTGTAATCAATGACGATATCGCCGGTCTGATCATCCATTACGTTGAAGACAGAGGCGCCAACGTTTACGTTGTTAGCTGTATTTACGGCCGTTAATATTACGTCAGAGTCACCGGTGGTAACTATCCCGTTCCCTGTGTTTTTATCAGCGCTATTGTTACCTGTGTTGCTATCAAAATCAACATAGTTGTAAAGATCGGCGTCATTATCTATACTCGTGCCCGTTTCATTGTTTGTATTATTGTCGGCCATATTAAATGATCCAGAGCCTGTCTTATCATTTGCCGCTTCTAGATCCTTTATACTTACAGTTCCACAACTGCCACCGCTTCCACATGAGCCCACCGAACCAATGCTAATAGTGTTAGCGGTTGTTTCGACGTTGCCTGCTAAGCTAGCGTTTCCAGTATTGACTAGACCGTTCCCAGTATTTTTATTAGCACTGTTGTCGCCGGTATTACTATCTCCCTCAACCAGATTATCTATTTTAGCTGTATTATTTATATCGGTGTTACTCGTATTATTAGTGTTCGTACCAGCTTCGTTGTAAGAATCTGCGCCGGTATTGCTGTTTATTGCTGCCGCGGCAGCTGCAGCCTCAGCGGCGGCCTTTTTAGCCTCCTGACCAGCCTTCCATTGCTGGTACCAATTATTTGGATCTTTCCAATTTACTTCTTGAGTTGTGCTAGTTGTCTGGGTTGACGGAGTGGCTTCTTGGGCCATCACTACGCTAGCCGGAAGCACAAAAGTATAAGAAAATGCAACAAGGACACTTATAAATATGCGTAATATTTTATTTCTTAAGTTAGTTCTCATCTTCTCGTTATTCTTTAAGGGCATTTAGAAATTCACATATTTTGAACTTTTAAATACCCTTCTGGGTTCCCCCGCCCTCTGTAAAGAGGGCGGGGTCCACCAGAAAAAGCAATTACGCTTTAAACCTCCTCACCGTTGAGGATGTTTTCGTTGACTTCGGTAGTTACTTCTACCTCAACGTCAGTGTCACCAGTGTCGATATCGTCACCGGTGTTTTTGTTGGTTTCGTTCTTACCAGTGTTAGCTTTGACTTCGCCGTTGTTGTCAACGTCTGAGTTGTTGTTTTGGTTGACGTCTAGGTCGTTTTTGACCTCTGCTTCTGCTTTGTTGTAGGAATCGTTTCCAGTTTTTTCGTTGGAGCTTTCCAATTCAACATCGCAGCAAACGTCTACATCAGCTTCGTTGGAGTTAGCTTTGTTTTCGATAACTACTTCAACGTCGGCATCACCAGTATCGACTTCACCTTCACCGGTGTTTTTGTTAGCTTCGTTGTAGCCGGTGTTTGCCCAAACATCAACGTTGTTGTCAATATCAGCGTTGTTGTTTTGGTTGATATCGGTGTAGTTCTTAATCTCAACCTCAGCTTCGTTGTAGGAGTCTGCTCCAGTGGTATCGTTGGAAGCGCTTACGCTACCTCCACTGCCACCACCAACGCTGGCTTTATTCTCGTTTACCATATTAGTAATGCTGACGACTACGTCGGCATCACCAGTATCAACACTACCGCCACCGGTATTTTTGTTGGCTTCGTTGCCACCGGTGTTGGCTTTTACGCTAACGTTATTGTCTACGTCAGCGTTGTTGTTTTGGTTAAGGTCCAATTTGTTCTTAACCTCAACTTCAGCCTTGTTTTTGGAGTCAGCACCTGTTTTGTTGTTAGAAGCTGACAAGTCACCTTCACAACCACAATTTTCCACACTGACAACATTGGAGTTGGCTTGGTTACTGATTGAAACAGTAGCGTTTGCATCTCCTGTCTTTACGGAACCTTCACCAGTATTTTTGTTGGCTTCGTTTTTACCAGTGTTGGATTTTACGCTGATGTTGTTAGTGATGGATGCGTTGTTGTTTTGGTTGACGTTTACGTAGGTTTCTGATTCCACTTCAGCTTTGTTGTAGGAATCAGCCCCAGTAGTGTCGTTGCTTGCAGTTGCTGCCATGGCCGGAGCAATTGCAAAGGCCAAAGATGCAGCACCGCTCAGAGCTGCGTGGATTAGTTTTGTCTTTGTCATGTTTTCACCCCCTTTCATTTGTTAATGTTTCTTTGCTTGTAATTAGTTTTCCCTCGCGCCAAACGTGCCTTAATCAAATACTGGCAGATAAGCAGAAATAAGTACTTCCTAAGTCGGTCTTGACTTGGCAGAAGATGAGCAGACAGACCAATTATTATTAGTCTGATAGGAAAAACTCTTAAGTTACATCTCCTATTCTAAATACAAAGAACCTGCCCTGTCAATACTCTTCTTATTTTAGATAGATACGTCCATCAATGTCAACTACCAATCGAGCAATTGTATTGATATATTAATGCTTTTTGTCAAGGCGACTCTATAATCAAATATAAATAATGAGAAAACCCTATTCGTATAAGGTGTTCTAAGTATATGACGATAGTAATGAAAAGTTTGTTACAACTAAAAAGAAAAGTGGCTGCTAGTTATTTGCTGAGGGTTATCGAGAAAATGGATTAGAAAGTAATCACCAAAGTTTCCTTTGGGTCGCTGACATCGCCAACTTCTAGCTTAAATTTCTTCTCGCTGGGAAAAACAACAAACCCAACGTTGCTTTTTTTTGTTGATTCTGGCCTAATCTGGACGGACCCTTGATGAACTGAAGGCGCAAATTTACTACCGTCCTCTCTTACAAGCCTGAAAAGGTCTACTGGAAACGCATAAAGCGCTACCGGGTAGGGATTTTCTACCTCCATATTGATAACTAAAAATACTTTACCCTCTATTGGGTTAGCTCTTTTTCCCTGAACAAGTATATAGTCGCCAAATTCGGCGTTTGTAATGCGGAGCTTAAAATTACCATCGGTCCTTAGTCTTTCTTCGGTTCTGGCAACTACCTCATAGGATTTATTTATCTCGATAACTTTGCTGCCATTTATCCCACTAGGTTTTATGAAGACAAATAGTAAAACAATCAGAGCTAATACCGCACCCGAACCTAAAAGGATTTTTTTTATGTTCTTATTTAGCAGCTGTCTATAAGCAATAAATTTGTTCAACATAAAGCGCCGCCTATTATGCTTTATAGTCTTATAGTTTGTCAAGTGGAAAATAAAAGTTGGTTATTTTGTAGGGAAATGTTAACCGCCGAGCCGCGCCTTAGTTCTCCGGATAGTATTTTTTGGGCTATGTGACCCTCAATATTGTCTGCCAAAAATCGCTTTAACGGCCTTGCCCCGTACGTTGGGTCGAAACCAGATTTGGCGATCCAAGCAGTAGCTTGCGGCTCGATTGTAAGAACCACATCCTGTTTTTTGAGGCGTCCAGCGAGCTCCTTTATCAAAAGGCCAACTACTTCTACTATTTCGCTTTCGGTTAGGGGTTTGTAAACAATAATATCGTCAAATCGGTTTAGAAATTCGGGCTTAAAAACCCCCTCGCGTTGCAGCTTCTCTAAAAGCAATTTTTTTAAATCTTCTATCGGGACATTTTGCTGGACGGATTCCCGGATGTACTCGGCTCCAGCGTTTGAAGTGGCGATGATTATGGTATTGGAAAAAACTATTTTTCGACCAGTTACATCCTCCAAGACGCCGTCATCCAAAACCGGTAAAAAGGCTTCCTGTATTTTTGGCTCTGCTTTCTCCATCTCATCAAGCAGCACTAGTGAGTATGGGTTGCGTCTTATTTTTTCAGTAAAATCGCCGCCCTCTTCATATTGGCCAGTGCCTGGAGGTGCGCCGATTAGTCGATTTATTGCCTGCTCTGATTGGTACTCACTCATATCAATCCGGATTATTTTTTCCTCATCGCCAAAGTAAAGAGATGCTAACGCTTTGGCAGTTTCGGTTTTTCCAACACCAGTGGGTCCCAAAAATAAGAAGCTGCCGATTGGTTCACTCCCACTCCTTTCGATACTTCGCGCCCGTCTTAGAGCATTGGATATAGCTTTGACCGCTTCTTCTTGGTCAACTATTCTTTGGTGGACCACCTTTTCTAGGTGGATCAGCTTTTCCGCTTCCTCTCCACCGGCGAGTTTAACCGGCATTTTGGTTTTTTGACTAATCACGTCCTCGAGGTCGGAAACTTCTAACAAGTGTTTTTTCTGCAAGGAGATGGCAGCAGCTGCTTCGTCAAGTAAATCTATTGCTTTTCCAGGTAAAACTCGATCCACAAAATATCTTTCCGAAAGTTCAACGACTCGTTGGATTGCTTTGTAAGTGATAATTACCTTGTTTCTTTTTTCTATTGCTGGTACCGCCTGCTCCAAAATGCGGATTGCAACATCTCCAGTCGGTTCTTCCAGATTAACGGTCTCAAACACAGATGCGAACGTGCCTTGGGGTTCAATAAAGCGGCGGTAAGCTTCTCTTGTACTGGTAGCAATTACTTGGAGACGACCAGAACCCAGAGAGTTGATTAAGTGACCGGTTATGTTTACACCTGTACCAGAGCCGCCGGCGATGTTTTCAATACCTGGCATATACAAAATTACATTGCCAGCGTGGGTTAGTTCGTTTAAAAGATTTTGCAATCTTTGCTCTAGTTCCCCCGGTGCAGCTCCAGCCAAAAGAGAAGTGACGTCGATTTCGATAAACCGTTTGTATTCCAGAGCCGGTGGTAGTAACCCACTCATGGATCGCACGGCCAGGCCGCGTACTATCGTGTTTTTACCGATCCCGGGGGGTCCCAAAAGTAGCACATTCTTCTTGACACTGCGGGCTAAAACTTCCTGTACTTGAGCTATTTCAGCATCTTTACCAACCAGTGTTTCATGTTCTCGGCTCTTGCGAATATCCTTTGATAAATCTACCGAGTAGCTTTCGGTCTCTGGTGTCCAACCACCAAGCCAAGATTCACTTATCCCCGGACCTAAACTATCAACCGGCTTCTCCCAGAAGTGACTTTTGTCAGCGTCAAAGTAGTCTCGCGCCCAGAAAACGATGTTGAGTAGATCGTTATCCTTCACCTCTTTGTTAAAAAGTAAATTTTTTAGTTCGGGCGTTTGCGATATCAAAGCCAGCAAAATATCCAGCTTGTCTAGGTAATTTCTGGATTCTTTTTCGGCCCAGGCTCGAGCGTAAGAAAGGGTTTCGTCAAAGTTTATTTTCCGCCCAGTCAGCTGTGGGTCTTGAAACAGCTTGTTGAGCTCTTCCATTGAAATATCTGCCTTCTCAATCACAAAAAGGACTTTTTTGTTTCTCAGTAAAGGGAGAAGAAGTCGGTGCAAATCCTGTCTGTTGCCGGCATTGGAAAGTAATTTTGCCGCCTCCAGCGAGATACTGTTAGCCAAATTTTGACCAGACGTAAAAGGTGTGGGCCTTTCCTTCAAAATTTTCTCGCGATAAAAGATCTCAAAAACAAAAAATATGATTGACACAGCTAGTACCAGATAAAAGATTTTATTACCCCCGGTGCTGCTGGTGAGTATCAGCATCAGTAGAAGGGCTGCGGCGAGAAGAACGCGGACGGCTACTACCAAAATAGTAGAGTACAGACTAGAAAAAGCAGCCGCGCCAAATATTCTGGATGTGTTAGGCGAAAATTGCTCCATATATTGAAAAAATTGCCAGTAGCGGCAACACCATCCAAATAATAAAAATCCCCGTCTCGATTATTAAAATCAATCCAAGAATTACGATATCAAATAAAATTATTATACTTTTGAAAAAGGCACCAATAAATATCGCTGTGCGCACCAGTCCCTCACGGTATTCATTTTTCCAGGGCCGGAAAAAAGTTGTGAAAAGCTCCTTAAAAGAAAAAAGGTGAACAAATGCAGCAAATACCCAACGTAAAATTTTTATCAAAGTTATCGGAGCTTCCAAAAACCACCAGCGGAGGAATTCAATTGGAAGTTTGGCCAAATATAGAGAGACGGCAGGCGCGTTCATAATTTTGAGTATAGCGAAAAATTACATCTGGCTTCAGCTAGTTATAATTTCGAACCTCAGCGAGATATAATTTAATTAACTCTAGTTTAACAAAATTGAGGTTTTTGTTAAACCAACTCGTCGTAGAGACGGAGGTGGTCAAGGAGGAGGCGGGTTATCAGGAATTTGTGGCGGACACGTTCTCTTCCTTTCTCCCCCATTTCTTTTTCCCTATCGGGATTTCTTATTAAATAAACTATTTTTTCAGCGGTCTCAGCTGCAGTGGTAACTAAAAACCCTGTTTCCCCGTCAACTATTTGCTCGACTATTCCGCCAGCTTTACCACCGATTACTGGCTTTCCCTTCCACATCCCTTCACTTACGGTGAGACCAAAGCCTTCGCGGGTGGATTTTTGAATTATTGCGTCGCTAGCCACTTGAAAAGCGTTTACAGCCATATCCCCCACTCCGTCGAGATTGCTGAGAATAAAAATTCCTGGATCGCTTTTAGCGTATTTTTTCAAATCCACGATGATATCGGTTGCTTCTGGATCGTCTGGAGCAAAAGCACCTATGAGAGCTAGCTGTAAATCTGGTATTTCTTTTTTGGCGGCACGGTATGCATCCATCACCCCCCATGGATCTTTCCAGGGGTCAAAGCGTGAAATTTGAGAGACTAGTGGTTTATCTGGCTTTAACCCAAATCTATCTACTACTTGGTCGGCTGCAAATTTGTCCAAGGGATTATTTTTTTGGCTGAGAGGATCGATAGCTGGAGCAATTATTCGAGCCTTTTCGTAATCTAAATCCGGCCCCAGATACTTTCTCATTGTAAAGATGTAGCGATCGTATTTTTGAATGTATGGCAACAGGAAGCGCCAGGTAAAAAGATTTGGATGCGATGTATCTATATGACAGCGCCAGATGGCTGGGTGGAGATTTTTGTGAAACTCGCTTATTGCAACAAACTGAGGATCGTGAATTACCCATACATCGGAGCGTTTATCGTTGAAGAACTCTGCTACCTCCTCGTTTGTCTTTAGAAATTCGTCTTTTTGAACGTCAGTGAGTTCCCCCTTTTTCCCCTGCAGCTGGTTGTGGATTTCTTTGGTGATCCGAAAAAAATTGTTATCTTTTCTGGATACAAACCAGTCGGCATCCAAACCGAGCCCTTTGAGAAGAGGAACAAGGGAGCGTAGTATTTCGGCAACTCCCCCACCCGAGGGTGAAGTGTTTAGGTGGATGACGCGGATACCTTTGAGCTTTTTAGCTAGTTTTTCGATCTCAGCGTAGGTCTGCCCTGGAGCAACATCTTTATAATTTGCAATAGGAATTGGATCAAAAGGGACTTCTCGTATCATGGCAGGCGTACCTTTCGCTTTTGTTTGGAAACCTTTGCTTTGAACCAACTCGGGGTTCGTAGCCCACGGAGTGGTCGCAGCATCGCGGAGTACTCGGCTTCGGCACGAAGTGCTGATGGCATAGAATACGAGCGTGCTATAGCAGGTCCTTTTCCGCGTTTCTTCACTATAGTTTCTACTTTAACAAAAATTGGTTGACGTGTGAAGCAGGCCGTTAGATAATGTGTCTATGATACGGCTGGCTGATAAAAAATGCGTGCCTTGTGACGACCCTTCCATCCCCAAGCTATCTCAAGAAGAGGCGGAAAATTTGAACCAAGAGGTGGACGGTTGGGATTTGGAAGAAAAAAATGGTCACTTGCAGATTTCGAAGCAGTTTAAGTTTAAAGATTTTAAGGAGTCGCTGGGGTTCGTGAACAGGGTTGGAAATACCGCCGAGGAGCAAAATCACCATCCCAACCTATACATTATTTATAACAAAGTAAAAGTAATTCTCTACACCCACGTTATAGCCGGTTTACACGAAAACGACTTCATCATGGCAGCAAAGATTGACGAACTGATAAAACAGAGAATATAGTCTCCTTTTTATAGATTAGAGGAGATTGGTAGTAACCGAGAAGAATTGGAGAATCAAAGATTAGGTGTGAAACTTACTTGCGGCGTTTGCTAGCTTTTTTTGCCAGCATCTCAGCCTTTATTGCAAGTCTTTTCTTGGTCTTTTTTGAACGGGATTTCTTTTTCTTACCCACGCCCGTACTTCTTTTTGCCATATACGTAACTATACACTATTTACCTTCCGCTACTCTACTATAGAATTTTTGGTGTAAGATACGAAATAATATGCTTAGCTTGACAGGGCCTGGCCCTGTCCTGGGTTGATAGGACGGGAAAAACTGAAAGCAGCCCCTGCGTTTCACGCGAAAGAGCTGCTTATTTTGGGCCGAGAACTTGATCGAGCCAGGGTTTGTCCTTTCTTACCTCTCGGACAGCTTGCACCCACTCCTCACCGTGCTTTATCAATTCAGAATAGATGTCGGGACCCCTCCTGTTCAGGGGTATAGGTCCGTTTATAGAAGTCGTGGCAAAGAAGAAGTCAGTTGTATCTTCATCCACCCAAGCTTGGATTTTTCTTCTCCAGTGGGCATATCTGGCGACTTTGTCCACGCAATCTTGCTGGTGAAAGCCGCCAAGGACCAGCTCGTCAATTGGCGTGGGAAGTTGGTCAAAGACGAACTTGAGCCGCGGGTACAGCCTAAATTCACAATGTTCCGCAAATGAAACCCCATACCCTATCACTAGATCAGACGGCGCTACTTCGATGAGTTCTGAAGTGCGTGTCAAATCTGGCGTTTTTGACCCTGTATGCGCAGAGAAAAAGAGCCAGGTAACCTGGAATCCCCCTCTTCTGTAGCGGTAGTCGATTATTTTGTTCAACCTGCGTGGGTCTCTACCTCTCTCCTTCAGGTATCTTCCTTCGAGTGACGTTTCCACATATTCTCTAATTGGGTACAAGAACAGATAGACTTTCATCTTCCTCCCCCTTCTTGGTTGGGAGTATTATAGCAAATTATTTGCTCTGCAATTTTGGTATTATTAAAATAATCAAGGTCAGGAACGGAGGAGATCATATGACTAGGACTGCGTTTAGACTATACAGACTCCCAAGAGATGCGGACGAGCTGGGAGAGAGATTTGCCAAATACCTGGAGGCTCCAGAGATGGAGTCTGTCATTGTATATTTTCTCAATGCGGTCCCAAAAGCACCCTCGCTTCAGGGAGTAGCAATGGTCGTGCAGGTATCCGAAAAGTCAGGGTTCAAAATTCTAACTTTTTATTGCCTGGACGATACTGAAAAATGGGAGAACGGAGAACCGTCTACCACCTACTTGAGCACTGCCTATGGGAATATATCAAAGACCTTTGAATTGGTGCCCGGAGTGGAGGTGACCGTACTCTTCTACAAAACAAGAGGAAGGGAAATAGTACAGGTCGCGGAGGATCTCGAGGAAGAACTCGAGAAAAGGAATCCGTTGCGCGACCAACTGTTTGGCGATGCATCGCCATTCCATCTCGCCGCCGCAAGCGTAGACAGGTAAACTAGAAACACCATTAGAGGGCGGTCCTTTGGATCGCCTTTCTTCTTTTTGGAACTTGAGATATTTTAGGCAGCGGTCTACTACGATACTGCGCAGTATCGTAGTTGAAAAAGTTATGTGTGGAAAGGGTGCAGACAAGTCCTAACAGGGTCTGGCCCTGTCCTACTGTCCTAGGTTGATAGGTCAGTCTTTTTTGTTTTTGAGCTTTTCGAGGTGATCGCGGATGTAGCGTTCGTAGCCGATGGCTTTTGGTTCGTAATAGCGGCGACCCTTTAGTTTATCGGGCAGAAATTGTTGGGTCACGTGACCGCCGGGAAAATCGTGAGCGTATTTGTAACCCCGACCGTACCCTACCCCCTTCATTAAATCAGTCACTGGATTGCGCAAGTGCAAAGGTACTGGTTCGTTGAGAGTCCTTTTTACGTCAGACTTCGCGCGTTTCAGAGCCATGTATGAAGCATTGGATTTCGGAGTCGTCGCCAGATAAGTTGCCGCGTGAGCCAGGTTGAGAGCGGCCTCTGGAAGGCCGACGAATTGTACCGCTTGCGATGCAGCTACAGCAAGAGGTAGCGCTTTTGGATCAGCGTTGCCCACGTCCTCACTAGCAAGAATGATCATGCGACGAGCAATAAATTCTGGATCTTCCCCAGCTTCCAGCATCCGCGCTAGCCAATAGACAGACGCGTCTGGATCCGAGCCTCTCATGGATTTGATAAAAGCAGAAATGGTGTTGTAGTGCTCTTCCCCGCCCTTGTCATAGAGAAGTTTTTTACTCCCAAGGGCTTGAGTAATTTTTGGCAGATCAATCAGTCTTTTCCCGGCTTTGGTCCGAGTAAGGTTGGTCGCAATTTCCAAAGCATTTAGAACGATACGGCTGTCACCATTGGAAGCCTCCAAGAGTAGGTCCAACGCTTCCTTTGTTGCAGTTGCTTTAAAAATTCCTAAACCCTTGTCTTTATCTTTTAAAGCCCTCTCAACTATGATTTTAATGTCTTCCCTACCCAACCGATCAAGAGTTAAGACTTTGCTTCGCGAAAGTAGCGGGCCAATCACCTCAAAAGAAGGGTTTTCGGTTGTCGCACCGATTAAAATAACAGTCCCGTCTTCAACGTGCGGAAGCAAATAAGCTTGTTGGGCTTTATTCCAGCGGTGGATCTCATCTATACAAAGAATGGTTCGTGTGTTCTCGCTTTCCGAGCGCTCTTTAGCCTCTTTTACCACTTTCTTAATCTCGTTTACGCCCACCTCAACAGCTGAATAAAAAACAAAACGACTTTTTGTTTCATTGGCGATTATCTTTGCGAGCGTCGTCTTACCGCTGCCTGGTGGTCCCCAAAATATTAGACTCGGGATTTTATCTTGTCTCAGCAGGGTTGAAATTAGTTTGCCCCTGCCCACTAGATGTTTTTGACCCACAAACTCGCTCAATTTTTGCGGCCGCAGACGGTCTGCCAGAGGTTTGTTCGTCACAGGGTGAATATTATCGGGTTTTTTACGTTTCGTCAACGAGGCAGCAGCGGATTTATTTCATTTCAGTGTAAGAGGTTTCCACAAGACGGCAGTTTTCGTCAAAAACAAAACTAGTGATCGAGGCCATGGAAATATTGTAAGAGCGCAGTAGTTGCAATGGTTTTTCCTCTAGCGAAAGTCGCAATGCTAAGATGGGAAACTCGTGAGAAACGCAGATAATTTCTTGACCAGTGTGTTTCTGGCAAATGGTAAGGGCAAATTTTTTCATTCGCTCTGCCAAGGCGGTGAGATTTTCCGGCAGATCTGGTGCGTCTGGGTCGGTAAGAAAAGCCTCGTAGTAATTGTTGTTAAAAAGCATTTCGTATTTGTAGGCTTGCCAGTAAGTGGAGTCTGCCTCCGTCAATTCGTAAGAATGAGTGATCGGTACTTTTGGAAAGGCCTTGGCGATTATGTTGGCGGTTTCGTAAGCTCGTTCAAGCGGTGATGTGTAAATATGAACGATGGGTTTTCCTTTAAAAAAACGGACTGTCTTCTCGGCCTTTTTCTCGCCAGGGGCAGTTAAGTGGAGCCCGGGAATTCTACCTGGTTCAATCCCATCCGGGTTATCGTAAACCGAGTGGCGTACGTAGTGGGCTGTACTTCTCATTTAATTTTCCAAAAATGGGATATACCCCAGAGTAAAAGAAGGATACCAAATATGATCGTGAAGTTGATTTTTAGTAGGTCTAGGCCGTTTAAAATGAGGGCAACGCCAAAGATGATAAGGACTATTGGCAGAAACCTTGGACCTTCATGGTGGAAAATCATAAAACCCGTCACCTCCTATGGGAAACTTTAAACTAAACAGTGCTAAGTTTCAAGCTAGGGCTAGAGAATTTTCATGGTGTGCTGGTAGCTTTCTTCGATCACAGTTTCAGCAATTTCTGGTGTGAAATCGTATGGAGCCAGGGTCAGGCCTGCTTTTGGTTCTATCGGGACAATATTTATGTTTGGGTACATACATTTTATGAGTTCAATTTCGTAGCGGATGGTCTGGTACTGGGCGATATCCCGAGCGTCAAGAATAGCTTCAATAAAGTTTCTTGGCGGCTTTTTGACATCCCCAGCGTACCCGGCGTTTATAGCGTAGATGACGCCGCAGCCCTCTTTTGCTAGTTCAAAAAGCGGTAGATTGTCGGTGACTCCCCCATCGGTGTAAACCTTATCGCCGATTTGAACTGGCGGGAAAATACCAGGAGTAGCACTACTGGCCATAAGGGCGGGAATAATTTCACCAGTGCGAAACCAGGCGTCTTGGCCAGTTTCAAAATCGGTTGCTCCTATAGCAAGTTTGGTTTTCAGATCTTCAAACTCTCGAAACGGCAACCGCTTTCCCAAAAATTCCTCTATTTTGCTTGAATCACCAAGGCTTTTGGCGTTTAGACCCTGCGAAGCAAACCTTTTTAATAGTTGCAACGGTGAAAGACCGATAAAGGATTTTGTGACAAAAGAAAAAAGTATTTTCAGATCAGTGAAGGAATTAAAGGTGTGGGGATCGTAGGCGTGAAAGGCAGCCACAAAAGCACCGGCCGAAACGCCAACAACGTGTGTGGGAACGATTTTTTTCTCCAGAAAGGCGCGCAGAGCTCCGATATGGACCACTCCTCTGTTCCCACCGCCAGAGTAGGAAACGCCCACTATCTCTTGTTTACAAATTTTTGGATCTATTTTCCTAATTTTCATTTTTTGCTTGACTTAGTTTGACAAACGCTTCCTTGTTTGGATACAATATAAGTGTATGACTGCCCGTTACCGAATCCTTTTTTACGCAGCGGCTGTAGCCTTTTTACTGCTGCTACTTATCCCCAACCTTTAGTCTAAAGGTTTGAGATCATCTCTGCGTCTATCTCGTCCAAACGTTCTACTTGTTTATCCGCTTTGGAAATATCCTGCTTTTTTGGTCCAGCATCAAGCAGACCAATACATTTCATTCCCGCGGCTTTTGCAGCCACCACACCGGTAGGAGAATCCTCTATTACTAAACATTTTTCTGGATCAACCTCTAGTCTTCTCGCGGCCAACAGAAAAATATCAGGAGAGGGTTTTGTGCGCTCTACTTCGTCGCCGGCAATAGAAACCTCAAAATATGCTGTTAATTGGGGAAATTTTGTAAAATTTTCGCTTAAAACAAATCTAGGAGAGGAAGAGGCCAAGGCGAGATTGTATTTTTTATCTAGCCTACCTAAAAGTTCTAATAAACCGGGCATAAGGGTAACTTTTTGAGCAAACAAATTGTTGAAAGCGGTTTTTGTAGCGTTGAGAAATTGCGTTTCTTTTTCAGGGATCTTGTAATGTGCAGTTAAATTTTCTGCCGATTTTATGACGCCAACACCTCTGGTTAGATGGTCGAGCTCTTCTGAATATTCAAATCCGAATTTTTGCGCTGCTTGTTTAAAACTTTCTGTCCACGCTCCTCTGGAGTCAACTGTGACCCCGTCTAGGTCAAAAATTACCGCTTCTGTCATGTCTATTTATTATATAGTAACACAAACAAAATCGCCTGGTCCTGGTGGGTTCGAACCACCAAAACTAGGCGATTGCTAGCTTCTTTGCTGGGTGTGCGGCGAGGAAGCCGATGATCTCCTGGCACGTTTTCGCGTGGGTGACGATATTGAAGTGGTTTGCCCACAACACCTCAATGTTTTCTCCTCCCGCTTCCTCGATGCAGTCTTCCCACACTATGACCTCATCCTGTCGGGAGTAGAGAGCCAGCCTTGCAACACTCGAAGGGACAGATTTCGATAATGACTTATGGAAACGACAGTGACAATCCCCCTGACAGTCTTGAGGAATTATCAAACGAGCTGCCGTGTACACCAATGGGTTTACTCTGGCTCCTCGAACAGTTCCTGCTATCGAGATTACGGATGCGACTTTTGTCGGCCGTCTCTTAGCCGCTGAGCGAACGATAGCTGAGCCTAAGCTGTGCCCGATAAGATGCACTTGCATGCCGGTTCGTTGTGCTGCTGTGTCGATCGCTCCACAGACAAGCTGGGTAAGGTAGTTTGGGCAGCCAGCTGTGATGCCAACCCCAGACGCACGTGGTGTGTATTCCACACTGGACAATGTTCTCTCCAGGCTGAAATACATTGGAGTAATCTGCGCTCCCATGAATCCAGGGACGAGGAGTAAGGCCGCGCCGTTACCTCTAGGGACGTTTGTTAGAGGAACAAAACGTCCCCAGTAAGCAACCGGGTTGAGAGCAGCGATGAGCCCGGTTAGGAGTCGTGGTCTCCAACTGGGTCCCACCTGCATTTCTTGCTCGGGTTCGATTTTTGCGGCGGTCTTCATTTGTATCACTCCCCTTCTCGACCGCGGATTTAAGTTATTCAAAAAAGATGTGCGTGTAAATTTATTATCCTACCGCGCTATTGCGGCTGTCAAGCGATGGCTGGTTAGGGATACCTGACTTGAAGCTGACAAGGGGTTTCAATTGACATTTGGTGGTCGAAATAAAAAATTATTTTGCCCTCGTAAATCACAATCGTGTGTGAGCTTGCACCAGCGGACGTTTTATCAGTTGCTTTTAGGGATAGATTTACCTTTTCGTTGCTTGAGTCGGAAACTGTAAGTGGAATATCGAATTCAAAAATCGCAAAGTTTTCGCTCTTCTCAGTTAGAGTTGATAGGGGAACAGTTCTTGGGTTTCCAAAAAAATTTTTATCTCCAACACCCAAAATGCTTTGATCAATGGACAATTTTTCAAGATTCACATCTTGGCTGTTGGTGTTAGTAATTGTGAAGTCTAGAGTCAGTCTCTCCATTTGATTTACGGTTTTTCCACATTCGGATTCTAGCTTAACTTTCTCGATTAACTGGGCGCCCAACTTTCGGTCTTTGTATGTATAGTAGGTATCGTAGGCAAAAAGGGACCCAACCACTACGATAAATACTAATAAGATAACGGCAACAGGACGCAGTGAGAGCCAAATAAATTTTACGGTGCTAGCAAGTCTAGCCAGAAACATCGTGTCTTAAGAAATGTTGTAGATCCTGTGAAGTACTAAAGCGGTAATGGTGCCGACAATTGGTACTACCAGAAACAAGAAAACATTATTTTGTAAGCTAGGTAAAACAAAGCCACTTGTCGCGACGACGATGGGTATGAAGACGATTAATATAATTGTTTGGACACTTATCCTTAGCCACGGGACCTTTTGTTTGGCGACTTTCTCAAACCAAAGTTTGTAGGCAAGTGCTCGTGCGGTTGGGAAAAGAATCAGAAAAACGATTGGATTTGGTTGAAACTGACCCCCTACTAATATGGCGATAGTTAAAGCGAAAAATAGTGCCAGTGTATCAAATACGGAAAATAATAATTTCATGGCAGCTTGTATTTTAAATATAATACAGCCGTAAGGCAAAGGGAAGAGATAAAAATTAGCTACCTAAAAAGGTCAAATTATTACCTTTTTGTTGCTTGTTTGTTGACCCAGAATGCCAAAAGTAGTAAAAAGCTTTGGCAGCTCACAAAGCATAAAAGGTGGAAACATCTGGACGGTGGAGTGGGCTGTACTGTTTCTCGGGGTTAAATCAGCCTCTTTGAGCTAGCGCCAGAGCGCCGATTATCCCCGAATCTTGGCCAAGGCCCGAAGGTACAATTGGTACAGGTGGTACCTCTTTAAGATATTTTTTAATGGTTTTGTTTAAAGGAGGGAAGAACGCATGTTTATGTTTGGTCATTCCTCCACCTATAACAACGATTTCAGGTGAGAAGTGAAGAATTGAATTTGTTAGACCTATGGCTAGCCAATCGATAGCTTCGATCCATTCCGGTTCTCCTTCTGCTTCGGCTGGCGTTTCACCATAAAGACGCTTTACCGCACTTCCCGACGAGAGGGATTCCAAATCGCCAGCAGGTGCCCCTTTGTGTCTTGGGCCGCTCTTGTCAATTATCTGATGACCAGCTTCAGGGTTTATAATTCCGTGGAATATTCTACCGTCCACTACCAGTCCGGTACCGACACCAGTGCTGACGGTGTAGTAGAGCACTGGGTTTTTACTTTTGCCCGCACCGTAAGTAGCTTCACCTAGCGCAGCAGCTGAAGCATCGTTTGCTACCACAACCGGAAATTTCAAAAGTTTTGTAAAGACGTCGCCTATCTCGATATTATCCCAACCAATTAGGTTCGGAGGCCGAATAGTTTTAACTTTTCTTGTGTTGAAAGGTCCAGGAACTCCGATACCTACCCTGGTGATCCGCTGTTCTTGGGTAAGTTTCCCAACAGCTTCTTTTATTTCTTGAATACTGGCGTGGAATTCCCTAGTGGCAAAATCAAGTTTTTTATGGACTTCGCCGTCCCTTCCGGTTGCTACTCTGATGTGAGTACCACCGATATCAATACCAATATACATAAGTAATAAATACTAAGCGGTAAGTTATAAGAAACAAAGTTTACTCTTAAAACTTAAAGCTTAGAACGTAGAACTAGTCCTCTACTTTGAAAACTTTGTCGTTGTCGTGGACTTTGTCTTCTACCTTGATAGCGATTTCTTGGCCCTTTTTACCGTTCTTTATTTCTTTGTGATCAAGCTGCATACTTTCAACACTTTGTTCAAAATCGTCGTGCGCTCCCTGAATATGGATTTTGTTTCCCACCTTCAAAGCATCAGAAAGCTTAATTACACCGACACTAATATTGTCGTAAAAATGGGTCACTTTACCAACTTCCTTTTCCTTCATTTACACCTCCCTTCTCACTCTGGGTTTTCAACTGTAATTGGAGCTGGTTTCAGTTTTCTAGCATCGTCTTTATACCTTCCTCTTAGATCTTCTATCAAGCCTTTGATTAATTTCTCCGGATCGCTGTCATAAAGCACCTTGCACTGGTGCTTGTGAGCAATTCGAGTGATGTCCTCTAGCTCATCGGCCATACCTCCGGAATCTTCTAGCACCCCGATTGGTTTCCTATCTTCAAAAGCGACGGTAAATTCATTAAGAGTACCAATTCGACCGCAGATAATGACGACGGCGTCGGCGCTGCGAGTTAAGATTAGATTTCTCCCAGCGTAACCAAAGCCTGTATAGACAGTAAGGTCCATGTTTTCTACGGGTAATTTGTAGCGATTAGTATGATCAGATCGTGAGTAAGCCGGTGAAAATCCGATTGAAATGCCCCCGGCTTTTTTGACGCCCTTAGCCGCGTAAAACGGTAGTCCCGTGGTGGCTCCGGTGACCAGGATAGCTTTATTTTTAGCAATTGCCGCTCCCAGTCTCTCAGCCTTTTCAATAGTCTCGGCATTTATACATTCGCCCTCCGCAGCACCAGAGACACAGATTTTGAAAGACATAGAATTAGTTTATCAAGTAAAAGTTTAAAAGGCAAAGGCCCTCTCTCATGTACAGGGACGGACCCTGTCATGGACTGAGGAGTCAGTCTTTTTTCCAGGGAATGTCTGTGATTTTAGATTTTTTGTTTTCGGCGCGGGCCAGCACGAAAAGAAGGTCCGAAAGCCTGTTTAAATAGGTGAGGATTGATGGGTTAATTTCTTTAACTTTCGACAATGAAACTACTTCCCTTTCCGCCCGCCGGCAAACTGTTCTAGATAGATGAAGGGCAGAAGCAGTTTTTGTGCCTCCAGGCAAAATAAAGGAACGAAGGGTGTGCAATTTTTTATCATATTGATCAATTATAGACTCCAATTTATATGTTTCTCCCTGTTCTAAATGGTAATAATTGTTTGTTTTTTTCTTCAATTTCTTTGGGCTTGCTAGTTCGGCTCCAATGTTAAAAAGTTCGTTCTGGATATTTTGTAGCAAGCGAGATATCTTTCCGTCTCTAGTAAAGGATCTTGCCAGGCCAAGCGAAGCATTTAACTCATCGATAGCTCCGTATGCCTTTACCCGTGGATCATCCTTGCTCACTCGACTACCAAAAATTAGCGAAGTTTCCCCTTTGTCACCTGACTTTGTATAGATTCTTACTTTCCTCTCGGTTTTTTTTGTCATTTTTCCAAAATTATACTACAAGATTTTTCCTAGTACTTTAGCTATTCTTTCAGCCATGAGTTTATAACCAGCGGAGTTTGGGTGGGTTGTATCAGCCATCAAGGATGGATCGCCCGCTATACCGTCTAGTACATTCCAGACTACCTCAGCATCGTACTGTTCAGATATTTTTCTAAAACCGTCTTCGTATTTTTTGGTCTTTTGGGGAAACTTTATGTGAACCAACACGGCTGCGGAGCCTGTTTGTCTGATCTGGCCCACAATAGTGTCGAGGTTACTTATCGTTTCATCAACATCTGCTCCTGCCAAGAAATCATTTCCCGAGAGCTCTACCACTACAAGAGACGGGTTTTTGCGAATCACGTCAGTTTGCAACCTGGAAAGAGCTGTTTCAGTCGTATCTCCAGAAACACCGGCGTTAATGTAATTGGCTAGGCCCAGCTCCTGCGCAACAAACGTTGGAAAGTCTTCTCCTTGAGCGGCACCAACCCCAGCAGTGAGACTGTCACCAAAAAATATCACCGGTCCCTCTCGGGTTATTTTTTCAGCAGAGCCTCCCTTAGCAAAGAGGTACCAAAAACCAAATGCACCAACGAGGATAATTAAAAGAACTGCATAGGGTCTAGTCATTGAGCAAACCTTTTAATTTATCAAAATCTTCTTGAGAGCGGACGACTAGTATTGATTCAGTTTTAGGTGCGGACTCAACCGCTTCTTTCATCGTTTTGGCGACGTCTTCGGCCGCCAACCCGACTACTCCGGCTCCAAGCAGAGGAAAAGTAACTTTTTTGCATTTTGTATTTTTGGCTATTTCTAGCGCTGCTATGACGCCTTTTTTAATATCTTCAAGGTTAGCTTTCTTATCACTTTTATAATCAATCGTGGGTACGTGAATTACGCATTTTGCCGGTAGTTTCCCAGCTCCGGTTACAGCCGCTTTACCGATATCGCACCAACCGATTTGGTCACTTTCTTTTTGGATTATTTCCCCACCGGCTCTTACAACCGCCGCCGCTACTCCACCACCGTGTTGCAACTGCGTGTTGGCGGCATTAACAATAGCGTCGCTAGGAATTTGGGTTATATCACCTAAGACTAGCTTCATTAAAACAAAATTTTAGGCCACTTTTGTGTACACTGCCCAGACGCCCAGGGTTGCTGCTACGACTATCCACGATTCGGCCCCGAGTCCCAAGGGAGCAAAGTTTACACTTAAGAAATCTAGGGCACCTAAAATAGCAGCCCCTACTGAAAGTATAATAAGTCCCATACTAGTAGTTTTTTTGTCCATCTAGTTGTTCACCTCCTCTCGTTTCAATTTATTGTGTCAAAATAGTCAACGACAGCACTAGCTACCTTTTGCATCACTGGCGCTCGAGTATTTGGGTCAAGATTGGTGTTGTTTACGCTGAAAACGACCAAAACAAACGGATTTTCGGAGTGTTGTATTATCGCCGCATCATGGGCTTCAGCGTCAAATTTTCCGGTCTTGTGATAAAAGGTCAGACCGGCGAGCTTAAACGAAGGCGAAAAGAAATTTTCACTTTCGGTATTTTGCATGTAGGTAAAGAGTTTGTCCCGACTAGTGTCTTTGAGTAGCTGCCCATCAGCCAGTTTTTGCAGCAAGATCGCGACGTCTTTTGGCGCCATTAGATTTTTACCAAGCCGAATATCGGTATTTTTCAAGCCGATTGATTTGGCGAATTTATTCTGATCTGCAGGTTTAAACTTTTCATCAAGAAACGCCCAGGTTTCTGGATCGCTTTGATTGACAGTTTTTTCTAGCTGAAATTCTACATTGTAGGCCCCCAGTGGATCGGCGAGGTTGGCTTTGCCCTTTTCGACTTGATCGAGTACGTAAACAGCGGTAAGAACTTTGGAAACGCTGGCGGCGTGTTGTGGTTCAGTGTCGTTGACGCCAAAGTACTCATTGTGTTTCAAATCGTACACGGCCAGTGAAAAGCTTGTACCCGCAGCCTCAATCGAAAAAAGCTCCTTAATTATTTCGATCAGAACCTCTTGCTTTTCCTTCCTTTCTTTTTTCTTTTCGGCGCTGTCCAGTTTTTCAGCTTCTTTCTGACCTATACCTGGGACTTGGGCGTTTCTACTTTTCAAAAACTTGTAACCCGCGAAACCGATAGCGGCGAGAAAGGCTACGGAGACAATGACGATTAGAGTGATCGGCAGCCATTTTTTCATTGCGTTCTCAGTTTACCTAAACATACTTTGGTTGACAAGTCTCATCACTAAATAGTAGTGGTTGGGAACAAAACCTAAATTACTTGAATGACTACTCGACGGGTACTTCTTGGGCCATCAAGCTCTACCAAAAAAATTTCTTGCCAAGTTCCAAGCTGGAGATCGCCATGTCTAACTGGTATTACCCTGGATTGACCAATCATTGAAGCAGCTAGGTGGGCGGTGGCATTGTTATCCACACGGTCGTGCTGCCACCCTCCCTCCGGGATCCATTTGTCCAGCAGTTTTTCCACGTCGGCTTTGAAACCAGACTCATCTTCATTTATCAAAACAGCAGCGGTGGCATGGGGAACAAAAACAAGACAGATGCCTTCTTTTATATTTGTTCCGCCAACCGCCTCGCCAACTGCGCTGGTAATATTTACTAGCCCCTTTTTAGTGTGGGTCGAAAACTCAAGAACTTTATTCATAAGTCTGCTGATATTTTACCGCTTACGGTGATTGCTTTATAAGTGGAGACGATCTCTAAAGCAAGCTTTTTATGTTCGTTATTGGCCACGTTTACCCAAAAAATTACTTTTAGTTTATTTTTCTCCTCTGGTAGTGTGATTACTATAAAGCTATCGCCATCCTTATACGGATACTCGGTTACCTGTGCTTCCCTACCGTCGATGCCCAATTTACTTGAATTGGTTTTCCTTTGTTTCTTTTTTTGCTCTGAAGTAAATTTATAGGCTCTTGGGGTATCTTGCCAGAACTCTACTCGCGCACCAGGGCCCAAAATTTCTGCTCCTGCCGGCCCATCCTTTGGATTCTGCCCTACCTTCCAACCCTTGGGGTACTCGATCGTAAACTTGCTACTCTCATATACGAACCAGCCTTTTCTGGTTGCACTTTTGGTTGCTTCCTTCTCTTGGAAGAGCGGTAGTTCAAAGCTAGTATAGTTGCCAATTGCGAAACCAACAAGAAAAAAAAGCCCGGCCACGGATACTGCAGCAATTATTAGCGGTAAGTAAGCCTTTAATTTGTTCTCCGTGGGTTTTATATCAATGACGATTTCTTTTGCCACGAGTTTAGGATAACAGCTAGAAAATTAACTTTCAATTTACCTTTTTATGCTATTATTGGTCTAGAAGAGCTTGTTTGCAGACTGGGCTAAAAAATTATTTTCCTGTTTAATATATTTAAAGGATCAAAATGGGAACAAAAATACTGCTGATTGAGGATGACGTCTTTGTAAGCGATATTTATTCACGAGAACTAAAAAAAAGTGGTTACGAAGTAGTTTTAGCAGCTGACGGGTTGGAAGGCATCGAGCAGGCGGAAAATAATAAATTTGATCTAATACTTCTGGATATCATGCTTCCAAAAAAGACAGGGATAGATGTGTTGAAAGATATCCGAATGCCCACTTCCTCGGCAAAAGATACGCCTGTTTACCTTCTAACAAATCTGGGCCAAGGTTCGATAATAAAACAAGCCATTGATCTGGGTGCGCAAGGATACCTCCTCAAAGCTCGTGTGCTCCCCTCTCAAGTCCTCCAAGCCGTGAACGACTTCTTCACCAACGGCCCGATGAAGATAGATCTTTCCGAGTTTGGTTTGGAATAGTTATTGGGATTTAACGCCACTTTTTGGCGATATAATATAATTGGTATCAGTGATGGACGGCGAAGAATTTAATGAGGCAGGTTTTGAAATTGAAAACAGCGAATTAGAAGGCGAAATCTTTAACGAAACTTCCCGTGTAGATAATTCTAACAAGGGGACGCCAGAAGATCCTGTTGAGCAGCAGGGGCTGGGAGTTGATAAAGAAAAGGACACATTTGAAAATCGTGTCCAAAGACTTTTTGCAGAGTTAAAACAAGGCAGCGATATAGAGTTGTTTGACGGAGAAAAGGCAAAAATAAGTGAGATAACCTTAACGATCCCCCGTCATGCAGATATCGATCCGGAGAGATGGAAAAACCTTGAAGATCAAGTCAACCAAGATGGAAACGCAGAACAAGTTCTTAAGGGCAACCCCGATTTTAAAGTGGCCCTCTTTTATCTAACAACAGGGGGAGGAGAGAAGATTCGCTACGACGACGGTAAAATGAGGACTCTAATCCATTATTCGGAGGCGTTAGGTTCCCATCAAAGGACCTTACTGCGAGATTTACTTGACAACCCTAACGCCGACCTTACTAGTGCAACGGAAGCTGGGTTGCGAGATACTTTAGAAAGACTAGGATTTAGTGGTGAAAGAATAGAGACTCTAGCAAAGGATCCAAAAGCAGCGTTGCTTTCTATAAATCAAGCCTATTTAATGGAGGATGCAAATAAAGTCGTTTATATAAAGGTAGGTGAATACGAAGGCGGAAATATCTATAGAGTTTTGGGTAGAACGAAATTCGGTAGGATGAATATTCAATTCGTTTTCGAAAAAGGGCATGGGTCAGGAAAGGAAGATAAATCTGAGGAGGAGGAGGAAGAGGAAGCGGAGGATGAAGAGCTTCATGACGCCGAAGAGGTGTTAAGAATCGCCAAGACGACGTATGAGTATCTGATTAACTTATCTCCAGAAAAAGGATCACAAGAGGTAGAATGGATGAAAATTTGGGGCGGTTATATTAAAAAGTTCGAATCTATTCTTAAAGGGATATCAGAAGAACGAAAAGGAAGCAGAAAACTAATTTTTGGTCCAGAGTTTAATGAAATTTATAGATTCATTGTGGAAGCTGATACTCGAGGTATTAAGACAAAAAACTAGCCCGACTTTAAATAATTTGAAACCTTTGATAGCTTGGATTTTGTCGCGATCATCGTTTTTTGTTTACAAAAATGGTGAAATTAGACAACCTTGTGACAGTATCATAACAACGAGATAACCAACCGTTTTAGAGTTCCAAGTTTATCTCGGTCGCCTATTTTAGCTTTTTCGTTGGCGGTTTTTAGGATTTCGATGGATTTATCATAGGTTTTGCGATTCACCGGATATGGAGTGCCGTCTTTGCCGTCGTAGAGAAGAAGAAAAGTAGTTCCAACTCTCATACCCTTACTCTACCAAATTTAGCCGTAGACCAACTGTTTTATGTTATTATTGCAGTTATGGAGATATTTGGTTTTACGTTTTCGAAGTCTCTGGTGATTTTGGTTGTAGCGGTCGTTGTATGGCTAGCCTCGCAATTACTTTCAAACACTTTTGTGACTGCTTTATCCTCTGGGACACCTACTGGTAAGAGGCTGAGAACACTAGGTAGTTTAGCTAGGACTGCAACTTCTGCAGTGATCACTTTGGTGGCTGCGTTTATGATTATCCGGGAGTTGGGATTTGATATCGCGCCGCTCATCGCTAGCGCTGGGATTGCTGGTCTGGCCATTGGTTTTGGTGCTCAGACTCTAGTAAAAGACGTAATCGCCGGCGCCTTTATTCTCATCGAAAATCAATTTGATGAAGGTGATGAGATCGAGATAAACGGCAAGCGTGGCGTAGTTGAAAAAATTTCACTCCGAATTGTTTCCCTTCGGGATAAAGACAGCGCCCTACACATAGTCCCAAACGGCTCGATCCTAATGGTCAGCAACTTCTCCAAAAAATAACCCTCACCAAGTCCTATTGACATATACTATAAGTTAGTATATAATAGCCGACATGGTAAAAAAGCTGCTAGTTATAGGACTCACATTTGTTATAGTTCTACTTGTTTCCTCTAGCCCAGCCTTGGCTCACAGCAGAGGTGGGAACTCTCATGAGTATAAATCTTACGGTAAAAAAACGATCCAAATAAGCAAGCATAAAAAGCAAGGCAAATACCACTCCACTTATAAGCACAAATCTAAAAAGTATTCTTATAGTCATGAGGACAAGAAAGATAATAACCACAAATATCCTGTTGAGAAAAAGCACTACAGTAAGGTAGAAAAAGAAAAGGACAAGAAAGTTCACGGTAAGGATAAGCAAAATGTTTCTTGCAGGACCAAAACTTACGTAAAAAAGCACAGAAAAGAAACTCCTAAAAAGGAAAAGCCTGAAGATCCAAAAATAGAAAAAAAGGTTAAAAAAACTGAAAGTAAGGTATTAGGTGCCACCACTCTACCTGAAACTGGTCCAACCAGTAACAGCTACGTATATATTCCTCTGGGCTTGCTTCTAGGTGGTAGTGCTCTGTACGTAGTTACCAGGCGCCTCGAAAAAGTCGAAGTAGCCAAATAAATTAATCTAGTTACATTTTGCTTGATACAGAAACCTATAGCCCGCTCTGTAATTCGAAATCTTTGGTTCCTCAGTACTCTTGCGTTCTGCGACCACTAAAGTGGACTAGACAAGGGCGGACCCTGTCGGTTGCTGTTAGTTAGCCGGGATTTCGAGTTCGTCTCCTATTTTTAAGTTGTGCTCTGCAATAAACCCAGCGTTTACTTCGAGGACGTGCGTGGCTGGTTTATCTGGAGTGTACGTAGGTATACCGTTCCCTATTGGAATCGCTGCGTTTTCCACAAAATATGCGATTGTATTATTATCAATCCAAATAATATCAATTGGGAATTTCATATCTTTCATCCAAAAAGTGGCGATTTTTCTTTCAGGTAAATAAAAAAGCATCCCTTCACGCTCTCCCAGCGAAGTCCTTCCAGATAAACCCCTCTCCAGTTCGGCGGGTGTTTTTGCGATTTCCACGGTGATTTTTGTGCCGTTGATATCTAAGATCAAATGACCTCCATTCTCTACGGGTTTATTGGGTTTACTTTGAATTGAAGTTAAGGTAAAAATTGAAAAGGATATCAAAGCTAGACCAAAAATAATAACGATTATTTTGGGCGTGATACTCTTATGATTTGGCACCCTTATATTTTCACACAATTTGCAATACTAGGCAATAAATTTTATACTCCAATTCCTTGGAAGGAGGAGTAGTCTTGGGGAGCAAGATCTTCGTCGTAACTGACAGCACTGCCTGCATTTCGCCGGAAACTTTGGCCAAATACGACAATCTGCTTGTTGTTCCTCTGGAAGCTATCTTTGATGATGAGGTCATCGACGATGGTGTTTTGAGCGACGACGAGTTCTACGAGAAACTCGCTAATTCCAAAAAGCCGTCAACTAGCGCTCCTAGTGAGGGGAAGTTTATCGAAGTCTTCCACAAAGCTGCTGAAGCTGGAGCCCGCAACATCATCTGCGTGACACTTAGCAGTAAACTTAGTGCTACGTACACCAATGCGGGTTATGCGGCTACTCAGCTGGAAAAAGAAGGTGTTTGGGTGTATTTGCACGACTCCCAATTCGTCTCTTACGGCCTTGCTAAACAAGCTCTAATTGCTTCCGAGATGGCGAATCGTGGAGCTAGTGTGGAAGAGATAACCAAAACTCTAGAAGACTTGGTGGATCGGACCCATTTGGTGGTAGCTCTTGATACCTTAGAGTACCTGAGAAGAGGTGGAAGAATTGGTCGAGCGAGAAGATGGTTGGGAGCACTCCTAAAGCTCAAGCCCATTTTGGAAGTGGCTCAAGGAGAAGTCCAACCTCTTGAGCGAGCGCATGGCCATAGGGTGGCAGTAAAGAAACTCGTCAACAGAGCAAAAACGCTTGGTCCTCTGGAGGATCTAGCTATCTCACACGGGCTCTTTCCTGAAGGCGTTCAGGACTTCAGAGAAGAAATGAAGCTTCAAGGTCTAAGACCCGATAATCTTCTTGAAGTCCCAATGACCTCAGTGATTGCTGTTCATGGTGGGCCGAAGATGCTTGGTTTTGTGGCAATAGAAAGGTCAAGATGATTCTGGCGGTGGGATGTAAGAGGCAACTGCCTTTACACCCACCGCCTCAATATTTCACTTAGGTTTCTTTGTTTGTCGCCACTCGTCCGGCGTAGAACCCCCTATTCATAGGACCCACTCCGGTAGCGACCAACAGACCGATTTGGTCAGCGATCTCCTGTTTATTTCTTCCAGCAAGTTGTATCTTCACCGGTTGGTGGATGATTACCCTGACGGGTGGTCTTCGCCGGAAAATTAGTCGCGGAATTTCCTTCCAAAGGTCTCCGCGAAGCAAGTCCTCGGTCCCGCTGATCGAGACGGGTACCACCGGTATTCTGCTGCGCGAGGCAAGAGGGACAAAGCCAGCGTGAAAGCGTTTCATTGCCGTGGACCTAGTCCCTTCCGCAAAGATAACCATTGATCTCCCTGACCGCAGAAGAGCTTCCATCTCACGGAACTGAGAAAGAGCGAATTCTTCCCGGTCGATCCAGACTATTCTGGTCACCAATTTCAGGAATAACCTGAGAGCGGGCTTTCCATAATCCTTTCGGACGACAAAATTGATCGGAAACGGAAATGCGTATTCGAGGACTGAACCGTCAGCGCCGTCAACGTGATTGGACACGATGATACAAGCGCCCAATCTTCTGACCAATTCTCCTCCCTCGACTTTAATCGGTGCAATTCCGGTAGTGTACAGAAATGTCCACAAGGGCATGAAAAACCAACGCAGTAGCACTAAAGCACCTCCCTTTTCTTTCTTCCGGCAGCGAATTTTAAAGTAAATCTGGATGGTTGACAAGTACTTATTTAAGACTTAAATAGAAATATGAAACGAAAACTTTTAGCTGGTTTTATCTTTGCAATTATTTTCTTGGTTTCATATCTTCTCCTCTATTCCCCAAGCTTTATTTCAAATAAAGTTGTGCAGAGCGGCCCAACCCAAAATCCGAGTTCAGCCGCCACGTCTATTTTAGAAAATGAAAAGAAGCAGCAAGTAAGTAAAAATCAGTCTGGGACTGAAGGAGTTAAGGTTACGAGAGTGGTTGATGGCGACACTATTGAGATCGAAACCGGCCAAAAGGTTCGCTATATTGGTATTGATACACCTGAGACTTCTGATCCTAGGACTGGGGTGCAATGTTTTGGCAAGGAGGCAACCAAGAAAAACCGCGAACTGGTTGAAGGAAAACGCGTAAGACTTGAAAAAGACGTCTCGGAAACTGACAAATACGGAAGACTACTGCGTTATATCTTCGTTCCTTCGCCATCTTCCGGACAAGATGGTTTAGTTAGTGAGACTTTAGTAAAAGAAGGTTTTGCTTTTTCTTCCCCATATCCTCCTGATATTAAATACCAAGATATTTTTAATAAAGCAGAGAAATTTGCAAAGAAAAACGATAAAGGCCTTTGGGGTTCGTGTGGGTTTATTGCTGGGGTTGACGATAAGCAAACTGCTCCAGAAACCGACTGTGTAATCAAAGGAAATATTGGCGGTTCCGGTGAGAAAATTTATCATCTTCCTGGGCAACGTTATTACAACCAAACAGTTATCAGCGAAGATAAAGGTGAACGTTGGTTTTGCACTGAATCTGCGGCACAGGCAGCCGGTTGGCGAAAATCAAAACTATGATTTGTTATACTATAAAGGTAAAAAGGAGACAGCCGGAAGGAGAAACCGTTGACTTACGTGATGACAGGTCCCTGGACTCAGGAAGGTCGATACAACGCCATCCAGAAGGCCGTAGCCGAAATCTACGACCGGTATTTCAGAGGCGGGCCACGATGGGTAGCAAAACATCTGCCCGAGAGAAGTCAGATGCTAGAGTGGGCCGATAAGGTGAGTCCTGAAAGCACCGAGATCATAGTCGGGGATTTCGGCGTTGAGTCCTTCATTGAAGACTACGCCGAGATGGCTATCCTCGCTTCTGGAGACAGCTATTCCACCAGGCAGATATATACCCAGTGGGTATACGACGAGACTCGTCACAGCAAAGCGCTTTGGTACTGTCTGGTTGATTCGGGTCTTCGATCGCCGAGGGCGATGGACGAATATCTTCACCAGTGCGAGCAGGATGTCTGGACTTTCGAGAAGCAGACTGGTCACGAGGCTACGCCGGAGCGAGGGGCTGCGTATGCAATCGCCCAGGAGCGGCAAACCAAGAGGAATTATCGGCGAATGCGAGACCGTATTTGGCAGGAGTACGGCTCACCCTGTGGTGAGGATGATAGGCCCGTATATCCTGCCATCGCCGGTGTTTGTGGCACGCTTTCTACCGACGAAGGTTATCACGAGGGTGTGTTCCGCAACATCACTAGAGCGTACCTACGGTACTGGCCGGATAAAGCCCTGCAGGCGATGTGGGATGTATACGAGAGGTACCGCATGCCGATCGTGAAGCTGCCCAATGCTGAAGCCTTTCTCGCGGCCGTGCTTTCTACCGGGATTGACTCCCACCGCGATGTGATCACAGAAATTCTGAAGCCTACCTACAAGGCTTTGGGTCTGGAGAGTCGAGTCGCGGTAAAGAGAGCAGCTGGAAACAGTTGGGATCTTCCGGACGGAGCGGTGATCCAGATCGGTGACAAGGCGGATTCAAGCTGGTCCGAAGGAGTGATCCCCTACGTCATGAAGCCTGACGGCTCGTTTGTTCCTGTGGAACGAGCTGCTTAGGTAACGGACACAACACGACCCGTTTCTACCAGATCGAAAGATCGCCGGTGGAAACGGGTCCAACTCCCCTGATCTATTTTGACCCAGTTGACTTATTCGGTATATTTTCGGATTATAATAATGTATGCGAGCCAACTGGATGCACATAGATATGGATGCTTTCTTTGCTTCTGTTGAAGTTAAGATCAACCCAGTTCTTGAAGGTAAACCAGTCCTTGTTGGTCGGGTCGATCCTCACGGGCGTTCTGTCCCCCGTGGTGTTGTGGCTACTGCTTCCTACGAAGCTAGAAAATTTGGCGCCCGCTCTGGTATGCCTCTTTTCCAAGCGCTACGTCTTTGCCCGCAGTGTACCGTAGTTGGTGGCCACTACGAAGAATATATAAAAGCCTCCGACGCTGTTTTTTCTATTTGTGCACGTTGGGCACCGAAAATAGAATACAGTTCTTTGGATGAAGCATTTCTCGATTTCTCCGGTACGGAACTTATTTACCAGGATTTAGTTGACGTAGCCAGAAAAATTAAAGAGACTGTAAAAGGCGAAGTCGGTATCACCGCTTCTATAGGAATCGCGGCGACAAAAGTGGTTGCCAAAGTAGCTAGTGATCATGAAAAGCCTGATGGTTTAACTTATGTGAAAGCCGGAACCGAAAAAGAATTTCTCGCTCCCCTACCTATCAAAGACTTGCCTGGAATTGGTAGAAAAATGGAAGAGTATTTTCACCGGCTCGGAGTAAAAACTCTCGGGGAGCTGGCGGCTGTTCCCTACGAGAAAATACGCTCTTGGGGACAATTTGCCATCAATATTTGGAAAGCTGCTAACGGAGCAGATAATATTTGGTTTACACCACGCACGCAAGTGAAATCTGTTTCTCGAAGTGAAACTTTTCCGAAAAATAGTGCAGATATTAAATTTATTTTAGCCATGCTTCAGCACCTTGCGGAAAAAGTTGGCGAAGAGGTGCGGAGTGAAGGCTACAGTGGTCGTTGTGTCTATGTAACGATCCGCTACAGCGACTTTCGGACCGCTTCTCGCCAGAGAGTACTTCCCTACCCTACATCTTCTACGAAAGAAATTTACGAGATGGGAAAACAATTGTTGGAAGAATTTTGGGATCACAATACATCATTGCGTTTGGTTGGAATCGGAATTTCTCAATTTGCCCGCCTGCCGGACGGTCAGGGTGAGACAGTCCAGTCATCTTTATTTGACGGGGTTCGTAACAAACGGTTGGATCTGGAAAAAAGAGTAGACCACCTGCGCGAAAAATTCGGAAAAGGCTCTGTGGTTCCAGCTAGTTTAATGAAGCTTGGAAAAGTAAGGAGGGTTTAGAAATAGGATTTCTTTACAAACTTGCATTTTCAAATTACACTATGGCCATATGGCTTACGAGATTAAGGAAAAGGAAGGATATTTTCTTTACAAAGCTAGCGGACTCTATACGGTGCAGGATATAGAGGGACTTATCCAAAACTTCGATAAAAAGATGGAAAAAGATCCAAACGCGAAGTTTTTGCTGGACTACTCCGAGATGACAAATTTTGAACAAAGGGCTTTAAAAACCGCCTATGATCGCATGGAACAGGGATTTCCCAAAGGTGTGAAAATTGCAATCGTTTACAATAAAGGCGGCTATCTTTACCATATCCTTGATATGGCAGCCAAGTCAATAGCACAAAATGCGAGGTTTTTTGGAGGCTCTGAAGAAGCCGAGAAGTGGCTTCTTGGAACCACTAGTTAAACTGGTTTTTCAGCTCCGGAGAGAACTGCACTACGGATTTTCTTCCACCAAGAAGCATCAAATTTCTTCAGCAGGGATAGCTGCTGTTTAAAAATTTCCTGAAAGTATGAATTCCCGGCCTGAACTTCTTCGTAACATTTGGAGAGAAGCTGCAACTTGTCAGCGATTTTTACTACTTGAGCTTCTATAATTTTTGCATCTATTTCTTCGTTCCACAACGCTACTAGCTCCTTTTTTAGATCCGTCGGCAAATCTACAAACACTTCATCAATCGTTTGTTGGTTTACCTTGCGGATAGCCGAATAAACCTGCTCGTTGAAATGTTTGAATGGGTTGAGTATATCTCCGGAAAAAGCTTCCTCCGCGTCATGAATGAGCGCTATAGAAAGCGCTTTTTTTACATCCACCCTCACTTTCTTTTTTTCCAGCAGCGCGCAAAGAATGAGAACTATATACGCGACGTAAAAGGAATGTTCGGCCACGCTTTCCGGAAAATGCTGCGGTCGATTGTTGAAACGGATCACATGAGCTAAATCGCGGTTTAGTATATGTTCGAATATCTTTCCCATAGAAGAGACATTTTAACAATCTACCCCTCTGTTTGCAAAATAGGCCAATTATAGCTAGAATTAGGCACCCGCACTTCAAATCACGCATAGGGAGAGTGATCAACTTGGCAAAACCCCGGGCAGATTTGCAATACGTAGCCTATCGGATCGATGCGGCGATAAGGGAGGGTGCCGTAGCTGCAATTCCTATCTATCCTCTAACAGATGATCTGCAGACTCTCGGTCGGTGGCCTTCAAGCCTTTTCAGTCTCGAGAGCTTTAGGCGCCGCATGCCGCCTCTATATTTCGACACGCGGGAGAAATACGAAACGAAGTTCGAGAGAACCTGGGACAACAGAAGCACAATTCCGCCTTGTCTCTTCAACAGCCGTTTCGTATCGGTGACAAGCAGATCACCCGATTACGATTGGCTCCTGCAAGCGGGTCGGGAAGAACGTCGGGCTGTTCAAGTCATTGAAACATCCAGGGGGCTAAAGCGTCGGATATACGAGATCGTGCGGGATCTTTCGCACGGACAGCGGTCGTCTGTTTACAAGCAGGATCAGTACGACGACGAAAGAGCTCGCTTGGAGACTATCCGATTTGAGCTCAAGGAAAGGCAGCGCAACCATGATCTCGAGTTGCTCTCTTTAACGCAGGAGGAGCTGGAGCTTAATCAGCTCACTAGCGCCCAAATCGGTATGAGGCTTGAGGAGATCAACCGGATAAAGGCTGACCTAGTAAGCAGAGCCGCAGCCCTCCAATCCTACGCCCGGCAGAGCAACCTGAGGCTTTTCTTCCTTGCCCAAAGTCTAGTGAATCTTCGCGGTAGTTTGATTCGGACAGCTCGGTTCAACCGCGCTTCGCTGCGGGAGTATTTGGTTGCTTACCGAAACGATCTGCTTCTTTACGGCAGCAAAGAGGTAAGACCGTTTCGCAACAACGCCAAACTCCTGCTCGATAGAATACTGACAGATGTCCAGGTGGCTGATCGTAGCGAGATTATCCGTCTTTTGGGCATGGCTACCGAGCACGTTACCAGAGGTGCGGTGGTAATGACACAGTGGGCTGACAAGTTGCCAGAGGACAAGAGGTTGATGGCGAACTTCGCTTTTGGCCAACCAGCCGTCCAACCACAACTACTATAGGTTGACGGTACGTACGAAAAGTGCTATAGTAGTCAAAACGAGGAAGTAAAGGAGGTTCGATGGATACATGCGTCATAGACGGGGCCCAGACCAATAAGAGATGTTGGTTCTGTGGCATCCCAGTCTGCGAAAAGGACTCGTTTTCCTTTATGGGGAAACATGCCTGCAGGTGGCCGGTTGATGGGTGCATTGAGGAAAGAGAGCGCTACATCGAGAAGAAGGCTGCTGAAGGCAAGGTTTGTCCAGAGTGTAGGTCACAAGGGATAGGTGTCGAGGGTAACTTCGCAACCTGCACCCAACTAGGCTGTGGCCACACATGGCAGATCGGTCGGGCCGCCGTGAGTCGCTTACCAACCAGGTAAGAGACGAACCGGCGGTCTTTCCATTTTATGATTGTCTTTTCCACAGCATCTGTGTTAAAAATTTAAGGATGGATCTCCCAAAAACCGACCCGGTAATTTATGACCTTATAAAGAAAGAAGAAAAAAGACAGTTTGAAGTGCTGGAAATGATCCCTTCGGAAAATTACGCTTCGGTAGCGGTTCGCAGTGCCCTTGGCACTGTCCTCACCAATAAATACTCCGAGGGTTACCCGAAGAAAAGATATTATCAGGGAAACAAAGTGATCGATGAGGTGGAGATACTTGCGGAGGAACGAGCTAAAAAACTCTTCGGTGTGCCGTATGTAAACGTTCAACCACTCTCTGGCTCCCCGGCAAATTTAGCAGTTTACGTCGCGCTTCTTGAACCGCTAAAAGACAAAATCATGGGTTTATCACTTTCTTTTGGCGGTCATCTGACTCATGGGCAGCCCCAATCGATAACCGGAAAATATTTTAAAAGCGTTCTTTACGAACTTGGTAAAGACGGTTACCTAGATTATGACAAAATTGAAGAGCAAGCGATCCGTGAAAAACCAAAGATAATCGTTTGTGGTTACACTGCTTACCCTAGAACCATCGATTTCAAACGTTTTGGCGAAATCGCCGAAAAGAGCGGTGCGTATCTACTGGCCGATATATCCCATATCGCCGGTTTAGTTGTAGCTGGAGCTCATCCAGATCCTGCTCCTTACGTGCACGTAATAACTACCACTACTCACAAAACGCTGCGGGGTCCTCGCGGAGCGTTGATTATGGCAACTGAAAAAGGACTGCGGAAAGACCCGGATCTGGGTAAAAAAATCGATAGCGCTATTATTCCTGGTATTCAAGGAGGTCCTCACGATGATCAGACGGCGGCAATAGCGGTTGCCTTGAGGGAAGCGACCGAACCGAAATTTAAAAATTATTGCCAGCAGATCGTCAAAAACACCAAGGTTTTGGCCGAAGAATTGCTAGAAAGGGATTTTAATTTGGTCAGCGGCGGTAGCGATAATCACTTAATTCTCATTGATTTGAGAAGCAAAGGTATCAATGGAGCACTGACTGCTTTTGCACTGGAGACTGCAAATATTGTTGTAAATAAAAACAGTGTGCCGTTTGAGGATAATCCCCCCTTTTACCCCTCCGGTATTAGGCTCGGAACTCCCGCAATTACAACTCGCGGAATGAAAGAAGCGGAAATGGTAAAAATCGCGGCCTGGTTTGAAGAAACTGTTGCTGAAATTAAGGATGAGAAGCTGCCACAAGAAAAAGAAGCCAGAAAAGTTTTTATGAAGGATTTTAGGAACAGAGTTTTAAAAAATAAGAGAGTATTGAGTATTGCGGAAGAGGTAAAAAAATTTACCGCCGCTTTTCCAGTTCCTTGACACCTCTTGGTTAAAGAGATTATTCTCAAAATAGAGTTTTGAAATGGTTATACCTGCTTCCAACCTTTCGGTTTTATTTGATTTCATATTTAATCCCTGGGCTCTTTTTTCTGTTTGGGCAGTAGGTATAAACACAATCTTGCTCTACCTCATCCTTTCTAAAGGAATTCAGGTTTCTGCTAATCGCTGGTTTACATTAGTTCTACTCAGTTTAATAGTCTGGGGAGTTTTTGAAACCTTGGATCGATCTAGTGCTACCCCTATCGCCAGTGATTTTTGGTCGTTAGCCGGTATGTTCGGATGGATTTTCGTACCGCCTGTTTTTCTATCATTCACCCTCTCTTACATTGGTAAGGAACAGATTTTATCTAGGCTTTCTACACAAGTGACTTTGTTTGGTCCTTCTCTACTGCTTCTATTCCTCGGCTTGACTACAGATTTAATAAACAATAGGAATATCCAGCAAATCCAAAGGACATTTTACGGTTGGGAGGCGCCAAGCGCGCCATATTTTTGGGTAGCGCTGGGTTGGATTGATCTGCTATTGGTTGCTTCACTAGTGCTTTTGATAAGACATTGGGCAAAGTCAAACGATAAGATTTCGAGGAGACAAACGGCACTTTTTATATCTGCGGTCCTTATACCTGTTGTAGGCGGTTCAATAACGAACGGTTTACTTCCGATTTTTGGGGTTCAAGTCTACCAGGCTGCTGTGCTATTAACTTCGATTATGAGCTTAATTATCGCCTACGCAATTCTTAAATATAAATTGTTCGTAATAAACCCTGCTACTGTTGCGACCAACATCGTCAACACAATGAACGAGATAATGATCGTGTTCAACTTGAACTATATTATCGAGTTTGCTAATAAAGCAGCCAAAAACGTTTTAGGTTACGATGAAGAAAGATTAGTCGGGCAACATATCAAGAAAATAATTTCAGGAGATTGGGAGAGTTTGCGCGGTGGTGTTTTGAAGCCACTTTCTTCCGGACAAACAATTTCTGGTGTTGACCTTGAGTTAGTTTCAACTTCCGATAAGAAAATACCAGTTACTTTCTCGGCCTCGCCTCTTAAAGATCAAAATGGGAATATGTATGGAGTTGTAAGCGTTGCTGCTGATATAAGTAAGATCCGCGATCTATTCGCCGATATTACTGCTGAAAGAAACAAGCTTACCACCACGATAGAGTCTATTGTTGATGGCGTGCTGGCTCTAGATTTTGAGGGTCGCGTTATTACTATAAATTCACCGGCTCTAAAAATGCTTGATTTTGGAGCAAAAGATATTGTTGGTAAGGATATTGACCAGGTGATGAAAATATTTGATAAAAATGGCAAAAGAATTTTCTTCAAAGATCTCGTATCTCGGAGGAGGTTAGAAAAGGATACGGTTGTTTTCCGTAGAGAAGACTTAAAAATTATTACCCAACACAACAAAACTATATATGTAAATTTAGTGAGCTCAGCCATAAAAGAGGGTCTGGAGGTTGGTTTGGGCGCAATAATAACCATGAATGATATTTCTGGTGAGAAAGAGCTGGAAGAAATGAAGATTGATTTTGTATCGATGGCTGCTCACGAGCTGCGGACACCGCTTACTTCTATTCGAGGTTACCTTTCAGTACTTCAGGAAGAGTTGGCAAAAAGCCTGTCTTCTGAGCAGCAATCCTTTCTTGATAAAGCTTTTATTTCCTCATCTCAGCTAGCCGCGCTTGTAGAGAATCTTCTTTCTGTCTCCAGGATCGAAAGAGGAGCTATGAAAATTGAGGCCTCACCGCAAGACTGGCAAGTGGTTTTGCAAGAAACGATTACTAGCTTTTTACCACTTGCCCAGGAGAAAGGGATCAAATTAACTTTAAATTGCCCGGAAAAGTTGTCACCTGTTTCGGTAGACAAATTTCGTATTGGTGAAGTACTTTCAAATTTGGTTGGTAACGCCTTAAACTATACTGATAAAGGTGGAGTGGTAGAAATAACGGCTCGAACAGATAAAAAAGAACATGTCGTTTTAACATCAGTAAGAGATACTGGTCAAGGGATTCCGGAGAGCGCGCTGCCCCGACTGTTTACAAAATTCTTCAGAGTTTCTGGTGTCTTGGAGCAAGGATCAAAAGGGACTGGTCTTGGGCTTTATATTTCTAGGGCCATCGTAGATATGCACGGGGGGAAAATCTGGGTTGAATCCGAACTTGGCAAAGGTAGCACCTTCTTCTTCACTGTTCCAACTACGCAAACTACCAAACCACTAAAATCTGTTCCTGGAGCCTTCAAACCAAAAAGAATTTTTATTAAGAAAAACAACAAATTGGTAGCCTCCGTTTGAGGCTTACTTTGATTTCTTCTCTTCCTTACTTATCTGCTCTTTTTGGATACTTGAAGCTGCTGCAACGAGATCAGCCTTGTCAGAAAATCTAATTAAAATCACTCCTTGGGTCTGACGAGTGAGCACAGGGATGTCCTTAATAGGTAGTTTAATAACCTGTCCCTTTTTACTGGTTAATATTAGCTGCTGATCTTTCTGATTAATTACCTTTGCCGCTACTAAATTCCCGTTACGAGTTGTTAACTCTGCCGCCTTTACCCCAATCCCAGCTCTATTTTGTACTGGCCAATCCTTTATTTTGCTCCTCTTGCCAAATCCTCTTTCAGTTACTACGACTAGTTCTCCACCCTTGACTGACTTATCCATTGTAATGATAATGTCGTGGCTCTTTAAACGAATGCCCATTACCCCGGCAGTGGCTCTACCCATTGGTCTGACGTTTTTTTCGGAGAATCTAATTGACATGCCTGCCTTTGTAACCATAAGTATTTCGTCGCTGCCGTTGGTAAGTTTGACCCAGGCAAGCTCATCGCCACTGTTAAGCCTAATCGCTATCATCCCGCTTTTTCTTATATGTTCAAAATCTTTGACGCTGGTCTTCTTGACAATACCCCCCCTTGTGGCCATAAAGAGGTAGGCAGACCCGGCTTTGGCATTTTTTGTTATGGCCAGGATAGAAGTTACCGCTTCCGATTGTTCTAAGTTAATAAGATTGACGATCGCCGCCCCCTTCGAATATCTGCTCCCCTCTGGTAGTTCGTATACTTTAATCTGAAATACCCGGCCTTTATTGGTAAAAAACATTAACGAGTCGTGGGTGTTTGCTGAAAAAATGTCGGCGACAGTATCTTCTTCCTTCATAGACACTCCGCTGACTCCTTTTCCGCCTCTGCCTTGTGTTCTAAAGGCGGACATAGGGCTTCTTTTTATGTAACCGCCTTTGGTGATTGTTACGATTACTTGCTCGGAGGGGATCAGGTCTTCTTCTGAAAAGTCCCCCACTGGTTGGGCATACACCCTAGTTCGTCTTTCATCACCATATTTTTCTTTCAAATCGAGCAACTCTTTTTCTATTACAGCGAGTATTTTTTTTGGAGAAGATAGTAGATCTTCTAAATAACCAATTGTTTTTAGGATTTCCTTATACTCGTCCTCTATTTTTTGCCTTTCCAAGGCAGCTAATCGTCTTAGTTGCATATCAAGAATTGCGGTAGCTTGAATTTCGGTGAATTTAAAGCGCTTCATCAGATTGATCCTAGCTGTGTCTGCATCTTTAGATTTTCGGATAGTTTCTATTACAGCGTCTAGATGATCAAGCGCAATTTTTAGTCCTTCTAGGATGTGAGCTCGGTTTTTGGCTGCGTCGAGTTCGAATTGAGTTCTTCTGGTTACTATCTGCTGGCGATGACGAATGTACTCAGTCAGAACCTGCTTAAGGGTAAGAGTAAGAGGTATACCGTCGACTAAAGCTACTGTGTTTACATTAAAGGCGAGTTGCATAGCGGTGTATTTGTAAAGATTGTTTAATAGTGCTCGTGGTCGGGCGTCTCTCTTTAGCTCAATTGCAATTCTCATACCGGTGCGGTCAGATTCGTCTCTAAGATCTGAAATCCCTTCGAGTTTCTTCTCCTTCACTAGGGAGGCTATTCTAGCCACTAGCTGAGCTTTATTTACTTGATAAGGCAATTGCGAAACTATGATATTAAACTTCCCGCTTCTGTCCTCCTCAATCTCAGCTTTTGCTCTCATCACCACCTTTCCCTTACCACTGGCGTAGGCAGACCTTATCTCGTTTATATCAAAAATTGCACCACCGGTAGGAAAATCCGGCCCTTTTATAAAGTTCATCAAGTCTTCTATGTTGCTCTCAGGGTTATTGATTAGATGGGTTATGGCGTCGCAGACCTCGTTTAAATTGTGAGGTGGGATATTGGTAGCCATACCGACTGCAATACCAGCTGATCCGTTTACCAATAGGTTTGGTACTTTTGCTGGTAGTGGGATTGGTTCTTTTTTTGTACCGTCGAAGTTATCAACGAAATCCACGGTGTTCTTATCAATATCAGCGAGCATCTCAGAGGCGATTTTTGCCATTCTAGCCTCTGTGTATCTCATAGCTGCCGGCGGATCGCCGTCAATCGAGCCAAAATTACCTTGACCATCTATGAGCGGTATCCTCATGGCAAAGTCTTGTGCCAGCCTGACCAAGGCGTCGTAGACTGGAGCATCTCCGTGAGGGTGGTATTTTCCGAGGACTTCACCAACTACAGTAGCGCTTTTTCGATATTTACTATCGGACGTAAGACCGAGCCCGTGCATCGCGTAAAGTATTCGGCGGTGGACTGGTTTTAAGCCGTCCTTAACGTCTGGCAGAGCCCGCGAGACAATTACACTCATTGCGTAGTCTAGATAGCTACGCTGCATTTCTTCTGTTATTTCAATTGGCTGTATCTGTCCAATGTTGTCGTTAACGCCTTCCCCGTCTGTCTCAGCCATTGCTTCTTAACTCCTCAAATTGAAGTTGGGTAAATTTTATTGAGCGTTCAAACATCGAGAGTTGCATAGCGAGCGTGGGTCTGGATAAATTTTCTTCTTGGTGGCACTTCTTCTCCCATGAGCATGTTGAATACCTCATCGGCGGCGGCGTCTTCTTCCATATTAACCTTTTTTAAAATTCTCCTTGCCGGATCCATCGTTGTTTCCCAAAGCTGCTCAGGGTTCATCTCACCCAGCCCCTTATAGCGCTGGATGTTTATACTTGTCCTTTTACCCTTCAATATTTGTTTTACCATTTTATCTTTTTCTTCTTCGCTGTAGGCATAATGTTCCTCTTTACCGGACGAAATCTTATAAAGAGGTGGTTGCGCAATAAACAAATAACCCTTCTCGATGACCTGAGGCATGTATCGGAAAAGGAAAGTTAATAAAAGCGTGCGGATATGTTCACCGTCTACATCAGCATCCGTCATCAAAATGATTCGGTGATAGCGAATTTTGTCTATATTAAAAGTGTCACCAATACCGGCTCCCAAGGCGATAATTAAATCTTTTATTTCTTCAAATTGAATAACCTTGTCTAGACGAGCTCTTTCGGTGTTCAAAATTTTCCCGCCCAGTGGTAAGATCGCTTGGAATTTTCGGTCGCGGCCTTGTTTGGCACTACCGCCGGCGCTATCACCCTCGACTATGTAAAGTTCGGAAGCTTGTGGGTTTTTCTCTTGACAGTCGGCCAATTTTCCAGGCAGGGTCATCCCCTCCAAGGCCCCCTTTCTGATAACGGCCTCCTTAGCTGCTTTTGCCGCCAGCCTAGCTTTTGAAGCGAGGTAAATTTTTTCGATTATTTTTCTTGCATCTCCTGGATTTTCCTCAAAAAAAGTGTCGAGGCCTTCTTTAAAAACAGTCTGAACTAATGGTTGAACCCCCGCGTTACCAAGCTTTGCCTTAGTCTGGCCTTCAAACTCAAGCTTCTCCGAATTCATCTTTATGGCAACCACGGCGGTAAGTCCCTCTCTAACGTCTTCCCCGGTAAAGCCCCCCTCCAGGTCTTTGGTTGCGCCTATTTTGCGAGCGTAATCGTTGATTGAGCGGGTCAAAGCCATTCTGAAGCCGGTGAGGTGACTACCGCCTTCAACCGTGTTGATAACGTTGGCGAAAGATTCGACAGACTCACTGTAACCGTCATTATATTGTATAGCGACTTCCACACCAACATTTTCCGTGTCCTTCTTAACGAAAATTGCTCGATGCAGTGTATTCCTGTTCTTATTCAGATCCTCAACGAGACTTTTTATACCACCATCGAAGTAGAAATGCTTTTCATTATTTCCACGTTCGTCGAAAAGGTGAAAGAAAAGACTAGCTACAAGGTAGGCCCGTTCGCGTACCTGTTTTTCTATGGTTTTAAATTCTAGAGAAATGGTAGAAAAAATCTCCTTATCGGGTAGAAAAGTGGTTGCTGTACCGGTTTTGACGTTCCGCCAAAGACTAATGGCGCTCTGCGGTAATTTTGGTTCTTTTGACGTTACTACCGGACCCTCTGGCTTGCCCCTTCTGTATTCTTGTGAATAAATTGTCCCGTCGCGTCTTACCTCCACTAGCATATGTTCGCTTAAAGCATTTACCGCTGATGCACCGACGCCGTGCAAGCCGCCAGAAATCTTGTAACCACCGCTGCCAAACTTACCTCCGGCGTGTAAGTAAGTCAGCGCTACTTCTAGAGCTGATTTCCCAGTTTGAGGGTGTTTTTCTACCGGAATACCACGTCCGTCGTCAATTACAGTCACTTTCTGATCGGGGTGGATGAACACCCAGACATTTTTTGCGTAACCAGCAAGAGCTTCATCGACAGAATTGTCTATAATCTCAGCGATTAAGTGATGGAGCCCATGAATATCAGTAGAGCCGATATACATTCCGGGGCGTTTGCGAACCGGTTCCAATCCCTCTAATACTTGGATATCCTTTGCCGTATACTTCGACATATTTTTCTTAAATCAAACTACTATATTTTACTTTGTTACTACCTTTCTTGCAAGGAATAGGTTGTTTTGAAAATTCGCTAAATCGTATAAGGAGTTAACCTTTTGGAGTTTCCAATATCAAAATGGATTTTATCAGTTTTTGCGAAGCTCTTCGCCTTTGTAAAGACTTAAGTTTATTAATCAACTTTATATAATTTAATATTTTATTTACTCCCGCCTTCTCCGTAAATTCGTTCTCGTAAACAAGATCCAGTAATTTCTTTCTCCACGTCCCTAGCCACCTGTTTATATCTAGTTTATCAGTTGATCGATAGGCGGAAAGCAGCGACCCGGTGGTGAATTCTGGTTGGAGATCGTCTTGGTGTTTAATAATGTCTGAATGAAGGTTGATTTTTTCGCACCGCGAAGAAATTGTCGAGAGGATATTCTCTGTGGTTGGCGATGTTAGTACAAATCGAGTGCTGGTAGGCGGTTCCTCTAAGATCTTTAATAAAGCATTTTGGGCTTCGACTGTGAGGGCTTGAGCCTCCAAAATTATAATTGTTCGAATCGGAGAATTATAGGGTTTTTTCTGGGCTAGATAAATTAAATTTCTTATTTCGGCTATCCCAGACTGGGTCTTTGCAAGTAGAGTTATGATGTCAAATTTTGACGAGCCTGCAGAAGCAGATCGCCTGGCCTCCTCCACTCTCTTTTTCTCCTGGCCTCCGACAAATAACATAGGTAAGTTCATGATTGACATTGTAGCAGGCCAAAAGATAAAATATCAATCAAGCCAATATTTTACACTGATCGAAAATCAGTGTAGAATGAAATTAAGTTCCACACACTTCACGGAACGAGGGTCTGCCCGATGCCAGAAGTCACCGAAAAAGGCGTAGAGGACATATTATTTGAACAGGGTAAGCTTACGAAAGATAAGCTTTCAATGGTTAAGATGGAAGCTATCAATTCTGGTAAGCAACCCGAAGAAGTACTACTTGAGCGAAAATTCTCCAGTCTTGAAGATATCACTTCCGCGCGTGCTCAACTTCTTGGCATTGAGTTTGTAGACCCCACAAACAAACCGGTAGCGGCTGATATTTTAAGCAAGATTCCCGAACCAGTCGCCCGCCGCTACACGCTGATACCTTTCCAATTTGATAATCAAACGGGCACCCTTGCTGTAGCAATGGCCGACCCACTAGACCTGCAGGTGGTTGAATTTATTGAAAGAAAAAGTCAGACAAGGATAAAACCCTTTATTTCTACCCCTGACCTGATCGAGCACGCGATAAATGAGTCCTACTCGCAGAATCTAAGTACCCAAGTATCAGCGGCCTTGGAAGAAGTAAGCGGTTTGGTGGAAGCAAAGGAAGAGATTACCGATCTTGGCAAAGTTGAGGAGATAATAAAGGAAGCTCCAGTAGCGAAAATAGTTTCAACTTTGGTTGAGTACGCTATGAAATCTGCAGCTAGCGATATCCATATCGAGGCGTTGGAGGATAGAACAAGGGTGCGTTATCGAATTGACGGAATTTTGCAAGAACGCGTTGTCTTACCTCGAAAAGTCCACGAAGCCCTGATATCCAGGATTAAAATTCTTTCCAATTTGAAAATTGACGAAAAAAGAATACCTCAGGACGGTAGATTTACCTTTAAATTAAAGGACAACGTAGTCGATTTGCGGATTGCTACCCTCCCTACTGTAAACGGGGAGAAGGTTGTGATGAGGCTTTTACCAAAAGCTGGTTCAGCCCCTACCCTGTCTGATCTTGGGCTACGAGGCAGTGCTTTGAAGGTTTTCGAGGGGAACATTATTAAGCCTCACGGAATTATTTTGATAACCGGTCCTACCGGTTCTGGAAAGACAACCACCCTCTTCTCTATCTTATCAAAAATTAATTCGCCCAAAGTAAATATCGTGACCCTTGAGGATCCGGTGGAGTATCAAATTCCCGGGGTAAATCAAGTCCAAATCAACCCAACTGCTGGCCTGACGTTTGCTTCTGGCTTGAGGAGTTTTTTGAGGCAAGATCCTAATATAATCATGGTGGGTGAAATACGCGATGGTGAGACAGCTGGTTTGGCGATACAAGCTTCTCTTACTGGGCACCTGGTATTTTCTACACTGCACACCAACTCTTCGTCTGGATCTTTACCCAGACTGCTGGATATGGGCGCCGAAACGTTTTTACTGGCTTCTTCAATAAATTCGGTAGTTGCTCAAAGAGTTGTCAGGAAAATATGTCCTGATTGCAAACAAGAATACGATCCCCCCGTCCCAGTTGTCGACGATTTTAAAAAAACTCTTGGCGATCTTCTTCACGATAAGCACACAAAATTTTCTGACCAGGAGCAAAAGGATTTACAGGAGCTTGGGGGTAAGAAATTTAAGCTTTTCAAAGGAAAAGGCTGCAACAAATGTGGGGATTCTGGTTACAAGGGAAGGATCGGGATATTTGAAGTACTTTTGGTTAGTGAGAAAATGGCGAGGCTGATTCTAGAGCGCGCGCCAGCGGGTAAAATCGAACAACAAGCAGTAGAAGACGGTATGGTGAAGCTTATACAAGACGGTTATTTAAAAGCCCTAGAGGGTATAACTACAATTGAAGAGGTGCTCCGCGTAGCGCGTGAGTAACTCAAAAGGAGGTTAATAAATGGATATTAAAGAGATACTAGAAGAAGCACTTAGGAGGGGTGCCTCCGATGTGCATCTTATGGCTGGAGTCTACCCGACACTGCGTGTGGATGGGAAATTAATACCAATCACTCGCGGTCCTGCGCCTATTCCGGAATATATAGAAAAACTGGTTCTTTCGTTATGCTTGCCAGAACAAAAAGAATTACTTATCACAAATAAGGAACTTGATTTCTCTTTCGCTTTGGGAGAGGTAGCAAGATTTCGTGTCAATTCTTTTTACCAAAAGGGCTATCTTTCAGCGGCGCTTCGTTTAATACCAAACAAAATCCCCGCCCTAGAAGAACTCCACCTACCAAAAATTTTGGGAAATTTGACGAAGTTGCGCCAAGGACTAGTCATCGTTGCTGGACCGACTGGGCACGGTAAATCAACTACGATCGCCTCTCTTATTAATGTAATTAACACCGAAAAGGGCGACCATATAATTACTGTGGAGGATCCGATCGAGTACGTTTATCCGAGTCGTAAATCCCTTATTGCCCAACGTGAGATGCATCTAGATACCCACTCGTGGGAAATTGCATTGAGATCAGTTTTGCGTGAGGATCCGGATGTGGTGCTAATTGGCGAGATGCGCGATTACGAGACCATCGAGTCGGTGTTGACAATAGCTGAAACCGGTCACTTGGTTTTTACTACCCTTCACACCAACTCAGCAGCGCAAACACTGGACCGGGTGGTGGGAGTTTTCCCAGAAAATCAACAAGATCAGGTGCGTATGCAGCTATCCAACGTGGTCGAGGCGGTACTTTCGATGAGGCTAATTCCAGCTCAGGACGGCGGTCGTTACCCTGCTGTTGAAATATTACTGGCTACACCAGCGGTAAGAAATATTATCCGAGAAGGTAAGACTCACCTTATAGACAACATTATCCAGACCTCATCGAGTATTGGTATGCAGACCTTGGAAACACCCCTTGCTTCTCTTGTCAAGTCGGGCCATATCAGCCTAGAAACAGCAATGTCTTACAGTTTGCGTCCACAGGAACTGGTGAGAGAAGTAAAGCATTTTGGGGCCAAGGTTAAATCTTAAAGAACATGCAAGAATTTAACTATACAGTTACAAATAAAGAAGGTACTTATCACAAAGGTCTGATCCAGGCTGTAAACTCTCGTCAAGCAGCGAATATATTGCATGAACGCGGTTTTACTGTAATCAGTATTGTCGAAAAGAAAAAAGGGTTTAATGTAGAAATATTTGGCGGAATTGGTATCGGTGACCAAGCTCAGTTTACTCGTCAGCTTGCTACCATGATTACTTCCGGATTACCTTTAGCAGAGTCTTTGGAAGTGCTGCAGAAACAAACGGAAAACAAGAAATTGAAGGAAATTATTGCTTCAATAAGTGAGGATATACAAGGGGGTGGTAGCTTTTCAGATTCTCTATCTAAACACAGTGAAGTATTTTCTGCTGCCTATATTAACGTGATAAAGGCTGGTGAAGCCTCAGGGACACTGGATAAAGTATTGTTAAAACTCTCAGAAACCTTGGAGAAGGAACGTGAGTTTCAGGGTAAGATTAAGGGGGCAATGGTGTATCCACTCATTATCACCGTTGCAATGCTGCTTGTAGCGGCAATCATCCTTATCTTTGTTATCCCTAAGCTGGGTCAAGTTTATCAAGATCTTGATATTGTGTTGCCACTGCCCACTCGCATTTTGATATGGGTGAGCGGTTTTATGGTCAAGTTTTGGTGGCTTGTGATTATAGCAATCGTTGGTGGTATTTTCGCCTTTCGTAGATACAGGAAAACGCCTGAGGGGGCATTGGTAGTAGATAGATTAATAATGAGATTACCGGTTTTTGGAAAACTCAATCGGGATACCTCTTTGACAGAGTTTACTCGGACCCTTGGAGCCTTGGTGGCAGCTGGCGTACCAATTCTAGAAGCTTTAAAAATAGCCGGTGAAACGGCGACAAATGCTGTTCACCGACAAGCTGTTAGCGCGATAGTGGCTAAAGTAGAGAAAGGTGCTTCCCTTTCTACGGCCATTACCAGCGAGGATGCATTTCCCCCTCTCATACCCCAGATGACTGCAGTTGGCGAAGAGACTGGGAAAATGGATGAGGTCCTTACTAAAGTTTCAATATTTTTTGAGATGGAAGTAGAGCAAGAGGTTAAAAATTTAACTACAGCTTTGGAGCCAATCATTATGATGGTGCTTGGTGTGATGGTTGGTCTGCTGATGGTTTCGATCATACTGCCTATTTACAGTATTACTAGCGCCTTCTAACCCGGTTTAATGATTTTCCAAACTTTCCTTGTCTTTGTGCTTGGTTTGGCCATTGGATCGTTTCTAAACGTTGTGGCCTACCGTAGCGTCCAGGGTGGGTCGGTTTTTTTTGCCCGGTCAAAATGCCCACACTGTAAAGTTGATCTAAAGTCCGCTGATCTTATTCCCATAGTGAGTTTTATCCAGTTGAAAGGTAAATGTCGCTACTGTGGAGAGAAAATTTCTTGGCAGTACCCACTGGTTGAATTGACTACGGGTTTTTTGTTTGCCTTCACATATATTTATTGGGGTAATTTAGCTGGTTTCCAGTTCCCAGAGACCAGTGTCCAGTATTTATTTGCTGGTAACTGGTTGCTGGCAACTAGCTACTTTACTTATTTGTTGTTTGTGGTAGGCGTACTGATAGTACTATTTGTGACAGATATCCGAGATGGACTCCTGCCAAACTCGGTTATTTTACCTTCAGCAGCCCTTGTCGGGGCCTACAAGCTCGCTTTATTAGTTTTTGGGTATATGGTACCTCAAAACCTTTTGCTGGATCTTGTAGTCGCTTTTGTGGCTGCGGCGATCTTTTTTGCGATCGTTTACATAAGCGGCGAAAAAGCTATGGGTGGTGGGGATGTAAAGTTGATCTTTTTAATTGGCCTAATAGTTGGTTGGCCGGTCCTCTTGTTGAGCCTGTTTGTAGGCTTCTTGACAGGGGCTCTGGTTGCCGTTATGCTATTATTGATAGGTAAAAAGCGGTTCGGAGAAACTATTCCTCTAGGGCCGTTTTTGACTATAGGAGCTTTTGTCTCCTTGTTTTGGGGACAAGAAATTATTGAGCTTTATCTGAGGGCAATAACTTAAATGATACTGCCTGGTGAAACAAATCTGAAATCCCATTTATTATTTTTCTTTGTAAACGTTTTTCCTATTCGAGAGGAGGTGAAGCAATAGTGATTGAGAAACTTAAATCTCGATTGAGCACCTCAAAAGGTTTTACCCTTGTGGAGTTGCTGATCGTAATCGCGATTATCGCTATTCTTGTCCTGATCGTGATTATTGCAATTAACCCAATTCAAAGAATTCAGGACGCCACCGATAGAACTGCAGAGTCAAACGTAAGAGCGGTTGCTACTGCTGTAGAAGGTTGTCTGACCAATCGTGATAATTCTGTAGAATTTCGGAATTGCGATGACGAAGCCGCGTTGATAAGTTCAGCCACACCAGGTGGACCTTGGATTCGGCAGTGGCCAGACGCTAACACTGAAGTCGAAGTAAGTCCAGATGTTGATGGTCCGATTGAGGTATGTCAACAAGCTGGAGGTAATAATAGGATGGCCAAGTGGGCCACTGATACAGGGACAGTTACAATTCAAGCAGGTACGGTATCAGCAAACACCTGTCCGTAAAAGGTAGAAACTAGGAACAAGAGGAATAAGAAAAACAATCGGTGCACCGATCTGTAGTTGGTAGAGATCTATAGAAGATAAATTGGCAAGGTCAGATATACATTGTGTAAGTTCCGCAGAAAGCGGAGAGGATTTACGTGGTGTTATGAGTATAAATAAGAATCTAGCTTCAAAAAAAGCCTTTACATTGGTTGAACTTTTGGTGGTAATATCCATAATTGCAGTTTTGGTTACTATCGTGATCATTGCAATCAACCCCCAAACCCTTATACGCAATACTAATGATACTAAGAAAAGGACAGAACTAAACCAAGTCAAAACATCCCTGCAGCTATATTTCAACGATAATCAAGCCTACCCCGCCAGCGCTGATTTGGCTGATCTTACCCCTACTTATATGAAGCAGGACCCAACAAATCTAGGTTATACGGTAGAGTATGAGTCGGATGGAGACACATATGTTGCTGGAGTGGTTCTGGAAAATCCGAGTAGTGATGATGGTGATACCGAAACTAAGTGCGCAAACGATGCGACTACAGTTAGTTTTGATCTTACCGCGGTCAATTACGTAATCTGTCCAGATTGATATGCCTCCCTACCCTACCCAATTACTAAAATCCGCAAAAGGCATCTCCTTCATCTCAGTGATCATTATCTTCGCTGTTATTTTCGCGGGGCTGAACGCTTACGCTTATTTTAATCCTGAGTTCCAACTGAACAAACTCAGCTTTGTGTATTACCTGCGGGAGTTTAATGACAATCAGAGGAAAGATGATCTAAATAAAATAGCGGCGGCAGTGGAAAAGTATTACGACGAAAACGGAGAATATCCGGCCAAAGATGGATGGTGCGGTAGAGTGCTTTCTGTCCTCCACCCGGAGGTAAAAGATGCTATATCTGGCTATTTTAGCGGTGAGGGTATACCCCAGGACCCGTCCTTTCGAGGTACCGGGGAAGATTATTTTTACCGAAGGCAAGATAGAAAAACATTTATTTTGCTGGCAAAGCTTGAAAACCCACCATTTGGATCCCCTACCTATAACTACAGTGGTTGCTATGATTGGCCGGGTAACGACTTATTTAATTACCGGGTAGTAGGTTCACATTAGATTTGCTTTAACTGTTATTGCAACCAGATAGTTTGTCTGCTACAGTAAAAATAATGCCTGCATTTACATTTAGATCTAAGATCTCAGCTTTAAGGTTTAAGGACTTTAAACTCCCCTCTACTACTCAACCCTTCAAACCCCAATTGCCTGTTGGTAAGGGATTTACCCTGATCGAACTTCTAATTGTAATTGCTTTGATTGGGATTTTGGCCACGGTTATCCTGGCTAACTACAACAGTTTTGGGGCTCGACAGGAGGTAAAAAACGCTGCCGAAGAGCTTAAAAGTGAACTACGTAAATACCAAACGTTTGCTATTTCCGGCCAGAAAAACCCGACTCAGAGTGTTGGTTGTCTCTCCAGCACGCTAGATTCTTACTCTATTATAATCGACTCCACTCCTCACATTAACGTTGATTTAAACTGCACCGATCCCAATAGTGTTGTACCTATCACAAACGAGTTTCCCTGGCCATCTACCAGCCAAGTGACGGTTAGCGAAGTAGGAATCTATAACGCTTCGGTCCCAAGTTTTACTTCGTGTGCTTCGGTAAATATTGTGTTCAGGCCAACAAATCAAGGCGTGACTCTAGAGTGCTCTGGAGTACCTACCACAGAAGATATTTACTTGAGAGTGGTTAGTCCAACTGCGAGTGGTTTGATCTACAATTTAATTGTGACAAGTGCTGGAGAAATTTATGTTCAGAAACAGTGAAAAAGGCCAAACTTTAATCGAAGCAGTAGTTACTCTGGGAGTTGCGCTGGTAATAATTGGGTCTATTGTATCCCTGGTCAATGCAAGCAACCGTCGAGCGACACTCTCTCGCCAAGCAACTCAAGCCTCCAAACTTTCCCAGGAAGGTATGGAGATCGTGCGCAATATTAGGGATGTTGGCAACGACCAAGCGGTAAGGGTTGATAACACAGGTACATGTAGCGATGCTAGCCCCTGTTCTTGGGGAGACTTGTATGGTAACAAGCAGTTTACTTTCACAGCATATTTACAGGAGCCGGGTAGCGCTGGCTGCCCAATTATGGAGTCTTGGTGTCTGTCCAGCGTGGGTGAACCGCCTCTACTAACCATATTTACCAGGCAAGTTGAGATAAGTGACGACGAATTTACTGATAGTGATGGTGACACTAATATTTGCGCTGAAGCAGTTGGTGGAACATCTCTGGGTTCGGATGAAATTAAGAGAGTAACAGTAGCTGTTGGCTGGGACTCGCCCGTTGGTAACCAAACTAGAAGAAATATAAGTTGTATAGCTAATTGGCGATGAAAATGAGAAGCAAGCAATCACAAAATGGTTTTACACTTGTCGAACTGCTCGTGGTAACAGCCGTTATTGGAATATTGGCGATTATAAGTGCTACTGTATTTAACTCCATTTTACGGTCCCAAAATAAAACCGCCGTAATAAACGAGGTCAGGCAAAACGGGAACCTGGCGATTGATAAGCTTGACCGTGACGTAAAACAAGCTTCAGAAGTAACACTAGTTGACGATTTGCAGGATGGCGATATAACAGATGGTGATGCCACAAGTATTAAATTGACAACAGATCAAGGACTAATTACTTGGGAATGTGACGATATCGGTCTTACCATAAATAGAAACGTGGCTTCTGTTTTAAATACCGACTCACTGAACGGTGTTCGCTTGGTAGCTGGAAGTTGTCGCTTTGTGGTGTCAGATCCAGCCTCAACTACAACCCAGTTGGTTAAATTTGAGTTTAGATTACAACAAGGGTCGGCAGCTCCAGCTAGGTCAGAATTTGAAGTTAATGAGCCTTTCGAGGCGACTATTGGAACCAGATCTTACCAATAGCGTAATTGCTTGACACTTATCCTCTTGAGTAGATAAACTAGAATAGAGAAAGCCGATGAAATTCCTGCCAAAGACTCCTCACAAGCGCCTCCGAAGCCCAAGAGGGCAAATTTTAATACTTTTCCTACTGGTGTTGGTAGTTGGTTTAGCAATAGTCCTATCCATCTCTTCAAGAACTGTAACTGATATTAGGACTACCACAACCAGTGATGAAAGTAATCGAGCTTATTTCGCTGCCGAAGCTGGTGTGGAGGAAGCCCTGCGGCAATTGGATTTTGGTAACACGGGCGACCTTACTCTTGATTTCAACGATCTAAATCAAACAGAAGCCAATGTCAATGTTCAAAGCGGTGGTAGCATACCAAGATTTGTTTTTCCGCAGGTAATTCAGAAAGACCACGTAGCCCAAGTAGTGTTTTTGGAGACTTGGGACGATTTGAGCAGCGGCTCATGGAATGGTGAGTTAGAAATTCTTTGGGGAGGCGGTAGTCCCCCAGATCAACCAGAAACGCCCGCAATTGAAGTCTCAGTAATTTATAAGTCCCAGGTTGGTGGGCAGTGGGTTATCCAGCAAGGTGGAATAAGTAAAACTGCTTTTGACCCTTATGCGGCTCGACCGACAGCTTTTAATTGCACAATTGGTAGTGGTATGGCAACTATATCCCCACCCCAAACACTTGAAGGATTTGACTTTAACTTCATGGCCACTTTGGATGTTAGTGGACCAAACGAGGATTGTGATAGTCTCGATGCGGGTTCGGGAGAGCCTGTATTAGCCAGAATTAAAGTGTTGTATGGTCCTAGTCCAATAGCGGTTCGTCCGGCTGATCCAAACAACCAACTGTACGCTCAGGGTTGGCAAATAGAGTCCAGTGGTAATACTCTCTCAGGTGTGACCAGAAAGCTGGATGTTACTAGATTGTTTCCTTCACTTTCAGGACTTTTTGATTACGTGTTGTTCAACGGAAGTAGTAACCCATTAAGTAAATAAGCTGCCCTTTAAAATGTTAATATTTCCCACTTCTGAAGGTCTTGCAACCTAAATGAAGCGTATGTTACTATAGTTCTTAGGAGAAATTATGCCTGCCCTAGGTCATATCGGTTTAGACATTGGTAGCCACAGTATAAAAGCAGTTCAACTTTCAGGTTCGGTAGAAAGACCAATTTTTGTTGCGGCCGGACAGATAGAGATTCCAGTCCAAGTGAGAAACCAACCTCCGGGAGGAACCGACGAAGAGTCTATATCTGTAATTGCCAACTCCATTCGCTCGCTCCATCGCGAAGCTCATTTTAGTACAGATAAGGTAGTTGTGTCCCTACCCGAATCTCAAGTCTTTACTAGGGTTGTTGAGCTTCCTTCCTTGAAACAATCAGAGATTCAAAACGCGCTGGCTTGGGAAGCCGAACAATACGTTCCCGTACCTATTAACGAGGTAAAGCTGGACTGGCAAGTATTGGATGACGGAAAAACCAACAAATCCGGTAAAGTAGAGGTTCTTCTAGTTGCTGCCCCGATAAACTTAATTGACCGGTTTTTGAACATAATAAGGATCGCTGGACTGTCCCCTACCAGTTTGGAAACTGAAATTACTGCTGTTGTGCGTTCTCTAGTACAACGCATTGAAGGCGCACCAACGACAATGGTTGTAAGTTTGGGGGCATCAACCACTGATTTAAGTATAGTGAGTACTGGTCGAATTAGTTTTACAAGGTCTATCGCTACTGGGGGAAGTGCAATAGCACGAGGAGTTGCTCAAGAGCTTGGTTTTGAACTAGATCAAGCCACAGAATATATGAAAACTTACGGTTTGGACCCAACGTCACTTGAAGGTAAGGTGATGCAGGCGATAAAGCCAATTTTTGATGTTATTGTAAACGAGATACGAAGAGTTCTGGCTTACTACGCAACAAAACATCCAGAAGTCCCGGTCAAAAGAGTTGTAGTTACCGGCGGAACCGCAAAACTTCCTGGATTAGTAATATACCTAGCGGAAGCTTTGGGGATAGAGGTACAGGTGGGAAATCCTTGGGAAGGCATCGCCCTGCCCAGCAGGGTGGCTAATAAACTAGTTAGCGACGCTACTTCCTATGCAGTAGCAGTTGGTTTGGCCTTAAAGCAAAGTAATAAATAAGAAAATGGCAGAAGATATAAACCTAATACCAAAAGAAGTTACCCAGAAGGAAGAAACCAAAGGAAGTATTAACCGCACAGTAAACATGGCGGCAATTATTTCTTTGCTTGTAGTGGCTGCTCTTTTGCTGGCCCTTTTTGGTTATCAATTTTTTCTTAGTGCAAGTAGCAAGAGAATAGAAAACCAAACGAAGGAAGCCGAAGAGCAAATTCTAGCGCAGTCAAGTAAGGAGATAAGCTACCGTGCCCTGGTCGGGAAATTGGAAGAGACTTCCAAGTTTTTATCATCCCAACTCAATTATTCCGAAGCGTACGGGAAACTTCTTAAGATATTCAAAGACTCGGGTGTGGTAATTACGGATACCGAATTTAAAAACGACGGGAATTTTAGTGTAAGCGGTGATGCAAAATCGTCAAGCAATTTTGGTAAGTTGGTAGATGGTTTGACGGACGAGCAATTTAAAGAAGATTTTGATATGGTGACTCTTGTGTCGATTACCAAAATTGAAGGCGAGCCTTATAAATTCACAGTCGAGTTTAAAGTTTTAAAGAAAGGGTTATTTGAGGCTACTCCCAGCACTCAAATAAATAAATAATGAAGCTAAGCAACCCTTCACTAATTAGATTATATATAGTTCCGGTTTTAGTTATTGTAACTATCGTTTTATTAATCCCTTTGGTTTTGATGCCGCAGCTGGAGAGAATTAAAGAGAAAAATATCGAAGTAAAAAAAGGAAATGAACGGCTCGAAGCTTTACGTGCAAAACTGGAAAAATTAAACTTTATCGATGAAGGTGATGTAAGCCTAAAATTACTTGAAATGGAGGAGGTTGTCCCCAGTGGTAAAGAGCTGGCTCCTCTTGTGGTTGGTGTTCGAGCGCTAGCAGGTAAGGCTGGGTTAAAGGTTGATTCTATGGAACTTAAACCTGGGAGAGTAGCGACTTCCAGCGCCACTTCTTCAGCATCGAAAAGACTAAAGTCTGAGGAAGCTAAGTCTAACACCGAGGAAGAGACTTTGTCGTTCCTGCTTTCTTTGAGCGGAAGAGGATTAAACAGAGCCGAGGAATTCTTAAGTGATATAGAAAGAGCAAAAAGACTGTTAGGTATAGAAACAATTAAATTGGCTCGTCAGGAAAGAGGGGAATATACTTTTGAAATGGAGATTGTTGCCCCGTTTAAAGAATTAGAAAGTAGTGGGGATATAATTGCTTCCCCACTACCATCTTTAACGACAGAGCTTGAAAGAGTTTATGATTTTGTAACAAATTTCGTAAATTACACCAACGTTCCGGTTCAAAAGGTCGATACAGGTGCAAGTGATCCTTTTAGGTAAGAGGAGCAAACTAGTGCTCAAGAAGCTTCTAATAAATCAGGTCGTAACTGCTGTGTTTTTTTTAGGGCTTGGTCAGAGCGCCATTTTTTAATTCCTTTGTGATCGCCAGAAAGTAATACTTTTGGTACCTCCTTTTTTTGAAACTTTTCCGGCCTAGTGTAAACAGGGTAATCCAAAAGTTTTATCTCCTCACCCTCTTGCTGTGTAGGAGTAAAAGATTCGTGAACCAAAGAGTCAGGCTTACTCAAAAATCCAGGTACTAGCCTTGTTACGCTGTCAATTATAACGATGGCAGCAGTTTCACCACCGGATAAAACGTAATCCCCGATGGAAATTTCCTCGTCAACGAGAAGCTCCTTAAACCGTTCATCCACGCCCTCATAATGACCACAAACCAATATAATCCACTCCTTGTGTGAGAGAACAGTTGCCTTTTGTTGGGTGAAAGTTTTGCCTGATGCTTCTAGAAGGATAACGCGGGGTCGTAAGGAGGGTCTTTCCTCTTTTCTAAGACGCATTGCGGCCTTCAATGACTTTGCTAAAACATCTGGTTTTAACACCATTCCTGCGCCGCCCCCAAAGGGTCGGTCATCTACCTGTTTGTGCTTGCCAATGCCGAACCTACGAATGTCGTGTACTCTGATATTGACTAGATCTTTTTTTATTGCTTTGGACAATAGGCTGGTCGATAAAGGGCTGTCGAAAAAATTCGGGAAAAGAGTGAGTATATCGAAATAAATCTTAACTTCTGACATTAAGGCTGACTTGGTTCGCTCAATTCTAGGTAAGCTCTTCTGCCGGTTTTTATAGCTTTTATTTTGAGTAAAGTGCGCAATGCTTTGATTGTTCTTCCCCCCTTGCCGATTATTTTACCCATGTCATCTTTGGCTACTTTCAGCTGTATTATCTCCCCATTTTCACTCTCCAACTCTTTTATCTCAATTCTTTCGGGTTCAGAAACGATATTTTTCACTAGAAACTCGATCAAATCTTTCATATCTTCTTTGCGAGGTTTTTGACAGCCTTTGTAGGTTGAGCACCCAAAGACAGCCAATGCTCAAAGCGGTCTTTTTTTAGCTCCAAAAAAGCTGGCGAAGCCGTAGGGTCGTAATGACCGATCATTTCGATGTAGCTACCGTCACGCTTTTTTTGTTCGTCCATAACTACAATTCTGTATTTTGGCTGTTTTTTAGCTCCAATTCTAAGCAACCGCATCTTTACCATAGGTGGGTAATTCTAATTAATATCTGACCATTTTTCAAGTGCCTGCTTTGCAGCTTCTTGTTCCGCCGCCTGTTTACTATTGCCCGCTCCTTCTGAAATTTTCCTATTGCCAATTAGTACACCAATTTTAAAGACCTTGGCGTGATCAGGTCCGCGTTCTTCTATTAGCTTGTATGTTGGGGTGAGAGACAATTTCTCCTGCGATTTTTCCTGAAGAAGACTCTTGAAATCTTTGTATAATTTCTTCTCAATTATCTCAGCTAGAAATATTAAAAGATTGGTTTCGATCACCTTTTTGGAAATTTGAAGACCCCTATCAAGGAAAATAGCCCCTACGAGCGCTTCAAAAGTATTCGCCAATATATATTGGCGGTTTCTTCCGCCAGTAGCCTCTTCGCCCCTCGATAAATATAAGTACTCCCCCAAATTTAGCGATTGAGCTACTTTGGATAAAGCCTTTGCATTAACTAGTGAAGATCTAAAATTCGTTAGGTCACCCTCTGGGTGATCAGGGTATGATTGGTATAAATGCTCTGAAACTACCAGTCCAAGTACAGCATCTCCTAGAAATTCCAGGCGTTCATTGTTGGGTAGTTTTTCATTTGGGTGCTCATTAAGGTAAGAGCGGTGAATGAAAGCAGTTTTCAACAGGTCCTTATTTTTGAATTTAAAACCGAGGCCTTTTTCCAGCGCGCTTAAGTTTTTCCCCATTTTTTATATATCGCCTAATTGGTCAGAAACTATGTTGACCAGATCTTCTACTGTGTTGACATTCGAAGTTTGTTCCGGTTCAAATTCTACGTTAAATTCTTTTTCAATTGCGTCAATTAGGTCGCCCTTGCTCAGAGTATCTGCATCCAAATCCTCCTGGAGATGAGATGTGGTTGAGATCTCCGATCCCTCCACCCCTAATTGATCAGATATCACTCTTCTAACTTTCTTAAAAATTTCATCACTCATTTCTTCGCCTTAGGTTTAGTACTCTTTGAAATCGTAGTTTTTTCAGAGTCTAATTCTGGTATCATCTTTTTAACAACTGTTCCAAGCACCCCGTTAACAAATTTAGAGGAATTCTCCCCTCCAAATTCCTTGGCCAGTTCTACAGCTTCATCAATGGCTACTTTCGGAGGTGCGTTTTTAGCAATATAAAGCTCAAATATAGCAATTCGTAGGATCTCAAGGTCAACCTTTGCTATTTGTGAGATTGGCCATTCAGGAGCACAAGTTTCGATGATTTGGTCAATTGTGTCCAGGTTTTCGGTGACCCCCTTTGATAAAAAAAGCGCCATGGGACGGTCCACAGCAGTTGAATTCTCCTCTGTAGTGTCAACTTGTACATACTCCTCTGAATCCCGTTTTACTAAATTTTCAATATCGGTGGAATTAAAACTCCATTCAAATAGAGCTTGAAGAGCAGTTGTTCTAGCTAGGTGACGCGGATCAAGTCTCCCTTTCATTGCTTTTTACTACTTTCTACTTTAGCGACTTTTACTTCTTTCTCTGGTTCGAAAAATGTTTTACCTTTGTACTGACCGCAGTGAGGACAAAGACTGTGTGGTAATTTCTTGCCCCCACAGTTATTACAACTTACTAGTGCTGGGAAGTTGTATCTTTTTGCAGCTAGTCGTTTCCCTCGTCTTATACTTGATAGTTTTTTCTTCGGAAGTGCTCCCATACGAAGAGATATTATAGGTATATCGGTGAATACTGTCAATTTTTAGTCGGGTGGGACCAAACCCAGTTTTTGCATCTCAGCTTTGAAAGTACGTGACTGGCTGATTTTGCTCTTTCCAAATAATATTTTTGCCTCCTCCTTAGCCAGCTTAATCAGGACTAAATCTGAAAGAGAAGCTACTCTAAAATTTGGTAGGCCTGATTGAACAGTTCCGTATATTTCTCCTGGCCCGCGTGTTTTTAGATCAATTTCAGCTAAATCTGACCCCAAGTGGTATTTTTCCATCGCTTTTAACCTCCTTGACACAGCAGGGGTGTTGCTTTCAGTGAATAAAAGACAGAACGATTGCTTTTGTGATCTGCCCACCCTACCCCGTAATTGATGAAGCGAGGCTAAACCAAATCTCTCCGCAGCCTCAATCATCATGATTACCGCGTCCGGAATATCTATTCCAACTTCAACGACCGGTGTCGAGACAAGGACTTGTAACTCTCTTGCACGAAACCGTTCAACGACCCTTTCTTTTTCCTTATATTTCAATTTACCGTGAAGTAATCCTAATTTTAAATCGGGGAAGATCTCTTGGTTGAGGTTTAAATATTCCTGCGTAGCTGCTTTTACGGTGTTCAGAGTCTCTGAGGGTTCTATCAAAGGGCATAAAATAAAAGTTTGGTTACCGCTAGCCGCATTGTCGCGAATAAACTGGTAAGCGCCGGCCCTTTTACTTGGTGGTACTACGTATGTTTTTACTTTTTTACGACCCTTTGGCATCTCGCTGATTGTAGATAAGTCTAGATCACCATACAGAGTTAAGGCCAAACTCCTTGGTATTGGAGTAGCTGTCATTGTCAGTACATGTGGAGTTTTGCCTTTTTGGCGCAGTAATCCTCTTTGCTTTACTCCAAACCGGTGTTGCTCATCAATAATTACTAAGGCCAAGCTATCAAAATCGACTGATTTGGTGAGTAGCGCGTGGGTTCCAATGAGGATATCGTGTGGTTCCGACTTTTTTATTTGGGAGGTGCGAAGAACAATTTTTACTTTAAGTGGCGCTAATATAGTTTTCAAGGTGGTGTAGTGTTGGTGAGCGAGAATCTCGGTGGGAGCCATGAGGGCAGTTTGGTAACCGTTTAAAAATACATTATAGGCGGCCAAAGCGGCGACTACAGTTTTACCACTACCGACATCTCCTTGCAGAAGCCTGTTCATAGGCCTACCGGAAGTCATATCAGAAAATATTTCTTTCAGCACCTTTTTCTGAGATGTCGTGAGTTCAAAAGGTAAGTTTGATAAAGCCGAAAGGATTTTCTCTTGGAAAATATCTAATTTTACGCCCTGCTGATTTTTAGCCCAAAATTTTTTCCTCCCCAAAGCGTTTAATTGAGTCAGAAGTAGCTCATCGAAAGCAAGTCTTTTACGTGCTTGCTCAATTTGCTCTTGCGTTTTTGGAAAATGAATTTGCCAGATAGCTTTTTGTCTTGAAATTAATTTATTTCTCACTAGAGAATCTGGTGGTAAAAATTCTTCGATTTCTCCGGAAGCGGTTGGTAAAACCTCTTTTATTCTTGTTCGTAACCACTTCGAACTCACTCCAGCTGTCTCGGGGTAAACAGAGACAAAGCCCTGAGTATGAGTGCCCTTTTCCGCTGGTTTGCGGAGAAGCTCATACTCAGGGCTCACAAACGTAAGCTTGTTTGCGAACAGACTAACTTTACCCGATATACCGATAGCCTGAGTTTGTTTAATTATACTTGTTAGAAATGGCTGGTTGAACCACACGACTTCGATACTAGAGGTACCGTCATTTACTGTGGCCAGCGTTAGATTTTTACCAAAGCGGGTCCTGATGTTTCTGATTTGCCAGACAGATCCTTTTATCGAAGCGAAGTCCCCAGGCCCTAGCTGGTTGATTTTTTTGCTCTGGCCTAGGTTACCGTAGCGAAACGGGAAATGATAAATCAGATCATGAAGGGTGTCTATTTTCAATTTATTTAATTTTTTCGCGTAAAAAGGTCCGATTTTAGGGATTTTGACTACAGGAGTATCTAAGTCCATGGGCTAAAAACCGCTTTGAGTTGTCAAGAGGAGAAATGGAAAGGCCAGCAAACCCAAAATAATCAAAACTGTTATTACAATCCAAATCCATTTTTGCTTTCTTATAAAATTCATTATTTCTCTCTTACTATTCTTACCGATGTTGATCGTAACTTACCAATTTGAGCTAAACTGCCGGTTTCAACGTCAAATCGTTCATCTAGCGAAGTGACCCTTCTATTATTTATAATAACCCCACCCTGCTCCACCAACCTTTTAGCCTCGCTCTTGCTTTTTACCATACCCAAAGATAAAAGTATCTCCACTGGGGTGGCTTGGACTATTTTTTCTTTCAACACTTTTGTTTTAGCTCTCGGTACACCCCTTTGTTGAAAAACGCGGGCGAACTCGCCTTGGGCAGTTTTAGCCTCTTTTTCTCCGTGGTACAATTTGACCACCTCAAAAGCCAACTTTTTCTTAGCTTCCAAGGGGCTTATTTCACTTGAACCCAATTTACGCTCAATTGTTGCCACCTCATCCATTGGGAGGTGTGTTGTTAGTTTTAGGTAGCGGACTATTGACCCGTCCATTATAGACATTAATTTACCAAACATATCGTTGGGATCGGAATCTATACCGATAGTGTTACCGAATGACTTACTCATCTTCCGACCGTCGGTTCCTTCAAGTAGCGGGGTGGTGATCACAAACTTCTCCTTTTTTTTGTAGATTTTAACCATTTGCCGACCAACCAGCATATTGAATGTTTGATCCGTAGCGCCGATCTCCATATCAGTATTTAAAGCAACACTGTCGTAACCTTGTAATAAGGGGTACAAAAACTCCGTTGCCGCAATAGGGCGCTGTTTTTTAATACGCTCTTGAAACAAATCCCTCTCTATAAGTTGCGAGACAGTGAAGTGGGTTAGAACTTCAAAAAATTTCTGTTGAGACATCTTATTCCACCAATCAGAGTTAAAAACGATTTTTACTGGATTATCTTTTACGCTTAGTAGTTTATTCACCTGCGCTAAGTACGCGGTGGAGTTTTCTTTTACTTGGTGTTCAGAGAGCTGACTGCGTTGGGTGTCATGTCCAGACGGGTCTCCTATCTGGGCGGTAAAATCACCGAAGAGAAGCAAAACTTCATGGCCCCACTTTTGAAACTGCTGTAGAATAAGTAGGGAAATAGCATTACCGATATGAATTTGTGGACTAGTTGGGTCGATACCGAAGTAAATTTTTAAGCGTCCCCTTTTAGCTAGTTTTTCCTCCAACGCCTCCTTCGAAGGATAAATATTATTTATATAACGTTCAATTTCGCTCAACCTGGACATACGGTGATTATTATATCTCGATCATCTGTAAAATAAAAGAGTTCCCCATAACAGGTACGAGACGATCTCCAGTTTTTATGGTATAATATGAGCTCGAGATAACGATATGAACCCTCGTTTTACACCAGTGCCTCCGCGCATTAAAAAGGTCCTATCGAGGCGAAAATCCCGAAGATGGAAATTGCGGATTTTAAGCGGTTTGGTAACCGCTGGTTTTATTTTTCTGATTTTATTCCTAATAGGTACGGCAGTTGCTTTTGGATTTTTTGCGAGAGATTTACCATCCCCTGATAAGCTTTCGGAAAAGAATTTCCAGCAATCAACAAAAATTTACGATCGTAACGGGGTTCTTCTTTACAATGTGTTTGGCGAACAGAATAGGACGTTGGTAAAATTCGATAGGATACCCGATGATTTAAAACACGCTACGATCGCCATTGAGGATAAGAATTTTTATAAGCATAAGGGCTTTGATGTTTTAGGTCTGGCTAGAGCATTTAGAGACGCGGTCTTTAGGAAGAAGGTAACCGGTGCTTCTACTCTAACCCAGCAATTAGTTAAAAACGCCTTACTAACACCAGAGAGAACGATAACAAGAAAAATAAAAGAGTTTATTTTGGCTGTTCAAATAGAGAGAAGGTATTCAAAGGATGAGATTCTTCAAATTTACCTGAACGAAATCCCATATGGTGGTACTGCCTGGGGTTCTGAGGCAGCGGCAAACCAATATTTTGGAAAACATGTTTGGGAACTTTCTTTGGTCGAAAGCGCAGTCTTGGCGGGTCTCCCTCAATCACCAACTGTTTATTCCCCATTTGGTTCCGACCCAGAGGCTTACATAGATCGTACTAAGGATGTTTTAAGGAGAATGACTGAGGATAAATTTCTTACCAAGGAGCAGGAAGAAAAAGCGATAGTGCAGCTACCGAAGCTAAAATTTGCTAGCTTTGGAGAAGGGATTAAAGCGCCTCATTTTTCTATTTACGTTAAGACCTTATTAGAGGAAAAATATGGTGCAAAATTCGTTCAGGAGGGGGGTTTAAACGTCACCACATCACTTGACTACAAGCTGCAACAAAAAGCTCAAAAAATTGTAGCCGATGAGCTCAAAGCCAACGGTGGGTTGTACGAAATGAATAATGGGGCGGCCGTGGTTCAAGACACCCGCAATGGTGAAATACTTGCTATGGTGGGTTCAAAAAATTATTTCGCAAAAGATATTCAGGGAAATTTTAATGTAGCGACACAAGGCCTGAGGCAACCGGGTTCAGCTCTTAAACCATTTAACTACCTAACCGGCTTTCAAAAAGGGTACGCTAATCCGTCAACAATCTTGTTGGATTTGAAAACTGATTTTGGTGGGGGCTATGTGCCTGGGAACTATTGTAACTGTTTTAACGGGCCCCTGTCGGCCAAAGTTGCCTTGGGAAGTTCACGCAATATTCCAGCAGTCAAGATGCTTGGTGTTAACGGCGTCCAGGCAATGATTGACACTTTGAAGAAATTTGGTGTGACCACAATCAACGACGCCAACCTCTACGGCTTGTCGCTTACTTTGGGTGGAGGTGCTGTTCACCTGCTGGAACTTAATAATGCCTACGCGATATTGGGTAATGAAGGTAAGAGCCACCCTTCCGTTGCTATATTGAAAGTGACAGCGCCAGGTGGTGATACTCTGGAAGAATTCAAACAAAAAAAAGACCCACAGCAAGTAGCGCCAGCCGCAAATATCTACCAAATATTGGATATTCTTAAAGACCCCAAAAACAAATATCTTGACTACGGGACTTTTTGGGCTCATGAGCTCAATTTTCAAACAGGTTTGTCAGTCAAAACTGGAACCTCTGAGGAAAAACGGGATAACTGGGTGTTTGGTACCACGTCCACAAGAACAGTGGGGACCTGGGTAGGAAATAATGACAATTCGCCCATGTCGCCTCGTGTTGCCTCAGGTGTGACCGGGGCCGCACCTATTTGGAAAAACCTGATGAGAGAAGTGGTAAAGGGACAGCCAGTCAAAGATATTAGCCGACCAAAGGACGTCGTTGTTAGAAAAATCGACCCCAGGACTGGTCAGCAGCCCTATAAAAATAACGGGGCAACTACGAATGTCTACTTCCCCAAGTGGCAAGCACCTCCTCATGATGATATGCACAAAGAGGTGAGAATCTGCACGCCAACTGGGTTGCTGGCAAACGAATCTTGTGAAGCAGCTGGTAAAGCCAAGACGAAAGTTTACCTAGTATTATACGATCCTTACACGAAGTTATTTAAACCCGGGTTTAAATATTGTAAACCCTGCCCTCCTACTAAAACTGACACCAAAGTTTATACACCGAAATCTGATTCTCTAACCGTAGTAATAGTTTCGCCAGAGGACAATCAAAAAGTGGGCTCTGATTTTACCGTTGTGGTTGAAGCTAGCGGTCCAAATGATATCACAGCTGTTCAGTTTTTTCTTGATGGTATTTTAAAAAACACTAAGCCCTCCAAGCCTTATACAGCCAGTTTTAAAAACGTTTCCCCTGGTGACCACGAGGTTACAGTCAGGGTGTACGATGACTCGGGGGATTCAGTGGAGGAGACGATAGATGTTGAGGTAGAGGGTGGTTTGCCACTGATCCACTCACCTCCATAAAATATATTCTATTGTTTTATTCTCGGCTGCGCATCAATTGCTTTTAGACCATCGAGGATTTTCCCTCGTATTTTTTCCACATCGGTCTGCTTTAAGGTATGATTTTGGTGAAAATATTCTATTTGAATTAAGACCGAGCGTTTGCCGCTGATTTGGGTATCTTCGATTAAAGACATGGTGTGGTAGTTTTCCGCGGCACTTTTTTTAATTACCTGAGCTATATCCTCAAATTTTTTATCGTCGGGTAAAAACATTGATATACTTTCTTTGACGGTCGGAAACTTAAGGTTTGGTGTAAATGTCTTCCGCTTTGTATGAGATTTAAGAAGTTCCAAATCTAATTCAAAAAAATAAGTCTCCCCTTCTATAGCCGATCGCTCCAAAATTTGTCTACCGATATCGCCAAAGATACCCAACGAATCTTTCCCTATCGTGATAGAGCTGGATGTTCCACCTAGAAAAGTTGAGCCGCTAGAAGCTTGAACTTTGTAATTTGTAATTCCAAGTTTTTGTAAAACCCCCTCTAAAACGCCCTTGGCATCCCGAAACTCATAATTTGTAAATATCGCGGCCACCTTGGCTTCTTGCAGTGGCAAACCATCTTTTTGGGTTCCTTTGGTGAACACTTTGCCAAATTCGAAAAATGCTATCCTTGACTTACTTTTGCGATTATCTAATATTGCTTGAAGTAGACCGATAAAAAGAGTCGGTCTCAGATATTCGTGATCAACTACGAGCCGGTTTGCCACTCTGAGACAATTCTCAACTTTTATACCTGAATTCTCAAGGAGCCTCGCACTTAAAAGCGAGCTTGAATAAATTTCCTTAAGTCCTAGTAAAGCAAAATGGTATTTTAGATTAATCTCAAAGTTACCCTCTCCCTGGTAATCTGTTTGCTGGCTGGACAAAGGAATTGTTTTTGGGAACTTGTTGAAACCATAAAGTCTACCTACCTCCTCAACGATGTCAATCGGTGCGTTTATATCAGTTCTAAAAGACGGTACTTCTAATGTAAAATTTCTTGAATCTTTACTCTTGATCGCGAAGTCTAGTCTTTCCAATATAGCTGTAACCTCACCCATCTTTAGGTTCAATCCCAGCACGTCTTTTATTAGGGCTAAGGAAACATTTATAACCTTATTTTCAACAGGGAACCCCACGCTTGTAATTGGTGAGACAAGCCGACCGCTTGTAGTGTTGTGAAGTAGCTCCAGTACTCTTTCGAATGTGTACCGGTGGGCATTTGGATCGAGTTTTTTCTCAAATCGGTTGGACGCCTCACTTCGCAGCCCAACTGCCTGAGAGGTTTTTCTTATAGCCAGCGGATCGTAAATCGGTACCTGAAGCAAAATTGTGGTTGTATTTTGGTCAGTCTCGCTGACCCGCGCGCCCATTAGTCCGGCAAGGTCAATTATTTTCTCCTCGTCCTCAATAATTATCGCCCCCTTGGGTAAGGTTCTTTCAACTCCATCCAGAGTGATTATTTGCTCGTCCTTCTTACTCTCCCGTAAGGTGATCTGCCCTTTTATTTTGTTCCAATCAAATGCGTGCATAGGTTGGCCGGTTTCCAACATGACGTAGTTTGTTACATCTACTACGGCGTTGATCGACCGTATGCCCGATCTTTCTAATCTTTCAACCAACCATTGAGGCGAGGAGGTAATGTTTCCTAGACTAATTAGTCCCAGGCTATAGTTTGGGCAAAGTTCCTTTTGCAAAACCTTAAATCTTACTTTCTGGTTAGGAACTGCAGGATTAAAATCTGTATGAGAAAAAGACGCTGGGATGGATAATTTCCGGTTATAAATAGCAGCAATTTCTCTGGATATGCCTATAACTCCCAAACAGTCAGGTCTATTTGGTGTGATTTCAAACTCAAAGGTTGAATCACCTTTTGAGGTGTTAATAGCTTCGATTTTTGTACCGGTAAACTGAAGATCTTCTGCTAATCTACCGAGCCCTTCTTTTATGTCTACGTACTCCTTAATCCAGGAAATTGGTATTTTCATACACTAAAATTGGTCTAGAAAATTGTTGCTACTGCTATAAAGTATACGCAGATCCTCAATACCGTAACGTAGCATTACTAGACGATCAGGCCCCATACCAAAGGCCCAGCCCCGGTATTTTCTGGGATCCACCCCAACATTTTTTAATACGTTTGGGTGCACCATTCCCGCCCCCATAATTTCAATCCAACCTTTTTTTGGGTGTAGGACCTCAACTTCTATGGAAGGTTCGGTATAGGGGAAGTGATGACCGTAGACTCTTACTTTTGTTTGTTGACCAAAAAAACGCTTCGCGAAAAAGTCTAGAACACCTAGTAAGTCAGTCATGGATGCGTGTTTGTCGACTAAAAGACCTTCCAGTTGATAGAAAGATGGTAAGTGCGTAGCATCTGGCATGTCACGTCTATAAACCCTGCCTGGAAAAAGGGCTCGTATCGGAGGTTTGTGTTGCTTTAGAAAACGGATCTGCATATTACTTGTGTGAGTTCGTAAAACCGTGTTTTCATCAATATAATAGGTCTGCTGAGTATCTCTGGCTGGATGATTTGGTGGTATGTTCAGCATTTGGAAGTTGTAAAAATCACTTTCTACCTCCGGGCCATCTGTCCAAACAAAACCTAAGTAGTGAAAGATCTCCTTTATGTCTTCAATTACAAGTGAGATTGGGTGGAGTCTACCGTGGTCTACTTTGTTTCCGAAAATCGTAACGTCGTAAATTTTCTCCTCACGAGAGTCTTTATCTCGCCGAATAGCCTCTTCTAATAGCCTTTCTATTCTATCCCGAGCCTTTCTAACCTTTGTTCCGACCCCTCCTCTTTCATCTGCAGTTAAGCTTGGTATGGTTGCAGTTATTTTAGTTAAAATACCCTTTTTTCTTCCTAGATACTTGATTCGCAATTCCTCTAAGCCATCGCTTTTTTTTGTTTTGGAGAGGTCTTTCTGGAAGTCATTTAGAAGCTTATCTAAGTTCATATGACAACAATTCTAACACACAAGTAAATTTTGGTTGTAGAAAAAGGGCTCCAAGAAAATAGCCCTCAAATGGGAAGCTCACGCCTGCCCTACATGAGCTCCCCAGTCGAGGGCCAAATTCTAAAAAAGATTACCAGAAAATAGCTGTCTTGTCAAGACTATGGGGTTCGATCTTCAGAAGCTATGGAGTTATTTTACCTTGGAAACGATCCGTTTAAACGTTGAGGGGTCGGAGATCAGAATATCCGCCAATATTTTTCTATCTAGCTCTACGTTTTTATTTTTGAGGGATTTGAGAAACAGGTTGTAAGAAATTCCTTCGCTTCGCAAACCGGCGTTTATTTGGGTTATCCAAAGTCTTCTCTGGTGTCTTTTCCGCATTTTCCTACCGGCAAACGCGTAATTACCGGCGTGGGCCTGAGCTTCTTTAGCGCTTCTAACCAGTCTGCTTTTTGCTCCTCTATAGCCCTTTGTGCTCTGCAAAATCTTTTTATGTTTTCGTCTCTTTACGAGACCCTTTTTAATCCTTACCATTTTTTATCTGCTGGCGATCATTTCCTTTATTTTCTTTTTAAAATCCTCATTGACGTCCTCTGGTTCTTTTTGACGTCTGATCCTGCTCTTAGATTTCACTTTTTTGTGATGTGAAGAATACGCGTGCCCACGCAACAATTTCCCAGTCTTAGTGACTTTAAATCTTTTGCTAACTGTTTTCTTTGTCTTCTTTTTCATGAATCTTTCCCTTGGTAGGTTTCATACTCAAGCTCAAATTTCGCCCGACCAGCCTGGGCTCGCTATCTTTTTCGCCAGTTTCAACGAGCATATCGACCGCTCTTTCAAGAGTTTTAAATCCATATTCTGGGTGAACGATTTCTCGACCACCGAATTTTACGGTTAATTTTACCCGGTCGCCCAGCTTAAGAAACTCCTGAGCGTGACCTACTCTTACTTTGAGATCGTGTTCACTCATTAGAGGCCCGAGCCAAATTTCCTTTGTTTCGATTTGCCTAGTCTTCTTCTTCGCGCTTCTTTCCTTCTTTGACTCCTCGTACTTCAGTTTCTTAAAATCAGTTATTTTTGCTACCGGAGGTTGGGCTTTTGGAGCAATCTCAACTAAATCCAAATTCAACTCTCTTGCCTGACGGATCGCCTCACTGGTATCTACGATACCTATTTGTTTTCCGCTTGGGTCAAGCAACCGCAACTTACTGACTCTAATATTTTGATTTAATCGATAAAACTTTCCTATTTTACAGGCTCCTCCACTAGATGTTCTATCTCTTGTCTGCTTATTGCCCCTTCCCTCAAAATCTCGGACGGGCTTTTGGTTAGATTAATTAAAGTCGATTGTAAGCTTGAAAGAACCTGGGCACCATCCAGACTTGAAAGATCGATTGCATAGTCTACCAAAGCTAAAAGAGCTTTGTCAATTTGACTGAAAGAAACTGGGGCCCTCTTCGTGTGAAAATTTGCGCTTGGCGCCAAAATTGGTACCCCAACACGTTTGATGATTTCCCTCAGTAGGTGTTGTTTCGGTATTCTAATACCAATACTGGCAGCCGGACCCTGGATTATTTTCGGGACATTATCGGTTGCCTTTAAAATAGCAGTTAGTGGCCCGGGCCAAAATTTTGAGACTAGTTTTTCTGCGAAGTTATCAAGCTCGCCGTAATTTAAAACTTGGTTCAAATCAGCAGCTAGGATAAGCGTCGGTTTGGAGAGAGGTGTTTTTCTAATCTCATAAAGTCGCTTAATAGAATCTTCCCGGTCGATTCTGCAACCAACTCCGTAAATAGTATCAGTCGGAAATATAACCAAATCACCTTTTTGCAAATGCATTATTGCTTCGTGAATCACCGACGCTCCTCAATCTCCTGTTTTATTTTTCTCGTGAAATTGTCCAAATCTACTGCTCCTTCGTTTTTAATACCCTTAGATCTTACTGTAACTTTTTTTCTGACAGTCTCTTTGTCGCCTATAATAAGTACATAGGGTACTTTTTTCATTTCTGCGTCCCGAATTTTAGACTGCATTGTTACCGATCGATCGTCGAGGCCGGACCTTATATTCTCTGCTACCAATGACTCAACCACTTTTTTAGCATAATTAGAATGCCTATCAGCTATTGGCACAATTGTTACTTGTATTGGGGCCAGCCACAGCGGAAAATTACCGCCAAAGTGCTCGATTAAAATTCCAATAAATCTTTCAAAAGATCCGTATATTGCCCGATGTATTACAACTGGAGGGGTATCTTTTCCGTCTTGACTAGTAAATTTAAGTTTAAAATTTCTTGGCGTTTGGAAGTCAATTTGGATGGTTCCCATCTGCCATTGCCGGCCCAGAGAATCCTTAATAAGAAGGTCTGCTTTGGGTCCATAAAACGCGCCGTCGCCTTCTAAGATACTATACCTTGCGCCGCTAGCATCGAGAGCCTTTTTTAGTTCTCCTTCCGCTTTTTTCCACAACTGTGTGGAACCCATGGACTTTGCAGGTTTCGTACCGAGTCTAAAAGAGTATTCGAGACGAAAGGTCGAGTAAAATTTTTCAATCAGCTTCAAAAGCTCGGCTAGCTCCCTCTGTAAGTCTTCTTGCCTGGTGAAAATATGAGCATCGTCTTGGCGAAATTGACGAACTCTAAAAAGTCCGGTCAAAGTACCCGAGCGCTCGTTTCTATGTAGCGGGTCGGTATCGTATAAACGTAAAGGTAAGTCCCTGTAAGAGCGCGTTTTAGAAGAAAAGATTAGCATTGCGTTGGGACAATTCATAGCTTTAACACCATAAGTTTCCTTGTCAGCTGTTTTAGCGACGAACATATTTTCCAGATAATATTTCCAGTGTCCGGATGTAACATACAGTTCTCTCTTGTTCAAAATAGGAGAGATGATTTCCTCGTAGCCAGCCTCTTTATGGAGTCTGTCGGAAAAATCAATGAGGGCTTTGTAAATTTTAGCTCCGTTTGGCAGCCAATACGGCATGCCTGGAGCGGTCTCGTGGAAAAAAAAGAGTTCAAGCCGGGTTCCTAGTGCTTTATGATCTCTTTTTTTTATTTCTTCTCGCCTGTTCATGTACTCCTGCAGCTCTTTTTTGGAGTACCAAGCAGTTCCATAGACCCGTTGTAGCATCTTGTTTTGCTCGCTCCCCTTCCAGTACGCTCCAGCAACAGTGAGGAGCTTTACTTCACCAACTTGACCAGAGTGTTCAACGTGAGGGCCGCTGCATAGATCGATAAAACCCCCGGTTTTGTAAAATGAAACAGTCGGTACGCCAGTCTTGGCTAAATCTTTTATCAACTCGACTTTGTAGGGCTCATGAAATTTTTTCGTCAAAATTACAGCTTCGTTAATTGGCCTATCGCTCCTTTCAAAGCGGATGTTTTGTTTTTTAAGTCGAGTTACCTCTCTTTCCATCTTCTGAAAATCGTCAGTAGAAAAATTATGAGGTGAATCAAAATCGTAGTAAAAACCGTCCTCGATGACCGGGCCTATACCTAAAGCAGTTTTTGGGTAGAGATTTTTAACAGCAGCAGCGAGCAAATGCGCGGCGGAATGACGCATCGTATCCAGATCGTGCTTCATGGTGTGGTTTGGGTTTGTATTTCGCGTAAGATATTACTGATAAACTCACCTAAAATAGGAACCGTGTTTAATTTGCTGAGGACAAAGATCCCAAGTCCAACGACCACTGTGGCTCCTAAAACAGTACCAAATCCCCAGGCAAGGCCGCCAAGAAAATTGTTTAGGACCATTTTACCAGTTGAAATATGGACCCTGGTGTGGCCTTTGCCGGGACCTATATCTATATATTCTTTTTTGTTGCTCTCTTCAGTCATATTAAATTGTAATGGTGGGCTGAAGAGGACTCGAACCTCTGGCCTCCGCGATGTCAACGCGACGCTCTAACCAGCTGAGCTACCAGCCCTTAGGATTATCGACTTACGCTTGGGGCAGTTATCAGTTCTTTAGTTTTCCCAACTGTTTTACCGGTTGAAAACAATTTTGCCTTTTTAGCCTCAATTACAGAGTCAATTATACCGTATTTTTTAGCCTCAATCCCGCTCATAAAGAAATCGCGCTCCGTATCTTGGCTCACTTTAGAAACCGGTTGTTTTGTTTCTCTAGAGAGAATTTCATTTAGTTTCTTTTTCATTTTTAATATTTCGTCAGCGTGAATTTTGATATCAGTCGCCTGGCCGGAAATTTCGGTTATTGGCTGGTGAATCATAACTTTTGAATTCGGAAGGGAGTAGCGTTTTCCCCGTGTGCCACCAGCAAGTAAAACAGCTGCTCCAGAAGCTGCCATACCCACGCAGACCGTCGAAATCTCGGGCCGGACGTATTTCATCGTATCGTAAATTGCCAGCGTGCTGTGGACATAACCACCAGGCGAATTTATATAAATACTGATATCTTTTTCCCCATTTTCATTTTCAAGATATAAAAGCTCGGCAATAACAATATTTGCCGTTTCATCTGTTATTGGTCCGCCAATAAAGATAATTCTTTCCTCAAGAAGTCGGCTGTAGATATCATAAGCCCGCTCCCCCCGCGGGTCTCTTTTAATCACCATTGGGATAAGTTCCATCGTAGGCGAGATTATATCAGATGGTAACTAGGTTTTCTATAATAGCGGATGGAAATAGCGGATGGAGAACCCTAGCAGAGGCCGCGTGCTAGGGTATCTGGGTTGTTGCTTAATAGAGGTTAGTGGGGTTTACGGCCGTTTAAGGCACGTTCCCATTTATCTGGATGATCTCTGATCCACTCGTTTACTAACGCGGCAACGAGTGTGTTGTGCTCACCTTCCTGGAGATAGGAGCTGACGAACCGGAAAAGCATTGCTGGATCGTCAGCTACAGAGTCAAGTTGATCCGCTATTGCGACCGAGTCAAGCACCGCATCGCTCTCGATATTTATCGGGGCTGGAGATGCTGCAGTGCTTACTCACGGTCCATACCCCAGTGGCCCCTACGAGCTGTGGCGTCGGCCTGACCTTGGATGGTGAGGGCCGGTGGGGTACCCTTGGTTTCATTACCAGAGGAATCGTCTTCATTCCTGTGGTCGTTTCGAGCCTTACTGGGACTATCGAGCTTGGTTTTTTCTTGGCCCACTGAAATCTCCTTCCTCTTGGCGCTCTCCGATCCCTAATTTGGTGTGAGGGGTGGGGATCGAACCCATAGATTAGTAAAACTCCGAACTCTACGTTGGAAGTACCACTAACCATAGCCGAACCGTACGGCCTCCCTCACCTGTTGGAGGGGGTAGGAATTGTACCTGCCAAAGAGATGGCCAAGTCCCCGAACGAGGCCGGCTCTTTCCAGTTGCTTTGGCCCCTCCATGAAAAAACCCCCTTCCGGGGGTTCTAGTTTGCTTGATTACTTAAAGTTCCTTAACGCGTTTCCCCCGCACTAGTTGATGTCTCCTTTACAAGGAGTACGGTAAACATATTTTTAATGAGGGAACGATAAAGTTTCATTGCTGTTTAATTTTATTAAGATTTTAATTTAGATGTCAAGGGGTTACTTGATTGTTATCGATCCAGCAAAAACCTCAATTTGGATGTCAACCCTAGTAAAAGAGGCATCAAAATCCTTAGTCTTGTATTCACCGTCTGCTTTTTTGTACCGTCCGTCAATAGAAAGGTTCTTCACTTTTGAGTCAATTTTTACCCGTGCCGCAATTTCTTTGGGTATAGTTATAGTCAGATTGGAAGCACTGGTAGAAATCTTTGCTCTGGACGAATAAGAGTCGCCAAACGCTATTTTTAGATCCCCAGCCTTTGAATTTATCTCCAAATAGTCAACCCGTAAATTTTTTAAATTAATGTCTTGCCGAGAGGCCTCTGTATTTATTTGAATTTCCAGCGGTATTTGGGTTGTGAGAGACAGGTCAGTATCATTTTTAAGGCTTGATATGATAGGTAGACCGGTCACTCCCATTTGGGCGATCCTGTATATACCTTGTCCAAAACTCTCCTCCTTGGAAACCTGGGGTTTGTTCGCCGCTTTGCTGTATGAAACCATACCGTTGATTAATTTACTTGAGCTCGTCGTCGATTTTATATCCAAATTCGTTGCCGGCATATCGACGATTATTTTTGCCTTCGTGAGGGAACCTAAATCTTCTGCTATAGAAAGCTTTTCAGTCGCCAGAGGGTTTTTAGTAACTGGGTTCACTGCAAAAATTATTGGGATTAGAAAAATCAATAAGAGGAGGATCACAGTTGTTTTAAGAGAGATCGATTGGCCAATTAGATATTCAACACCAATTAGAATAAGTAAAACCGGCCAAAATTTCCAAAGGTTAGTCCAGATGGACCAAGGCAAAAGACCAAAATTGTTTAAAAGAAAAATAGCACCCAGAAGAATTAAAACAATCGGGGCTACCTTGAACTTGCTAATCATTTAATCCTAGCATAGCCAAATATCAAATTCGCGTCAAACTAATTTTGGATATCCTTTATTAAGGAACTTTTGTAAACTTTAGGTTTGAAGGGTCTTAGCCGGACAATTTTCAGTCCGTCCATTCGGTGCTTTTTAAGATCCTTTTTTAGCTTTGGTATTTTCGGTTTCTGATCGTAACCAAGCGCTAGTAAATCCGGACGATAAGTTCTAATGGTCTGGAAAAAATTGTGAGTTTTTGACCCAAGAATAACTTTATTAGCCACGCTAGCCCTCCGAAGGTTACGTGCCCTTTTTTTCTCATCGAATGTCGGTGGGCTATTTTTGGCCTGCTTTACAAACCGGTCTCTAGCCACAACTACAATTAAATAATCGCCTAACTTCTTTGCTTGGCCAAAGAAATTTAAATGGCCTTTGTGCAAGATATCGTAAGTACCAAATACCATTACTCTTCTCATTAAATTTCTACCTCCAAACCGTCAAAAGCTACGTTAAAGTTTTTCCCACCAGTTTTTTGCACAAACCTCACTAATTCTTTATGCGGTAGGTTGCGATGGCCAATATGGATAAAATAAGTTGATTTAGCGAGCGACACACGTCCTAAAGAAACCCCTTCTATGATTGTCTGATGGTTTTGAGTAGGAATCCTCAGCTCCGAGCCATCGATAGCAATAGTTGTTCCTTTAATCTTTGCTTTTGTTTGAGGTGGTAGAGTTTTAAAATCAGGCGCCCAAAAGAAAGACCTTCCCTTTCCTTTAACAAAAATACCAAATGATGAATCGGTATGGTTTACTGGCAGAAGGGAAACCTGTAAATCATCTAGTACAACTGGTGTTGCAGCTTCGGTTTTTAAAATCTCGTATTCTTTATAAAAAAAGAGCTTCTTGATCTTTTGAAATGTAGAGGGGTGAATAATTACTTTGATTTTCTTGCCGTTATAGATATGACCAAGATCCCACAATCCAAAGGTGTGATCTGGGTGCTCGTGAGTGATTGCGGCGTATTCTACTGCTGTTGGGTTCACACCAGCCGTGTTTAAGTGTAGATATGTGTCCGGACCAATGTCCAAGAGTAAGCGATCGTTTATCAGGGCCTGACTTCTGGTTCTTTTATCTCTAGGGTCTCTGGAAGTACATATTTTGTCGCTGCAACCAAGTCTAGGCAGCGGCCAACCCGCACTAGTTCCTAAAAATTTTATTTTCATCCAATTTGGTGCCAGAGGTGGGACTCGAACCCACACCCCTTGCGGGACACGGTCCTAAACCGTGCGCGTATACCAATTTCGCCACTCTGGCAAGTGGGTGAATTTTACCTAAATTAGCTTTGAAAATCAATTAACGGGTTTCCCTAGCTCTCGCAATTGCGCTGTTATGACTGGATAATTCCAATGTGTCATCCAGCGGGTCAATATTTATGTCCCTATACTTACGTTTCAGGGCCTTTTTTATCAAAAAGTCAGCGAAATGTGGATTTTTAGGCAAAACCGGTCCGTGCAAGTAGCAGCCGAAACAGTTTTCTTGGACGGCTCCTTCTGTTCTATCCTCGCCATTGTTTCCGTAACCAACTACAATATTACCTAAAGGAATAGATTTTTTACCCAAATACGTCTTTCCGCTGTGGTTTTCAAAGCCCACAATTGACTTTTCCAGATGAGCATCCAATTTGCTATTTAATTCGATGACGATATTCCCTATCATTCGATCATTACTGGCAACGGTTACTACATCAAGAAGTCCAAGTCCCGGCAGCTGTGGTTCATTGAAGGGTTGGTAATAGTGCCCCATTAATTGGTATCCCCCGCAAATTCCAAGAAAAACCGCGCCCAATCGGGCTGCTTTACGAAGATCATCTCTTTTGTATTTCTGCAAATCCTCGGAGACAGATCTCTGCGCTTGATCTTGACCACCACCAAAAAAATAGATATCAAATCGGATTGGGTCCACTTTTTCTTTTAAACCGATTTCTCTCACCGTTGTTTTTATACCGCGCCAAGCGGCTCGTCGCCAAATTGTTAAAATGTTCCCGCGGTCCCCATATGTGCTCATCTGCCTTGGGTAAAGCCAACCGATATTTAGTCTTGCTAATTGGATTTTATCTTTTTGCTTATCTCGCATTATTTCTAATCCTCCCAAAAATTTTCACTAAAATTCTTTTTCGCAAGGATAGATTTCAAAGCCAACATTGCTGTATAAGTCGGTAAAATATACAAAGTCCCTCCTTTTGGGGTTTGGATCAGAGCTTCTTCAAAGCTCGCTTCAATATCGGTACTTATTTCCGGAGCCAGTTCGCCAGATGCGTATTTTAACCTTAGCGCCATATCATAAGCCCGCAGGCCGGTTGACCAAATTCTTTTGACTTTGGGATCGTCGGTTAGGGATTCGATATCTACATCCCATAACCAGGAAACATCACGACCGTCAGCGATTAAATCATTAATGGCCAGTAAAACGTATTTATCTTTCTTAATTAAAGCCAATACTCGGAGTATTTCATTAAACCCGGAAGGGTTCTTAATTAGAGCTATATAAATTCTTTTGCCTTCGAATTCTAATTTTTCGGAGCGCCCAAACGCCGCCTGCGTCCTCTGGAGTCCTCTTTTGATGGTAGCTAAATTGATCCCTAAAACCAACGCTGCAGAGATAGCAGCTAGGGTGTTATAGACACTAAAAAGCCCGGGTAGAGCTACTTTAGCTTCAAAACTGCCTTTTGGTGTCGCAATATCCGCGGTGAAACCCTTTTCTTCATCCAAATTTACTTTTTTAGCGTAAATATCCGGTTGAGGTCTCTTTAAACCGCATGTTGAGCATTTATACTTACCTAAATGGGAAAGATAAACGGTTTCGAAACGTAGCTGTGAACCGCAGTTTATACAACTTGTGAAATCAGAAGCGTGGGGGAGTTTGCCTATAGAAAGAGATGTATCTTCCATCCCGAAGTAAACAACCGAAGCTTTGGTCTCGGAAGCTAGATGAGCAACAGAATGATCATCGCTATTTAGAACTAAGGTAGTCGTCGGAGGGATTTGTAGGAGAGATTTATGCCAGATTTTCCTGATTTTATCAACCTCACCATAACGGTCCAGCTGATCACGAAAAAGGTTATTAAAGACGATAACTTGGGGATCAAGGCTGTCGGTCGCTGCAAGTAGAGTAGGTTCATCCACCTCCAGAAGAGGAATTTTTTTCTCGACTCTGAATATTGAAAGATTTTCCACTAGAGTTCCAATTAAACCCCGAAGTAAGTTGGAACCAGCTCGATTATGGACGTAAGAAATACTAGCTTCTTTTAATATTGTTCCCAGGATCCTGGAAGTAGTGGTTTTTCCGTTCGTCCCCGTTACTAGGATTGAACGATCGAAATAGTTACCTAACTTTCGTAGTGAATTTGGATCAATATATTCGGCCAAAAGTCCTGGCGCTGCTGTAGCACCGCGGCCAGATAATTTTAAAACTGTTCTTAAAACTGACGAAGAGGCAACCGCTGAGATAAGGCGAGCGTCCATGTAGTCATTATACTATGCATCTAAACTTTGACCTGGCTGTTTTAATGGTAACTTATTAATTTCATATAACGCTCCACCCGAGAGGCCCATCTGGGGTTTTCAGCGTAGAAAGGGCCAATTTTCCAGTGGGTAATTTTACCCATATACCCCCATTTTTCATTTATGCCTTTAGCAACACTGGTGGATGCATCTTCCCAACTACGGAAATAAAATTTGCCGTTGTGCCAACCGTAAGCATTGTAAGAGCCGGCTGGTACGAATTGCCCAAAAGTGGATTCAACACCAGCAATCGCCGGTAAGAGTCGCCAGTCAAGGTTATACTTATCAGCTATCGCAACTAGATTTTTAGACTCCCCGGTCATTGGTAACTGCTGTGATTTTAAAAACCTTTCCAACCTTTGCACTCTATTATCTTTCTTCGCCTCGATTTTAGCCTTAATTGAATAAATTCCCTCTTTTTGGCTACCAAAATTAGAGGCCACTGGTTCATACGCCTCAAGGGTAGTTGGGTGTTTGAAAATTGTGGGGCTGGTCAAGAGAATGATTGAGGACACTATGACCATGGCAGTCGCCCTAGGGATCGCCTTTAACATAGAGCCTCGGGTATCCGAGGCAAATAACGGCAACAAAAAAGCTTCCGCAAAATACGCAAAAGCTGCATTAGTTTAACAAATTTAGCAGGTTAAGTCAAGTCTCACACGGGGTTAATAGGCGTTTTCTGATATTTCTTCCATAGCGCTTCTGATAGCAAAAACCCAAGTTGGACTGCCGCTCGATGTATACCGTGCCACGATAGTCTCTGGTGTTGTGAGGCCCTGGTCAATGTAATTTTCCTTCATTCTTATTGCCACCAACTCTATCGCCTTTTCCCAGCTATCAAAACTGGCTCCGCTACTCTTTCCTGGATAAATTGCCCAGCCAAAAGGGTTATGTGATCCCTCCGGGATTTTTTTACCAAGATTTGACTCCTGAAAGGCCAAAGCTGGAAGCAGGCGCCAGTCAAGACTATTTATGTCGGCGGCTTCCACAAATTTTAATCCTAAACCGGCCATAGGCGAATTATGCTTAGATAGAAATCTATCTACCAAAACGGGTCTGGCGTCTTGGCTCTGTATTGCTGAAAGCACGTCCCCGATATCTCCTGATATGTTTTCAGGAGCTGTAAAAATATCACGTGAGGAACTGGCAATTAGGAAATCCATCCCGTCTATCTGCTTAAGTCTATTATAAAAGGTACCCGCACCAATTATTAGACTTATAGACGCTAGAAACCAAATTAAAAAAGTGGCCAGGACAAAGATAACTCTTTTATGCATTTTCACCTTCGATAAATGGAGCGGGCGACGGGATTCGAACCCGCGACCTTCTCCTTGGCAAGGAGACACTCTACCACTGAGCTACACCCGCGCGAGGCAAAATTATATCTCGCTACAGAAAAAAGAGTGCGCTGTAAATCGCTTTGCGATTTGCTACCACACGTAGACTAAATCGAGGCGATTATAACACGCTGCCGTGTAAATTCAATGTTACCCCTCAATCTTCCCAATATCCGTAACGCAGCCTTCGGTAGGCTCTCCTAAGCCGCTCAGCGCTTCTGTAAGCGTAATATTTAGGAGAAAGTGGGTAATCCTGGGCCCGTAGGTAACTATACTTAAACCCTCCAAAACCACGCTTGAAAAGACTAAAACCGTACCAAGGGTGGCCTGGGCGAAAATTTTTATCTTTGACTACCCCCCAAAAATTGTAATATTTGCAGCCGCGGCGTTTGGCCTCTTTTATTGCCGCCCACTGTAGTGAGTACCCCACGGATTGAGCTTGCTCGGGATTAGAAGCGGCGTGAAGATAATAACCCATCTCTCCGTAAAACATAATCATTGCCATGGAGAGTATTGTGTTGCCCTTCTTAGCGATAAATATTTTTTCCTGACTGTCTATGGAAAATACGGAAAATTGCTTTATGTAGTAATCTTTTGGATGATTTACGAACTCTTTTCGGTCTGCGGTGGAGTAAAGTAAATCGACAAATTTCTCGATGTCCCCGGATTTATCCGAAATTTCGATTTTCACTCCTTGTTTTGGTTCATTTCTAATTAAATAGCGAGTGGTCTTGCGCATATCCGCCAAAAGCTGCTCTTCCGGTTTCTCCAAAGGAAGTAACCAGGCGTCCTCTACTTGCACAAACGTGACAGCTGGTTGAAATCCTAATTTGGAAAAGATTTTTCTGTTATCTGTTGTTTCTTCAAGAAGTGGGTCAAGTTTTATAAAAATGCAATTTTCTTCCGTACCAATTTTCTTTAATTCCTCAGAAATCGCTTCAAAAAGACTCACACCTTCCCAATTTAATAGCGGACCTCGAGGGCAATAAAGGTAATTTCCAAATTTGGTTTCATACTTTACCATCAAGCAGATCGCGGCTAACTTGCCTTTTTCAAATGCCCCAAGCCGCCAAATTTTTCGGCCAAATCGTTTATTAAACTCTCCCCAATTCCAGGATTGCAGGAAAGTGTTTGGTGAAGCGGATAGTGAGAAATTTTCCCAGGAGTTTTTACTTTGCACCTCTTTGATTTCGTAAGTCATGAGTTCAAAAATTTTTAATGAAAATTGTTTACAAATTCCACTATTTTCCTCGACTCCTCAAGGTCCATTCCCAAATGATTTGGCAAGTTAATAGTTTGCTCAGCCGTAGTTTCGGCTACTGGGCAGTCTCCCATTTTGTAACCAAGTCTGCCTTCGTCTACTCCTTTTGGATAAACCGGAGTGTTGTACCAGTTTCCAAACCAAAACTTTCGCTTTTTAGCCTCGGAAAGCACTCTTGTGGCTTCTTTGTGCAGAGCTACCACTCTCAAATAGACTCCTTCGTGAGAGGAGAGCAACTTAAAGTCCGGATTTGAAACGTTCTCTAAATAAAATTCAGCAATTTTACGTCTGTTACTGTTGTATTTTTCCAAATTTTCAAACTCATCTGCGGCAATTTGGGCAAAAATGTTGGTCATACTTGCCGGGTACCAATTTGGTCTTTCGCCTATCTTTTCTTTTTTTGAAGTAACGACATTGAAAAAATCATATTTATTTAAGTTCTTAATTAGCTTTTCTCCGGGACCTCGAAAGTAAATCTTACGCAGTAGTAACCTCCAAGCAAAGAAATTGAAAAATTCCCCACCAGTTCGCGCGATTGGTAAGTTAGGAAGTTGAGAGGTTACTTTTATAACAGGCCTTAAAAGTTTAGTAGTTTTTACGAGAATCGCGCCACCGGCAAGAGAAGAGATCACTTTCTCTCTACCGAAAGAAACTATAGCTGCGTCACCAAAGGTACCGAGTTTCCTACCATTGTGTTTGCCGCCAAGGGCGTGAGCGCAATCTTCCAAAACCAACAAGTCGTGTTTTTTTGCAATTTCAAGTATTTCTTCTATGGGACCTGGCCTACCCATCGTGTGTTGAAGTATGACCGCACGGGTTTTACCAGAGATTTTTTTCTCTACCTCTGCCGGATCCACGTTTAAAGTATCCGATTTTATATCAGCGTAAATTGGTGTTGCCTCGGTCCAAACGACTGGATTGGGAACGGCATTACAAGTGTAAGCCTGGATAATTACCTCATCTCCCTTGCCTATTTCCGCCGCTTTCAGAAAGAGATAAATAGCACTTCGGCCGCTATTTACCGGGAAAACCCGAAGTGAAAAATACTGTTCCAAGATTTCTTTTAGTTTTTCGGTCGGTTCCAGAGCGCCCTCGGCATGCGGCTTGAAAGCATTTTTTAAAATATTTTTGAGGATTTGGGTTTTGGCCATTTGAGATTAGATTTGAGAATTATGATAGCACAAAATGGCGTTCAAGGAGAATTTGGCTGCCGGGCTAGGATTCGAACCTAGATAAACGGGTCCAGAACCCGTTGTCCTACCATTAGACGACCCGGCACTGTCCTGGCTGGGGAACCAGGATTCGAACCTGGACTAACGGCTTCAAAGGCCGCTGTGCTACCATTACACAATTCCCCATTGTTTTGATTGGCTTGCCAACCGAAGCTTTATGCGAAGGTTGGTCGGGGTGACACGAATCGAACGTGCGACCTCACGCTCCCAAAGCGCGCGCTCTGCCCCTGAGCTACACCCCGAAGTGGTGCCGCGGAGAGGATTTGAACCTCCACGAGATTGCTCCCACTACGCTCTGAACGTAGCGCGTCTGCCAGTTCCGCCACCGCGGCAAATGAACCCAGTTATTCTACCAAACCTACGGTCTATTTTCAATTTAAATGAGAGCTGGTAAATAGTGGTTCGAAAATTTTCAACTAAGTCCAACCAACCTTATATTGACTGTCATAACAAGAAAAACGGCTCATTTCTGAGTCGCTTTTCTTTTGCTTAAGTATCAAATCAAAGGTTTTAGCCTCCGATTTTAAACATCTTCGTTCCGCAGACAGGACAAGTACCCTTCAAGGCTTTTCTACCATTTTTCATGGTTACTTGCTCTGGACTTGAAACTTCCCGCTTAGTTTTACACTTAACGCAGTACGCAGTCGACATATTTCCGCTAGCACCTCCTTCCACATGTAAATATTTTAACTTTCTTGTCTATTATCTTTAATCACAGCTGCTGTGTCAAACCCTTAACCAAAGCTAACTTCCTTCATTGAATTGACGTACGTAATATTCATTATAATATAATTAAACTAAATGAAATCTGATGAGGAACTACTAAGAAGTTTCAAACTTTATATTGGTGAAGATGACATTGCTTACTTGGAATTCCTTGGAGCACAGGATGTCCCAGAAAACAATATCCGCCAAGCCGAGCTAATTCGTGACGGGTTGACTAAACTCTTAGAGGAGTCTCCGGAAAGAGACTACAACATGCTGATTGATCTTACTGCCACGTCTGTGGTGACAAACATTCCAGATCGTTCAAAAGAGATATACGCGAAATCCCCTGTCTTTAAAAAGATGTACAAAATTGCAGTCGTCACCCCAAGCCTACTTTTAAAAATATTAACCTCCGCGGTTTCGCTCATTGGTGGCAAATACGAGGGTATAAAATCGTTTGATAACCGAGAAGAAGCGTTGGGTTGGCTAAAACCTGGCAAATAGCTCATTTTTCTTTGTTTGGGTTGAGGGAAACGCAGTTTACACAGTATCTTTTTCCCGTTGCCTGTTTGCCGCCAGGTAAAGTTTTCGGCCCGTCATCGAAAACATGGCCCAGGTGAGCCCCGCATTTGCCGCAAGTTATCTCTGTTCGACTAATACCCAAACTTTTATCCTGAGCATATTCAACCGCGCTAGGAGTAATTGGTCCATAAAAACTCGGCCAGCCAGTACCGCTTTCGAATTTCGCCTCTTCCGAAAACAGCTCATTACCACACACATTGCAACGATAAATCCCGTCTTTAGCAGGATCTAGAGTTTTTGAAAATGGAGCCTCCGTACCTTTCTCAAAGGCTATATGATACAGCTGTGGATCCAGTTTCCTTTTCAACTCGGCATCGCTTTTTGAAATTTTTTTCATATCCTAAATATATATTGACACGGGAAATGTGTTTGTTCAATAACTTTTAAAAATCTATAATGAACCTATGGACTTCATTCGCGCCAACAAAGCAGCCAGTTGGTTATTTTTAGGGTTTTTAACCGCACTCCTCCTATTAACTGCATTGGTTGCGGTAGGTGAGACAGAGACTTTTGATTATAACGCACTTTCCTACGTGACCAATATAGACTCCTACCCGCTCAGCTGGTTTATGATTTTTATTTCCAGTTTTGGCGACGGGTTTTTCCCTATAATCTTCTTCTTCGCTTTTGCCTTTGCTCTACTGCTCAAGGGTTATAAGCGGCAATCTTACTTCTCTTTTTTAACATGGATCGGCCCGCTAATATCTTTTATTCTAAAGATAGTCGTTGCCCGACCACGACCAGAAGGTTTTTTAGACGCAAATTACTTTCTACTTGCTGATTTTGGTTACCCCAGTGGTCACGTTGTCTTTTATACAGTTTTCTTTGGCTTGGTTTTTCTTTACGCTCTTAGCCTACCCAAAATAGCTAGATTTGGAAGAATACTACTTAGTGCTGTCTCGCTAAGTTTAATTTTTTTAATTGGATTTTCTCGAATTTTTTTGGGAGTTCACTACCCTACCGATGTAATTGGTGGTTACCTATTGGGGTTTATCGTCTGGTTTATGCTTGCAATCGCTTATAAAAAATTCATTTACCTAGAATAAGTGCGGGATAAAAAGTATCAACCCAACAATTGCCGCGAAAAAGGACATCAGTAGCACGGCGGCAGCAGAAACATCTTTTGCCAGCCCGGCATCTGGTATCAATTTTTCCTTTACGGCTAGATCAACAACGACCTCGATAACGGTGTTTAGTAGTTCGGCAGTTAACACTAAAGCGATAGTGATAATGAGGATCAACCATTCAAAACGGCTAAAACCAAGTACCAAGGCTAGAAACACGGCAATAATCCCAATTATTGCTTGGCTTTGAAAGTTTTTTTGATGAATCAGCGCGTGAATTAAACCTTGGTGAGCTGCTTTAAAACTACTCAATCTTGTTTTGTTATTATTTTTTCCAATCATTTTCCCTATTATACTACCAAATAATGCGCAATTTTGGTAAAATAGCTTTTCTACGAGCGCGGACGTGGCGGAATCGGTAGACGCGCAGCCTTGAGGAGGCTGTGGGAGCAATCCTGTGGAGGTTCAAGTCCTCTCGTCCGCACCAGGGACGGTTAGCTCAGTTGGCCAGAGCGCCTCGTTTACACCGAGGAGGTCGCAGGTTCAAGTCCTGCACCGTCCACCACGCCGGGATAGCTCAGTGGTAGAGCGTCCGCCTGAAGAGCGGAGCGTGGGCGGTTCGATTCCGTCTCCCGGCACCACCAATTTATGGGTAGGGTGATTAGAAACACTTACATAGTCGCAGCTCCAGTCCAAAAAGTTTGGCGCGCTCTTGTAGATCCCGAGGAAATTGCTGGCTGGGGTGCTGGACCAGCGGTGATGAGCGAGCAAAAGGATGTAGAATTCAAGCTTTGGGGTGGTGATATTTACGGCAGAAATACTCAAGTTGTTAAAAATAAAAAAATCACTCAAGATTGGTACGCCGGTGACTGGAAACATCCTTCAAAAGTAACCATTGAGTTGGCATCTCAACAAGACAAAACTAAAGTAACCCTCCATCAGGAAAACGTCCCTGAAGATGAATTTAAAGAAATCAATGACGGGTGGGATCGGTACTATTTTGGTGAAATAAAGAAGTATCTTGAGGACTAAATCATTTTTTTGCTTCAATAGTCCTTTCCACTTCCCTCCTTGCTTTATAAAATTTAAGCAGGATGTAAGTGATTAGGCTACCCAGGGTCATACCGGCAAGATTGAAGATAAAAACCAGAAGATAAAAATTTATCAACCTCTGATCGCCAGAGCTGAGTGAGATACCTACCAAAGATAGGGGTGGCGTCAAGGAGACTGCTATGGCAATTCCCGGCAATACATCGGTCAAGTCTTTATGAGCCCAAGCTAAAGTAGCAGCTATACCTGAGGAAAGAGCTACAAAAGAGTAGAGAACAAAAATTCGGGTTGGATCGCCCTCGAGCAGAAATTTTAACTGCCCAACGCCCACAGCCTGGGCTAAAATCCAGGATATCAAAAGAACAACCAAAAACGAAATCACCATTAAAAATCCAGCTTTTCTAATTGCTTTTGATTCTACGATAGAAAGCCCAAGTGCGAAGAGAAGAACAGGTGTCATCACTGGAGTAACCAACATACCACCGATAACAATCGGGTTGTTGCCTAGCAGGAGGCCAGCTGAAATAATTACTGCGGAAAGGATAAGGAGGGTGTAATAAATTGAATTTGGCTGACTTTTGGATATTAATTCATCGACAGTGTGATATTGTTCGGATTTATCAACCTTTAGGACATTCCCACTGTCGCGTCTTCCTATGGAGAGAAACATAAATTTATTATAAAGTTACCTTGTTAAAAATTCCACCGCCCCTCACTTGACTGCTTGAAGTTTAGCTATTATTTTTGATAGACTTCAAAAACCTGAGAGGAGGTGGTAGTAATGACTTACTCCTTTACATGTGAACAAGGACACGAACCAAAGACCTTTACAGTTGACGCCGAGAATGAAGATGAGGCTGTACAGAAACTTCTCGAACAGACCGGTCCACACGTAGCCGAAGCTCACCCTGATATGGCAAATATGTCCCCAGCGGAAGCGGAACAGATGATAAGAAACGGCATGAAGGCTGAAGGTTAGTTAGAGTTTCCGAATAGATTTTAAAGAGAAGCGGTCCAGCCCAGGACCGCTTTTCATCTTAGCACTCTGCTGTTTAGCTAAAAATAGAGGTTTGATCAAAAGCTCCAGATAAAAGACTCCAGACTACGAACCCAATCACAACCAAATAAAGAACACCCATTAAGAACCACAAAAATTTATCAAAAACTTTAGCTAAAGGACCTGGTTGGTTTATTATTTGAGGTGTTTCAGCGGACTGTGGTGAAGATACAGCTAAGTTTTGGCCAACATAGATACGATCATAGGGACACCAATAAGTATTACTTACTCGTGTTACAGTACTACCACACACCGGGCAGTTCATAACACTATTTTACGTCGATTTCCAATCGATGTAAAACATCTTCTTATAGATATTCTATTTAGTATAATGGTGGGGACGGTGGGAATCGAACCCACACGAGCTTTTAGCTCCCAGGATTTTAAGTCCTGTGCGTCTACCGTTCCGCCACATCCCCAGTTGGCTAAAGCCGTAGCGTATCCTTAGCAACTCTAGTTGTGCAGGATCTGAAAGGGTACTTAGCTCACAAAGTGGTCGCAAATCGCTGAAGCGATTTATTTTCAACACCCCTGCAAATTGACTTTCGGATTATACCAATTCTAGGTTTGCTCGGCAACCGTTTCTGTACCCAAATTCCCGGCTCGATATATTGCACAGTTGTATATATAATGTATTTAATGGACCAGCGTAGAATTATCCTGCTACCAGCGGGCGGGGCTTTGGTGTTCTTAGTGTTAGTCTTCGGAGTCCTTTTCTTTACTGGAGGCGCTGGTGGTGGTCGTAGTGATGAACAAGAACAGGAAATAGTTGAGCAACAGAAAAATAGCTTGATTAGTGCAAACGATAAAGATGGTGATACCATCCCGGATAACATTGATCAATTTCCCCTTGATCACGATAATGACGGAATAAGTGACAACAAAGATCAAGATCATGACAACGACGGAATTGTCAATTCTAGCGATGCCAGCCCGTTTGATCACGATAATGACGGGATCCTTGATGGGTTGGATACAGATGATGATAACGACGGTGTCCCAGATAGCGTGGATAAAAATCCAAAGGACTATGACAATGACGGGATTCCAGATTCCCAAGATCCAGACGGTGATAATGACGGTGTCCCAGATGGGGAAGACGACACTCCACAGGGTGACGGTTCTGGAAATGGTGGGGATGGTGGTGACGATGGTTCCTCAGGTGGCTCTTCAGGCGGCTCATCCGACCAACCACTTAGGATTCCTTAATTAATCTATGTTCAGCTCCCTTTATAGTCTTTGGTTGGAGGTTCTTTATAAACCAATATACAACTTAGTAATAATTACTTATAACCTTACCCCTGGACCCAGTTTTGGGTTGGCTATAATTGGTTTGGCACTACTTATAAGGTTTGTATTCCTTTACTTTACTCTTTTGGGCTTCAGGCATGAAGAACAGCTGGGGAGTGTCCAGCCCACTATTGCGAAAATCGAAAATGACAAGACCCTAAGTAGTCGGGAAAAACTAGGTAAGGTTTCGGCGGTTACTAAACCTTTTGGGATAAACCCGTTCCTTACGTCGCTGCCTCTTTTTGCCCAAATAATTTTCTTAGGAGTTCTCTACCAAATTATTCAGGTGGGTATATATAGTAATGGTTTTTCTAATCTATATGGCTTTGTGAGCCATCCCCAACAAATCAATACCTATTTTCTTGGTACTAACCTGGCAAATCCAAATATATTATTGGCTTTAGTCGCCGCCGGAGTACTTTTTTTGGAAAGAATCTGGGAATACAATCAAAAAAAAGAAATTGGGCAGAGTTTCTCCCAAAAATGGGACCCGTTGATTTGGCCTCTTGGGACGTTTATAATCTTACTCATACTACCTAGCGCGAAAGCGATATTTGCCATGACATCAGTTGCTTTTTCATTTATTATAAAGAGTATTATTCATTTAAGTAGGTCTAAGCCAGAAAAAGTGGCGGTAAGGTGAACTATATAAATGGCATCATTTGATCAACTAGTAATTTCCTTCCTGGTCGACGAGGTTGCTGGGGGGTTTTTTGCAGATGTTCCCCCAGGGCACGTCGCGACCGTATATGACCGTGGTCGTGGGGTTCTGAATAAAACTTGGGGACCTGGGTTGCACTTCAAATTACCGTTCTGGCAAAAAGCAAAAATATTCAATGCCCAGACTCTCGAATATACCATTAGGGAGGGCTTTAACGCTGACAACCACAAAGAGGTGCTCGGGGATGACCCTATTAGCGCTGTTACGGCTGATAACATTAACCTCCAAATAAAGGGGACAATCTTGGTGAGAGTAAACAAAAATAACGTTGTCTCTTTGTGGGAAAATATTGGCGAGGATTTTGTTTCAAAAATAGTACGACCAGTTTCCAGAAGCAGAATACGTGGTGTGATATCGCAAGTAACTTTTAATCAAATTAATAGCCATCGACATGATGTCGAAGGCAAGATGAAGGAAATGCTCGAGAGTGAATTTGCTCCAAAGGGTTTGATAGTTGAAAACGTGTTGCTTTCGGATGTAAACCCCGCTCCAACTAATTAGAACACGTGGGGTGGCTGACGGGACTTGAACCCGCGACATCCGGCTCCACAAGCCAGCGCTCTACCAACTGAGCTACAGCCACCATGTGGCGCGCCCGGGAGGACTCGAACCCCCAACCTTGTGGTCCGAAGCCACACGCTCTATCCGATTGAGCTACAGGCGCATCTGGAGCGCGAGAAGGGATTCGAACCCTCAACCTTCTCCTTGGAAGGGAGACGCTCTAGCCATTGAGCTACTCGCGCGCAAGGAGTAAATTATAACAAATTATGGACTGCCCTTCAATAAAAATTATTAGGCAACTAGCAGTCCATTGACAAAACTGCTAAAATAAACGCGTATGGAAAAAAGAGAACCTAAACAAAAGCTTCCGCTGATCCCCGTAAAAAATGTGGTTATTCTCCCAGGTGCAAACGTTCCGATCTCGCTAAAAAGGGAGAAATCTGTACGTGCTTTAGAAGACTCGTTATCCAAGAACAAAACTCTTTTTATGGTGATGCAAAAATCCCAAGATGTGGAAAACCCGACCACAACTGACCTATTTGACGTCGGAACTATATCCAAAGTGACTTCTGTACAAAGGCTTCCCGATGGAGTAATAAATATTTCGGTTGATGGTCAAACCAAAGCAAAGGTACTGCAACACACAAAAATAACACCTTATTTTGAGGCTGAAATAACAGAGATAGCCGAAACGACTTACTCACAAGAAGAACTCGAAACAATGGTACGACCAGTCATCGAGCAGTTTCGCCAAATCATTTCTCTTGGTAAAGCCGTACCCTTGGACCTCATACCCACTATTTTTGATGTTTCCAAACCCACTCAAACCATAGATATGATAATTTACAATTTGGATCTTAAATCCATTGAAAAGCAGGCTCTTCTTGAAGCTCCAAACTTTAAATCTAGAGTAAAGATACTCTCAGAGTACCTTTCGAAAGAAATTTCAATAAATAGAACCGCTCGGAGAATACAGGACCAAACAGCCGAGGAGCTTGGTAAAAGCGCAAAAGAAGCCTTTCTAAGAGAACAGTTGAAGACGATTGAAAAGGAGTTGGGGGTTAAGGAGGAAAGAGAAGAATTTGCGGGTTTGGAAAAGAAAATTAAAACCGCCGGTATGCCTGAAGAGGTTGAAGCAAAAGCATTTAAGGAACTAGATAGGCTCAGAAAAATGCCCCAATTCTCACCTGAAACCTCCTATATTCGGGCGTATTTAGATTGGCTCGTGGAAGTGCCTTGGACCAAAAAAAGCGAAAGTAAGATTGACGTAAAAGAAGCTGAGAAGATACTAAATAAGGATCACTACGGTCTGAAGAAAGTTAAGGAAAGAATACTAGAATATCTAGCTGTTCACAAACTCACCGGTAAGATAAAGGGCCCTATACTGTGTTTTGCTGGCCCGCCTGGAACGGGTAAAACTTCAGTGGGACGCTCTATCGCCCATTCCTTGGGCAGAAAATTTGTAAAAGTTTCTTTAGGAGGTATACGTGACGAGGCTGAAATACGTGGCCACAGAAGGACGTATGTTGGTGCCCTTCCCGGAAGAATAGTCCAAGCGATGAAAGAAGCGGGGACAAAAAACCCTGTGTTTATGCTCGATGAGATCGACAAAGTCGGTTATGATTTTCGTGGCGACCCATCCTCAGCTCTACTGGAAGCTCTGGACCCTGAGCAAAACCACTCTTTTTCCGACCATTACCTAGAAGTGGCGTACGATCTTTCTGACGTTATGTTTATAACTACCGCAAACGTGCTAGATACTATCCCAGCTCCTTTGCGAGATAGGATGGAGATAACTGAATTCCCGGGCTATACCGAGGAAGAGAAATTTCATATTGCAACCGGCTACTTATGGCCAAAACAACTCGAAACCCACGGCTTAGAAAAAACTAAACTGGCTATTAGTGACAAGGCCTTGAAAGAGGTTATTTCGAAATATACGCGAGAAGCTGGGGTGAGAAATTTGGAAAGAGAACTTGCGGCTGTGTGTCGTAAAGTAGCCAAAGAACTCGCCGAAGCAAAAATTAAAAAAACTGAAGTGACACACAAAAATATTAGAAAATACTTGGGCCCTGAGAAATTTGAGCCGTGGGCTGCGGAGAAAAAAGATGAGGTAGGTGTTACCACTGGCCTAGCTTGGACAGAAGCCGGAGGCTCGGTTCTTGGTGTCGAGGTCACTGCTATGCCTGGTAAAGGTTCATTGATATTAACCGGTCATCTTGGAGAGGTGATGAAAGAGAGTGCCCAAACTTCGTTATCTTATGCAAGGAGTCGGGCAAATTCGTTCGGTATAAAAGAGAATTTCCTTAAAAACAAAGACGTTCACATTCATGTACCAGCTGGTGCGATACCAAAGGATGGTCCTAGCGCTGGTGTTACAATGGCTACAGCTTTAGTAAGCCTATTTACTCAAACTCCCGTCCGTCGTGACGTTGGAATGACTGGGGAAGTTACCCTAAGGGGTAAGATACTTGAAATAGGTGGAGTAAAGGAAAAAATCTTGGCGGCTCACCGTGCCGGACTAAAAGAAGTGATATTGCCTAGGAAAAACAAGAAGGATCTAGAGGATATACCAGCAAAAACTCGTCGGGAGTTAAAATTTTCCTTTGTAGAAAGTATGGATGAGGTGCTAAGGGCCTCACTAACCCGAGATCCGTTTAAATACGGCTCCACTAGACCGGCTGCTCCAATAAGCTCTCCCCCACTCCCAGCCGCATAAAATTACCCGCTTCTGTTACAATTTTAATATGCAAGAGGAGCTAGGACCAACTGGTGAAGATATAGAACAATACCTACCCCAGAACGAAGTTATTTCATCCCCTGAGCTTGCAGACAATAAGTTAGCTGGGATGTGGTCTGGTCAAATTGATATTGAGAGGTTAAAAAGCCAATTTAAATCGCGGGCGGAGAAACAAATAATAGAAACCGCTCAAGAGGACCCATTTTTAGGTTCAGTCACTTCTCCCACTGGAAATGTCGAGGTAGAACCATTCGATCGAATAATCTTAGCCACATCTTCTCCGATTAAACAGACAATAGCTGCCGAAGTCGCGGAGGAAACTGGTGTTAATATTCAACCTACTCTACAGACCGAGATAACTACTGAAAATAAGTTAAAGGAGTTCCTCGTTGGAGCACAAACCGGTCCAGAAATAAAGGCTATTGATATCGCTGAGTTAAAACCCCCTGAACTTCCGGATCAAAAGGCACCAGTACTTTCTATGGATACTATTGTTATTAGTTCCTATAATCGGGTCTTAGAAAAACCAGAGGACCAGGAACAAGCTGCGGATATGCTCAGATCTATGTCGGGTCAAAACATCCGAATAGTTACTGCTCTTGTTATGCAATATAATTTGCCTTCTGGGAAACGATTGACTTTACGTGAGGGTGTAGAAATAGGACTAAAACTTCGCCGCTTGCCAGACGAAGAAATTAAAGAATATTGTGAGACACAGAAAGATAGAATGCTGAAAATTGCGGGTGCAATAGATTTTGCTAGTAATGAAGGAAGGAATTTAATTGATGATACAGAAGAGATAGTGGTTAAATCAGTCCAATTACCTGGTATCTCTGGTATTACCCCTCAGAATCTGCGATTATCTGTCTCCGCAATCCAGGCTTTGGATACATATTTTCGCGGTGCTCCAAAACACCCAATTAGGTTTTTGATTGAAGAATTAAAACAGATATCTGAAGGTTTTAACTGGTGAGCCCGGAGAGATTCGAACTCTCAACCCACTGCTTAAGAGGCAGTTGCTCTGCCATTGAGCTACGGGCCCGTACTTGTGCGCAGTTAGCCGAATTATGGCGCGCTTGGTGAGACTCGAACTCACAACCTGCTCCTTAGAAGGGAGCTGCTCTATCCGATTGAGCTACAAGCGCTCGCAAAACTCTCAACTTCCCACGTAACTTAGCCTTCGGCTGCTCTATAGATCGCTCCATACTTCGAAACCTCCTAGTTTCTCAGTATTCTTGCGCTCTGCGTCCACTAAAGTGGTCTACCGATCGAGTTACAAGCGCCTAGGAGCCTTAAATTATACCAAAGTGAGGTAAAATTTTAAATCTTTTGCTGCTTTGATTCTTCAATTATAAGTTTGAACAGCTTTGTTATAAATTTGGTACCCAACCCAAGTTGTTTGGCTTCTACCGCAATATAATTAAAAATCTCTTTCTCCCTCTCTAGATCTTCCAAAGGTAAATTCTTTATTCGCTTCCATTTTCTAACCTTGGCAGCAGTATTAAATCGCCTCCTCAGGATCTTTATTAACTGCCCATCTATCCTATCTATCTCATTTCGCAAAGAATCGATACCCATGTTCTATCTCCCAATTTCTATAGGAATTAAACCTATCAGACGTGAAAGCGAAATTTGTTAAATCAATGCCACTTACCTTATCTGATACCGACCATATATACTGCGGATAGTAAAGAAATATTGCTGGAGCCTCATCTAAAAGTAGAGTCGTAAACAATTTATACTCCTCTTTTCTTTTTTCTTGAGAAGAACTCTTGCGCGCTTCTTCAAGAAGTTTATCTAGCTGCGGACTGGCGATCGCAGTGATATTTGCTTTTTGTTGTTGGGTTGTGTGCCAAAGTACGTATTGATCTGGATCCAGAGGGACTTTCTGGAAGTTAATTAGCACTTCGAAATTTCTATCGGGTATTGTGTTATCCCTTAGAGTATCTATTTCGGTAATTTTGACCGATACTTTTATCCCTAGTCTGCCCCAAAATTCTTTCAGCAGATTTGCTATTGAATTTAGCTCAGGATCGTCAGCAGTAACTATAGTTAATACCAAAGGCCCTTCTTTATTTTCCCAAGTTTCTTCCCCCTTGCTATAACCAGCTGCTTCCAAAGCGCGGCGAGCTTTATTGAGGTTATAGGTGTATCTTTCTTTAGAAACTCCCACCCAACTCCCAAGGGCCAGATGATTTGATGCTAATTTCGCTGTCGCGCCACCAACCAATTCCCGTACAGTTTTTTTATCAACCGCAAAGCTAAGGGCCTGACGTACATTTTTATCCCTTAGGGCTCGATGTTTGGTGTTAAAAAACACCACAACTTGTCTAAAAGGAAGTACGTGGCTATAAAAATTTTTACCGCCAAATTTTTTAATCATTTCTATCTCCTGTGGAGATAAACCACCCAAAGCATGGATCTCACCCAATTTTAAGGCTGTTCTTGCTTCCTCAAACGAAGGGTAAAATCTAAATTTTAAGTTCATTTTCGGGTTCGTCAAAATTATTTCTCGATCGCCAATCTTGACTACTCTAAAGTCACCAGTACCAATTGGCTTATACCCACTTAGGGGTATATGCTCGGGGATTATTCCAACAGCAGTCGAGTAGGGAAACGGTGTAAAAGCTTCGTTAAGTCCGAACCTTACTGTGTATTGGTCTATCTTCTCAATTTCCACATCCCTAAAATTCTCAACTAATATACTGTCGTAGTCGGGGTTTTGGGCCAGCTTTACCGTATAGACCACGTCGTCAGCAGTAAATTTCTCCCCGTCATGCCAATAAACATCCTCACGTAGATAAAAAATAAATTCAGTTTCGCTTTTCTTCTCGTAACTTTCAGCTAAGTCTGGTAGCAAATTTCCGTCTGCTCCTATTCTTGTTAAACCACGAAAGATCAAACTACTTATGTCTCTTTGGGTTTCTGTTGAATCGAACAACGGGTTCGGATGAGCTGGGTTCCCAACCACACCTTCGATGAAGGTGGCCTTACCAGTTTCCCGATAGACTGATAAAACACTCGGTGCTAAGGACGGTATTAGAATTTTTACGGCAAAGATTACAAGTAAAAGTGCTATAAACGAAAATGTGGCGTACTTTCGGTTTCTGTTTAAAAATACTGAGCCCAGTACCAAATAGAACCTAATTTTTTTAAACATAAGTAGTAGACCTACTTAATAAAGATCAAGGAAAAGGAGACTAATGAGAAAAGGGCCGCCAGAAATATAGTCAGACGGTGGAAGATTTTTTCGACGCCGCGCCTGCTTCGGTAGACCTCACCGCCTCCTCCGAAAACTGCTCCAGCTCCGCCGCCGCGTTGTTGCGCTAAAACTAAAACAATTATGGAGACAGAAATTACTATCAAGAGGACTAACATTGCCAATCTCATCGGGGCAAAATTTTACCACAAGTGGATGATAATTGTAAACGTTAGGAGAAGATCCAGAAAAACGTAGATGACAAAAATCCAAGCAACACTGATGCCGCCGCTGCACTAAAAAACGCATTTAAGTCGGTGCCAGTGAGTTCAATACTAAAAACACTTAGCCCAGAAAAGCGATAACCGACTATATCAAATCCCGGCACAAAATAAGCTATTAAATACAAAATACCGACGTTTAAAATTAAGCTGAAAAATCCAAAAGTAAGAAAATTCAATGGTAGGGAAAGGATAGAAAATATTGGTCTTACAAACAAGTAAATAACTGCAAATACCAGTGTAGCAACCAAAATCGTCTTTGGCTCCGCAAACTGAAAGCCAGGGTAGCTGTAGGCAAGTATTAGAAAGGAAAGGCTAGCGTAGAACGCATTACGAAACCTTTTTCTCATTAGCTTTTAGATTATCAAAGCCGCTGACAACAGTCAAAAAATCCCGGTTGCGAAGATTCCTGTGGTATGTTATAGCAAATCGATGAGACTCGTCTCTCATTCTCTGGACAAGTTTCAAAGCCGGATTACTACGATCCAGCCTCAAGGGATGAGGCTTACCTACTTGGTAAATTTCTTCTAACCTCTTTGCTAATGAAATTACCGGAATATCCAAATGGTTTTTCCCCAAGACTCCAATAGCAGAATTTAATTGGCCTTTGCCACCATCTATGACGATCAAATCCGGTCTCTGCCAATCGTTTTTAAACCGCCTCGTCAAAACCTCTGCGATCATTGCCGTATCATTTATACCCTTCACTGACTTTATTCTGAACCTTCTGTAACTATTATGATCGGCGATTGCCTGGGAAAAAACAACCATGGACCCAGTTGCCTCTTTTCCACGAATATTTGAAATATCGTAACACTCAATTCTCTCAGGGTCCTCCGAAAGATTTAAAACAGCAGCCAACTCTTTCAGCTCTCGTTCTCTGGTCTCCTGTAACCCTAGCCCCAAATCTTCTATATCTCGGTAAACTTTAGTCACATAGTTTAGGGAATCGAGTTGCTTTTGAATTTGTCCTGCCTTTTCAAACTCCAGGTTTCTTATAGCGCTTTGCACTTCTTGCATCAGACTTCTCGTTACCTTGCTAGTTTCTCCCCTTAGAAACATAACCAGCTTTCTGATATTCTTCCGATATTGCTCTGGTGTAGTAAGGCCAACACAAACACCTGGACAAAGACCCAAGTGATAGTAAAGACAAGGCCTTTTTTGATTGGGGCTACAGTTACCAAAGCGAAATATTTTTCGTAAAATCTTAATTGTCGTTCTGACCTTTGTTGCCGATGGGTAGGGCCCAAAATAAATCTTGGCGCCTTTTAAATCGCGTTTTCTAGCTGCTTTTACCTTTGCATATTGGTCGTCAGTAATTTTAATATAAAGGTAGTCTTTATCATCTTTTAGTTGGCTATTAAAGGCGGGTTTAAACTTCTTTATTAGGTTGGACTCAAGTATAAGGGCCTCTATATCAGAATCAACGCTTATAGTTTCAATCTTCTTTACCTTAGAAAGCATTGACATGTTTCTCGGATCTGTGTTGTTCTGCCTAAAATGGGATTTAACTCTGTTTTGGATGTTAATTGCTTTACCTATGTACACAGAATTTCCTTCTGCGTTTTTGAAAATGTAAACTCCAGAGTTTTTTGGTAGATCGGCTACTCTCATACGTCTATTTTAACATGAGGGTAGGTTATTTTTTGCGGTTTTTTAATAGTTTTGGGGCCCAAAAACCACCTAGAAGTAACATAACTAATATGAACAATAGGGCTTGCTGAAACCCGAAAGTGAAAAACGCCTTAACGAGTACTTCAGTATCAGCAGATTTATCCACTTTTGTTGCTCCACCAGTTAGATTTAGTTTGACATTAACACGACCTTTTGTGGAGTTAAACAAATCACCGGCTCGAATCTTAAATTTAAAAATTCTTTCCTCAAACGGAAAAATCAATGGTAGATTCACTTCTGCCCTACCAAGCAGATCTATTTTTTCTCCAGCCAAAGTCAAACTGCCGCCTGTAAAGGTAATGCCACTTTCATTTTTTATAGTTACGGTAAGTTCGACTGGAAAACCGGCAAATGCTTGGTCAGCTTCAACTTTGAGTCCAACATCTGGTTTAAATTCCACTGCCTCTTTTACTGCAGTAACTTCAATATTTTCGGCTAAGGAGGCTAATTGACTCAGATTATCCAGGTTATCCCCTGAGTTGCTGTAAAAAAGAGCTACTCTATCAGAAAAATTTTCACTTCTATAATCGGCGCCGGTAGTTCTTGACCAGGTAGGGTCAATGTTGATCCAAATTTTCTTGTCAGTATCGTATATTTGCGCCCAAACGATCATCTTATCTGTATTCAATGGGTCACCAACAAAAACCGGGGTACTCTGGCTAGAAGACTCAATTGTAAATCCTAAAACCTCTCTTGATGGGATACCGGCTGCTTTTGTTAAAGCAGTAAATAAATCAACAAATCCCAGGTTTGTTGTTCGTCCACCAGCACGAAGAAGTTTTGCTGCGCCTTTTCTTTGCTCCTTACCTGAGTTGAAGGCCGCCGTATCGAATTTCAAATACTTGATGACAAATTCGTGGATTGCCTGTGCGTTTTTTAGTTCCTTGGCCTTTTGCTGAATCAATACATCCTGGGCTTGAACATATTTCCCGCCTTTTTTATATAGTTCGACTTCTGCTTCTGTGAGGGCGCCTGGAAAGGTGAACCTACCATCAGCTCCAATAACCTTCGCGATACCTTCAATCTCAACTTGTTGGAGAGTCCCAGATCGCACTACGTAATGAGCTGAAATATTATCCTCGTTATCAACGCTCATTTTCGTTGGCCGAGGATTTAATGCCCTAAATAAAATTTGTTGCTTTTGGGACTCTGGAGGTATAAAAATGGTAAATTCCTTACTAAGTAAATTCTTATTTTCAAAAGGTACTTTTAGTTTAAATTTTATTTCCTGCTTGTCACCAAAATTTACCAAAATATTCTTTCCAAAAGCGCCCGACTTGTTGTAAGAGATACGGGTCTGGTTTTTACCATAGCTTATTTTTTCAGCTGTCGGCTCGATTGTAAATATTTTTCCAAAATCTTTTGGTGCAGTAATTGTAAGTTTGTACGATGTTACTTTCTCATCCGTAGCAATCTGGGGAACGGTTACATACCAGATTAATCCTTGTCTTTCAGCCAAATCTTCAATTGTGTATGAAAGGTTAAGAACTGCGGTCTTGTTTTTACCAATAACCTCATTATTGATCTTGGCGACTATTAACGAAGAAGGTTCACTCTTGACCACTTTTATCGCCATATTTCCGAGCGAATCCTTTCCAGATACTCTCTTTATCTTGGTAGAGTTTATTCGCAAGCTGTATTCCGAAGCAAAACAATCGCTAACCAAATTTTTCAAACTTACTATTTGAGACACTTTGGCGTCACCCTTTTTATCGAAGGAAAAGGTGAGTTTGTACGAACTGGAAAAGATTTTAGAGGCGTCGTCACAGCTCGCACTGAGAACTGACTGAAGTGGCGCAAGTGTAAAAATGAATAAAGCTGAGGTTAGGAGTGCAAAAACCGCCTTCTTCATAAATGTAGTAGTGTTAATTCTCTTTTGTCCAGGTTTTAACTTTCGCCGAAATATCTTCAGGGGTAAACTGGGACTTTATAAGGTATTCGTTGGCACCTAAGGTAAGACCTTTTTCAATCAAATCCTCCTCATCAAAATTTGACAAGATAATGATCGGTGTCGATTCTGTCTTTGGATTTTTTCGCAATTTTTTAAGTACATCAAAACCGTCCATCTCCGGCATTTTTATGTCTAAAAAAATTAATTCAGGGCTTTCCTTAAACGCTTTATCCAACCCTAACTGTCCTCGATCAGCCACTAAAACCTCGTACCCATCCAACCCAAGTTTCAGCTTGTAAAGCTGAGCAACCTCCTGTTCGTCCTCAATTAAGAGTACTTTTATTTTATCTTCTTTTCCCTCTGCCATAAGCGGAAGTTAGTCTATCACAAAAATTTATTTACCCGCAACCAAGGGAATATAAAAATTAAATGTTGTACCTGCACCCACCCTGGAATCAACCCATATTTTGCCGTCGTGAAGCTCGACTAAAGACTTGACTATAAACAAACCAAGTCCAGTCCCTTTATTTTCCTTTAAATATGACCCCGGGACTTGCTGAAATTTATCAAATATTCTGGAACGCATTTTTTCTGGAATCCCAAACCCGCTATCCTGGACACTAAAAAAGACCTTACCGTTGCTTTTATAACAGCCGATACGTACATCACCCCCATTTCCGCTGTATTTAATTGCATTGTCGATTAAGTTTACTAAAATCTCTTTGAACCTATTTCTATCCACTTCGACTAAAAAACCGTCAATTTTGCTATTGATCTGCGAATCCAGATTGAGTCTTACACCCTTCATAGCAGCTATGGGGGTAAACTCTTCCCTCACTTCATTAATAATGTTCAGTACTGAGACTTTGCGTAAATTCAATCTCAACCTACCCTCTTCGATTCTGGAAACATTAAGTAGCTCCGCAACTAGTTTTGTTAGCCTGGTAGTCTCATTTTGAACCTTTTGTAGTACTGTTAGAAAATTTGTCCGGGCGTTTTCGTTTTTTAAATCTCCCAGATCTCCATTTAGCAACAGGCTTAAGTAACCATTGACGATAGTTAAAGGGGTTCTAAGTTCGTGGCTGGCCATGGATACAAACTCACTTTTAGACTTTTCCAATTCTTTAATCGCAGTGATGTCCCGGACAATACTAATAACTTGTTCGATGTTGCCTTTCGCGTTGAATATTGGGTTGTAACTGACGCCAACCCAAATCTCCTTTTTATCTTGACTCGTATGTAAGTGCTCGTCATAAGGAACCGCTTCGCCTGTAACAAACACTTTTGTAACTGGGTCAAAATCTGGATAGTAGTGACCAAATCTATCGTGACATTTAAAAACGTCATGGTAGTATTTGCCGACCATCTCTTCCTCACTAGAAGCTGCCATTAATTCGCAAGCGCTGTTTGTTCTAATTATTTTTAGACTTTGGTCAAATATAAATACCGCCTCTTCAACGTTTTCAAATATAGCCCTCATTCTGTTTCTCTGTCTCTCGACCTCCAAAAGCTGCCTAGATATTTTCTCGGCTTGGTTTTTCAGAAGAGTGACGTCTCTAAAGCTTGCGCTCATCGCAACAACAGTACCCTCCTTATCTTTGATTGGAACGTAATTGGCTTCGATATATTTTGGTGGTTTTGAGTGCAGCTTCATCAGGATATTGGACACTGGTTTTCCAGAATAAACTCTTTCTTGAGTTTTCAAAGAATTGTCGTACCTTTCTAAATAGTATTTAAAATATTTACGTCTATTTTTTACTATTTTTTCTCTAGCCACACCAACCAAATTAGTTTTAACCGAAAACAATTTTTTAAGTGAAGGGTTCATGAATAAAACCCGACCGTCCTTATCATAGAGAGCTAGACCTTCCTTCACTGTTTTATAGATAGCGTCTAGCTTTTTCTTCTCCTCTTGCAAATCCAGTTCTGCTTCATGGCGCTCCGTTATATCCCTGATCAGAGCCATAATCGCTTTTCGGCCCCTATGATTTATTAATGACGCACTTATTTCAACTGGCACCTTCTTCCCCATTTTTGTCAAAAGATCAACTTCGTAGGTCTTGGGTACCGGCTTACCGGACAACCTTTTTTTGTGGATCTGCAGTGCCAAGCTTCTAAACTCAGGCGCGATGAATTTGGTAAACTGCTTCCTAATTGCATCTGAGAGCTTAAAACCGGTCAGTTTTTCCATCCTTGTATTTGCAAATTTCAAAAGACCATCCTGAATTATTACAATTCCATCATTACCTTTTTCTACTAAAGTCGCATACCTCCCCTGAGACTCCATTAGCGCTCTCTCAGTCTTTTTGTGAGCTCTTAATTCTTTTCGTAAGGCCTTACCACTAAGAGTAGTTTTCTCTGTACGAGCCTCAATTTTTTTAGTGAGCTTTTTATTAAGTTCTTTTAGTTCGCCAACATTTCCTCTAATAACCTGCAGTATTTCGTTGACACCAGTGAAAACTGACGTGAATTCGTTTTCTTTTCCGGGTAGTTTGAGTCGTTTTGAGAAATCTCCTACTGCAGCTTTCGAGAAAACCGGAAATAATTTAGCAATTTGCTTTGCAACGAAGTTTTTGTATTTTTTTAATTCTTTATTTTTGGGCTCATATTTATTATCAACCATCTTTACTTTAGTAACCTTTAAAATTGTATTCCTCATACAAATACCACCCAACGTATTGAGTAGATTAAATACTAATCAAACTTTAAGTAAATATTATAGTAGTACTATAAAGTGGCTTTTGAGGAAAATCAAGAGGCAGCTATACGATCGGCCGCCAATAACTTCTTGAGGTAACCACCAGTGTAAGATTTTTCGTTCCTAGCCACGGACTCGGGCTGGCCGCTAGCAACCACCTGACCACCAGAGTCTCCTCCATCAGGGCCCAAGTCAATAATCCAATCGGCGGTTTTTATAACTTCTAAATTATGCTCTATCACGACCACAGTGTTGCCAATATCCACAAGACGATGGAGAACGTTTAGGAGGTTTTCTATATCGGCAAAATGCAACCCTGTCGTCGGTTCGTCAAGTATGTACAAAGTTTTCCCGGTACTTTTTCGAGACAGCTCCGTGGAGAGTTTAACTCTTTGGGCTTCCCCTCCAGAAAGAGTTGTGGCTGGCTGGCCCAACTTCATATAGCCTAGACCAACATCATAAAGAGTTGAAAGTTTATTTTTTATTGCCGGAATGTTTTTGAAAAACTTTAATGCCTCGGAAATAGTCGTATCTAAAACATCGGCAATTGTTTTGTCCTTGTAGAATATTTCTAAAGCTTCGCGGTTGTACCTTTTTCCGCCACAAACCTCGCAGGTAACGTAAACGTCAGGTAAAAATTGCATCTCAATTTTTACAGCTCCGTCACCCTGGCATGCTTCGCACCGACCCCCCTTAACATTAAAGGAAAATCTCCCTGACTTGTAACCTCGAATTCTAGCGACAGAGGTTTTCGCGAAAAGCTCTCTTACATGAGAAAAAGCCCCTGTGTAGGTAGCTGGGTTTGACCGAGGTGTCCTTCCAATGGGTGACTGATCAATATCAACGACTTTATCGATAAATTCTATACCAGTTATTTTTTTAAACCTACCGGGTTTTATTTTAGAGTTGTAAAAATAATTGGAGAGAGCTTTATGCAGTATGTCCTCGGCTAGACTGGACTTACCACTACCAGATACACCAGTTATGCAGACAAATTTGCCCAAAGGGATACTTACGTTAATATTTTTTAAATTATTCTCCATTGCCCCGATAATTTGCAGGTCCTTGCCGATACCACTTCTGATTTTTGCTTGCCTCATTACTTGACGTTTTCCAGAAATATATTCTCCTGTAAGCGAGTTTTTGCTCTTTACAATTTCAGCCGGTGGCCCGGAGTAAATTACTTCACCGCCCTTCTCTCCAGCAGCCGGACCGATATCAACTAGCCAGTCCGAAGATTCTATAGTCTCTTTATCATGCTCAACTACGACAACACTGTTACCGAGACCTCTAAGATTTTTCAGCGTACTGATTAATTTGAGGTTATCTTTTTGGTGCAAACCAATTGAGGGCTCATCTAGGCAATAAAGTACCCCAGAAAGACCCGAACCTATTTGACTTGCCAATCTTATTCGTTGGGCCTCACCACCAGCTAAAGTTGCGCTTGTTCTATTTATGGCCAGGTAGTCCAGACCAACGTCGACAAGAAATTTAAGCCTAGCCTGTATTTCTTTTAGTACCTGTTTTACTATTTGCTGCTCTTTTTCGGTTAAAGTTAGAGACCAAAACCAACTCTTCACATCTGAAATTGACATACCCGAGATCTCTCCAATTGATTTCCCATTCACACTTACATATTGGGCTTCTTTTTTCAATCGACTACCTAGGCAAGTGCCGCAGATTTCTTCCCGCATGTATTTTTGAATTTCCCGTCTGGTCCAATCACTATCGGTTTCTTTATATCGACGCATCAGCTCTGGGATCACCCCCTCAAAGCTTGTGTTAAAACTTATCTGTTTTCCAAACCGATTTCTCCCTGACACAACAAAGGCTTCCGAACTTGATCCGTAAAGAATTACCTTTAATGTTGTCTCGGGAAGTTTACCCAACGGACTACTTAGAGAAAAACCCAAATGATCTGCCAGCGCTTCCAATCGTCGACTTGTCCAAGTATCGTGAGCCAGGAGTCTTTGCCAAGGAATAATAGCCCCTTCTGTGATTGAAAGCTTTCTATTTGGGATGACTAAGTCTGGATCAACTGTAAGTTTTGTGCCAATCCCTTGACAGCTTTCGCAAGCTCCGCGAGGAGAATTAAAAGAAAAGGTTCGTGGTTCTAGTTCCGGAAGAGTGACTTCGTGATCAGGACAAGAGTACTTCTCGGAAAACGTCCGATCTTTTTTTAACGTTGGGCCGCTTACTACTACCACACCGTCGCCCAAACGTAAAGCAGTTTCGACTGATTCGGTGAGCCTTTGTCTATCCACTGGTAGTTCTATCCTATCGACAACTACTTCTATATCATGTATCTTGTATCTATCCAAGGATGGCACTTCACCTATCTCGAAAACTCGACCATCTACCCTCACTCTAACAAACCCCTTTTTTCTCAAATCGCTAAAAATCTCCTCGTAAATACCTTTCCGACCTTTAATAACCGGCGCTAAAATTACTACCTTTAATCCTTTTTTACCACCGATTTTCATTATTTGATCAACAATCTCTTGCGGGGACTGGGCCTCGATCTTCTTACCATCGACTGGGCAATGTGGTGTGCCTATCCTGGCCCAAAGCAATCTCATGTAATCGTAGATTTCAGTGATCGTACCTACGGTAGATCTGGGGTTTTTTGAAGCGCTTTTCTGGTCAATAGAAATTGCTGGCGAGAGGCCCTCAATTTGATCCACATCTGGCTTTTCCATGAGACCTAGGAACTGCCTGGCGTAAGCGGAAAGAGACTCTACATAGCGTCTTTGGCCTTCGGCGTAGAGGGTATCGAAAGCTAGGGAACTTTTCCCGGAGCCGCTAATCCCGGTTATAACTACGAGTTTATTTTTTGGGATTTCTAAACTGATATTTTTGAGGTTGTGCTCGCGGGCACCTTTTATAATTATCTTATCCTGCATCTTTACTCCAAATAGTGATCAGTTAGTTTACTACGCTTTGCAAATTTTGACAAGAGTAGTAGAATACTCCTCACGAAAAAAGGAAGGAGGGATTACTGTGGACACCATCGAGAAACAGTGGTCGCTAGTATCTGGTCACGGCTCTGTTCTTTTCTACATCGCCGTGTGCCCTGGTTGTACCACCAAAGACATTGCTGACGCCATGTCGCTGACCCGTCGGACTGTCTGGGGTGTAATCGGAGATCTTCGCCGTAAGAAGATGATTAACGTCCGGAAGGAAGGTCGCCGCCATCACTACACAGTCAACCTGAATGACGAGTCAAGGTTCACCCACCCTATCATGGATTGGCCCATGAATCTTGTCCTGGGCGGGATAGTTCATCAGCACTCTAAATAAACTAAAGATAGGAGATGATCCGTGATATAATCTAAACACCAGAGAGACATCATTCGAACTTCCTACTCATGGAGCCGAGCCCAGGCTTGGTAGCCTCTATCTTCGAAAAGAGATTCCCTGAAGGGTGTCTGGGTTGGGCTCCACCATACCGACTCCGGGGTGAGACTGGGTCCAAGCTCGCGACATTGTGGGCATCCACCACGGGGTCGGTTCCAAAACCTTGAAGAAAGTTGAGATATCATCATGGACGTGAGAGACAGGAAAACCCCTGTCTCACTGAGGGAAAAGGCACAGTTACCTCAGGTCGCAGACGGCCCCCCTTGCGGTTGACCTCCTCTCACGTCCTCCAAACTTTGGGTTCCATCGCGTTGTCCGCAACGACAGAGTAGGCCAGTGGCAATGTGGGACCACCGGCGGGAGTGTTGGGAGCTTTGGTTCTCAGAAGATGCACCTTCAGTGCCTGGGCTCAAGACTCTCCCGCTCCAAATCGGCTTCAAAACCGTTCTCCTGGGAGTGCCCAACCGGCATAATGGAGGAGATGGTTTTGAGGAGTCAACAACGGGTTTAACGGTGGACACACTAACGCTAAGGTTCCAGTATCGCCTCCCTACTGGAACCTTTCTCTATTTCTAAGTAATTTTATTAGCTTCTTTTGCTGTCACAGTTTTTGGAACTTTGAGTTGTTGGTTTTTTAGCTCTAGCATTTGATCGCGGAGGATCGCGGCGCGTTCAAAGTCCGTTTCTTTAGCAGCCGCCATCATCTCTGCTGTCAAATCTCGGATAAGCCTTTTCACCTGATCTTTCGGTACTTTTGTTAGATCTAATTCCTGCGTAGTCTCTGCTTCAGGCTGCAATTCCTTTAATCTTTCGCCGATATCGCGAATGGTTTTTTGGATAGTTGCTGGAGTGATATTGTGCTTTCTGTTGTAAGAGAGCTGAGTTTTTCTTCGACGACTTGTTTCCTCTATTGCCCCCTTCATAGATTTGGTAACTTCGTCTGCATACATGATTACTTTTCCCTCCACGTGTCGTGCGGCTCTACCAATGGTCTGAACTAGTGAGGTCTTGCTGCGTAAAAACCCTTCCTTATCCGCGTCAAGAATGGCAACTAAAGTAACCTCGGGAAGGTCTAAACCCTCTCGGAGTAAATTAATTCCCACCAAAACATCGTATTTACCAGTCCGTAAATCTCTGAGGATGTCGATTCGCTCCAATGTATCAACCATATGATGAATGTACATAACCTTCATTTCTCTCTCCTGAAGATATTCAGTAAGATCCTCAGCCATTCTTTTTGTTAGAGTAGTAACCAAGACACGCTGGCCCCTTTTCACTCGGGCCCGAATTTCTTTTATCAAATCTGGAATTTGCCCTTCCGTATCCCTTATTTCTACCTCCGGATCCACAATTCCAGTTGGACGGATGATTTGTTCTGCAACTTGCTTTGAGATTGAAAGTTCATAGTCCCTAGGGGTAGCTGAAACATAAATAATCGGGCCGATTTTTCGCATCGCCTCCTCAAACGTGAGCGGCCTATTATCCATGGCAGAAGGAAGCCTAAAACCGTTCTCAATTAGCAACTCTTTGCGTTTTTTCTCCCCATGCCACATCCCTCTTATCTGAGGAATACTCATGTGCGATTCATCAATGAACGTAATAAAGTCTTTTGGAAAATAATCTAGTAGGGAAAAGGGGGGCTCGCCCGGTTTTCGACCGTCAAAAAACCGAGAGTAGTTCTCTATCCCCTTAACAAAGCCCACCTCACGCAGCATCTCAAGATCATAATTAACCCTGTTTGTAATTCTCTGAAGCTCAACCAATTTGTTTTGCTTTTTTAAACGACTGCCCCACTCATCGAACTCTTCTTGTATTTTTGCCAGGGGATCGTAGGAAAGATCGACCGGGGCGTTATAATGGCGGGCCGGAAAAACCATCAACTCGTTCATTTCTTCGATTCTTTCGAAGCTAATCGGGTCTACCTTAGTAATTTTCTCCACCTTATCACTAAGTAGTGAAACTCTGACGGCGAACTCTTCGTAGGCTGGATGCAACTCCAACGTGTCTCCCTTTACCCTAAAGGTGGATCTTTTCAAATCCTGATCGTTTCGCTCATACTGCATGTGAGCCAGGGTTTCTTTGATTTTTTCTATTGGTATTATTTGATCCTTGAACAACGTGAGCGTACTTTGTCGATAGGCATCAGGCGAACCAATATTGTAGATACAGGAGACGCTGGCGACTATCAAAACATCTCGTCGGGTAAGCAAGGATTTTGTTGCGGCAAGTCGCAGTCTATCAATCTCTTGGTTTATATCTGAATCCTTTTCAATATAAAGATCGATCTGTGGGACGTATGACTCGGGCTGATAATAGTCGTAGTAAGATACAAAATATTCCACAGAGTTGTTTGGAAAGAACTCGCGAAATTCGGCAGCAAGTTGGGCTGCCAATGTTTTATTGTGAGCAATAATAAGGGTGGGTTTGTTTAGATTGGCCACTATATTGGCCATAGTGAAGGTTTTTCCAGTACCGGTAGCACCAAGTAGGGTCTGGTGTCGCAAACCCCTCTCTAGACCGTCTGAGAGCTTTACAACGGCTTCAGGTTGGTCACCTGTCGGTGGCCAAGGAGCTTTTAATTCAAACTTAGACATAAGCTCCCATTTTATCTTAAATCAACCAATTAATAAAACCTCAGGTGTAGGTTGATATACTTTTACCCAGTTGACAAATAACCGAAAATTTGACGATAATATAACCAGAAAAAAGACGAAGAAATTACTTATTAGCTCTTAAAGGTAATTTAATTATATGGCCCCAGTAATTTACAAAAGAGAACGTGACCTTCTAAATTTTATCTCCCAATTTATGCAAAAGCGTGGTTTTGCGCCTACTCTTGCTGAAATCTGTGATGGCTTGGGTTTAAGATCTCCAGCCACTGTCCATGAACACATCCAAAATTTAATCGATAAAGGAGTTTTGAAAAAAGATGAAGGCGTTAGAAGAGGTTTGGAGATCGTAGATCAGAAGATCATGGGTTGGGTACAAAATATAGTCGAGATTCCTTTGGTGGGTAGGATCGCGGCTGGCGAGCCAATTGAAGCAATTAGCGACCACACTTCGGTCGTAAATGTCCCACCCGAGATGGTTGGGAAAAAGAAGTGTTTTTCCCTGCAGGTACGCGGTAACAGTATGGTTGAGGCGGCCATACTCGACGGTGATTTCGTAATTTGTGAAGAAACAAGCGAGGCTAATAATGGTGAGATCGTTGTGGCGCTGCTCAATGAAAATTTTGCAACTCTGAAAAGATTTTTTAAAGAGCCTACTCACATCCGACTGGAACCAGCCAACTCCTCCATGAATCCGATTATTACCAAAAATGTCACTATTCAAGGAAAGGTAGTTGGAGTAATCCGTCGGTACCACTAGACAAAGATCAAGCCTACCACAGCAGCTGTCATTATCACGAAAGTGATCGTCCCAAGTGTATTTGAAATAATCCCATTAGTATTAACACCCATAATAGATTTCTGATTTCCCATGTGTAAAATCAGCAATATAATGACCGGCGAGATAAATCCATAAATGACCGCCGTGTAAAAAAGGGCATCAAATGGGTTGATGTTTAGTAGATTCATAAAAAATCCTAATATAGTTGACGCAATAATAATCAGATAAAAAGCTTTTGCCTCGCGGAATTTTTTATTCAGCCCTTCCGACCAACCAAACGCTTCACTCAAAGCGTAGGCGGCACTTCCAGCCAAAACCGGTATGGCTAGCAACCCAGTTCCCACTATCCCTAAAGTAAACAGCAGCCCTGAAGCATCGCCAGCCAAGGGCTTGAGCGCTACTGCAGCCTGATCGGCTGTCTGGATATCGTGAATACCGTTGGCAAAGAGAGTTGAAGCGGTTGTGGCGATAATAAAAAACATCACTAAGTTCGAAAAAAACATACCAGTTGTAACATCACCTCTCATATTTTTTAGCTCGTGCTTGGTCACAATATGCCGTTTTAATTTTCTTATCCTTTTTTCCTCATCTACTTCTTCAACTTCCTCACTAGCTTGCCAGAAGAAAAGATAGGGAGATATAGTGGTACCAAAGATAGCGACAATTAAAATTATGTATTCGGGCTTAAAGCTAATCTGCGGCAGTATCGTGTCTCGTATTATTTCCAGCCAATCCTGTTTGGTAATTATCGCTGCTAAAACATAGGTGAAAAGGGCGAGTGTAAGCCACTTCAGATACCTAGAAAAAATGTGATAGGGAACAAAGAGCATCGTCAAGACGATAAACCCAGTGTAAAAAATTCCGTAGATCAGGGGATTTATATCTAAAAGAAGCTTACTAGCTGCCGCCATACCTCCAAGATCTGCACCAATGTTTATTGTGTTGGCTACTACCACCATTGATGCAATGGCGTAGAGGAAAATCTTGGGGTAATGAAGCTTCATGTTCCCAACCAACCCGCGATCTGTAACCAACCCAATTCGAGCACTCATTTCTTGAACAGCACTCATCAAAGGAAAGGTAAACAAAACAGTCCAGAGGGTGGTGTACCCGGACTGGGCTCCGGCTATGGAATATGTGGCTATACCAGATGGGTCATCGTCACTTGCTCCCGTTATTAAACCTGGACCAAAAGAGGAAAAAAATTTTTTAATTTTTCTCATTTAAACTCCAAGTATAGACCGTACTTCGGCCACTACTTGAGCTGGGGTATATAAACTTTTTATAATGTAAGCTTTGGCACCAATTTGGAGAGCCTGTTTTATCAACTCATCTTGGCCCAAGTTACTTAGAACAATAACATCTATTTTTTTGGTAGAAGAGGATGACTTAATCTGTTTTAGGACCTCAAGACCATCAATTTTTGGTATCATTATATCCAAAAGCACTACGTCAAACTGCTCTTCCTTAATAGAATTTAGAGCGGCTTCCCCATCGGCAGCTGTTTTTGTATCAAATCCGTGCTTGGAAAATTGGTGGGTGTAAAGTTCGGAGACAAAATTGTCGTCTTCAACAATCAATATCTTTTTTGCCATATCCTAATTCATTATACCGATTTACCAGGGGCCGATGTCAAACCAATCTTTAAGAGAACCTAAACTTTCTTTTTTAAAAGCTGGTTAAATAGGTAAAGACCGCCTACTAGAAGTATTACGATGCCAATCGTAAATATTTCAAAGTACTCCGACAAATATCTTTGAATTGTTGGACCAAAAATAAATATGAGAGTCGCGATAAGAAAAAACCGCCCCGCCCGTCCTATAAAAGACGCGATAATAAATCTCTTTAAATCCAAATCAAAAAGGCCCGCCGAAATAGTAAATATTTTATAAGGTATAGGACTAAAAGCCGCGATTAGTATGGCCCAGACGTCATAACGGTGGTAATATAGCCTAACTTTATATAACTTTTCTTCGCTGATAAAGCGCTTGACTAAAGGCTTACCTCCTTTATTACCTAAAAAGTAGCCAACTAAACCCCCAGAAAGCGAAGCGACGGTGGTAATTAAGGCTAATAGAAATGACAGCGGGGGGTTTAGTAAAGCTAAGGGAATTAAGAAAATATCCGGAGGTAATGGCAGAAATATTGATTCAGAGGCCGCTACCAGCGCCAAAAGAGCTACACTATAATTTGAGTTTACGACAGAATCTATGGAAGGACCAAAAGCTTCAAACATTTAAATTGATTTACAAGAATAACTTGGGCCAATGAATATGATATCATAGTCACCGTGTCGACTCTGTACCTAGTTTCAACACCAATTGGAAATATGGGCGATATCACTCTAAGGGCTTTGGACATTCTATCGGAGGTAGATTTGATTTTGGCTGAAGACACAAGGAAAACAGGGCAACTATTATCTAAACACAGTATTAAAAAACGGCTCGAGTCTTTTCATGAACATAACGAAGAGATAAAAATTGACTCTATTCTCACCAAATTAAAATCCAAACAAGATATTGCTCTTGTTTCTGACGCTGGCACTCCCCTCATATCAGATCCCGGGTATAAACTAATCCGGGAAGCGATAAAAATAGGTATAAAAATCGTGTCTGTACCAGGCGCAAGTGCAGTCACCGCAGCCCTTATTGCTTCTGGTCTGCCGACTGATAAATTTATTTTTTTAGGGTATTTCCCAAAAAAGAAATCAAAACAGGAACAGACTCTTAAACTTTTACAGAGCTTGTGGAGCCAGGTACGTATCACAGCTGTTTTTTTCGACTCTCCATTTAGAGTGCGTAAAACTTTGGATACAATAAACGCTATGTTTCCAGAAATCGATGTGGTTCTGGCCAGAGAAATAACTAAAATTCACGAGGAGTTCGTCAGAGGAAAGGTAAAAGATGTCGTCGCCAAAAATCTAAAAACCAAAGGGGAATTTACGCTACTGTTGAAGCAATAAATTTCGGTTGCAATTAGTAGTTGGCTCCAGCTATTTCCCTCTCAATTTCGAGCAAACGATCGTACTTTACTTTCCTTTCTTTTTTTAACGGCGAGCCTATTTTAATATGATCAGCGTTTATCGCTACAGCTAAGTCACAAATGAACGTATCATCTGTTTCCCCGCTTCTGTGGGAAACAGCTGTTTTCAACCCAGCTTGTTTTGCCACTGTAATAAAATTTAGAGTTTCCGATAAAGTACCGATTTGGTTAGGTTTAATGACCACCCCAGTTACTGACTTTCGCGAAATAGCGATCTCCAATCGAGCCGTGTTTGTGGTCGTCAGGTCATCACCGATAACAAGAGTTTCGGGCGATAAATGTTTTGTCAATCGAGACCATCCATCCCAATCGTCATCTACGACAGGATCCTCAATTGAATACAATTTATATTTCTTGCTTATTTTTTCAACAAAATCAAGGTACTCATCCTTTCCAACGGCTTGTGTAAAATCTTGCGTTTGGTAACCACTTTTCCCGAAAATATTTGTTGCGGCGATATCCAGGCCAAAGCCAAAACCTTCTTTATACAATTTTACCTCATCTATTGCCGCTTCTATCAACTCTATAGCGTCGGTATTTTTGCGAAGGTGGGCAGCAAAACCTCCCTCCATACCCAAGGAGTGATTTAGACGCTTTTGCTTGATCTTTTCCCGCAAGCTATCGATTAATTTTTTTATGTTCGTATAGCCTTCACTGAAAAATCTAAATCCTTTTGGTAGCACAAGAAATTCTTGGAAATCCAACCCGTGAGTGACGTGCTGCCCGCCCTCAATTACGTTCGCCATTAAAAGCGGGAGGTCGAACACCTTATTTGGATCGTTTAAAATGTTTTTCCGGATGTGGCGATATAGAGGAATCTGTTGATTATTTGCTTGCGCGACAGCGTTGGCCAGCGAAACTGACAACATCGCATTTGCCCCGAGCCTCATTTTCTTTTCTGTCCCGTCCAATTCAATAAGGGATTTATCAACTCTTTTTTGATCGGAAGCCTCTAAACCGCGCACAGATTGAAGTATGACCCCTTGTATATTAGCAACTGCCTTTTGGACTCCAAGACCGGAGTAATGCTTCGGATCGCGATCACGCAACTCGTATGCTTCATGAGCCCCAGTAGAAGTTCCTGAAGGAACAGAAGTCTCACCAATCGCACCTCCTTGGAGAAAGACGGAGGTCTTTAAAGTAGGAACACCTCGACTATCTATTATTTCCTCGCTTTTTATATTCTCAATCCGGGCCATTAATTTTATCTTAGCCGCTAGCGCGAACATTTTACAAGTGTAACTAAAACTTCTCAGAAAGACCCCTAGACAGTACTTGAAGTCTTTGTTAATATATTTCATTCATGAAAATTTCGCACAAGGCTAAAGCCTTAGTAATTTCTTGTATAGATTTTCGATTTGTAAGTAAGGTGAGAGACTTTCTAGTGGAAAAAGGGTTAAAGAATAGCTATGATTTAATTACCGTGCCTGGAGCTTCTTTAGCGCTTGATAGCATAGCGGCTAATATTTTAACCTCATTGGAGCTCCACGATCCAGATGAAATCCACATATTCGATCATGAAGAATGTGGGGCCTACGGAAAAAGCAATTCGAAAAAGGCCCACGTTGGTAATTTGAAGAGAGCACAACAAATACTCTCACAAGGCAGCCCAGGTAAAAAAATTAAAACCTATATTGCCGGTTTCGAAAATATCGAGGAGATAAATTAAATGGAAGTTACCCTTTTCGCTGAGAAATTACTTAGTATTGGTCCTGTCCCAATAACAAATACTCTTTTGACTACAGTAATTACTACTTCCATATTAGCTTTTTTTGCGGTCGCTGTATCTGGCAAAGTGTCACTGTTGCCAACCAGCAAGCTTCAGCTATTTTCAGAAATTATAATTGAGTTTATTTTTAATACAATTGAAGGCCTGTCCGACAGAACCCGGGCCTACAGATTTTTTCCAACCGTGGCGACTTTTTTTCTTTTTATCATCCTCGCAAACTATTTGGGTCTTTTCCCTGGGTTTAACACGATAGGTATCCGTGAGATCCATCACGGTAAGGAGGTGCTCGTTCCAATTCTACGTAGTATCAACAGCGATTTAAACGTCACCCTGGCCTTGGCTCTAATATCCGTTGGTATGACTCACTACTACTCAATCTCGGCTCTAGGCCCTGTAAATTACCTAAAACGTTACTTTAGTTTAAATCCAGTTAATCTGTTTGTTGGTTTGCTGGAAATAATTGCTGAAATTACGAAAATTATTTCCCTATCTTTTCGTTTATTTGGTAATATTTTTGCCGGCGAGACGCTACTGGTAACCATATCAGCACTTTTCGCCTTTGTACTACCACTACCATTCTTGTTTTTGGAAATAATTGTTGGTTTTGTGCAGGCGGCTATTTTTATGATGCTTACATTAGTATTTATGGTGATCCTGACGGAAAAGTCAGCCAGCCACTAAGAGAGGAGGTGTATTTATGGAATTTTCAGTTACTGGTGGTCTAATAGTTGCTCTTGGGGGTGCTACCCCAGCCTTGGCGGTTGGTCTCATCGGAGCTAAGGCGATGGAAGCGATTGGAAGAAATCCCGAAGCCCAGGCGAAAGTACTACCGGCCATGCTTTTGGGAATGGCGTTTGCAGAGGCAATCGCAATCTACGCATTAGTTCTAGCATTTACTGGCTAAAATGGAAATTTTGAAGAGTTTTGGTGTGGAGCCAATTTTACTTTTGGCTCAAATAGTAAATTTTGTAATACTCTTGTTTTTATTGCAACGGTTTCTTTACAAACCAATACTTAAAGTTTTGGAGGAAAGACGGAAAAAAATTGAAGCCTCGATAAAGCAAGCTGAGGATATTGAAAAACGTTACGAAGAAAGTTCTAAAAAACAGGCAGAAATACTGATCAAAGCTCGCGGGGAAGCTGCCGAGATAGTGGATAGCGCTAAAAAGGAGGCTAAATCTCTATCAGAACAAATGCAGGCTGAAGCCAAAAAGTCAATTGATGAAACCATAAAACGTACCCAAGAATCTTTGACACTAGAGAAGCAAAAAATCATCGCCGAAGCCCGCAGCAATATTGTTGATTTAGTCGCTACCGCCACCCAGAAAGTAGTGTCCAAGACTCTTAAAGGAGTTGAAAAAGAGAAATTAATAAAAGAGGCTGTGCAAGAGGTAGGACATGAAAATTAATAAAAAAGAAGTTGCGCAAAGGGCCAAACAGCTTTACTCTACCAGTTTCGTTAGGGAAGAATTAGATATAAAAAAAATCAGGGAAAATATAAATATGGTGAAAAAAACTTTCAAAAGCAGGGCTCTGGAGGTATTAAAACAATATTTATATTTAATAAAAAAACACTTAAACAACGATACTCTGGTGATAGAGTCTGCCCAAAAGCTACCGACAACTTTCTTGAAGCAAATAGAGAAACATTACTCAAAGAAAGCTGGACGAAAGATAAAAATTGAAACAGATGTTAACCCCGAGATTATCGGCGGTTTAAGATTACGTCTGGGAAATAATGAGTGGGATTACTCTACTATTGGCCGAATTAATCAATTAAAGGAGGCGTTGCGTGGCTGATATCGTGCAGGAGCTAACAAGAGAAATAGAAAAAATTAAAATTAGTCCAGGACAAAAAAACATTGGCGTAGTAACCGAAATCGGTGATGGGGTCGCCCGTATCGAAGGTCTTTCAGATGTTGCCTACAACGAACTTGTCCAGTTACCTAAGGGCCTGTACGGACTGGCTCTAAACTTGGAGGAAAATGGCGTTGGTATTATCATCTTTGGCGACTACAAACTGATAAAGGAAGGCGATAGCGCAAAAACTACAGGCAAAATTCTTTCTGTTCCAGTTGGTGAGAAGCTCCTAGGTAGGACAGTGGATGCATTAGGCTCCCCGAAAGATGGTCACGGATCGATTGCTTCTACAAAAACCTACCCAATCGAAAAGATAGCTCCAGGGGTCATAACCCGCCAATCAGTAAACACCCCTTTGCAAACAGGGTTAAAAGCAATCGACTCGATGATTCCAATCGGCCGTGGTCAGCGAGAACTAATTATTGGTGATCGCGGACTTGGGAAAACAGCAATTACCCTTGATACCATTATTAATCAAAAAGCTTCTGGCGTAATTTGCATTTACGTTGCCATTGGTCAAAAAACCTCAAAGATTGCCCAAGTAATAGGCACTTTAGAAAAACACGGCGCTATGAAGCACACGGTTATAGTTTCTGCCAGCGCTGATGATACTGCTGCTATGCAGTTTGTAGCTCCATACGCTGGCTGTAGCATTGGTGAGTATTTCATGGACGCAGGCAAAGATGCTCTTGTGATTTACGATGATCTTTCTAAACACGCCTGGGCCTACCGACAACTATCGCTAACTTTGCGGCGGCCGTCGGGCCGAGAGGCCTACCCCGGTGATATTTTTTATCTTCACAGCCGTCTCCTAGAGAGAGCAGCAAGACTTAATAAGGATTACGGTGGAGGCTCACTTACCGCTCTACCCATCATCGAAACTCAAGCAGGAGATGTTTCCGCCTACATACCAACCAACGTTATTTCAATCACAGACGGGCAAATTTATCTTGAAAGCGATCTCTTTTTTGCTGGTACCAGACCAGCGGTAAACGTTGGTTTATCTGTATCCAGAGTTGGCGGTGCCGCCCAAATAAAGGCAATGAAAGCTGTAGCAGGCAGTTTAAGACTCGATCTGGCTCAATATCGAGAGCTGGCTTCTTTTGCCCAGTTTGGTAGCGACCTCGATGAAGCGACCCGAAATAGACTCGAACGTGGTAAAAGAATTGTTGAAGTCCTCAAACAACCTCAATACGTCCCCATGCCAGTGGAGCAACAAATTGTCATCATCTGGGCAGCTACAAAGGGACTTTTGGATGATATACCAGTTGAAAATATCGAGGAATTCGAGGAAAAATTTATCGATTTCCTCAAAACAAGAAAGGAAAAACTACTCTCACAAATAGCTAAAGAAAAAATGCTCGATGAAAAAACATCTAGAGAAATTGAAAAAACAATCGTAGAGTTCAGAAAAAATGTTAAGTTCACAGTAAGAAGTAAGGAAGCTTAATCTATGGCCAGTTTAAGAGAAATCAAAAGAAGAATAGGCTCTGTTCAAAATACAGCCAAAATCACTCACGCGATGGAGCTTGTTGCTGCTGCCAAGATGAAGCGGGCTCAGGATCTAGCCAACTCGGGTAAACCTTATTCTCAACTGGTTAACGGTCTTATCCGCTCTATCGCCAATTCGATCGACCCCTCAGCACATCCTCTACTTACGCAAAACGAAGGACCAAAAAGTTTAATTTTGGTATTTTCAACTGATCGAGGTCTGGCCGGCCCCTTGAACAGCAATTTATTTCGAGAAATCGAAAAATTCAGCACGGATGTGAGATACGTCAGCCTGGGGAAAAAATCTCGCCAGTTCCTAGTTAAAACTGGTCGAGAATTGGTTGCGGATTTTACACTCACCGAAAGGCCAGATCTAGCTTCTTGCCGACCTGTATCCAAATTGCTAATTGACGGGTTTCTAAATGGAGACTTTGATCAGGCGCATGTACTATACACGGAATTTATATCTACCTTGCGCCAAGTAGCTGCTGTAAAACAACTTTTGCCGATCATAGATAAAGAAATTTTGGAAGAATTGATAAAGGAGGCCGAAGAGGACTTTCGTTTGGAGCCCCTATTTGAACCGGGCGCTGATACAGTCTTGGCAGAAATACTTCCTCAGTATATTTTGATGGAAGTTTACCAAATCATGCTTGAAACCAAAGCCAGTGAACACTCTGCCCGAATGGTTTCGATGAAAAATGCAACCGATGCTGCTGATGAACTATCTGAGGATCTAACTCTCGCTTATAACGGCTTGAGGCAAGAAGCAATTACAAAAGAAATACTTGATATTAGCACTGCCGCAATTGCACTAGAATGAGGAAGTTATAACTAATGAATAAAGGAAAAATTTTACAGATTGTAGCCTGCTTATCGCACGATGTAATCTGCAACGGAGAATTATATTATGGGTAAAGGGAGGATTTCACAGATTATTGGACCGGTGGTGGATGTTGAATTTGAACCTCAGCAGTTGCCCTCTATTTACAATGCTATAGAAATACCAAAAGGGAAAGAAAAATTAGTACTCGAGGTTCAACATCATTTAGGGGACGCTGTGGTACGAGCGTTAGCTCTTGGGCCAACTGATGGTCTGAAGCGCGGTCAAGAAGTTATCGACACTGGGAGCGCCATCCAAGTTCCTGTTGGTGAAGAGGTTTTGGGCAGAATATTTAATGTAGTGGGCGAAACGATCGATAATAAAGGCGCTGTTAAAGCCAAAAAACACTACCCTATCCACCGAAAATCGCCGCCATTAACTGACCAGGAAACAAAACAAGAAATTCTTGAAACCGGGATAAAAGTAATTGATCTCATTGCCCCGTTTATAAAAGGTGGAAAAATTGGTGTTTTTGGTGGTGCTGGAGTAGGTAAGACCGTTATTATCCAGGAATTAATAAACAACGTCGCCAAGGAGCACGGTGGTTATTCGGTCTTTGCTGGTGTTGGTGAACGGACCCGTGAGGGAAACGATCTTTACAATGAAATGAAAGAAGCTAAAGTCTTAGATAAACTAGCTATGGTGTTTGGGCAAATGAACGAACCACCCGGAGCCCGGTTTCGAGTTGGTCTAACCGGTCTTTCCATGGCTGAGTATTTCCGCGATGAGAAAAATCAGGATGTCTTACTTTTTATCGATAATATTTTCCGCTTTACTCAAGCTGGAAGTGAGGTTTCCGCTCTTCTGGGTAGGATTCCTTCAGCGGTTGGTTACCAACCCACCCTAGCTTCAGAAATGGGAGAGCTGCAAGAACGTATTACTTCAACGAAAAAAGGCTCCATCACATCATTGCAGGCGATTTATGTTCCGGCAGATGACTATACAGATCCGGCACCGGTTACTACTTTCGCTCACTTGGACTCCACCATCGTTCTCGAGCGTTCTATCGCCGAGCAAGGCCTTTATCCAGCTGTGGACCCGCTTGCATCCACTTCAAGGGCGCTGGACCCAAACATTGTCGGAGAGGAGCATTACAAGGTTGCCAGGAGCGTCCAGCAGGTACTGCAACGTTATAAAGAGCTCCAAGATATTATCGCCATACTAGGAATAGAAGAGCTTTCTGACGAGGACAAAGTTACTGTAGTCAGAGCTAGGAAGATCCAAAGATTTCTTTCTCAACCAATGTTTGTAGCTGAGGCATTCACCGGTAAGGCCGGAAAATACGTACCGATAACCGAAACTGTAAAAGCTTTTAAAAAAATACTTGATGGTGAGTATGACAACGTTTCTGAGCAAGAATTCTACCTCAAAGGACCCATCGAGGAAGTTAAAAAGTAATTTGAATGAAAATTGAAATTGTAACACCAGAGAAAATCGCTTATTCTGATGAAGCTGATCTGATCAGCTTACCCACCCCTGAGGGCGAAATTACAGTACTACCCGGACACGTTTCGCTGGTTACGCAACTTCTCCCTGGAGAAATCACCGCAAAAAGAGGTTCGCAATACATTATTTTGGCTAGTGGGGGTGGTTTTGCCAAAATATCTAAGGACAAGGTGTCGGTCGTGACAGATCTGGCTCAGCGACCGGAAGAAATAGATGAGAGAGCTGCTGAAGAGGCTAGAAAACGGGCTGAAGAAGCTCTTACAGAAAGAGAGAGACTTTCAGAAGAAGAATTTGCTCTTGTTGCTGCCAGTTTGCAGAAAGCCTTGGCACAGCTACGGGTAAAGAGGCGACATAGGCACTAAGTTAATCACTATTTGCAAGCTCTGTTTCAATAAGAGACTGGGATCCCCCTAGTTGTATTACACCCTGGTGTTTCTTACCGTTAATAAAAAACGTTGGTGTAGCCGTAACCCCCAGTTTACTCTCCTCGTCCATGTCCAGGAAAACTTTATCCTTAAACTTACTTGATTTTAAGGTCGTCTCAAGCTTGTCCATATCTAGACCTAATTCCTTTGCGTACCTTATTAGATGTTCTTCTTGTAAGTTCTTTTGATTGGCAAATAAAATATCGTGGTATCCCCAAAATTTACCTTGCTCAACGGCCGCCTCAGCAGCTTTTTTAGAAAGGGGATTATTTAGTTTGAATTATCAGTTCGGAATCTACTGCATTAGTCACTTTTTCAAGAAATTCAAGAGATGGATTGGCGTTACCAGATTCCAGTCTAGCAATAGCAGATTGTTTGGTTCCAATCTTTTTCGCAAGCTGTTCTTGGGTGACACCTTTATTTAATCTTGCCTCAATCAGTTGAGAGATGATTTGGTAGTGAGGTTTCAAACTTTTGTATTCGCCAGAAACCTTTTTATCCTGAAGTAATTCTTTTTTTAGAGTTCTCCAACTTTTCATAGTGAGATAAATATAACATATATGTTATATTAAGTCAAACTGCTTAGTCGTTTCAAAGCAATATCAATTTCTTTCCTGGGCGTTTTTTGTTGCTTTTTAATAAATCCATGAAGCAGATAGATATCTTTTCTAATAAAACTATATAAAATTCGTACCTCTTGTTTCCCTCGCACTCTTAACTCATATAAACCTGAAGTTAATTTCTTTGAATGCGGCATCCCAAGCTGGTTACCATATTTTTCTAATAAATCGATTATGTGAATTGTTTTGGCGATAGTTGACTTATCTAAAGACGCAATGAGTTCTTCAACAGGTTTTTCATCACGAGAGGTTTCAAATAAGATAATATTCCAAGGCATCATTAATTATTTTAACAAAGTTGAAACCTTAAGAATAGTTTGATTTATCAGTGCAATTTTTGGTGAACCTTAGTTTAATGCTGACAAACGAGATTATAGATCAATTGGTGGAAACTTTCAAAGGCTGGAGTACAGTTTTCAAGGCTTACCCTCTGCAAAACTCCGCTTGCTAGCTCACCTAAGTGGTAGTAATTCCATCATTCCTGGTGGCTGATCTTATTTTCTCAACTAAGTCTTCTGTCGAGGTACCAGGTCCATATTCTACATCTAAATCTTCTGCGATGGACTTCAACTTCTCCTGTGCTTCAGGACTATCGTCTTTTGCAAGGGATTGGAGATATTCAAAATCCGGTTGGCCGTGCTCATTTCGCCAATCTTCCATCTCTTCTATTTTTTTATCATTATTTTGTTGCATATTTTTTAATATTATAACACCAAAGATAGAATTCTTACTTTGATATAACGGTTGTTTTTCTTTAGGTTCAAAGTTCGAATCAACAATGGTTGTAGTCTTTTTTGGCGAAAAACAGAGGCTAAAAATCTGCAAAAATTTGGTGAGCCTGCTGCCCCTAGAATGAAACTCGCTCGAGGCTCATTTACTTAAAGTTTACCACACTTTCAGGCAATATAACGTCGCTGCCTGACCAATCGGCATTTAAGTTGAATTTTCGCAAAAGAAAAACGACCATTAATAATAACCTATAATTTTACTTATAAGAATATTTTTGGTATAATTAGCTCTAATCTGCCCAAGTAAAATTATGTTATTTGGGTTGAGCGCATTTCTTTCAGCTGCCTTTTTATACAGTTCTTTTGGCTTTGCTTTTGCAATTGTTCTTATCGCGATCCGTAACCTATACCGTACTAATTGGACTCTAAGTAAAGAACTTACTCTTTTGCTGCTTTCTCAAATAGGCTCACTAGGGTTTAGTTATCTTGCGGTCCAACATTTAGGTTTGTCTCTATTGTTTCCTTTATCAATAAATATAATATTTCTACTTGTTACGGTCAGATTTCTGTCAAATTATTCTTGGATTGGTAGATATTTTCTTATTTCCAATTTCTCCCTTCTTTTTTTTGGATTGCTGTGGAGTATTTGGTTTATTTATTCGATACCAATAAGCCCTCTGACTCGTATGCTAATTCTTTTAGCGGCTCCACTTGCTGTACTAACTATTCCTAGTGCTATAGTTCAATTCATCGAACAATTTGAAGTCTTGTGTCGTAAAAACTGGATTAGACCGAGAGAAAGCTTGCCAATTACTCCAAGAGATTATTATCCTAAAGTTTCCCTGCAGGTGCCGATTTATTCTGAGCCACCTGAAATCGTGATAGAAACCTTAGAGGCTCTATCTAAAATAGATTACCCAAACTTCGAGGTATTGGTAGTAGATAACAACACAAAAGATTTAAACCTCTGGAGACCTGTTAGGGAGCATTGTCAAAAGCTAGGGGATAAATTTAGGTTTTTCCATCTTGATTCCTTGCCAGGTGCAAAAGCGGGTGCATTAAACTTTGCCTTGATGGTTGCCGCACCTGATGCGGAAATAATCGGGGTGATTGACGCTGATTATCACGCTCAGCCAGACTTTTTAAAATCGCTCATCGGTTACTTTGATGATCCTAAAATAGGTTTTGTGCAGGCTCCACACGACTACAGAGACTGGGAGAATAACGCCTATCTACGTATGTGTTATTACGAATACAAAATTTTCTTTCACACTACCATGGTAGCTATTAACGAACGTGATGCTGCCATGACAGTCGGGACGATGTGTTTAATTAGGCGTCAAGCATTAGAAGAGGCTGGCGGTTGGGCTGAGTGGTGTGTGACTGAAGATTCGGAACTAGCTATTCGTATTCATGCCGTTGGGTACTCCTCAGTTTATCTGACCGAGTCTTACGGTAAGGGGCTTATTCCCGAAACTTTCGAGGGTTACAAAAACCAGCGTTACCGCTGGACGGCTGGCCCTGTACAGGAATTTAAACACCATTTTAATCTTTTGATGCTTTGGCCCTGGAAGAAACCTTCTTTGTTGACTCTAGTGCAGCAGACACACCACCTCAATCACGGTTTAGATAGGGTTACAGTTGGTTTGGGGTTTTTACTTATTCCTTTAGGGTTTGGTGTTATAGCTTCAATGGTTTTCCACCGCGAGGTGGTCCAAGTACCTTTTGAACTGTGGCTAGCTGCCACTGTACTTCTGATATCAGGAGTTTTTTTAAATTGGCTTCTCTACAAAGTTGTCCTGGGTGCTTCCTTGAAAGATACAATTGGGGCACTTATAGCAAGTAAGGCCTTAAGTCACACTATTTCTTTGGCTAGCTTTAGGGCAATTTTCAAAGAAAAAATGCCTTGGAATAGAACCGACAAGTTTAAGGCTAGTTCAAGGCTACTTAGAGCATTAGAAACTACGAAGGTCGAATTGTTACTAGGCTCAGGCATTTTTGTATTTATAGTCTTTGCTTTTCTGTTAATGCCCTTACCAGGGTTGTTATTAATGTTTTTGATCGGGATGGGTTATAAAGGTTTTGATTACTTATCTGCTTCACTAGTAGCTGTTTTATCTGAATTAAGTATAAACAAAGATAAAACCAAGGTAATTTAGGCTTTAACTTTAGCCATATTTTCTTGATGTGTCGGTCTATTTACATTACCACATTTTTTTGAAGTGCCGGCGTAATGGTCCTCCCATAGGTTCATTTAACTATAAACCTCTGCTTCAAGTTCCTTGCCAAGTTGAACTTTAAGAAGAGTTGTAAACCACTCTACGGCAGCCTCGCCTTGCTTTTTTTGGGCTTATATTCCAGGTGGCACCGACCTATCAAGAGCTGATCAATGGAACACCTAGATTAGCCTGTCTTTTCAGGCTAAATGACGCCTATAAAACCTCACCAAAACAAATGGTGAGCCCGGTGGGATTCGAACCCACAACGCACAGCTTAAAAGGCTGTCGCTCTACCGTTGAGCTACGGGCCCAAGATCAGCCTATCTTACCAAATTAGCCTTAAACTTTCAATAAAATTGATGTAATCCTAGCATTTTTGGTGTAAGATACAAAATTTTTTGTTCCAGGTGGTATAATCCCATAACAAACTGGGTAGGCTGGGATGAATTCATATCACAACAACTGGAGGAAGAGATCATGTCCGAATCGGTAAGGGATGTGTTGCGGAAACTCGCGCAGAGACAAGCAAGGCTAGAACGCCTACGCAACCTTGGAGCCCCAGACTTCGTTCTAAAGAACGAGGAAGAGCTCGTTAAGAGGTCCGAGAGGAAACTCTGGGAAATGATGGACCCAGCCATAAGTACGGAAAATCAGGAAACGCCACCTATGCTTGGCATCCTTGGTAGAGAAACTCTTTTCGCAAGGTGCGAGGCTCTGATAGAAGAGCTTCTTGATGAACTACTTCTAAGCAACCTAATCCAAAAGATGGACGAGATGCTGGAGAAGAGGGTACGAGAAGCGGGGATGGATGTACCGATGGAAATAGTTGGGACTGATGAGGAAATCACGCTGTTCCAAGAACATGCACCCCAGCTCTTTGAATTCCGTGAGATGACGTGGGAGGTCTACTTTAATCTAAAGGAGAGACCTCTCACCCAAAAGTGGGAGGAAGCACGAAAGCTCCTTAACTTGTAACGACAACCCGCACAACATTAGCTTTGGAGAGGGTTTCAATTCCTGCCCTTTCCTTCCTTTAAACCTTAAAGGTACGAGAACTTTTTGGCCAAACAACTTAAACTGTGTTACAAACTCCTTAAACCTGAACAAAAACTTTCGTGGATCCCCAACCTTATAGTTATCAAAACTATTCCCCAACGAACTATAAATGTATCAAGTTGACATATCTTATAGTATTGGTGTATAATAATGTTCCAGTAGGGCCTGCTGGTAAGGAGAAGCTATGGAAAAGAGAAGGCAGGATTACTACAAAGGAAGATGGAAACGATACGTAGTTGCCACCCTATATGCCCTATTGTTACTCGCCGAAGCCGGCGAGTTTTTTGTAGCCAATGAGACTCACTACCCTCAGAACCAACACACTGAAGCCGTCCACACTATGGATATACCCGACCACCTACCCGAAGGTAATGAAAAAAAGGAATTAAAGGCGGTAAAAGTTTGTACTATCAACAGAGCATACCGTGTCCACAGTGTCTCTGCAAATAAATCTTGCTGTATGGAAACCATTTTCACAGATACCGAGCTTTCAGCTAATACCCTTGCGGAAAATATCGCTTGATTACCTATTGACAAATAATAATCGAAAAAGGTATTGTGGAGAAAGCTATGAGGTTTACCAGATATTTCAAAAAATTCCAATCAAAGCTGGTTTTACCGATGATAGCCACTGCTATTTTACTCGTCCTCTTAGCTGTCAACCCATCCAGTACTAATCCGACTAACGCAGGGAAAATGATTAATTCTGAAGATACAAAAGTCTTGGCAGAACAATCGGAAGAAGCCTCGTCGCAATCAACCAAAAGTTCTACAGAAAGCCAAAACATCAATTCAGAGGTCGATGAACAATCCTCCCGATCTTCTACAAACTCAAGTTTTAGTCTTTCTATAAACGCCAGCTCTTTCACCACTAACGGTGAAACTACAGGGTCCACAGATATCTCTGCAAAAATTAACGAAAACAATCTAGGTGACGTATTCGACGAGTGTATGGAAAATGGTGATGTGAAAATAAACGCGGACAGAACAAAGGTCGATTGTGAGTATAATGATGGAACGTTAGAAATAGATTTTAGGTCAGACAACCGGACAAGAACAAAAAATAAAAGCGAGTTTAGTTCAAAGATAGAAACTAAGAACAATCACGACGATTAAACCACAAATCTTCTTTTTGACTTTTTTCCTAGTTTAAAAGATAATAATTTCAAATGGCAGACCCTGCCCCGGACAGAGATATAGAATTTCTAGGACCAGAGTTCTCTAGCCCAAAGGATATCTTCAGGCAGATAGATCCTTCTGTCTACAAGCAACTTCTCATTTTTTTGGGAATATCCATATTACTCGCTGCCGGATTTTATATTTACCTTCAAATTAGCCAGAACGCACAAGTAAATAGGGAAACTGGTAGACCCCAAAGCCAGGTCCAGACAACAAATAAAGAAGCAGAAGAAGTGATAAAGCAGATTTTTAGTCGGGATCAACAGCGAAAAAATGACGTGGCGACAATAAATTCCGCGTTGAAAAGTTTCTTTTTAGATAATAAGAAAGCACCAGAAACATTAGATGAACTTGTTCCTGAAATTCTTGCCCAGCTGCCAACGGACCCCGAGACCAGTGAGAACTATAAGTATGAGCCGGCGGCTGATCTCACCAACTGGAAAATTTCGGCGATACTGTCAAAAGATAAAATGTTTGAAGTAGAAGGCCCTAGATAAATTACGCTGAACGCTTACCGACTAGCTCTTTTTCCGCCTCGTGAACTATCTTCCGGGTTTTTTCAATTGCATCGGGCGATACCGAAACTGAAGATATACCCCAACCTACTAATTTTTTAGTCAACTCTGGATAAACTGAAGGGGCTTGACCGCAAATACACGAATAGAGCCTTCTTTTCTGGCATTCCTTTATCACCCGCTCAATGCTAGCTAAAACAGATGGATCCAGCTCATTGAACTCTCCGGAAATTTTAGCATTATCTCTATCCAGACCTAAAAGCAGCATTGTCAAATCATTGCTACCAATGGAAATACCGTCTATCCCCAAATCTAAAAACTTATCGATCAAAACTACGTTCGAGGGTATTTCGACCATCATCAGCAGTTTAAAGCTACTGCTGCGGTGTAGACCGGACGCGGAAACAAGTTTTTTTACCTTTTCCATCTCATCGACAGTTCTCACAAAGGGTATCATGAGCCATATATTTTTGAATCCTTTTTTGTTCCGGACGATTTTGATGGCCTCTAGTTCCATTTCGAAAACCTGTGGATCAGAGACGTACCGATAGGCTCCCCGATATCCCAGAAGTGGATTTACCTCATCCTCTTCATACTTTTCCCCACCTTTTAAATTTTTGTATTCGTTTGTCTTAAAATCTGTTGCTCGGTAGATAACTGGCCGGGGCTCAAAGGCAGAAGCAAAAAGTTCTAAACCTTCTGCTAGTTTATTGATAAAAACTTTTTGTTTTCCATCGCTTATCATTTTTCTTGGGTGGGTACCGATTTCGGCAATCATAAACTCGGCTCTCAAAAGCCCCACTCCATCCACATGCCTAGTGGCTACTTCTTGAGCGAGCTGTTTTTCGCCAAGATTTACGAGCACCTTAGTAGCTGTTTTCAAAAATCGAGTTTGAGCTCCTTCTTTCTTCTCAGCAAACTCCATCGCGGCAAGCCGATTTTGACTTAAAGCGCCCTTGTAAACCAAACCCGCTTCCCCATTAACCGTTACTACACTTCGGTTATTGTGTAATAATTTCGTAGCTGTATCTGTACCGACCACACAGGGTATCCCTAGCTCTCGTGAGACGATAGCAGCGTGGGAAGTACGGCCGCCTTTGTCCGTTATTATCGCCGCTGCTTTTTTCATAGCCGGTACGTAGTCTGGGTCGGTCATTGTTGCTACCAGTACATCACCGTTTTTAATTTTATGAATTTCCTTTGCGCTCTTGAGGATTTTTGACGTACCAACACCAATCCCTGGCGACGCTGGTGATCCTTTTAGCAAAATCGGTAGATCAATTGTTATACTCTGCCGACTACCCTCTTTTGTTTTACCAATTGTGGTGACTGCTCTTGCTTGAACTATATAAAGTTTTTCTTCCTCCAAGGCCCACTCAATATCCTGAGGAAAACCATAGTGACTTTCAATTTTTTTGCCAAGTCTAGCCAGTGACTTTATGAACCTGTCGGGAAGTTTTTGGACAGAGCGGTATTTTTTACCAACCAAAATTTCTTTATTGCTCTTCCCAATCTTTATCAGTTGCTTATCCTGAGCCGCAATTTGTTTTTCAGTGAGCTTTAAATCCTCTTTATCAAGCTCGTAGTGATCAGGGTTTACTGTACCCTGAACCATAAACTCCCCCAACCCCCAAACGGCCTCAATAATTACTTTCTTTTTATTATTCTGGACTGGGTCAACAGTAAACATTACCCCTGATACCTCAGACTGAACCATTTCCTGAACAACAACCGCAATACCAACTTTGAAATGATCAAATTTTTTCTCTTCCCGGTAAAAAATCGCCCGTGGCTCGTATAATGAAGCCCAGCATCTACTTACAGCGTCAAGCAATTCCCTCTCTCCCTGTACATTAAGAAAAGTCTCTTGTTGACCAGCGAAAGAAGCATCGGGTAGATCCTCAGCGGTAGCAGAAGAACGAACCGCTACTAGAGCTGGCCCTTGTTTAGATAATTTTCGATAATTGGTAACTATTTTGGTGGTTAATTCTTTTGGAACTGGCGATTTTCTTATTAAATCTTTTATTAGTGAGGAGGCTTCGTTGAGAAGTTCGGACTCGTTTGGATCTACTTTATCCAGTAACTTTTTGAACTTACTTTTTAGGTCAGCCTTTTCTAAAAAATCAAAATAGGCACCGGCGGTAATAGTAAAGCCATCAGGAACAGGAACGTTTATTTTTGCAAGTTCACCAAGATTGGCGGCTTTACCACCAACCAAAGGAACGTCCTCTTTATCGGTTTGAGAAAACCAAAGAATAGATTCGGGCATGTAAAGCAAATTTTAACACGCTCCTTAAGCGCTAATCAATGTCTATTACAAGAGAGACGCTACCTTATCTATTCCAAGATTCGATCGAAGAATTTCTTCAGAACTTTTTCGGCAGTCTCCTTACCGCCAAGTCCAAAAGCGAGACCACCAGAAAGAGCAAGCATAGCGACTAGACCGGTAAAGAGTATTCTTATAAGGTCGGTAGCAACCCCAAGTTGGTTTAAAGCAGCCAGGAAGGAAAAGATAATTATCGCCCACCTTGCTACCTCACCAACGATCTGGGAAAGTTGAGCTCCAAGACCTGTAGCTGTCGCCGTAACAAAATCACGGGCGATCTTCGCAAAAATCGCTCCAATTGCGACAATGATAACGGCAACTACCACGTTAGGAATATACAAGAGCAATGATTTGAGTATGTCGTTTACCTCGCCTAGCCCCAGTTGATCTACCGCTGGTATTAAGAAGATTAGGATCACAAACCAACGCAGTAATTCCCCAAGCAAGCTAGAAATTGTAAGTGAAGTTTCCGTTTTTTTTAGAGCATGAGTAATTCCGGTGGTTGACAGAGCTTGTTCGAAATTGACCGTCTCCAAAATCCTTAACAAGATCCTACGCAGTATCGAAGCAACAATTACGCCAACTATAAAGATAACAAACGCAGCGAGCAGATTTGGCAAAAAGTTGGCTGTTGCTACCAAAGAATCGCTTAGAGCAGAGGTCACACTACTTCCAATGTCGTTTATCAAGATTTTCACCTCCCATCTACCATATAGTATATTAGTAAATCCATTATTATGTCAACATAAAAACACAGCCCCGCTCTTTTCGCGGGACCATGTTTAAATTTTTGAGAGAGTCTCTTATGTTACTTGGCCCTATCCATGAATCTTTTAACTAGATCAGCAGCTGCATCTTTGCCAGCCAAACCAAAAGCTAAAGCACCAGCGGCAAGAGCAGCAATTATAAGTAGTCTTACCACTTCGACTGTTACTCCTAAGGCGCTAAGTGACTTCAAACCAGCGAACACTAGGATAGCTACGTAGGCAACATTAGCAATAATATGGGCCGGATTAGTTCCAACTATCATGCCTACAGATGCTATTACACGATGGATAAACCAAGCAATGACGAACCCGAAAAGTAGGTACAGTGCTGCGATTATTACGCTAGTTATGTAACCAAAAACTTGCGAAAAAACGACGTCGGCCCCTCCGATCTGAAGGCTACCAACCGCTGCGACCAAGAAGACAACAATTGCAATCCAGCGCACTGCCTCCCCAATAAGAGTTGTTACGTCAGTGTTTTCATGCGACTTAACCACCGCTGAGTAGAAAGGTAGCCCTGATAGAGCTCTTTCTAGGCTGACTGCCTTGGAAACCTCTTCCACTACTCTCTTTAACACCCAACCGACGATAACACCGACAGCAACGGCGATAATTGCAGCAATTATGTTGGTGAGTGTGGGTACGAAATTATCGAAGAAGTTAGAAACGGAAGACTGGGATAGTTCAATATATTCTTGAATGGTCAATTTTTTCACCCCCTTTCATGCAATCTCGGACTTTGTATCTGTCTGCGCACCCGGGGGCAGATAAATTTCACTTTTAGTCTACAAACAAAATCTAATATTGTCAAATTTCACAAGAAAAATCAGTCACTACATCTGTTCAACATTTTCCCAGGGGAATATATCCCTGCCAAAGTGTCCATAGGCGGCCGTTCTTTGGTAAATGGGACTTCTTAGTTTTAAGCTATCTAGTATTCCTGGAACAGATAGGTCTATTAAATCTTTGGCGAATTTTTCGATAGAAGTCAATTTGGTTTTCTCGGTCCCAAATGTCTCAATTGAAAACGCCACCGGCCGCCTCTGCCCAATCGCATAAGCTATCTGAACCTCTGCTTTATCGGCCAATCCTTGAGCGACAATGTTTTTCGCAATATATCTAGTTGCATACGCACCGGATCTATCAACTTTGGTTGGGTCTTTTCCGGAAAAACAACCTCCGCCTACACGCGCTTGACCACCGTAAGTGTCAACTACAATTTTTCGTCCAGTTACACCGGTATCTGACTGGGGACCTGGTGTTGTCCAGTTTTCACCAGCTCCGTTAATAATTACCCTACTCTCGGATATCTTATAACCAAACTCATCCAACACAGGCCTAATCAAAAGCCTAAGTAGATCATTTTTTAATTGCCCACGTCCCAATTTTGATGAGGCAGCCACTGCCATCACTACGTTTTCTACTCTGATGGGACTGCCTTCCTCATAAGAAACTGTTACCTGACTTTTACCATCTGGATAAAGGTAATTTAATTTTCTGGTTTCTCTTAAGCTATCCAATTTTTCTACCAAAAGGTGGGCGATAGCAATTGGGGCAGGCATCAACTGCTTTGTTTCGTTTGTCGCATAGCCAAACACCATACCTTGATCACCAGCTCCACCTGCTTCGACTCCATGACTTATCTGTGGTGACTGCTCATGAACATATATATCTATAGGGGAATTGCTACCAAAGTTAAACTCTCCCTTAGTGTAGCCAAGTTTCGATATCGTCGCCTTGGCAATATTTGTGTAATTTAGCTTTGATTTACACGTGACTTCTCCAGCGATAAACACCCGATTTTTGGTCACCATTGTTTCTACTGCCACACGTGAGTTTGTATCCTCTCTTAAGGCAGCATCTAGGATGGCGTCGGAAACCTGATCACAAATTTTATCGGGGTGGCCGGCAGCGACTGATTCTGAGGTAAAAAGTTTATAATTCATTGGATTTCCTTTTCGTCTCAAAGGACGTATCCCCCACACATGGTGGGATGGCACCCTACTCCAAAAGGGTTGCCGGTCCGATACCAAATCGGACTCTCCTGATACTTGGGAAGTATTTTGACAAGCGGGAGCACCCTTGTCAAGGTGAGAAATATATTGTAAGTTTATCCAGACATGGAAATCGCTCCGGTTCAAAATCTCGTTATAGCCGCTGGTTTTGCTGCTTTGATTTACGCAGTTATCCTTACAATTTTGGTGCTAAGAGAACCCTCTGGAGACAAAATAATGCAGGAAATTGCCCTTGCCATCCAGCAGGGGGCCGCTGCTTATTTGAACAAGCAATACACAATTATCTCCTTGGTCGGAATTGTAATTTTCCTACTTCTTTGGTTCGTGTTGGGAAAACCACTCACAGCGGCCGGGTTTGCTACCGGAGCAATATCTAGTGCTCTTGCTGGCTACATTGGTATGAATGTAGCTGTTCGCGCTAACGTCCGAACTGCCCAGGCTGCAAAACGCGGCGTCGCAAAGGCACTTTCAGTGGCTTTTCGAGGAGGTGCTGTTACCGGTTTAGCAGTGGTGGGCCTAGCTCTACTTTCAGTTTCAATTTTTTATTTCCTCACTAAAGATCTTCAGGCTCTAGTCGGTTTAGGCTTTGGTGGTAGTTTGATTTCAGTCTTTGCCCGTCTGGGTGGGGGAATATATACCAAGGGAGCTGACGTAGGAGCTGATTTAGTTGGGAAGTTAGAGGCTGAAATTCCAGAGGATGATCCAAGAAATCCGGCTGTCATTGCCGATAATGTTGGTGACAACGTGGGCGATGACGCTGGTATGGCCGCCGATCTTTTCGAAACTTACGCCGTGACCGCGATAGCCGCTATGCTTTTGGGGTCTCTAGTTTACCCGGGAAGTGAAAACGTACTTATCTATCCGCTTGCTCTTGGCGCGGTCTCAGTTGTTGCTTCAATAATTGGAACCCTCTTTGTTCGAATGGTCGGGAACAGCATTATGGGAGCATTATACCTAGGACTCATTGTTTCGGGTATTTTGGCAGCTGTTGGCTTTTTCTTTGTAAGTGTACAACTACCCATTCTATTTACAAGCACTGACATCAGTTCAGGACTCCAAATCGTACACTCTGACGGACCAGATCTAAGATTTTTCTTTGCCTCTTTAATTGGATTATTTGTAACACTTGGAATGGTAGTCATTACTGAAATTTACACCTCAAAGGGCTTTGGATCTGTAAAAAATATCGCTAAGGCTTCTGAAACGGGGCACGCCACTAACATTATCTCTGGATTGGCAATTTCAATGAAATCTACTCTTCTACCTATTCTCCTTATCTGTACTGCTATTTTAATCTCCTTCAATTTGGCTGGACTCTACGGAATTGCCGTAGCTGCAATGAGCATGTTGTCGATGACTGGAATAATTGTGGCGATTGACGCTTTTGGCCCTATAACTGATAACGCTGGTGGAATTGCAGAAATGAGTGGTTTAGATGCAAATACCAGGAAAGTCACCGACGCCTTGGATTCGGTAGGTAACACGACAAAAGCAGTTACCAAGTCTTACGCGATTGCATCGGCTGGGTTGGCAGCCTTGGTTTTATTTGCTTCCTACTCAGAGGAGTTGGCTGCCGCTGGAAAGAACTTAGCTTTCAAACTTGACGATCCAAGAGTAATTGTGGGTTTATTCATCGGTGCGGCCCTACCTTACATTTTTGGAGCCTTGGCTATGGAAGCAGTTGGTAAAGCAGCTGCTGCCGTAGTAGAAGAGGTGAGAAGGCAATTTAGACAAATAAAAGGGATAATGAGCGGCGAGTCAAAACCTGATTATGCGAAGGCGGTTGCTATCGTTACTGCTGCGGCTCAAAGGGAGATGATACTACCAGCTCTTATCCCAGTAATTTCCCCGATCGTAGTTGGCCTATGGCTCGGTCCAGAGGCGCTAGGTGGTTTACTGGTGGGAAGCATCGTCACTGGCCTTTTTGTGGCTATTTCCATGACCACCGGAGGTGCCGCCTGGGATAACGCTAAAAAGTATATCGAGGAAGGAAATCTGGGAGGGAAAGGAAGCCCCGCCCACAAAGCGGCTGTAACTGGCGACACGGTTGGAGATCCCTATAAGGATACAGCAGGACCCGCAATTAATCCTATGATTAAGGTAATAAATATTGTTGCTCTTTTACTAGTACCTTTCCTTTAACCACTTGACAGAAATTTCCTGTAAGCTTTCTCCAAAGCCTCTTGCTCACTAGTATTTCTCGTGTCCATTACCAAGTGAAAGTATTTGGGATTTTCGTAATTGTCGCTGCTGTAAAGTTTTTTAAATTTGTCCCTAAGTTGCTTTCTCCTCTCCTCAATTTCTTCTGGAGTTTCTTTGTGAGTGTGTTGCCTTTCTAAAATACGTTTAGTAGCGGTGTCCTTATCGCAAACCAGAAGAATTCGAAATACACCCGGTAGATCTCTCCCAAACCAACCACCATAGTGGCTGTCAAATACGATATTTTTTTCTACTCTCATTTTTTCGTAGGATTCTTGATCTACTTTTTTATCCAAGTCATCAGGTATCCCTGACTTATTCCAAAGCGGGATATTGTGTTTTCGGTGGTACTCTCTGAATATTTGGCCAGCGCTAACATGTCCCCAACCAAGCTTTTTTGCCAACCCTTCTGAAAGGGTGGTGGTACCGGTTCCTACGTCACCACAAACCACTATATTTTTGAATTCTCCGGTGCTCATCTTTTGAAAATAAAATCCAGTAAAAATGTCAGGATGATCGAGATTATAATTGAGCTAGTAAACGGAAAGGCAAAAATAAAGCCGGGTTTATGAATTATTATATCACCAGGTAGCTTTGGCCACTTCAAACCCAAAGCTATAGCGGTACCCAGAAGGCTGAACATTATAACTGCTGTAAGAGAAAGTCTTCCCAGGTCCATATAAAAATTATACCTCATGGAATTAACATGATGGAGATAGTAGTTGGCCCACGGCAGAAAGAGCCAACTACCAAAGGTCAGTCCTCTCCTCTTCTCTCCTGGCCATACGTTTGACGTTGTCTTTGTGCATGATCACTATGTAAGCGCTTGCCAAGAGTGCAGCCAGACCATACCACCAAGAAATTTTCCGGCGGGCAGCCAAGCGTACCGCGTAGTAGCCGCCGACAATGGATCCAGTGATAGAACCCAGGGACACAATCCGGCTCGAGGCGATTACACCGGTAAACACTCCGACTGCCAGCTGGATGATATCCCAGAGTCTTCTTTCCCGGTGGGCGGCTGCGAAGAACGTCCCCGCCGTGGTCGAGACTGCTTTCCCACCTTGGAACTTCAGGAAAATCGGTTTTGTATGTCCAAGGGTTGCGGCGCCTCCAACAAGAAGATGCAACCGGTGATCATTAGGACGAAGCTTTATGGCTACTCGGACCGGTATGTATGCTTTGGCAACGTCGCAACCGGCCGCAACGATAGCCCAGAAAAGGGCCCGACGAGTACCTAACTTGTACCGTAGCACCCGGAATACGTTTGTACCACCGGTTGCGCCACTTCCATTCTCTCGAAGATCAGTGCTAGTTAGGATCTTGGTTATGATCCACCCAAAGGGGATGGAACCAAGAAGATATGCACTGGCCAGAAGCATAATTCGACCCACTCGAACCACTCCCCTTTCCGTTGAGATTTGCGGTATTGTATGCTAAAATAGGTTGCTTTGCAACCTGCGTTAAGAAACAAACCTAAGGTTGCTTTGCAATTTGAATCTTCGTATCTTTAGAACTTTGAATTTTGAACTTAAACTCGGCCCCGTCGTCTAGTGGCCTAGGATACCTGGTTTTCATCCAGGAGATCGCGGGTTCGAATCCCGCCGGGGTCACCAATACGAACACCTTGAGGTGTTCGGGGTGCTTAAATTAGCCTCAACGGTCTTGCAGTATCTCACTTTTCTAATCCCAATGTTCGAACCAAAATCGGCCACTTTGCTTCCTTTCCAGCTTCAAATCTGCTAAAATGGACAGGCTTTATCTTGCCTGAACGACATAAAATTTCTTACTAGTTAATATGAAAGAGTTCTTAGAGAACTATATAAAATCAATTTCAACTAAATTTTCCCACGAGGAAACCAGTGAAATGGGTTACCGTTCAGACTTTGAGACCCTACTCAAAAAGATATTTGAATCTATTAATGTTAAGCGGATAGATCACGACGCACGGGCCAGGGAAGGCAATAAACCTGATTTTATTGTTATCAAGGGAGAGGTGCCTATCTTATATATTGAAGCAAAAAATATCGGTACTTCTCTAGACCAAGTGGAAAAATCAGAGCAGATGGCCCGATACTTTGGTTATGCCAATCTGGTGCTTACGGATTATGTGGAGTTTCGCTTTTATAGAAACGGTATCCGCTATGGCGAACCGGTAAAAATTGCTAATTACGATGTAAAAGGCAGAACAATTATCCCTTTACCAAAAAATTACGAATATCTTGCTAGGACACTACTAGATTTTACTCAAACACATAAGGAGCCTATAAAATCCGGTGAACATCTTTCCAAAATAATGGGTGGTAAAGCGCAAAGAATCCGCGATAATGTCCGCCAGTTCTTAGCGACAGAATCGGATAAAAACGCGGAACTTACTCGAGTTTACGAAACTATCAAAAAGCTTCTTGTGCATGATCTAACCAAAGAATCGTTTGCCGATATGTACGCTCAAACCCTCGTTTATGGACTTTTTGCCGCCCGCTATCACGATAAAGAGCCGGAGACTTTTTCTCGCCAGGAAGCGCGAGATCTCATTCCAAATTCTAACCCACTTCTTAGACATTTCTTTGATCACATAGTAGGTCCCAACTTTGATAAACGACTCGAACACATCGTTAACGAACTTTGCGAAGTCTTTTCCCACGCTGATGTAAACCAGCTAATGCAGGAATACTTTAAAAATGGGTCTAAAGAAAAAACCCAAAAAGGCGTAGACCCTGTTATTCACTTTTACGAAGATTTCCTAAAAGAATATAATCCTGCACTACGGAAAAGAATGGGAGCCTACTATACACCGCTTCCGGTGGTACAGTTTATAGTACGCTCTGTTGATTATTTACTTAAAAAAGAGTTTGATTTGCCTGGTGGTCTTGCTGACACCTCAAAGACAACCGATGGTCTCCATAAAGTTCAGATACTTGATCCAGCATGTGGCACCGGCACCTTTATCAGCGCAGTCATCGGCACAATTTACGCGGAGCTAATAAAGAATGGGCAAAAAGGTCGTTGGCCGGCTTATGTCCATCATGATTTATTACCTCGTATATACGGGTTTGAGCTAATGATGGCTCCCTATACGATAGCCCATCTAAAGCTTGGAATAGCTTTCAGACAAACAAAGTTCTGGGACTTCCACCGGCGTCTTGGGATTTATCTTACAAATTCCCTTGAAGAAACTCCAATCCAAGAAGATTTATTTACGGCCTTTGGTTTTGCTGAAAGTATTGCTGAGGAGTCGAGAGAAGCTTCAATCATAAAGAACGAAACTCCAATTATGGTAGTTATCGGCAATCCTCCATATGCTGGTATAAGTAGCAACGAAACCCCATACGCTAATAGTTTGGTTGAGCGTTACAAGGTTGAACCCGGTGGTCAGCAGAAGTTGCAAGAGCGTAAGCACTGGCTTAATGATGATTATGTGAAATTTATTGGTATGGCCGAGAGCATGATCGAAAAGACTGGTATTGGTATCGTTGCAATGATTACCAACAACGGTTATTTAGATAACCCAACTTTTAGAGGAATGCGTTGGCATATTGCAAAAACATTTGACAAGGTTTTTTTACTGGATTTACATGGTAATTCAAAGAAAAAGGAAACTGCTCCTGATGGTACTAAGGACGAAAATGTTTTCGATATTATGCAGGGGGTTGGTATTATGCTAGCGGTCAAGATGAGTAGAAAAAGTCCTGATAAATTAGGAGAAATCTATCATGCTGAACTCTATGGAACACGACAACATAAATTTAAGGAGCTGTCAAAATCGCCGAATTGGGAAAAAATTACCCTCGATTCCAAAATGGCCTATTTCGTACCAAAGAATACCAAGGGACAAGGTGAATACGAAAAAGGCATTAGACTTGAAGAATTGTTTTCTGTTAATAGTGTCGGGATAGTCACAGGTAAGGACAAGATAAACATCGGCTTTAGCAAGAATGAAATTATTGAACGCTTTAGGTTCATTTCAGAAAACGGCGAACAATCAATAAGGGATAGATTTCACTTGTCGAGCAAGGACGCTCGGGATTGGACAGTATCTACTGCAAAAAGAGATGCAGAGAATAATTTTTCGGAGAATAAAGTAGTTAAGTGTTCATACAGACCTTTCGATGACAGATACACCTTTTATTCTGGAAATTCGCGAGGGGTATATGCAAGCCCACAAAGAACGGTAATGCGACATTATTTACTAGGCGAAAACTACGGCCTCTTGTTCAGTAGAATGACAAAAGGAAAACCTTTTGCTCACGCATTTATCACTAGTCATATCTCAGAGGTGATTTTTCTATCCCCACTAACTGGAACCAATGCTTTTAATGCCCCTCTCTATATCTATTCTGAGGATGGTTTACGAACAACTAATCTAAAAAAGGAAGTTGTTTTGGAGATTGAAAAGATTGTTGGAAAATCTTCCCCGGAGGATATTTTTGACTATGTTTATGCTGTTCTTTACTTACCTAATTATCGTGAGAAGTACCAAGAATTTCTGAAAATTGATTTTCCGAGAGTTCCGTATCCAAAAGATAAAAAACAATTTCAATCGCTAATTAAACTTGGAAGAGAATTAAGAGCGTTGCATTTACTTGAATCACCAAAGTTGAATAAATTTATCACCACTTACCCTGAAAGTGGCGATGATGTCGTAGAAAAAGTTGAGTACAAGGATGGTAATGTATTTATCAATGCAAAACAGTATTTTGGGAAGGTACCGGAGGTAGCTTGGAACTTTTGGATCGGTGGTTATCAGCCAGCCCAAAAATGGCTAAAGGATCGCAAAGGTAGAACCCTCACCAATGAAGATATAGAACATTATCAGAAGATAATAGTTGCACTAACGGAAACAGGTAAGATAATGGGGGAGATAGATAAAGTAGTTCAGTAAGAAAAGTGGTTCCGAAGTAAATTTAGTTTATGGTTGCGGTTTCTCTATCTATCGGTATTTCAGGTTTGCTTTCTTCAACTATCTTAGTTTTTACCCGTGCCTTTTCATCTTTAGAAATTTCATCTGCCATATCATCAACTATCGAAAAGACTTCCAGCTTTAAATCTTCAAGATTACCTTTTGTTTTTTCTATCCCAGTACCAATACTAGATAGAGAACTTTTTATAGATGAAATCGAGTTTATCTTACTTCTTATTTGTCCTAGATAACCTTCCAATTTAACTAGATTAACCTTTTTATCTTCGGTTTTTATTTCGTTGAGCGCTTCCAACCTAGCAAACTTATAGGCAACCTCTAGGGCGGTGGAATCCTTGGTTTCTTTATCAAAAACGCATAATATTCTTCCACCTGGATAGGCTCTAAAGTTTCCACTCTCTCCAGGAGCGTTTTCTAATTTACTAAAGACTCCTATCGCGACTTGAGCATCCCTATTTTGTTTAGCTTCATCTAGTTCTTTCAAAATTGAAGGAAGGGTTTTCTGTTGATCCTTCGCTTCCAGTACAATACTCAAACTGTTTCCACCTGAATGGTGCGGATTTATCTTCGACAGCACATCACCCGTCTTAGAATTAAGAATTTTTCCATTTATGTTACTAGTATCAATGACATTATCATCTAAAATTTTTGCTATATTGTTGATAATCTGTAACACTAAGTCTTGATAAACAACACCCTTAGCCGTTCCTTTTTCTTCAACCTCTGCCACAGCCTCTTTAATTTTGAGAGCTTTTTCGATATTGTCTATTTTATCCGTCAATTCTTTTTTTAATCTAAATATTGGACTACCTGGATCTGAACTATCTAGTAGTTTATATATTACAGATCCGTCACCTTCAAAGTGCCTTTTGAAAATATCGGAAAGCTTACCTAGGGCGCTGTTCCTTTGGTTCTCATCAAAAAGATCCTGTAGCTTACCACCTTCGCCAAGATACTCTTTTAAAACAAGAGGCATAACACCGTTTTCGCTAAAAATTTTATCTAGTCTATTGTCTATTTCTGTGGTGGTATCCTCTAAAAGTTTTTCAACGTGATTTTTTACCTTGCTAAATTCTTTTTCTACATAATCTACATTTTCAGTTACGCCCACATTTTTCATAGCAATCAAACCCACCTTTAGGGCCTTCCTTACTGTTTCTGCCTTTTCCTTTTCGGCTAAACCTTCAACTATTGAGGCTACTTCAGCATCCTCAATAATCAAATCTGAAATATATACCTGATTTTTCTCGACTTTTAATTTCATAAGGTGTTTATTATAAGACACTTAAGCCAGGCGTTCAATAGCCAGCACAGTAACACTTCACAATCTTGACAGTCTCTTTTAGACTTTCCATTAATGCGCTATCTCAATGACGAGCCAATAATGAATGGTGAAAAAGGGCCAATTTATTAGTCTGGGCTAGTCTTTCCAGACATATTTGTATCCTATTGGCGCAATCGGTTTTATAGGCCGAATTGGTTTAATCGGTTTGATTGGTTTGATTGGCTGGATTGGCCTAATCGGCTTTATAGTCTTTATTTTGAATTTATTATCCCTTACCAGTTTCCACGGCATAACTTATTCACCCCCAACCCAAATTCGTTAGATGGGACATTCGTCCAAAGCAAGTAAATTGTTTGGATAATCTCCATCAGCGGTTGTTTTAATGTATTTATTCCCTTTAGCACTAATAGCAACGATGACTTTCACAGGGTCGTTGTTAACATCAACGTAAAAATCATACTTACCGTTTTCTATGTAGTTTATTGCTTCCTGTTGGGTAATCTTCCATCGACTACCGTCTGGATTTACACCTCCAACATGGGTAATTGCCTCGTATGGGCTGTTTCTATTGTCTTTGTGGATACAAGATATTCTTACTGACATCTGATACACTTCCTTATCAATCTAAATTTGGAATAGTTGTAACGACTACCCCCTGAATTCTAAAGTTGCCTTCTAAAATTATTGGCTTGTGAGATTTGTTTGACGATCTGGGTTTCAAAACCACCACATTTCCAGTACGTTGAAATTCCTTGATTGTTGCATCATCATCAATAAGGGCTACAACTTTATCCCCGTCTTTTGCTACAGCTTGCTGTCGGATTAGTACCAGGTCGCCATCTTTAATTCCAACCTCATCCATGGAATCACCACTTACCTTTAGCAAGAAGTACTTAGATCCAGGTTCTGCTATGGTCGTGGAAACAGGTAAATACCCTTCAACGTTTTCCTCTGCAAATAGTGGATTACCACATGAAACCATACCAACTATCGGTACATCAATTGTTTGATATATGTGCTGTCCCAGATCCGGGTTTAAAACTAGTTTGTAATGCCCGTCTTCAAATTTTTTGATGATGCCTTTTTGTTGCAGGGTAAAGAGTATCTCCTGAACAGATTTTATTGATTTCGACTCCAAAAGCCCCATCAGCTCCCTTATTGAGGGGCTTCTTCCCTTATGAACTGTGTGGTTTCTAATATGTTTTATTGCCTCTATTTGTTTCGGCGTGAACTCATCGGGGTTCATATTGGTACGATTGTACCATAGAAGTCAAATTTTGGGAAGTAGCATTTTTTATACTGTCTCATTTGTCTCACTTCGGTATCCTCAGTGTAAACACTTCGACTTCACTCAGTACAAGCATTTAGCCTTGACAATGAGACACTATTCCTGCGACTATAGATGCGGAAGGGTTCAACACCCATATGCTTCACCAACCAACTGCGGCGTTTTGGATGATTTCTTTTCGTGTCACTTTGCCCTGGATACCCATCTCTATTGCAACTACGTCAATTCTGTGAGCCTCAGGCAAACTGCCTTTGTGCGACATCCGAAAATATTCTCCCACTTTTTGGATAGAGTGTAGCTTACGTTTGCCAACAGCCTCTTCTGGCAACCCAAATTCCTTACTCCAACGGGTTTTTACCTCTACAAATACCAAGGTGTCTTTATCTTGAGCGATTATATCTATTTCGCCCAGGCGGCAACGAAAATTTTTTACTAAAATTTTATAACCTTGGCAGCGCAGCAGTGAGACTGCAATGGCCTCGCCTTTAGCACCCAAATCTTTCTTATCCATTTAAGTACGCCGACAGGTTGAAAGACTTGCGGTGAATTTTAGAAAGTTTGTAATGAGCAATTGCCTGCTGATGCGCTTTAGTACCATAACCTTTGTGCCTGTGTAGTTCGTACATCGGAAATCTAGTAGCGAGACGCTTCATCAAATTATCTCGGTAAACCTTGCCTACTACTGAAGCTGCGGCTATCGAAGCACAGTATTTATCCCCACTCTTTAATGCGATTTGGATATCCCTTGGCCAATTTTTAATATAAAATGCATCTATCAGATACCTGTCACAATTCACGACAAGATTTTTGACTGCGTACTTAAAGGCTTTTTGAGTAGCATTGCCAATACCAATTTTATCAATCGTTGGCACCTGGACTACTCCAATGCCAATCTTACCTACTGCTCGGATTTTTTTAGCTAATTCTTCCCTAGCGTGTGGGAGTAAAAGCTTAGAATCAAAAATCTTAAAGTGGGGCTCAAACATAGAAGGGAAAATCACCGCTGCTGCTACCACTGGTCCGGCCCAAGCTCCTCGGCCGACTTCGTCAATACCAGCGATTTGCCTGGCACCATCCTGCCAAAGCACTTTTTCGTAATCAAAAGTGGCCTCTATTTTCATAAAGCTGCTAACTACAGTTATTATAGCGCAGCGCCAGTGGCTTCTTTACCAGTAAGTTTTCGAATGTAGTAGAGTTTGGCTCTTTTTTGCGGCCTTTTTTTAATTATCTTTATTTCGGCAATTGAGGGAGAATTAAGTGGCCAGATTCTTTCAACCCCGATACCGCCGGCAGCAATTTTCCTTACCGTGAAAGTACGGGAGTTTCCAGAACCTTTTGTGGCTATTACAGTGCCTTCAAAGGCTTGAACTCTTTCTTTGCCACCTTCGCGAACCTTAGCACTAACTCGGACTAAGTCACCTGGTGAAACAATGTTTTTCTGTATCTTTTCTTCTGCAACCGGTTTTTCCATAAATTTAGAAGTCAAAATTTTAACTTGAGCAGCGTACTTTGTCAAATCATCTAAAAATAAAAACGAACGCAAGGCCAAGTAATATTAGCAGACTCACCACTAAATACTCCACGACATGAGAGCGGGTAAGATTTTTTTCTTCAAAGTGGTGCCAGAGACCCCAGAAAAAATAGAAAACTGGGAACAAAAATATGGCAACAAGTCTCAAAGTAAAATTCTCCAATTGGAGTAATATGGTAACCGAAAAAACAAATATTAATATTAGGAACCCGTATTGAAGGAAATGCTCCCGACGGTGCTTGCCAGCGTTTTCAATTTTCTGGTTTTTACTAAATGGTTGTTCCTCTTCCATACAAAAAGCTTACAATTATAAGCAGAACTATCATCGTCGCGTGGGCTAGTGAGTGACTCCCTTTTCGCACGTGTCTTTTTCGAAATACAACCACCGAATCTAGGATAAAAAGTAGTGCTATCATTGCTAAAAGGGAAATAGTTACCTTCTGACTTGTAGTGGAATCCCTAAATAAAGATAGCACAGAGATATTATCTGCACCCAGGTTTGTACTTACCACCGGGCCAGCTAAACTGGTCTCACTTCCTTCCTGAGGAGGCTCTGCAATTTTTTCCGGAACATTGGCTTTTGCTTCGATTTTCGCTGGCTGCGCTCCGCTCGTTTGGTTATTAGGAGATGCTTCTACTGCAGCAGCGGCCACAACCGGTTTAGCGAATAGTTGAACCACCAAAGTAGTGTCTTCCCCCTGAAGGTTTCCATTCGCTACTGCAACACCAATCTCGGTAAAATTTCCATTCAAAATGTTGGCCCTATGCCCGGAGCTATCCATCCACGCTGAAACAACACCAGAAGAAGTGGCAAAGTCTCGAGCTAAATTTTCCCCCGCCCAAGTATATTTGTATCCAACCAACCCAAAAAAATACCAAGGAGATGTGCCGTCGGGAGCGAAATGATCCCAATAGTCATCTTGGAACATATCTTTAGCCTTGAGAGCCGCCGCCTGACTCAAAGCCGAATTTGCTTTCAAAGAAGAGAGATTATTAACTTTCCTTTCTGAGTTGGTGAGATGGATAACGTCGCTAACAGTAATGTTGGTTGCAAAACCTAACACCGAACCACTTTTAGTTGTAATATTGGCTATCGCTTGGGCTAAGATCAAGATAACTAACATTGCTACCAAGCCGTAGCTTTGTAGTGCCCATGGCCGATGATTATTATGCTCGTGAGGATAGGTAATTTTGAGAACTAGCCTACCAAATTCATCAAAATATTTTTCAACATTCGAAATCATAGTCAGCTAACCTTTTTCCCAACAATCAGAGATATGAATATCTACTTTTACTGGAACTTTTTTCAACAACTTTTCTCCGCCTCTTATCATCTGCTCCTCAATCATTTTTGCCACGTCTTCGACTATGTCCTCCCTAGCTTCAGCTACAATTTCGTCGTGAACAGTATGGATTAAATGAGCATCAAGCTTTTTCTCTCGAATTTCCCGGCTGATATAGGCAAGAGCATATTTTGTAATATCAGCACTAGTACCCTGAATGGGCATATTCTTTCCTTGTCTTTCTATTGAAGATATAAGCCTTTCGTACTCTGGATGGGCTCGATCGGGTACGGAAAAAAGTCTTCTCCGCCCTCCCAAGGTTCTTACTCCTCCATTTCTGATAGCCGAATGGCCAACATCATCCAACCACCTTTTCACTTTCTTGTAGCTATTAAAATAAACCTCTAATAGTTTTCTCGCTTCATCTACCGACAAACCTATTTGAGCGCTCAGCGAAACCGGTCCGCGACCATACATCAAACCAAAATTTATTGATTTGGCTTGAAATCGTTTATCTTTATCTACTTTGTCTTGTGGTACCCGAAACATCTGACTAGCTGTAAGGGTATGCAAATCGAGGTCTTCATTAAAAGCACGCAGAAAGGCTGGGTCTTGTGAAACCTCGGCCATTATTCTTAGTTCAATTTGCGAATAATCTGCTGTAATAAGTTTATAACCTGGGGTAGCTATAAAACAGCTTCGGAATCCTGAGTCAGCCGGTATTTGTTGTAAGTTTGGGTTGTTGCAAGCAAACCTACCAGTATCTGCGCCAAGTTGTAGAAAATCAGGATGTAGCCTACCCGTATGAGAATTTATTTTTTCTAAAATTGACTCCCCAAAGGAAGTTATCATTTTTTCGTAAGCACGGTATTCTAGCAATTTTTTGGCGAGTATGTGCGTTGATTTTTTTAGGGTTGCTTCAGAAGTATTCGTGAGATCCTCACCTAGTTTTTTGAAGACTTGGAGAAGCTGAATTGGACTATCCAAATTTACGGTATCACTTTCATTGCCAAAAAGATCTACTTGAGAATAGGGCGACAAATGTCTTATATCCTTCTGTATCTCCCTACTTATCTCATCTCTCTTCTTCTCAAGATCCTTTATATGTGATCGCCATTTTTCTGTGTCAATAAGGGATCCTCTCAGCTCCATCTCAGCTACTACTGAGACGATAGCAAATTCCAGCCTTGCGGTTTCGATTAAGTGTTCCTCTTGTAATTGCTTGTATTGGCTTTCAAAAATTTTCCTTAGAACCAAAGCGTCTCTGGCTGCATACTCTAGCTGTTCAGTCGAAAATTTCCCTCGAAAAGCTGCATTAGCTGGGTTGTAAAAATCCTCACGAACACTTTTATCGATCTTTATACCGATATATTTTTCTGCTAAAGCTTTAAGCGATATTTCTCTAGAAAGACCACAGGTAAGGATCCTTTCAGCCAGCATTGTGTCAAATACATTACCAAGACTAATACCCGTTTGGGCTTTCAAAAGTGAGTAATCGAATTTAGCGTTTTGAACTATCTTTAATGGTCTTTCCGCCTCCAAAACTACCTTAAGGGAGTTTAAATCCGTGGAGCTTGCATCAACAACATAAACCTCATTCCTCGTTGCGAGTTGAACCAACAGCAGCTTAGAAGTAAACGGGTCAAAACTACTACCCTCAGTATCTAAACCAATGATCGGTTCAGCTTCGATTTTTGGTAATATCCTCCTTAAATCCTCGTCGGATTTTATAAACTGAAATTTGACTTTTGTTTCAGTCTCCATTTGAAAGCTCCAACTTCAATAAATCAGTAACAACTTTTGGATCCCCCTTGCCTCCTGTCTTCCTCATCACTTGCCCAACCAGGAAGCCTAGGGAAGCTTCCTTGCCTTTTCTAAAATCTGCTGCTGCTTTGGGGTTCTCGGTGATTGCCTCATCCACAACCTTCTTTAAGTTACCTTCGGTGAAATCCTGTGAAAATCCTTGCTCTTCGATAATTTTAGCGGGCATTTTACCACTCTCAAACATAAGAGCAAACACTTTCTTAGCTATGGTTTGGTTAATCTTACCCTTATCTATAAAGTATAGCAGTTCTACTAACTCGGCTGGTTCTATTGGGACTTCCTTTGGGCTTAGATTTTTTTCTTTCATTATTCTCAGAAATTCTCCTACAACCCAATTTGCCAGGGTTTTGGCTTTTGGCTCAATACCTCTCTTTCCTTTTGCGTATAGTATCAGTGCATTTTCAAACCATTGAGCAAGATATTTATCCTCTGTTAAAATTTGAACACTATTTTTGTCCAAATTAAACTCTTGACCGAATCTTTTCTCCTTTTGCCAAGGGAGTTCCGGTAGGCTTCTTTTAACTTTACTCACATTTTTACTTTCAAAAGTGAGGGGTGGGAGGTCTGGCTCCGGAAAGTAGCGATAGTCTGGCGATGTTTCTTTTGAACGCTGCGACACTGTTACCCCCTTTGTTTCTACCCACCCTCTTGTTTCTTGGTCAATTTGACCACCAGACTCCAACACTTTTATTTGGCGTTTGATTTCGTAAGTTAGAGCTTTTTCCAGAAACCGAAACGAATTAATGTTCTTGATTTCCACTTTTACGCCAAGAGTCTTCGTCCCTTGTTTCTTTATAGAAACATTTGCGTCGAACCTCATTCCAGCTTTCTCCATATCCACGTCGGCCACTTCGAGATACCTAGCAACTTGATGAATGGTTTTAGCGTACTCCTTAGCCAATTGGGGACTATCTATATCAGGCTCGGAAACTATTTCCATCAGAGGTACGCCAGACCTATTAAAATCTACCAGACTTACACTTTCTCCATTTACCCGGGCATGAATCAGCTTACCAGTGTCCTCTTCCTGATGGGCTCGGTTTATCCTTATTTTTTTCCCACCAACTGGTACCCATCCATTTATACCTATAGGTAAATCGTATTGCGAAATCTGATATCCCTTTGGAAGATCGGGGTAGAAATAATTCTTTCTGTCAAACTTACTCTGGACAGAAACCTCACAATTTAACCCCAAAGCAAATTTTACCGCTGAACTAATTGCCTCCTCATTAATTATTGGTAAAGCACCCGGCAATCCTAAGCAGACTGGGCAGGTGTGAACATTTGGCTGTGCGCCAAAATATTGCGCGCTACTGCAGCAAAACATCTTAGATTTTGTTTTGAGTTGGACATGTATCTCCAAACCAATTGTTTCTTCGTATTGTTCCATAGACTAGTAGGTTATTTACCAAGCAATCTTTTCCACCAACTTTTCTTGGCACGAGTGAAATAATTCTTTTTCATCTTACCCAACCGGTCCGTTCTTCTCATTAACCTCTCGTCTGGTTCTACATCCCAGCGAATCCTATCTATTTTGGAAACTTCCTCCCTTAAACCTTTATTAGACGCATATTCTCTCCCCTGCTCTGCCATAGTTTTGAACAAATTTCGCACTCGAAACCTATCCAAATCATAAAGATTGATGGAAAAAAGTTTGTAACCTTGTTTTTCAACCAAACCGATCTTTTTACTATCTAGGGTCACCTGTTTTTGAAAGTCTTCTGGTCCCGCGTGCATACCAGGAACAACGCGGTAGTGCTGATCTCCTTGAAACTCTATTGCCAAACCCAGTGTTGGGTAAAATCTATCAATTTCCAACCTCTCTAGCCAATCGGGCCGGACATTATCAATCTTTCTAAACTGACCAAAGTATTGATCAAGGATGCGCTTAGCCAACATTTCGCTATGTGAAACCCGCACTTCACTACTCATAACTTGGGTTTATCGATAAACGGAAAGTTTTGCTCGTAAGCATAAGCGACATTAAATATTTTTTCCTCTTGCCAATGATCAGCAATGACCTGCAACCCCACCGGCAGCCCAGAAACTAAACCACAGGGAATCGACACGCCTGGCAGGCCAGCTAGATTTACTGGGACAGTAAGAATATCAGCCAAATACATGCTAAGTGGATCATCTGCCCTCTCACCAATCTTGAAAGGGAGGATTGGTGAGGTAGGGCCAACGATAACGTCAACCTTTTTAAAAGCTTCTTGAAACTCTTTGTAGATCAAAGTTCTCACCTTCGCTGCTTTTAGATAGTAAGCATCGAAATAGCCAGAAGAAAGCGCGTAGGTACCGAGCATTATTCTTCTTTTTACTTCAGGTCCAAAGTGTTCTCTGGTGTTTCCAAAACGAATACCGTCAAATCTAGCCAGATTTGCACTCGCCTCTGATGGCAAAATTAAATAGTACACGGCTATAGCCTCTTTGCTTCTCGGTAAAGAGAGCTCGACCAAGGTTGCTCCCAACTTTTCCAACCTACTAACTGCTTTAAGTACACTGTCCTTGACCGAAGCTGCTATACCCGCACCAAAATACTCTTTCGGCACACCAATTTTAACTCCCCTTACATTTTCCCGCAGGCTCTTTGTGTAATCTGGGACCTCCTTCGAGACACTTGTAGCGTCATTTTTGTCAAAACCGGCAATTGTATTCAGGACTATAGCTGCATCTTCAACTGTTTTGGTAAATGGTCCAATCTGGTCAAGTGAGGAAGCAAGAGCAATGAGACCATAACGGCTTACCCTACCGTAAGTTGGTTTGAGACCAGTCACCCCACAGAAACTTGCGGGCTGTCTTATACTCCCACCGGTATCTGACCCAAGAGAGAAAATGGCCATTTTGGCTGCGACAGCTACCGCAGACCCACCACTACTTCCACCCGGAACTCTCTGTTTGTCCCAAGGATTTTTAGTGATTTGGTAAGCTGAGTTTTCCGTGGACGCTCCCATAGCAAACTCGTCCAGATTTGTTTTCCCAGTTATTACGACGCCACTTTCTAAAAGTTTTTTATAAACTGTAGCCGAGTAAGGAGGAATAAAATTAGATAATATTTTTGATCCGGCGGTTGTCCTAATACCCTCCGTTAAAATTACATCTTTAATTGCAGCTGGTATACCGGCTATTGGAGAGATTTGTTGTCCTTGGGCAATCAGTTTGTCAACTCTTTCAGCTTGATGAACCGCTTCCTCCTTAGTAAGTAGTAGGTAGGCCTTTAGATCTTTGTCGGACTTTTCTACTGAAGCAAAAACAGCTCCCGTCAATTCTCTGGAAGAGAAATTTTTCTTCTCAAGCCCTTCGTGAGCTTGTTTGATCGTAAGGGTTGATAGGTCCATTGCTACCTGTCCAAAACCGCCTTTACTTTGAAAAACCCGTTATGACTGCTTTTGGTATTTTGCAAAGCTTCTTTTTGGGATAAACCAGGTTCGGTCTCATCCTTCCTCTTAATATTTTCCGCTCCTGTAACGTGAGCGGTTGGCTCCACACCGGTAGTATCTACTTTGGTTAGTAAGGATATGTTGTAATCGATCACCTCAGATAGCTGGCTTGAAAATTTCTTTACTTCGGCTGCTGTTAACGGTAGATTTGCCAGCTTTGCTACATGTTTTACCTCATCAGTAGAGATCTTCCTTTTCATACGTACGCTCCACTTGAACCTCGCAATGCTTCCACCCTTTCTTCAACTGGTGGGTGAGTCCGAAAAAGACCTGCGAGCCAATTTTTTGCTTGTTCTCCTTTGAAGGGGTTGATGATAAACATATGAGCGTTAGCCGTATTTGCATTTTTAGCTGGTGTCGCATCGCTACTTATTTTTAACAAAGCGCTCGCTAAATCCTGCGGATTCCTTGTCAAAAGGGCGCCCGAGGAATCAGCTAAAAATTCCCTTCTTCTGGAAATTGCAAGCTTTATAAGTTGCGCAGCTATTGGCGCCAAAACAGCCGCCAAAATTCCAACTATCAAAATAAGCGAGTTTCCGCCTCGACGGCCTCGGTTAGCTCCTCCCCACCACAAACTGCGGAAGAAAATATCGGCAAGTAGGGCCACACTCCCAACCAGAATTACCACAATACTCATTAGTCTAGTGTCGTAATTCCTTATATGAGAAAGCTCATGCGCAGCCACACCTTCGAGTTCCAATCTTTCGAGTCTATTTAAAATGCCAGTGGTAAAGGCGATAGCCGCGTGCTCTGGATCCCTACCAGTAGCAAACGCATTTGGAGCTGGGTCGTCAATAATATAGATCTTTGGAATAGTTGATCCCGAAGCAATAGATAAATTCTCTACAATTCTGTACAGATCTGGATTGTCCTTCTTTTCGATCGATTTAGCACCACTCATGCCTAAAACTAGCTTATCGGACCAATAGTAAGAGCCGAGATTTACAAAGCCTGAAATCATTAAAATGATACCAACAAAGCCAAAAGCACCAATACCCTCATAACCCAACGCCAATACTAACACATAGGCCACAGCAACGATAAAGACCGAAAAGCTTAGCATCAGGAGTAATGTTTTTCTCCTATTTGAATCAATTTGGTTGTGAATTGTTGGTATCATCTCTTATTTATTTTAAATTTAAACAATTCGCACATCGACCAATAGATCGATATTGTGGATAGTTGGAACCATAGTATAATTATTTAATACCCAACTAGACACAACAACAAGTGAAGCTTGGTATTGTAGATTGTCGGGACTGCCATTAACTTCGCCACCCCAAGAGGTTAAAACTTCACGTCAACTCGTTTTTTTGCCTCTTCTTCCGCTTCAAAGAATTCTTCAGCCTTAAACCCAAACATATTAGCAATTACCACGTTTGGGAAAACTTGAATTTTGGTGTTAAAGTCCAATACGTTTGAGTTGTAAAATTGACGGCTGGCAGCAATCTTTGTTTCTGTGTCAGACAACTCTTTCTGGAGTTCCTTGAAGTTATCAGACGCTTTAAGATCCGGATAGTTTTCTGCCACTGCAAACAGCGATTTAAGCGCGCCAGTCAACATGTTATCTGCTTCCGCGGCTTCTTTAGCCGACTGCGCTCCCAGCATCGCGCTTCTGGCCTTTGTGACATTTTCGAATATAGATTTTTCATGCTTGGCGTAACCCTTTACTGCTTCAACCAGGTTTGGAATTAGGTCCGTTCTTCTCTTTAGTTGAACATCAATACCGCTCCAAGATTCTTTTACTCTGTTTCTAGCAGTTATTAACCCGTTGTAAACTCCAAGAATAAATAGTATTACTACCACAACTGCGGCTAATAAAACCCACACTACAATCATTTTTTACACCTCCTCTCATCAATCCGCTACCTGACGGATCAATCTCAGATTTCTAGTATATCCTTTAGCTTTGCATAGGGCAAGCTGTTTATAATATCACCCTTATCTGCCCAACCCCTACGAGCGACCGAGATACCATACTCCATAAGGGTCAGGTGGTTTATCTGGTGAGAATCCGTATCAACAGTAAACCTGACTCCAAATTCTTTTGCTTCGCGAACTAAATTATCAGGTAAGTCTAGTCTGTTTGGATAACCGTCAATTTCCAGGAATTTTCCCAGCTCCCCAGCTCTCCTAAAAATTTTTCCCCAGTCTGCATTTATTCCTTCCCTTTCCAATAGCAGCCTTCCAGTTGGATGAGCGAATACGTCAACGTGCGGATTTTCCAAGGCTTTAAGTATCCTATTAGTCATCTCCTTTTTAGGTTGGCGGAAACTAGTGTGGATAGAAACAAAAATAATGTCATGTTTAGCTAGTATTTCATCGGGAACCTGCAAGGTAGAATTAGCATTTATGTTTACTTCGAGTCCAGATATTACCCTAATTTTATCTTGTGAGTAATTAAATTGTTCTATTTCTTTTAATCTTTGATCAAATTTCAGACTTGGGTATGAGTGATCTGTTAACGCAATGTACTCTCTTCCAAGGCTTGCGGCTGCTTTTGCCATATCTTCAATAGAATCTTGACCATCGCTCCAAAACGAGTGGGTGTGCAAATCTCCTTTAATGTCGCTCAGTTCAACAAGCCCGGGAAGTTTGTTTTTTAGCGCCGCTTCTATCTCACCTGTATCTTCGCGTAGTTCAGGGGGAGGGGTTTGCATTTCAAATAGTGAATAGACTTCATCCTCCGTCTGACAGGGACGGACCTTGTCAGTTTTAAGTTCTTTTATACCGTATTCAGAGATTGAGTACCCTTTTTCTCTGGCTAGTGATCGCATGTGGATGTTGTGAGCTTTCGAACCTGTAAAATGGTGTAGTAGCGAACCGTAATGCTGGGGCGGTTGAACCATAAGATCAACGTGAATCCCGTCACGAACAGCGATGGTAGCTGTTCTGCCTCCGGCTTCGACAACTCTTTCTTTGCTTGGAAATTTCGTAAAGTGCTCAATAACCGCTTTAGGGTTATCCGAGGCTACTGAAAGATCAACATCTCCAACCGTAGCTACTTTTCTTCGCAAACTACCGAGAGAATCTGCCGCCACCACATCTTTATGTCTTTTCAAATATTCTAGTACTTTTTTTGCCACCTCTCCCGCCACAGGAAGTAAGATACGATCCGATTTTCGTTTTAGTTCTCCGATACCCTGCAGGATATTCCTGAGAGATTTTTCGCTAAATTCTTCTTCAAGTAGTTTTTCTTTAATTTTTTCTTCTAAATCTGGGACATTTTTTACCCCTGCTTTAGCTAATTTATAAGCGGTCTTTGGCCCCACCCCAGAAATTTTAAGAAGGTCAAACATGGAAGTAGGTACATTTTTAAAGAAACCTTCGAAGTGTCTTACCTTACCGGTAGTGAAGAGTTCGTCTATGTAATTAGCAATATTGCTACCTATCCCAGGGATTTGGTCTAGTTGCCCGGTTTCCCAAATGGCGCGGATATCGCTGCTGGCGTGTTCAACAGCGTCTGCGGCCAGATCATAAGCCCGAATTTGAAAATAATTTTCTCCCTTTACCTGATGGGCCGCTGAAACATTGCGCAGCAAAGTTGCCACTTCTTTGTTAGTAAATTTCTTTACCATAAGCAGTTTTATTATATTATGTTCTGATAGAAACGAAAACACCGCCCGGGACAAGCCCAAACGGTGCGTTCGATCTCTTCTCCAGGTCACTTACGATTCGCCGGCCAACCAGAAGGATTGTTTCCGTACCGATCAACAAACGCAAGCCCGTGCTTATCATCGGTGTTTATTTGTACCCCCTCTTGGCAAAGCGGACACTCATCCTCTGGGTAGTCGGGCAAATAACGATTGACACAGCTAAAGATTGGCACATCAAGCCTAACGTCGGTTCTGTTCCACAATTGACCTACCCCCACAACCTCTGCGCCAAGCTTGCGCACAGCTCTCATTAGTTCCTTCTCAGTCCCACCGGTTGTTGACGTATCATCCACCACCAAGACACGGGTCCCTTCTCGGATCAGATCGGCAAACCCGCTGGGGAGCAAGAGCTGCCCATTGATAACCTCAGCGTAGATGAAGTTCGTTTCCTCACCCAAGTAATAAGCAACTCTTGAACCTAGAGCAATGGCGCCCGCAGCAGGAGAGATCACGACTTCAACTCTGTAAGACTCGAAATGATCTGAAATTGCTTCCGCAAGTAGATCGAGTTTGTGGGGCTTAGTGTTGAACTTCTTAGTTATCTTGACCCTTGCGTGAGAACCGTTGGTGAAAACGAAGTGGCCTTCTTCAACAGCGCCTGTTGACTTAATCAATTCGAGAGCATTATCCTCGGTCAGCATTTATCCCTCCATCGTTCGGAATGACTCCAGAACTGATCGGATCTGCTGATCGTAGAAATCAGCCGCTTTGGCCGCTGCCTTATCAAAATGCTTCGGATCAGCCTTGAATTGTTCTGTTAGATAGGCGGATGACCATCTACTAGAAACGTTGATGACGAAATCGGCGAGTGCATTGGGGTTGTACGCTTTCCCAACCGATGCTCTCAAATCACCGCTCTGAGTCCCTACGCCAGGGATCAAAAGGAAGATACTTGGCGCAATCTCCCTTACTTTCGCGAGTTCGTTTGGATAGACTGCACCTACTACCAACCCACAGTTACCACTCTCGTCCCAGTCACGCGAAACGTTACGGGCAACAACTTGATACAATGGCGCACGGTCCTGACCAAGAACAGGGTCCGTACTCACATCAACAGTAAGGTCTTGGAACTCGCCGGCACCTGGATTACTCGTTCGGCAGAGAATAATGATTCCTCTCTCCGCCTCGGCCAAGAACCCACTAAGGGACTCTCTTCCAAGGTAGGGGTGAACCGTAACGGCATCAACCCCGAATAGATCGAAGGCTTCCTTGATGTACCTTGAGTTTGTTTTCCCAATGTCTCCTCGCTTCATGTCAAGGATAATTGGTACACCAGGATCCAATGATCGCACATGTCTGATCACCAACTCCAGCTCCTTCAACCCCTCGGAGCCTCGCTCTTCGAAGAAAGCGATGTTGGGTTTGATTGCTGCGGCGTAAAGCAGTGATCTCTCCAAAGACCTCTGACAGAACTCAGTCACAGATACCTCAGCAGGAATCTTACCAAGATCAGGATCAACACCCAAGCACAGGTGTGCCCCCTGCAGTATCCTGGCACTTATCTTTTCCATGAATGACACCATCGATCTCCTCCAAACTAGTATATGTTAACCAAAATGTGCTGGTGAAAGTATAGTAGGGAGACTATGAGACGTCAAGTTTAGTATGATTGACGATACAAATCTAATTTGTTAAACTTACACTTCGATTACTTGGGGCGGTAGCTCAGCGGTTAGAGTGGCTGTCTGTCGAACAGCAGGTCGCGGGTTCGAATCCCGTCCGCCCCGCCAGTCCTTGTTACATTTTGACCCACTTTTATCATGTTTTGAGGCCGTTGACTGACCCCTAGCCTATTGCTATAGTATCCTCCGTACTTCGAACACAAGGTTTCTCAGTACTCTCGGATACTGCGCCTGAAGGCTAAGTATGCCTGTACTTCGAAAGAAGAGAGACGATATTTTCACTGAAGTCCTGCTTAAAGCCGCTAGAGACGAAATTCACACAACAACTGCTTCGAAACGATATATGTAAGGAGGTGTAAACTTTATGGATTTTAGAGAATTTTGGCAAAACCAAAGATCGACAATAATCTCAGCCGTAATAGCTATCGTAGTGATCGCTGGCCTATTTGTCCTTTTCAACGCCCTACCTACAACCCAAACAGGCGAGCAAAATGAGGAAGAGCAGCAACAAGAACAAGACAAAGATGAACAAAGAGACGAGGAAAAGAAGGGTAAGGGTGATGAGGAAAAGGTTGATTTACCAGCGCAGTACACCGTCAAAAAAGGTGATAACCTCTGGAAAATTTCCGAGGCTCACTACGGAACCGGTTACAAATGGGCGGCTATTGCTAGCGTGAACAAAATTGATAATCCTGATGTTGTATTTGTTGGTGCTAAACTACGTATCCCAATGACAACAGATTACAAGGTAAAATCTGGCGATACCCTTTGGGATATAGCTGAAACCTTTTACAAGGACGGTCACCAGTGGACAAAAATATTGGACGCTAACCCTGGAAAAATTGGGACACTCCCAGATGGAAACCAAGGGCTCATTGCTGTTGGTCAGAACTTGGTAATACCACGGTGAAATCCCTTTGCTAATAGGCTATAATCTCTCGTGCGTTGTGAAAAATGCGCGAGTAGCTCAGATGGTAGAGTGTCTCCTTCCCAAGGAGAAGGTCGCGGGTTCGAGCCCCGTCTCGCGCTCCAGTAATTACCTCTATAGTTAGATTTTATACTTAAATATTGTATAATTAATTTTCTGTGCCGATGTAGCTCAACTGGCAGAGCAATCCCTTCGTAAGGGAGAGGTTGGAGGTTCAATTCCTCTCATCGGCTCCATATGAAAAGGAATATCCGCGGCCTAATACCGCATTACACGTACAAACAAAAAAATGTCGAAGAGAAAACACTGTACCGACGTCTCTTGTTTATCGGCGGTTTGACGATTGTGCTTCTACTTGCCCTTTGGTATTGGGGCACCACGTTTATAAATATCCTCGGATTTCTGGGAACGGATAAAAATGATAACAGCTCTAATATTGCATTCGAACTTCCTTTAAGAAAACCTACAATCGAAGATTTACCGGGATTTACTAATAAAGAAACCATAAGTATTTCTGGATCAGTAAACGCTGGAATTAAAGTGAAGTTACTTGTAAACGGCGCAAGCAGCGGTGAGACTACTTCCGACGCTGGTGGCAACTTCACTTTTGTGGATGTTTCCTTGAAAGATGGTCTGAACTTAATCAAGATTATTGCCACGGACGCTTTTGGAGAAAGTAAGGATGAAAAAGTACTAATTACGTTTGACAACACCAAACCGCAATTAGAAGTTACAACTCCCAAAAGTAACCAAAGTTTTCCAGCTGGTACAAAATCAATCAGTGTGAAGGGTAAGACGGAGCCAGATGCAATCGTATTGGTCAACTCTGTTCAAGCCATAACTGACCCTGAAGGTGGTTTTTCCTACGTATTACAGGTGAAGTCCGGTCAAAATAAAATAAATATCCAATCAACCGATGAGGCTGGTAATATAGCAAACATCAAGCTCACTGTTCTTGTAGAATAGCAATTTTAAGTTTTACTACTTCTAGTTTTGTAAAACCAAGTAGCTAGCGCTAGAAATACCCAAAACCCGCTGCTTAAATCATTTTTAAAGTACGGCACGTCAACTAATCCATGTATATATGTATAAATCAGAACCGAAAACAACCCTACTGCTAAGAAATTGTTAAAATGAGGTACTAAAATTTTCAGATAATTAAAGGAGATCCAAAGAAACACTAGCAGTCCTAATATCCCAAGCTCGGTCCAAAAATTTAGAAATATATTATGGGGGTATTGGAAGGTTTGACGTTCACAAGTCGCCGCTTCTGGGTAGACAGTTGGGAAGCCAGATAGACCAACTCCTGTGACAACTTTATCCCTTACTAAATCACGAGTGGCTTCCCAAATACAGAGTCGGACGTAAAGGCTATTTCTTGGGCTTGGTGGTTTTTCCGATACAAACCTATCTACGTAAATAAACCCGACGACCGACGTCGCTAGAAAAACCCCGATTAAGGTGTAAAAAAACCAACGGGCTACCCTTTTGAAATCAGTGGAGAATTTTTGGTAAAAAATTAGCGCTATAGAAACAAGTAGAGAAATAACCAAGCCAATGAGAGCTCCTCTGCTTCTTGAAAGAAAAATAGAGTAAGTAAACAGAACTAGACTTATTACAATAAATATGTTAGCCAAGAAAGTTCTAGGAAGGTAGGGTTTTTGCTTGATATTTTCTAACAAAAGGCCAAATCCAATTAATATCAAAGGTCCTAAGAAAAGACCAAGGGCGTTGGGGTTGTCATAGACCCCGGTTACCCTTCCAATTTCGATCGAATCGGGAGCAAAAGGATCTACGCCAGTTATAGATTGGGAGATTGCCAGCCCTGAAACCCACAGACCAGAAAAAAGAAGAGGGTAAATGAGCCATTTGATTTCTCGCCTTTGCAAGGACAGATCAATCACAACTATATAAAGCAGAGCCGGCTCGAGAAAATAAGCCTTCCAAACACCGGCTGCAGCTCGCAGATCTGGCGAGATAAGTACACTAACCGTACTAATCCCAAGAAAAGTTACCAGAGGCCAAAAAAATGGGCTCTTAAGCCTCTCAAACAGCGTCTGGAAGCTGATCTTACCTTTTTTGAGCTCTGTATATTTCCATAGGATCCAAGCCAAGAAGCTTATTAAAATTAAAGCTTCAAGTAAAGTGATGGGAACGGAAGAGGAGCACCAAGTAAGGTCCTTGCACCTTACCACATAGGCTGGTAAGGCTATCACTGTTATTGAAACTAAAACTTGAACAAATCTCATTCTTTCCCAAACCGTAGGTGGATATATAGAACGGCGCCGCTTAGTGTAAATATTAGTATTTCGCTAATTATTGTTACGATGGCAGCGGCATTATAACCAAACTGAGGTACAGCAACCAAATTCGCGACCAGATTAAAAGCAGCGGCAAAACCATAGATAAACAGCATTTCGCGAGTTTTTTTCAATATTATGGCCAACCACAAAGTAAGTGGCGTAACAAAAAACACAGGAAATCCCAGAAGTAAAATTCTAGTTGTTAGTACCCCTTCAGGGAATTTTCCTTGACCTAGTACGTCAATCATAAAAGGCGTTAGGGACCACCCAATTATGACTCCTAGTATTCCTAACCCAAGCAAAGAGAAACCCAGCCTCTTCGAAAAATCAATAAGATACCTAACTCCTAAACTGCTTTTTTGGACCATAATCGGATAGCCTACGTTCATTACAAAAGCCGGAAGAACAATTGCTAGTTCAAATATCTTATAAGCTAGACCATAGAACCCGATCGCGGTTTCCCCGCTTAAGCCAAGTCCAGGTTTATAATTTGCCAAGAGCACTATCTGTTTATCAATTTGAGCGTTAAACTGGCTAAATACAATTATTAAGCCGATCGGTAAAGCTGCAAAAAACATTTCTCGCCAAACTTTAGTATCAAACGAAACTGATAAAGCCGCGAGTTGAAACCTAGCTAGATACAGGGCGACTAAGACACGGACACTACCTCCTGCTACCAAAGCAATTATCACGAATAAAATACTTCCAAAGCCGGTTGCGGCGATGTAAACAAAAACCAGGTTCGCTACTGCCCAAAAAATATCGGCAATCAAGGCTAAATCGTAGCGTATTTTTGCTTGAAACAGGGCCAATGCAGTCGCGGTAAAGGACTGGGCAATGATAAGTCCCAAAGCAACGATGATACCTAGTTTTATGAGGGTTGGGTGCGCGGTAAAAGCCAAAACTCCAACAGCGCAAAAAGCGACAAAAATCGAAATTACTAACCGGAAACCAAGCAGATTTTTGAAAAATTCTTTTTGCTTTTCTTCGTCGTTGCCAACCTCACGAACAAAAATGGCGTTTAAGCCAAAATCGGTAAAAACATAAAAAAGGGTTATGTAACTGAGAATTGCAACGTAAGCACCGTAATCTCCAACCGAAAAATTTTTAGTAATGAGGACGGTTACTATTATGGTAGAAATGGTAGTCGCTGCTTTACCCAGCAACTGAGCGCTAGTATTAAATGCGATCTTGAAAGGTATGTTCATGCGATGTGAGTAAGTTTAGCAACTAGACGTTTGGCTATCAAGGTAGGACTGGTGGGGCAAGAAGAGTCTTGCCCCGTTATGTAGATTAGAAAAAGGTGACCCGCTCTCTCTTTCGAGACCTCACCACCTCGCCGATAAGATAAGCAGTCTCACCATGTTGTACCAGAAAGTCAACTACCCAAGACGCCACTTCCTTTGGCGCAACACCAATCATCCCCAACCCCATATTGAATGTCCGCCTCATTTCCTTATCGGAGATATTGCCTGCTTCTCTTACCAACATAAAGATGTTGTGGATCGTCCACTTGGTGGTATCAAGCCGCGCCACGAGTCCCTCGGGAATTATTTTTCCCAATTTCCCAACAATACCCCCACCGGTTATATGAGCCCAACCGTGAATTTCAAATCGTTGGTTGACAGCCAGTACCGGTCGGACATAGATCCTGGTCGGCTTGAGAATATTGTACAGAAGGTTTGGATTGTTAACCGTTTCCTCAGGCGGAAAGACCTCTCTGACCAGCGAATAGCCATTGCAGTGCAACCCATTTGAGGCAATACCAAACACGATGTCGCCTTCTGTTATTGTCTCTCCGGAAATAACCTTACCTTTGTCTGCGATCCCTACCGCACCTCCAGAAATCTCATACTCTCCAGTAGGCACAGGCACTTGCTCTATCTCCCCACCGAGAAGAGGAGCGTTTGCCTCATCGCAACCGATCCTTATTCCGCCGATAACTTCCTCAAGCACCGCGTCCGTGGCTTGGTGGGCAATGTGATCAAGGAAAAAAAGCGGCGCGGCGTTGTACCTAACGAGGTCGTTCACAGACATAGCTACCAGATCAATGCCGATAGTGTGGTGACGACCAGAAGCAAAACAATATTTTGGTTTGCTACCAACACCGTCACTCTCAGCTTTAAGAACAGGTTGTTCTATCGCGGGGAATTCTGCGCGAAAAAAGGGTAATCCCTGGATCAGCTCACAGAATTCGTTGAACGTCTCCAGTCCTTGACGGAATGCGTACCGGCTGAGATTATCTCCCCGTTTTATGCTTACTCCGGCTTGCTCGTAAGTTAGACCCCGACCAGCCATTTCACTCTCCCCTCATGGCAATCCTAAAAATGACCGCTTGATCAGCAAAAATCTAACATATACTGTCTGAGATGTAAAGGGATTAATGCTTAAAGGCACGGATGCCAGTGAATATCATCACGACATTGTGTTTGCTACAAGATCTGTTGATCTATAAACTAAATTTAATTTATCTTGATAAAAATATTGTTCACTTGTTTTTTATTGAACAACTTTATAGTTCATCAACTACGGATTGAAGGAGAAGCAAACCTAACTTACCAAATTCCCCAGGTAATTGGAAGAAAGCATATTGACTTTTGTGGGTAAGTGGGCAATTATTAATTCACCTTTTGTAAAGGAGGTGAAAGTAATGGTTCGTGGAATTGAAGGTGTAAATCTTTTTAGTGAAAACGCCAAGAAACTAGCTGATTTTTACAAAGAAAAGGTTGGTTTGAAAACAAGCATAGAGGCGGAGATGGGTGAGAACGGCGAGGAAGTTTATGGTTTTGAATTTGGGGAAGGAGCAGGCCTTAACATCATTGATCATTCAAAAGTAAAGGGCCGAAATTCACAGCCGAAAAGAATAATGTTTAACCTCGAGGTGAGCAGGATCGAAGAAGAGGTGGAACGGCTTGATAAGGCAGGGGTCAAGAAAATACAAGATACCTATCACGTTGAAGGCTATGGGTATATCGCTACCTTTGAGGACGCTGACGGAAACTATTTTCAACTGGTTCAAGTAAGAGAGTCTTAGTGGAAGGTTTCTTCTTGAGCGTCAACAATGACGGTGTGGGGATGGGATTCCTTCATTCCTGCTCCGGTCACTTGCCAATAACTTACGTTCCAAAAATCTTTGATTTCGGCCGTTCCGTAGTAACCCATTGCTGTCCGTAGCGAAGCAATTAGCTTCTTTAGAACATTTGCCACTGACCCTTTATAAGGAACTCTTCCGGAAATCCCCTCTGGTACCTCCTTTTGGAAGTAACGGTCATGACCACGTTGCCTTATTGCTTCGTATGACCCCATACCACGGTATTTTTTATAGCGTCTCCCATCGCTTGAAATAATAACATCTCCAGGAGCTTCATCCGTCCCAGCCAACATTGAACCCAGCATAACCGCGCTAGCTCCCGCTACCAAAGCCTTAGTAATATCCGCCGGATAAACAATACCCCCGTCGGCAATTACCGGGACTTTCAACGATTTGGCTGCCCTAGCACACTCCAAAATGGCGGTAAACTGAGGCACTCCCACTCCGGCAACATCGCGGGTAGTACAGATAGATCCTGAACCAATACCCACTTTCACGGCGTCGACACCTCTTTTGACCAAGTCGGACGTGGCTTGCGCAGTAGCGACATTACCAACTATCAGTTGAATTTTTGGAAATGCCTTTTTCAACACAGGGACCGCATCTAAAACGTTTTTATGATGAGCGTGGGAAGTATCTACCACTAATACATCTACCCCACCAGCTACAAGAACAGCAGCTCTTTTCAAAAACCCCTCACCAACTCCGATCGCGGCAGCTACTAAAAATCGACCGTTTTTGTCTTTGCTTGCCTGAGGGTATGATTTTATCTTCGTCAAATCTTTCCAAGTGATAAGGCCCCGCAACATACCTTTCCTGTCTACAATCGGTAGTTTTTCAATTTTGTATTTTTTTAATATTTTTTCTGCCTGGGCGAGCGTAGTTCCAACACTAGCAGTAGTTATTTTTTCCTTTGTCATCACCTCACCCACTTTTTTTGATAGATTGGTCTCGAGTCTTAGATCTCTCTCGGTAAGTATCCCTTTTAACTTATTTTCGTTCACAATTGGTATACCCGATATCCCGTATTGAGCCATAAGAAGCTTAGCTTCTTCAAGTGTGGACGAAGGGTAAAGAGTAACTGGTTCTTTGATAACGCCGCTTTCACTTCTTTTAACTCGGCGCACCTCCTCTACCTGCTGCTCTATTGAAAAATTCCGGTGAATCACTCCTAAACCACCTTGCCTAGCTAAACCAATTGCCATTTCACTCTCGGTCACTGTATCCATCGCCGCGGAGATAATAGGGGTGTTAATTCTTATTTTTTTTGTAATCTGAGTGGAGATTTTTACATCAGATGGAAGAACCGCACTTACAGAAGGTTCCAGAAGCACGTCATCAAAAGTAATAGCCAAACCACGAAATCTAGCCGCCATTATCCATTATATAACAGAGGGCAAGTGGGTTAGCAAATGGTGGGCAATGCGGGATTTGAACCTGTGACCTTTACGACCCACCTGCCATAGTACATGGTGGTCGTTGGTGGACTCGAACCACCGGCCTTTCGGATGTGAACCGAACGCTCTACCGCTGAGCTAAACGACCATTACGGCTCTCAGGTGTGAACGCAACGCTCTGCCGCCGATCTAAGTGCCAATTCTCCGCCAATTGTAACAAACCTACCCTTGCGCCGCAATTTGCTTTACCCTTATACTAGAGTAAGTTGATTTAAATGGACGGTTCAAAATCCTCTCTTTGGTCCACAGTTGTAGATATTATAGAAACAGTCGTTGTCGCGGCGGCTATTTTTGTTGTGGTTTATTTATTTTTACTCCAGCCCCACCAAGTAAAAGGTGCTAGCATGGAACCTACTTTCCATGACAGCGAGTATATCTTAACTGATAAAGTATCCTATCGTTTCAGTCAGCCCCAAAGAGGGGACGTTGTGATTTTTAAGGCTCCCACCAACCCAGATGTAGATTTTATCAAACGAATCGTTGCTCTACCTGGAGAGCGACTGGAAATAAAAAATAGCACTATCATAATCTACAACGACGAAAATCCAAGGGGATTTACTCTGTCCGAACCTTACGAAATAATGGAACCTATTGTCGGTGGTTCTTACCTAAGAGAGGGAAAGATAATAGAAATTCCTGAAAATAGTTATTTTGTTTTTGGTGACAATCGAACACACAGCTTTGATTCTAGAGAATGGGGTCCTCTTACGAAGGATAAGATTATTGGTAAAGCTTGGATAAGATATTGGCCGATAACGAAAATTTCTATAATAAGACGGGCTAGCTACCCAAACGAGTAGGGGGATATTACGAAGTCAGTTTTTTGTGCACCTCTTCTAGCTGCTGTGGAGAATTGAATATTAACAACAGACGGCCTCCTTTTGAAGATTTGTAGAGACGGGCGGTACAATTGGTAGCACTGGCAATCTCTTCTTCCATTTTAGCCACATCTTCGGTGTGAGCGTATTCTCTCTTTGTTTTTGGCTTGATATCGGCCTTTGATTTCATCCTTCGGACCAATTCCTCGGTAGCCCGAACCCCGAGACTTTCTGAAAGTATTTGTTTATAGGCACTTATCATTAGGTTTATATCTTCCAGACCAAGGATGGCCTTGGCGTGACCTTCGGTAATAGAATTTGACAGGAGACCATCTTTTAAAGCATCAGGAAGATCAAGCAGTCTTAGGGTATTAGAGATATATGGTCCGCTTTTACCAACTCGTTGACCGATCTCGATCGCTGTTAGAGCAAATTCCTCTATGAGCCTTTTGTATGCTTGAGCTCTTTCGATAGGATTAAGATCAACCCTTTGTACGTTCTCAACCAAAGCCATCTCAAGCATACCCTGGGGTGAGGTCTCCTTTACAACACAAGGCAGCTTTGTCATGCCAGCAAGTTTTGCCGCTCTCCATCTCCTTTCGCCAGCGATTAATTGGTAACCGGCTGGTGTCTTCGCGACTACAATAGGCTCTAGAACCCCGTGTTCTCTAATTGATTCTGCCAGTTCCACCAGTGAATCAGGTAATATTTGGCCGCGTGGCTGAAGAGGGTTGGGTTGAAGCAAATCTATATCAATGTCAATAGTTTCGGTCTGTACGTCCATCAATTATTTACCTTCTGAAACAACTTCAATAAAATTATCGCCCTTTTTCGTCTTAAATGAGACCACTCCTTTGGTTGTTGCGAAAATTGTAAAATCTTTACCAAGCTTAACACCACTACCAACGTGAAATTTAGTTCCTCTTTGCCGAACTATGATTTGGCCTGGAGAAACAGACTCCCCACCAAAAATCTTTACTCCTAGTCTTTTTCCGACTACATTTGTCCCTTGCCTTGCCTTTGAACCACCGGCTTTTTTATGCGCCATTTTTTACCTCAAAATTATTTTACGAACCGATTTTTTCAATAAGCACCTTTGTAAGGTGCTGCCTATGACCAAGCTTTCGACGGTAACCACTCTTAGCTTTGTATTTGAAGACGTCAATTTTTTTTGCTTTTTTGTCCTCCAGAACTTTGGCTTTTACTTTCACATCAACAAGAGGCTGGCCAATTTTCAAATTCCCATCGTCTACCGTAAGCAGAACTTGGTCAAATTCGATAGACAAGTTTTTATCCGATGCCTTATTACTAGAGGTTTTTATTTTCTCGACTTCGATAGTCTGACCCTCAGATACTTTGTATTGTTTACCGCCTGATCTAATTACAGCGTATTTCATATATTAGCTCCTAAGATGTAACAGTGCCTAAATAATATAGGCTAATAACATACCTGTCAACTGGGGAAAACTATATCAAACATCTATCGAACTCTTTGTGGCCGAATTAACTAAAGACAGTAAGATAAACAGTGAAGCTAGGGAGCTGCCTCCAAAAGAAACAAAAGGTAAAGTAACACCGCTGATAGGAAAAATACCCATGTTCATCGCTGCGTTCATAAAGAACTGTATGGATAAGACGGAGGCTACACCGTAGGCGAAAAGTTTGGTTTCAATCTGTGTAGATTTCGTAGCCAGATATAATATCCTAAAAATAAGAAGGCTAAAAATCACTATAATTAAGCCAACACCAACAAATCCCAACTCCTCGCCCGTGGCGGCGAAAATAAAATCAGTCCGGCCTTCTGGTAAAAAATCCAGATGTGATTGAGTACCCCTACCTAAACCTCTCCCAAAAAATTGACCGCTTCCTAAAGCTATTAGGGCTTGGACCAAATTGTAACTAGCTCCTTGAGGGTCAAGATTTGGGTTAAAGAAGGTAATAACTCGTAGTCTTTGGTAGTCTTTTAAAACCAGGTTCCAAATTATTGGAAGAGAAACTAATCCAAGCACTATAAGGGCGATCAAATAATGCAGCCCAGCGCCAGCGATAAAAACCATGAGAAACCAGGTAGCAGCAAGTATAACCGCGTTACTCAGGTCCGGCTGAGTCAAGATAAATAAGGCGGGCACGGCCACTACAGCTGCCGAAATTAAGAAGATTTTTAATCCGACTGGCGCTTTATATGCTAATAAATAGGCTAGTGCCAGAGTAATTACTGGCTTAGCCAGCTCTGATCCTTGAATAGTAACGAAGCCCAAATCTACCCACCGAGTAGAACCTCTCACCTCTATACCTATTAAAAAAGTTAGGAATAAAAAACCGATTAGAAAAAAATAAAACAAGTATGAAATCTGTAGCATAGTTTTAAACTTGATATTTATAATAATTAGGTACAGAACTAGTGAAAAAATTAGATAGGAGGACTGGCGGATAAAAAACGAAGTATCGTCTTCAAAAGAGATACTAAAAATCATCAAGAGGCCCAGGCAAGAAAGCAGAACTGCGGGAAGCAATATGAAAAAGTCCACCCTCCTTAAAATTCTAAGTAACCACATTTAAGAGATTTATTTTTTAATTGAAATTTCCTTACCTTTTACGATACTTTTCGCTAAAGTTTCCTTCATTATAAAACTCTCGTGTTCTGAGGGCCAGTCAGGTAAAAATACTGTAACAAGACTACTGAAAGGGACTTTTGCTTCTTTCCTCTTCTCTTGAATTTTCCTAATCAGATCCCTTGCCTCGCCTTCTGCTTCAAGTTCCCGTGTAATCTGGGTATCAAGCGACACTTCTTTAGTTTTTGTAAGCTCTGCTTCCTTAATATTTAATTCGCTCAAGATAAGATCCAGATATTCGTTCGGTACCTCATATTCCAAAGGTATAAAAATCTTTTTTAGAGGTTGGCGCACTTTAATCCCGATCTCTTTTCGTTTAGCATGTCCGAGCTTAACGATCATTCTTGTTTTGTCCATCAGCTCTTTATACTCTGCTTTATACTGTTTCTGTAGTTTTGGCCACCCTTCCAAATGGACAGATGGTAATGAAGTCAAGCCTTTGTATATTTTTTCGCTGATAAATGGGGCGAATGGGGCGAGTAATTTCGCCACTGTTACCAAAACTTCATAGGTAGTTTGATAAAAATGATCCTTATCATCGGAACCTGAATTAGTAGGCCCTACTCTATTTCTACTACGGCGAAGATACCAAGTAGAAACATTATTCACTAGGAAATCTTCAATCCTTCGGCTAGCTGCAGTCACATTATAATTGTCAAAATCGTCCGTAACTTTTTCAATAAGGTTGTCGAGTTCGGATAATACCCACTGATCAAGGATATTATTACTTGTACCCATCTTTTTATCTAACGACCAACCGTCAATATTGGCATAGGTAACAAAAAAGATGTAGGAGTTCCAGAAAGTTAAGAGGAACCTCTTAACAACGTCCTCAACCAACCGAATGGAAAAACGATATTCATTTCCTGCAGTCGCGGAAGAAAAGAAGTACCACCTCATAGCATCCGCCCCAACGGTATTGATGACCTCCCAAGGATCAACTACGTTACCTTTACTTTTACTCATCTTCTGGCCTTTTTCATCCAAAACAAGGCCAAGACTGATCACATTTTTGTAAGGGAAGCCTTCTTTTACTTCACCTGTCTTTTCTAGCAATGTAGCAATCGCTAACAGCGTATAGAACCATCCTCTTGTTTGGTCCATCGCTTCACAAATATAATCGGCTGGATACCAATCTTTAAACCTCTGGTTATTTTCGAAAGGGTAGTGCCACTGGGCGAAGGGCATTGACCCAGAATCAAACCAAACATCTATCACCGCAGAAAGTCTAATCATTGTCTCGTTACACTCTTCGCATTGAATTGCTATAGCATCGATAAATGGTCTGTGGAGATCTAAACTCTTATAATTTATGTCCAGCCCGAGTTCTTGAGCGCTGCCTATTACTTTAAAATGCCCATTTGGACATTTCCAAATGGGTAAGGGGGTTCCCCAAAACCTATTTCTAGATAAATTCCAATCCTTGAGATTCTCTAACCACTCCCCCATTCTACCTACTTTAACGTGAGGTGGGACCCAATCGATTTTCTGGTTATTTTTAATTAATTTTTCGTTTACAGCAGTCGTTCTGATAAACCAAGACTCAAGGGCATAATATAAAAGCGGCGTTTCACAGCGCCAACAAAAGGGGTAGGTATGTTTAATAGTTTCAGATTTATAAAGAAGCTCTCTTTTTTCTAAATCCCCAATTATATATTTATCCGCCTTCTTTACAAACTCGCCAGCAAAGGGTTTGGCCTGCGGTATAAATTCCCCTTTGTTATTCACTAAATGCTTCATTGGAAGATCCAATCTCTTACCGAGCTCAAAGTCTTCCTCCCCATACATCACTGCGGTGTGAACAATTCCAGTACCTTCATCCTCAGTGGCAAAACCTGCTTCCGCTACATAATGAGCTTTTTTATCATACTTAACAAACTGATAAAGTGGCTTATAATGCCTACCAACCAAATCTCTAGCCTTTAGCTCTTTCTCCAACTCGTACGGTTCCTTAACTATTTCTTTTATCTTTGATTTCGCCAAGATTAGTTTTTCCTCACCTACCCTTATCTTGGCGTATTTGATCTCTCCGCCCACAGCCAAAGCAACATTACCCGGAAGTGTCCAGGGGGTAGTCGTCCAGACCAGGAAAAAGGTGCCAGGTTCATCAATCAATTCGAACTTAACATAAATTGAAGGGTCTGGAACATTATCTTTATATCCTAACGCAACTTCGTGGGAAGAAAGAGATGTACCACAACGGGGACAATAAGGTGCTACTTTATAGTCTTGGACCAATAAACCCTTCTCCCAGATTTTTTTCAGTGCCCACCAAACGCTTTCGATATAGCTGTTATCAAGCGTAATATAAGGACGGTCCATATCGATCCAGAAACCAATCCTGTTGGTAATTTCTTTCCAATCTGCGACATATTTAAAGACATTTTCTCGACAAAGCTTGTTAAAAAACTCGATTGAGTCTCTCTGGTTTTCGTAATCTGATTTACGTGGGTCGTGTCTTAAATTCAAAATATCTTGTTTACCGCTTATTCCAAGCTGCTTTTCAACTTCGAGTTCTACGGGTAGCCCATGAGTGTCCCAGCCTCCCTTCCTTTCGACCAGAAAACCTCTCATGGTCTTATAACGACAGATAATATCTTTGAATGCTCTAGCTAAAACATGATGAACGCCAGGTTTACCATTGGCTGTTGGTGGACCTTCGTAAAAAACAAATCTCTTTTTTTCTTTATTTTTTTCAAGGGACTTCTTGAATATGTCTTCCTTTTGCCAAAACTTTAGGATTTCTTTTTCTAGTTCAGGAAAGCTCACCTTAGTAGAAACAGGTTCGAACATAAGGATATATTATAGCAGAATGTAGGTATAAAGTGAGTCTCTAAATTTGAGGATAATAAAATTCAGTATCAATCCCCTCTCGATGTAACGAGAGGTCAGCACCTCATAAGCAAATGTCGGTGCTAAAATTCAAATCGCATCTGTTTTCTGGCTCTACTCCTACCGCCTCTCTTACCAATCTCGGAGTAAAAGGCCGGACCGTGCTTTTCCTTGACTCTTTCACCACCCTTCTCTCCGATTCGAGAGAAAAACTCTGGTCCATAGGTCTTCTTCGTTGCTTGTCCACCTTTACGACCAATCTCAGCGTAGAAAGAAGGTCCATACTTCTTTTTTACAGCGATACCTCCACGCCTGCCAGCCTCTTCAGTGGTCATGGTCATTTTTTATTTTCACCTCCTCTCAATCAGTCTCAACAATACACTCAACTTTTAGATATTGTCAAGTTAGCTTAATAATACTTAGTATCATGTTGGTATAAAACCTTACAGTATTAATGTAACTTACTTGTGAAATAGTGTCAAGATATGATTTGAAAAAAACCCTGCTTTCGCAGAGCCCGTTGTTGTGTGCTGCCCCCAGAACCTATAATTTGGCCTGTTTCTAATTTTAAAAAGACCAGTTTCACACAACTTACAATTTTGTAATTTTACAAAGTCTATAGTAAAAAAATCAACAATCAATCGGCCATCAGTCCCACCGAATTGTCAAACACCCCAATTAGCACTTGCAGACTGTTATATTATACGTTAGTATTGATTATTGGTTATTTAATAAAAACGCTGAATTTTTTGCAAAACAATCATCTCGCTTCACTGAAAGAATAATTGATACTACTTGATGAAATCTACAGATACAAAGCCTCTATTCACTCTATCAGTAACTGCGGAGATAATGGGAGTGCACCCACGCACTCTAATGATCTACGAAGCAGAAAAATTGGTTGTGCCAGCCAGGACTAAAACCAACCGCCGTCGCTATTCACAAAAAGATCTTAAAAAACTTCAGTTTATACGGTTTTTGACAAATAAAAAAGGTTTGAACTTAGCAGGTGTTTCTTATATTCTGAAGATTCTAAATCTAGCTGAAAAGAACGGTTTAAATATCCAAAAAGCAGCCTTTCCCGATTTCACCGAATCCCAAATAGTCTAAATCTCAATCCTCTAGTCTGTACACCGGTTGACATCTAGGTTTGAGTTGATAACAATGTTGTGCAATTTTGTGAGTGTATTGACTTGCGAAAAAATTTAAGCTATCATTTATCACCCGAGCTCTCTGTGATGCCCTCCGCAGGGAGCTCTTTAATTTTTATATGCTTATTTTTTCTCGCTTTGACCCGGCACCAATACCAATCCTTTTTTTACCTAAAGAGGCATTGATAAAAGCTGAATACAGTGGGTGAGGTTTAAGTGGTCTTGACTTAAACTCAGGGTGAAACTGAGTTCCAACAAAAAATGGGTGATCGGTAAGTTCAATTATCTCCACTAACCTAGAGTTAGGGCTTGTTCCTGAAATTATCAAACCTGCTTTTTCAAGTTTTTCTCTGTATTTATTGTTAAATTCATACCTATGTCGATGCCTTTCGTCGATTGAGTCTGTACCATAGATTTGTCTCACAAAAGTCCCTGGTTTAATCTTGCATGCAAAAGAGCCCAACCGCATCGTGCCGCCATAGTCCTTACCCTCAAGGAGTTTTTCCTGCTCTGACATTACATCTATCACTGGGTGGGGAGTTTCCGTGTTTATTTCAGTTGTGTGAGCTTTATTTAGCTTCGCAACATTTCTGGCAAATTCTACAGTAGCCAACTGCATACCGTAACAAAGTCCAAAATATGGTACTTTGTTTTCCCTAGCAAACCTTATCGCTGAGATAATCCCCTCCACGTCTCTAGAACCAAAACCGCCTGGAACAATAATACCATCAAAATTTTTAAGTTCGTCTGTGCCATTCTTTTCTATCTGGGCTGAATCGATCCAAGAAATTTCCGCTTTTACTCCATTAGCAGCTGCTGCGTGTTTTATCGATTCTATAACAGACAGGTAAGCATCCGAGAGTGTAAAATCTCCAGTGGCAAAATACTTACCCACCATGGCTATTCTTACAACCCGGTTGTAATGAACGGCGGCGTCGACCATTTGTTTCCACTCTTTTAAGTCTCTGGAACGAGCCTTCAATTTCAACTTACTAAGTAATATATCAGATAGATGTTGGTTTTCCAGATTTACCGGCACCTGATAAATATTATCGACGTCAGGAGCAGAGATAATATCTTCCTTATTTAAACCACAAGCAACGGCGATCTTTTCTCTTCTCTTTTCATCAACGATCGCGTTGGACCGTGCTAATACAATATCAGCATTTACCCCAGAAGAAGCTAGTTGCAAAATGGACATTTGAGCTGGCTTTGATTTCATTTCACCAATCGAAGGCGGAATTGGAAGATAGGTTACATGAATGTGCAGCACATCCTCTGGGCAATCAAGTTTTAGTAACCTATTTGCTTCTAGAAACAGTAGGTTCTGATACTCCCCCACAGTCCCACCAACCTCAAAAACAATTACTTCTGCTTTATTCATCTCCCCACATCTTTTTATGCGCTCTACAATTTCTCTTGGTGGATCTTGAAAGAACTCCACAGTTTTACCATCGTATCCCAAGGATCGTTCTTTATCGATAATAGATTTGAACACTTGACCGGTCGTCATGTAGTTCGTGGAGTTTAAATTCTGGTTCAGGAATCGCTCGTAATTGCCTAGATCCTGATCACACTCCATTCCGTCATCCAACACAAAAACCTCACCGTGTTCAATTGGGTTAAGAGTTCCAGCGTCCACATTCAAATAGGGATCCGCTTTGATAGCGGTGGCGGAGAATCCTTTGGATTTTAGAAGTAGAGCTATGGAACCAGTAGCTACGCCCTTACCAATTCCAGATACTACTCCTCCGGAAACGAATATGTATTTTGTACCTACCCTCTTTGCCATTTTCGAATCCTACAAGAAAACGCGGCTTCGCATTAAAAAAAGCCCCTTGGGGAACTAAATTTGGGGCCCACCATTAATATATATTTTGGCTAGTCAATTGTCAATACAGTTTTCAACGTTGCTGCATAAATGCAGGAATATAAGATCACTCGTAGCTTATGCCATTTCGCTTCGCTCAAAGCCAGCTACTCCGAGTCTTTAGTTCCGTCTTTCCCTCAACGCTGTCTCATGAAAGCCGGAACATCGTACTCATCAATATTATCGTCTTTTTGATCCTCACCCTGGTCGCTCAAAGAAGTAGCTACTTCTGGGAGTGAATCAAAGGCTTCTTTTGTCTCCACCACTCTGACTTTATCATCAGAGAAGCCAGTGGCTATAACCGTAATTTTTATTTGATCAGCCATCGACTCGTCGATCGTGGCACCGAAAATAATGTTGGCTTCAGAATCAGCGGCCGATGAGATTATTTTAGCGGCTTCATCAACCTCAAACATTGAAAGATCTTGCCCACCAGTTATGTTGAAAAGAATTCCTTTAGCTCCCTCAATTGAAACCTCTAAAAGTGGTGAGGCGATAGCTGCCCTAGCCGCACTGGTTGCTCTACCGTCACCAGAACCAAAACCAATACCCATCAAGGAACTTCCAGCGTTTGTCATAATACTACGAACGTCAGCAAAATCAACATTTATAAGCCCGGGTAGAACTATAATATCAGAGATACCTTGCACCCCTTGACCCAAAACTGAATCAGCTACTTTAAAGGCCTCAAGCAGACTCATTTTTTTGTCAACAACATCCAGAAGCCTTTGGTTTGGTATTACTATCATAGTATCCACTTTATCTTTGAGGGACTCTACACCGTCTTCGGCAATAAGTTTTCGATGTGAACCTTCAAAAGTAAAAGGTTTAGTGACCACAGAAACAGTAAGGGCCCCGCTTTTCCGAGCAATATCAGCAAGGATAGGCCCGGCACCGGTACCAGTTCCACCACCCATACCTGCCGTCACAAAAACCATATCGGCGTCTTTCACCATTTCTTGAAGTTTTTCACTACTCTCCTCAGCTGCTTTTCTACCAATGTCTGGGTCGCCGCCGCTACCTAAACCTTTTGTCAATTGCTCGCCGACTTGAACCTTTGTTGGGGCGAGACAGGTTAGAAGCGCCTGTGCATCAGTATTGACGCCGACAAAATCTACACCTTGAATTTGCTGAAGGGAAATCATTGAGCTTAGAGCGTTACATCCTGCTCCACCAACACCGACAACTTTAATTTTTGCAAATCTGTTGACTTCTGGTTTGATTAGCATAGCCTGCCCTTAAGGAAATAGAGGTCTAACTATTTCAGATTATCGTAATTGTAAACCATTGTCAATTGGCACTTTAGCAACCTAAGGCAACAGACTACGTAGCCAGGAAGATAGCTTTTTCACTATCGAAAGTATGTTCCTCCCTCTAGGCAACCCCAGACTTACCCTTGAGGAGGGTACAGAAACTTTTTCTCCAAAGAGTATTAAACCCACGCTGTTCGCATACGCCGGAGCAGAAATCTCATCTATTAGCCCACTAACGCCTTTTGGCTCAGCAACACGTACCGGCATTTTTAGAACCTCTTTACCGACGGCGGCTAAGTGAACTGTCTCTGCTCCTCCTCCAGATATAACTAACCCAGCTGGAAGTAGTCCAGCGTAACCGGCCCTTTTTATTTCCATACCAATAAGAGTAAATATTTCCGTAAGTCTGGGTTTAACTATACCTTCAACTAAGGTCTTCTTTTGAAGGGTACCAAGGTTTTCAGTTATATCTAATTTTGAGGTGTCTATCTCACTTGATTTCTTCTTATCCTCCTTTTCTTGTCTCCCTTCATCTTCGTCAACCCCAACTGTCTCTTTACCGCTCAGAGCTAATTTAATTTTTTCAGCCGCTTCTAAAGAGCTGCGAAGGCCGATGGCTAAATCATTAGTTATATTCTTACCACCAACTGGGATTACCGCCGAATGGGCGATAGAACCATCAACAAACAAAGAGACATCAGTGGTACCACCACCGATATCAATCAGAGCTACACCAAGCTCTCTTTCTGTGTCAGTAAGAGTCGATTCAGCACTAGAGATCCCAGCAAACACTAATCCTTCAACATCCACACCCACCTGTTGGATGCATTTGATCAAATTTCTTATTGAAGTCGTAGCTCCAGTAATTATATGCGTCTCCACCTCGAGTCTAACACTAGTCATACCAACGGGATCCTTCACTCCTTCTTGGGAATCAACTATATAGTCTCTAGGGATAACGTGGATGATTTCGCGAGAAGAGGGCGTCGAAATTGCCTGGGCTGCCTCAATAACCCTACGAACATCGTCTTCTGCTATTTCGTTTTCGCCACCGGCAACGGCCACAACACCGCGCGAATTCACTGAGGAAATGTGGACACCGCTTACACTAACGAAACAGGAAGAGGCGGAAACACCAGCCATTCTTTCCGCCGATTCCAAGCTTTCGGCCATAGAACTGACTGCTTCGTCAATATCAACCACTTGACCTTTTCTTATTCCCTTTGAGTTAACTGTGGAGACGCCAATAACCGTCAGACCGTTCTCTGAGGAGGTTGCAATCAGACTTGTAATTTTTGATGAACCAACGTCAATCCCAACAATTATTTTTTCTCTAGCCACATTACCTCTTTAAAGTTAGACCGTTTATAATTTAACGAGAATACCGAACCACAAGTTTTTCGAATCTAAAATCAACGAGAGAAACGTCCTTCCCTTCTATTTTAGCTTTGGCGAGAACATTTTGTAAAGCCCTGGCCTGATCCTGTAAGTTTTTGTCGGTCGATATTATTACCTTTACTTTTTCCTTTGTTTGGACAATAAAGAAATTTTCCCGGGATTCTTCTATATTGGTCACACTTAAAATTTTTTTATCTATTAAGTTTAAGATTTTTTTCTTTTGGCTAATCTGGTCTTCCCCACGGCGCGCCTCCTTCTTTAAACTCAATACGCCTTTTATTCTTGAGGAAAGATCTACCACCGAGAAATTATTAAATTTTAAAAAACTGAAACCGGTCCCAACAACTACTAAGACAACCAGCAAAACTTCAAACGCCAAAACTATCCGCCGCTTTTTCGTATGCGTCTTGGAAACGATATTATCTTGATCTTGGGAAAATTGGTTATATTTCATCCGATTTATTAACTAGCTTCACGGCTTCATCCACAAACTGTTCGGCGGCACTAGGGTTAATAAGTTTTTTTGCTTTTTTCGCCTCATTTTTATACCTGTCTAAGTGGGCCATCATAGAATTAATCGCCGAAAGCAATCTCTTGGGAGTGAGCCTTTCTTGATTTAGAACAAGTGCCATACCCACCCCTACCAACATCTGAGCGCTTTTCTCTTGCTCATTGGCTCCAGCCCACGGAAGAGGGATAAAGATAGCCGGAACCCCAACCGCCGCTACTTCACTAACCGTGTTCGCTCCTGATCTACCAACTACAATCGACGCTCTAGAGTATATTTGGGCAAGTTCTTCACTATTAACCCACTTGGATAAAGTGTATCTCCTTTGTAATTTTCTTGGCAGCTGTGAAACCCTTGCTGCCAGAATCTCGTAATCCCTATACTTCTCACTGCTCCCAGTTTGATGTATCACCTCGTATTTTTTCACTAGTTCTTCGATTATCTCTAAAACAGCTTCGTTGATAGCGTGAGCCCCCTGGTTTCCTCCGGTAACGAACACTACCGGTATACTAGTTCTCTGTTTCCTCACGCTTAATACCTCTTTACGTATTGGATTACCAATAACAACGGTTTTTTCTTTCGGAAAATACTCTTGAGAGTCTGGCCAAGAAAGGGCAATTCTTTTAGCTAGTCGGGAAATAATACGATTGGCCAGACCTCCTTTTAAAGTCTGTTCGTGGGTAATTGCCGGTATACCCAGAATCCATGCCGCGGCAACTACAGGAAATGCAACATAGCTTCCAAATGAGATAACCAAATTTGGTCTTTCCTGGCTTAAAATTAAAAGTGCCGCGACCAACCCAACCGGTATTTTCAATAAACTGGTAATTGTGTGTCGAGTAAATTTACGTTGAAACCTACCTGTAGGTACGGAATAGAATTTTACATTTATATTTGGAATTATCGTGGATTCAGCACTGGGAGTGTTATCACCCTCCATCGTACTTGAGCGGCCAACGTAGAAGATATCTCTAATGCCTCTTTTTTTTAACTCACCGATTACTGCCAAAGCGGGTGTGAGGTGCCCACCGCAAATTGTTACTTTCATAGTGACCTTCGCTACAACAAAGAAAGATTATACTCAAACCTCTCATCTGGTTCAAATTAGATTAAGGCTGTACCCGGGTTTTGGTATGCCTTGAAATGTTTAAAAGTATTGCCACAGCAAGTATTATGGACACCAAAGAGCTCCCCCCGTAGGAAACAAAGGGTAATGGTACACCAGTTAGCGGCAGAACCGCAGACAAACCCGCGATGTTTATTAACGATTGTAAGCCAATCCAGGTTGTTATACCAACCGCGACCAGGAAAGAGAATTTATCTGGTGCCAATCGTGCAATTTTGAAACCCCGATAAATAATTAATAAGAAGGCCGCAATTAAAACTACCGAGCCAACAAAGCCAAGTTCATTTCCAACAACCGCAAAAATTGAATCTGTAGTCACTTCAGGGATAAATCCATATTTTTGCCTCGACTCCCCTAGACCAACACCAAATAGGCCACCCGACCCAAGAGCAATCAATGCTTGGCTTATGTGATAAGTAATTCCTTTAGGATCTAGCTGGGGGTCAAAAAAAGCGAGAAACCGTGCCTTACGATAAGATGAGGTCAGGACCAAAGCCGCCGCGGTTGTAAAAATCACCGGAGCCAGTATTAAAAAATGTAATAGGACACCACCCGCAACAAAATAAAGAGCCAGCCCTATCGAAGTGATAATTATTGTGGTGCCCATGTCCTTTTGAATGAGCACAATACCAGCTAGCAGGCCAGTAATCAGCAAAAACTGAGCCAACTTCACTTTTTTTGAAAGGAACGCCGATAGGTAAACTATATAAGCAAGTTTTGCAAACTCTGCAGGTTGTACTCCTACAAGACCAATCCTCAACCATCTTTGCGCGCCGTATATTTTCGCTCCGAGGCCAGGAATAAAAACGGCAAGAAGAAGAATGACTGCGAATATAATTATAAGCGGAGATACTTTTCGCCAGAAAGTGTAAGGAATTTTGAAAATTATAAACCCTAAAATCAGTCCGACCAAAGCCCAAATTACTTGAAAGCGGATAAGATGTAAGGGATCACCGAAATCGCGCAGACTAGTCACTGGGGAGGCATTATAAACCATCAGCAACCCAAAGATTACTAAAGTAATAGTTGTACCCAGAAGGATGAGATCTGGTTTATGGACTTGGGTCTTGGCAGGTTTTACCATAAGCAGATTCTTTGATCTTTAATTATACTACGATTTTTTCTGTGTAATCAATCTAAAAATGAGTTTACGGCTTCTTTAAACTTTTCTCCTCTAGCTTCATAATTCTCAAACATGTCAAAACTTGCGCTGGCCGGAGATAAAACAATCACATCTCCATTTGAGGCTAGATTTTTTGCTGACTCTACAATTTTCCTCATTGAAGTCAAATTTTTAACCAACGAACCTTCAAAGTGTCCTGATTTTTTAATGGAATTTTCGATCCTCTTTGCTTCCTCACCAATCAAAATAACCCCCTTTATGTTACTTTCTACTATTTTCTTACCGAGATTAGAAAAATCCGCTTGTTTACTAGATCCGCCTAGAATTATAATCTTTGGTTCCTTGAAAGAATTAATTGCGGCAATTGCGGTTTCGGGTGTTGTAGAAGCAGAATCGTTGTAGTATTTGACACCGTTAATTTCGGCCACCAATTCCAATCGGTGAGGCAGTCCTTTGAAGGCACCAATGGCCTGAGCAGTTACTTTATGGGGAATTTTTAATATGGAAGCAGCCGCTATAGAAGCAGTAATATTCTGAATATTATGCTCGCCTGGTATTTTTATTTTTTCAGAGTCGATAATTTTGGTTGTGTAATCATCTGAACGAGCAAAAACACTATCTTCTTTGAAATAAGCACCCCGCTTAACTTCTGTATAGCTAGAGTAGTAGTATTTTTTTGCTTTAGAAATCTCTCCTATCTCTCTAGAAGCTGGGAAATCGTTATCGATGACCACGTAATCGGTTTCGGTTTGGTATTTGACAATTCTCTCTTTAGCTTGTCTGTACTCATAAACATCCTTGTGCCAATCTAGATGCTCAGTTGTTATCATCAAAATGACGGCGACATGCGGACTTTTCTCTAAATCAATTAATTGAAAGCTGGAAAGCTCCAAAATTATCAGTGAGTCGCTAGTAACTTTTTGAATTAAATTCAGCGGTGGCTCGCCGATATTCCCTCCAAGAAGAACTTTCTTACCCGCCGACTTCAAAATGTCAGAAATTAAAGTAACCGTGGTTCCTTTTCCCTTGGTCCCAGTCACTCCAATTATTGGTGCTGGGCACAAATCAAAAAAAAGTTTAGTTTGTGACGTAATAATCGCTCCACGCCGTTTAGCCTCAACTATCTGGGGGAGATCGGGCCTAACCCCAGGCGAGCGAAAGATGATATCAAAGTCTGCAAGACCGTCAAGGTAATGCTTTCCAGTAACAACTACAGCGCCTAAATCGCTTGCCTTCTGAAGCTTCTGCTTACCAATTTGCCCTTCCTCTCTCCTGTCAAACAAGTACAACGTAGACCCTTTACCAGACAAAAAATGTAGCGTCGAAAAACCCTCTATACCAGCACCAACTACGGCTACCTTCTTTCCAGAAAAGTTCATAGGGAAGTTTTATAACAAGGCCACGAAAAGACCAACAAAGACTGCTATTGCTCCTGCGAGCCAAAACCTCATCGTTACTTTCGTCTCATCCCAGCCCTTAGCTTCAAAATGGTGATGAATTGGGGCCGCAATTAAGATTTTTTTGTGTAAAACCCCCTTTGTAAACATCTGTAAAAGAGAGCTTGCGGCCTCCAAAACAAATACCGAACCAATAAATGGTAAAACCAACGACGCGTCTACCATTAAGGCGACCACAGCCAGTAGTGCACCAATAGACAGTGCTCCTGTATCTCCAAGCCAAACACGCGCGGGATAAATATTAAAGTAAAGAAACGCCAAAAGTGATCCGGTAATGACAGAAATAAAAAGGGCAACATCGCCTAGATTAGTAGTCGCCGCAAGTACCCAAAATGCCGCTAGGGCAAAAAGTGAGAGTCCAGTTGCCAGACCATCCAGACCGTCAGTAATATTAACCGCATTTGTGGTGGCAAAAACAACAATAGCTGCCCAGAGAATATACCACGATCCCAGTTCTACTTCAAAGTTGAGGATTGGGACGTGAACCGCAGAAAGGCTCATTTTTGTGAACAATAGGTAGCCAATAAAAAATGATAAAACTAGTTGAAGAAAAATTTTGTAACGAAGCCGTAAACCCCATGCCCCGCTTTGTCCGTAGCCATAGAATTTCCTAATATCATCATAAAGGCCGAGGGCCCCAAACCCAAGCAGAGCGATGTATAGAATAAACGCCGTCCAATTAAGGCTAAATTGTGTAGTTTTGTAAAATATTGCGGAAAAGATTATTGAAACGGCAATTACTAAAATCCCTCCCGCATTTGGGGTCCCCACTTTCCACCCATGTATTCTGTTAACTATTGAGGTGAACACCCCAAAAATGTCTTTTTGAGCCTCTCTTTGACGTTGAAATTTTAATTTGTATAAAGCATCTATAAAAGGAACAGCTGCCACTAGCGTAGCCAAAAATGAAACAAGTAATATACCAAGTAGCTTCACCATACGCAGCTAATAATTCTATCATCTACCCAGGCAACAGGCAACCTATCGGTAGATTTCGTAGCGCTTTGAAGCAATCTCATCGGGGTCAACGTCTTTACCCTCAAGGATAAGTGGAATACGCTCAAGGTGCTTTAGTAAGGAACCTTTGAGATACCAAAGGTCTCCTTTCTGTAGAATTCCTGAAAGGACACCTGCTGCTTCAAAAACATCCCTCGTCAAAATGACCTGATCTTTACGCATACCTTTTTTCGCTTCCTCCGCAATATATTTAGTCGCTGATCCAACACACACTAAGTAATCAGGTTTTGTTTGGGCTGCTTTTTTGCCCACGTTCCGGTGTCCCTCTACCTCGTACTTACCTAGTTCTCCCATTTCACCAAGCACTGCTATTTTCCTTTTAGCAGGGAGGTCAGCCAACGTTTGAAGCCCAGCTACAGCGGAGGCCGGGTTGGAACGACGTGAATCATTTAACAAAACCGTCTCCCTTGGACCAGGCACAATATTCCCTCTACCCTCAAGTGGCTCAAGCTTACTAAGACCAGCTTTTATTTCCCTCCACCTCATACCGGAAATTACACCAACTACAGCTGCGGCCATCGCAGTATAAACATGATGCGCTCCCACCAAGGATAAATTGACAGAGTGACTTGTATTTCTAAAGTGGAATTTAAAGCTGGTACCTTTGAAGTTTGTCTTGATATGAGACGCCCAAAACTCACAATGATACCTATTTCTACCGAAAAAAATAGTTCTTTTTTTAGCCCTCTCGCCCATTCGTCTCGCTAGTTGGTCGTCCCAATTCGCCACCACCCAACCATCATTTGGGACAGACAGCGCTAATTTGCTTTTTTCCTTAACTATATTTTCCAGAGAACCTAAATGTGAAGAATCAGCATGAACCGGAGTTATCCCCGTTATGACCGCCACTTTTGGTTTTGCTACGGAAAGATGATAGTCCATCTCTCCTATCCTATCTATGCCGTACTCAAGCACAAGTTTTTGATGGTCAGAAAGTTTTAATATAGTGATCGGAATATTGTACCTAGTATCAAGATTTGTATCGGTTTTTAGAACTTTGAATTTCTCCGACAACACTGTAGCTATAGCCTCAGTTGTGTTCGTTTTCCCGTAACTACCAGTTATACCAATTATTTCTACTTCCTTGTGAAGAAAGAGCCACAACTTTGCTATTAGTCTCCTCAAACTATGATAAATGGATTTTATCTGAGTCATTAGTAATTCCCACTCTTTGGCAGTTTTTGATTTCTGATTTTATTAAAAACCCAGCTATTTTTGCAAAGGCCTTTTCATCTCCGCTAGTAAAAAATATACTTTCTCTTCCGAAACCAGCAATTTTGTTGTTCTCTATTATCCTTTTTACTTGCCTCGCCACAGCTTCTCCAGAATCCAAAACTCGCCATGAAGAATTCTGCGTAAATTTTCTTAAGAAAACAAAGTGAGTACAACCTAGTACTAAAACATCTACATCCTTCAAATTCCCCTTTTGTAGGTGGTTTTCTAATGCTTTTCCAGCGACCTCCAAATCTCCATTTTCCAATTTTACAACCAGATCATCACAGGCTACGCTAACAACCTTACAATTTGCAGCAAATTTATTTATAAGATTAGTTTGATAACTACTTCTGGCAGTGGTGGTAGTTTCCAAAATGGCTATTTTGTTCGATTTCGTCATTTTTCCGGCAGTTTTCAACACGGGTACTACACCCACAATAGGAACAGATGGGAAGTTTTGTCGGTAGTAATCTATACCAGTCACGGTAGCAGTATTACACGCTACAACAATTAATTTCGCTTCTTGACCAATCAAAAAATTTATTATTTTTTCGACTCTTTCTTTGATAAAACTTGGATCTTTTTTACCGTAGGGAGCGAATTTACTATCCCCAAAATATAAAATTGGCTCGGTAGGCATCTGGCTTCTAACAGCTAAAAAAATACTTAATCCGCCGAACCCAGAATCCAAGATGCCGATTGGACGATTATCTGTACCCATAGATTTCAATTCAAACCTCTGTAGAGTGCTCTTAATTTTTCACCCCAGTAAGTAACCGGGTAAAAAACGCTCAGAGGTAAATCCTGAGGCTGCTCGTACTCCAACCTGAAACCCCCGAAACCCTGTTTGAAATACGTCAGACCTCTCCAAGGATGATTGGGGGAATCGCTCGGAGCTATACCCCAGAAGTTATAATATTTTTTCCCTAGATTTTTAGCAATCTTTATTGCTTCCCACTGGAGCAGGTAACTTGCCGGGATTTTCGTTTTTATTGAAGCGCCGTGGTGATAGAAACCACTATCTCCATAGTAAACCACAATCGCAGCTGCTAAAGGCTTTCTCTTGTGTTCGGCAACCAAAATTTTTACCCGATCTTCTTTATCAAAGGCTAAAAACTCTTTTTCTAAATAATTATCTGGAAAGGGTACAAATCGATGACGTTCAACCGTGGTCCTTTGTAAATCTTCTAAAATATTGAGTCCGTATTTATTATTTTTCTCCACCACTCTCACATCCTTACGTATTGCATCCTTAATCAAGTACCTTGTACTCTTCCTCATACGACCCAATAAATCTTCCTCTGATTTGCTTATATCCAATAGCCAACTTACTTGAGCGTGAACATGAGTAGGTGAAGGTCTGAAACCAAGTCTCCGTAAAACCTCTCCAAATTTTCCACTCTCAACAACGGGCCTTACTCTCAAAAAACTAACTCTTTCGGACCTTGCAAGCTCTTTTAAGTTCTTGGTCAAAAACTCAAATTTTTTTTTGTCGAAATCTTCTACCAAAGGGCCTGAAGGACAAAGTAAAAAGCTACCTCTTTTAGCCTTAATTTTTATCGCTATAGCGGCTCCAACTAATCTTTTTTCCTCCCAGAGACCCAACCGGAAAATTTTATCACCCAAAAACTCGTGGAAATCTCCCCAGTACCAAGAGGCTAGGAAATTGTTGGGGTAAAACCCAAGAACGAACTTTTCCCAGGATTTCTCATCTGTGACTGGTTTTATCTCCATTACTACACCTGTATTATTTTTATATTGCGACTAACCAACACGCCACTACCCGGTTGGGCGTCTACTTGGGGTAACTGGAGGAGGGGGAATTTTTTGCCGTTCATTGAAATAGCCGAGCCGATCGAAACAACAATGCGGTCATTACCTACCCTTCCAAACCCTCCTGGTTTGAAATCCCTACCGCTTAACCTCAAGTTTTCTACCGAAGGATCTACTGGCACCCAGTTTCCATCGGGTACCATGAATTCAAGCCAGGCGTGGTAATGCTCACCCTCGTAACCAGCCAAAAACCCTGAAATTAATCTGGCGGGGACGCCCACCACCCGGTAGAGAGCCCCAAGTAAGCTATCAAATCCTCCACAGTCCACTTGCTTCTTCTCCATGGCCTCTATTGAGTTGTAAAGACCTTCAATTGGACTTCCGTAATGAAAATGGTCTCTAACATAAGAATAAAGACTTTCGGTTATCCCAGCCAACTCTTTTTCCTTACCAATAATTTTTTCGGCTAAATCTTTTACTCTTGAACCACCAAAGTTGAAATAAGGGTCTTCTTTTGTATAAAGCTGGTAGATTGGATCCTTTTTATCAAAGTCCTCCAAACTACCTGTTACCTTGGCTTCTCTTGGTTCTACTAGCACTGTGGATTTTTGATTAAATAATAATTCCCCTCCATTTACCGAACTTTCCGTTTTCCAGTGGGCTACGAAGTTACCAAAAAATTCATCCTTCAAAATTTCTTGCTCTGAAGGGTAAATGCGACTTCCATCAACTTTTTGATACGAAGTATTACGAGGCAGAGGCTGCCAAACTTCTATATATTTTAGGTTTTTAGTAGGTACAACTTTGAGGTCAATTTCTATTTGGTACTTTTTCCTCCCCGCAAAAGCATTTCTTTCCGCGATTTTTATTTTGTGCTCATTGATTATTTTCTTACCAACACCAAGCATAATGATTAAAAAACCTAACCCTGCCTAGTTATCCTCGCACCCAGTTGCTCTAATCGACCTTCAAGATTTTCGTAACCCCTCTCGATATGCTCAATACCTATTATCTCGCTTTTGCCTTGCGCCATAAGAGCCGCGAGCACAAGCGTTGCTCCGGAGCGGATGTCAGTTACCTCTAGCTTTTTTCCTTGCAGCAACGTATGTCCAGAAATTCTTACAGCGTGGGGCTGTTTTGATTCTCTATCGTTCGATCCAAAATTGTAAAATTCTTCTGGGTTTTTTATCTGTGGTGCGAAAAGCTCTATCTTTGCACCCATTTTTTTTAAATTCTCCACATAGCCAAACCTGTTCTCAAAAATAGTCTCGTGAACGATTGATTCACCGTTTGCTTGTGTCATCAAGGCCGCCCAGAGGCTCTGCCAATCGGTCATGAAACCAGGATGCGGCGCGGTTGCAACATTTGTCGAATCTAATTTACCAGAATGGACGATCTTAATTTTGTTTTGGCTTGTTTCAACACTCCCACCAGTTTCTTTCACTTTATCCAAAAAGGTTTGAACATCGATCGGATTTGCATTTTCAATTTCTATTTCCCCACCGGTCCCAAGCGCCATACAACCAAAAGTTACTACTTCATTCCTATCTGGCATCACTTTGTGGACGGCGCCTTTCAACGAGCTGACACCTTCTATCTCGATCGTCCTCTCCGCACTTCTTTTTATCTTCGCACCCATTTGGTTCAGAAAGGTAGTTAGGTCATCCACCTCCGGTTCAGCGGCCGCGTTTTCGATTCTAGTTTCACCATCAGCCAGAACCGCCGCGAGAATCAACCCTTCAGTTCCGGTATGAGAATTTTTGGGAAAGCTGTATTCTGTTCCCTTTAAACCATTTGGCGACGAGGCCCGAATAATATCCCCTTCAATATCTATTTCCACTCCCATAGACCTGAGTCCATCCAAAAACCAGTTTATCGGCCGCTGCCCTATCTGGTCGCCGGCCGGCAGGGAAACTGTTCCGCGTTTGAAGCGGTGAAGGAGGACGGGAAGATACATAAAGGACGCCCGAGATTTTATCCCTAGCTCTTCTGGCACTTTGTCCGTAGAAACTCCCCCGCTTATTTCCATCGTGTCATCGGAAAATTCTACCTTGGCTCCCAGAGCCTCAATTATTTTTTTCACGGCAACGACATCGCGGATGTAGGGAATGTTGGTGATGGTAGAGCGATCATCGGTGAGTAGAGAGGCAATCATTTGCTTAAACCCGGCGTTTTTGGCTCCAGGAATACGGACACTGCCGCGAAGCGGCACACCACCCTCGATGACATATTTAGCCATTAGACCACCAATTTTAAGCTAGCGGTAGTGAGATTGCAACAATCTCAAGTTGTAAGATTTACGATGTAAGATGTAAGACTTACGATTAAAAAGTTTATTCTGAGCTTGTCGAAGAAAGGAATTTGAAGGTCGAAAGTAACAAATCGTAAAGGTTTTCTTGGTAATGAAGAAATTCAGTTAAAATATATACGGTTGTAGAATCCTTTTGTACGTAGGTAGTAACGTGCGTTCCAAATCCAGCCTGTTCCCAAATTCTTTTAATCGTTCTCCGACCATCAACTGTGATTTCCTTTTTAGAAACTGTTGTCGTCATCGAACTTTCTTTTGAGGTTACATAATCTTCTAAGGATTGGCCTTCACTTTTTGTACCTTTGGTAATACTTAACTTAACTTTCCCTTCGTCTTCTGGCAAACTAAATCCGGTACTACGAGTCTCGGAAGGTCCGTAATTTATAATTTCAACTTCGTACTCAGGTGTTGTTTCTGTGCTAATAGTCCAATCTTTTGGGTGTTTAATAGAGAATTTAAGTACTGAATCTGTATAAGTCTTCCAATCTGCTGTTTCATCTTTTTGGGCAGAGGTAGTAGATTGTTTTGCGCTTTCGGTGGAGACTTTGGCCGTAGTAACTGGAGTAGTTTCTTGTTTGGTTTGGGAATCAACGTAGTACCAGATAGCCACGGCTATTGGGCCGGTTATCGCCAAAATTACAACTAACGTGAGAATGATCTTTTTCCAAGATATAACTTTGGTGGATTTACTTTGAGTAGGAACAGAATTTTCCGATGCTTCATTAGCCATCATTTACATCTTCCCAAACCGCCACACCTTTGTCAATTGTTGACAAGGTTGACAAGGGTTGACAAGGCCAGGCCTTACCACTTCTTCTCGCTACTAATCAGGTTTAATTCCGTCTGACAGGTCTGACAGGGCCTGACCCTGTCAGTTCCCGTTAGGTCCAGTCGCCTAGGTAACGGACTTCTTCCTTGAGGTTTACATTAAATTTTTCTTTAACCGAGGTTTTCATCAAGTCTATTAACGCTTTTATATCGGAAGCCTTCGCCCCGCCCTCGTTAATAATAAAATTGGCGTGTTTTTCGCTTATTTTAGCCCCACCGATTTTTTTACCTTTCAGGCCACATTGTTCAATTAGTTTTCCAGCGTGATCATAGTCTGGATTTTTGAACGTAGAACCCACTGTCGCACCGGCCGGGTGGTGCATTTTTCGCACTAATATATCTTTCGCGGCTTCCTCCACTTCTTCACGGTTAGACTCTTGAAGCTGCAACTTTACCTTTAATATTACTTCCCCAATTTTTTGAAATCTAGAGCTGCGGTACCCAAACTCGCATTCTTTCTGGTCCAACTTTTTTAGCTCACCCTCTTTATCGATAACCTCAACAGAAACAACCAAATCACCGAAAAATTTACTTTTACCCGTGTCTCCGGCGTTCATAAACACAGCACCACCGACTGTCCCCGGAACTTTGAGCAGCCTTTCTGTCCCTAGTAAATTTCTATTCTTCGCCCCTTTTATAAGCTCGGTATTATCCACACCCGAGCTAGCTTCAACAAAACCGTGCGGTAAGAACTTTAAATCTTTCGCTTTATTCGCAATTACCAAACCCCTCATCCCTTTATCGGAAACCAGTACGTTGGCTCCATTACCTAAAACAGTATAGGGCACATCTTCTTTAATAGCAGTTTCAACGGCTTCGGCTAGTTCTTTCGCGCTACCGGCTTCATAATAAAAATCAGCCGGTCCCCCCACTCTCATTTGGGTATGATGGCTCATTGGCTCTTGGAGCTTGACCTTGTTGAACCCGAGTTTTTTTACCAAAGAATCTTCGCTCATCCTTTTCCCTGCAATTTTTCAAGTAGTCTGTCGGGCAACTTATAAATATCCCCGGCTCCCATTGTAATTACCACGTCTCCTACTGAAACTTCTTTCACAATGTAAGTTGCCGCTTCCTCCAGTGTCGGTATATATTTTGCGTTTTCGCCGATCGCCTTTACCAAATCAACACTTGAAACCTCGCCCGTATCTTTTTCTCTAGACCCAAAAATATCAGTAATGAGGACCTGATTAACAAGATAGTTAGAAAACGAATCAACAAAATCATCAAACAATGCTTTTGTACGAGAAAAAAGGTGCGGTTGAAATACCAGCCAAATTTTTTTAGTTGGAAATTTTTCCCTAGCGGCTTTCAAAGTCTCGGAAATGGCTGTGGGATGATGAGCATAATCATCAAAAACTAAGACTCCTTTTTCTTCCCCAACAAATTCAAAACGTCTTCCGAGACCATTGAATTTCTCGAGAGTTTTTCGGCTCTGTTCCTCACCGATACCGACTACTTTGGCAGCCGCCGTTGCGATAGCAGCGTTCATCTTATTAAATCGTCCAACCATTTTGAGATTAAAACTTACCGGGTTTACTACGTTTATAGTCCTACCTTTTGGACTAATCAAATTCACCCCAGGTCCAATCACTAGCGATGAGTCTTTGTCGAGATTCGTAACAAATTTTTCAAAGACCTTTTTCATTTTCCCAAAGTCTTTAAAATACTCAGGGTGGTCGAATTCTATATTTGTAATAGCGGCGATTTTAGGCTTAAACCTGAGTAACTTCTCGCTGTACTCATCAGCTTCAATGACAAAATACTTTGAATCTCCCAACCGCCAGTTTCGCCCCCAATCATCTACAACCGCACCAATCAAACAGTTGGGGTCCAACCCTGCTTTCTCTAAAATAACGCCGACCATTGCCGTAACTGTTCCCTTACCATGGGTTCCAGCTATTGCGATCACAAATTTGTTTTTGACAAGCTCGTCTGCGACAAACTCATCCCAAGCAACTGCTTTTATTCCTCTTTTTTGGGCTGCAGATAACTCCTCGTTATTTTGGTCAAAGCTAGGTATTGCCGGAGAATAAACTAGCAGATCAATACCGTTAATGTGTTCTGGACTATGACCGGTAAGTACAAACTTGCTAAGCGTCTTGTCCAGATAGGGCGATCCCTTTTCCTTATCGCAGCCAGAAACTTGAAACCCTACGTGTTTGGCGATAGCAAAAGCAGCAGAACAACCTGCTCCACCAACACCCATAAAATGGATCCTTTTACCCACCATTTCGTAACCCTATTAAAACTGCAATTCTACTATCAGTTCCATCTCTTCGGTACGAGAAAAAATCGGGATTTTCATAAGTACAGGACTTAATAGTCACATCTATATTAGGTTTGATAATTCCAAAATCGATTAACTGATCGACGTTCGCTTGTTTGAGATCAAGGTGAATACTACCAGAGAGACTCCTCATCACTGATTTACCAAAGCCACTTTTTGTAAAAGCGCTTGCAACGTCGCTCCTTACCTCGTAATGACAAAATTCTATAACCGGGCCAAAACCAACCAAAATATCCTTTGGTCTTGAGCCAAGTTTTAATAAGGTTCCAACTAGATTCTCTGCTATTTTTGCTTTAGTGCCGCGCCAACCAGCGTGAGCAAGACCAACAATTCTCTTCTTGGGATCAAAAGCGACAATAGGCAAACAATCGGCCACTAATATCATCAAATATAGATCCTTTTCCGCCGTGACAAAACCATCGCACTTCTCTACTTTCCTCGCCACATCTTCTAGCGAGACGGTCCTGACGGCACCGCTGTGGATTTGCCTTGGCTTTATTACCTTTGACCCATCAATATCAAGATATTTAAAAAATTTAGTTTGATTGTCTCTAAGTCTTTGATCACCAAATTTTTTAGTTGAAATTTCAACGACTAAATTTTTAAAGTTCGCGAGACTACTCAATGTATAGACATCATCTTTTTTCAGAAGCATTTTTATCCCTATCTCTCATCTGCTTATCTGCTTCTACTAATTCTGCAGGTGTATTTACCCCTTTCCACTCATTTGGATCGCTAAGTTTAAGAGTAGACACTCTTTTGTCCTCCGTCAAAGCTAGATCTATTAAATCAGTGAGATAATACTCGCCTACAGCACTTTTTTTCAATTTTTTTATGGTCCGCTCCAGCCAACCAAGATTAAAAACATATGCCCCGTCATTTATTTCTCTAATTTTTTTCTGTTCGGCACTGGCAACTTTCTCTTCCACAATTCCTATCAGCTCACCATTCTTTCTTACTATTCTACCCAAACCAGTTGGATCCTCTGGTTCTAAAGTAATAAAGGTAATAGTGTTTTGTTCATTAAGATGTTTTTCCAAAAGGCTCTTTATTGTATCTGGCCTATAAAAAGCTGAATCATCACCATTGATGATCAGAACATCTTCGGCTTCGCTCGATAGCTCGTTTAAGCCTACTTTAGCGGCGTGACCGGTACCAAGACGCTGTTTTTGGATCGCGAACTTGTAACCTACTCCCACAGCCTCAATCACATCTTTGGCCTTATGACCAACAACAATGACAACTTCGTTGGGTCCAATTTTATTTAAGACCCTTAAAGTATGAGCGATGAGAGGTTTACCAGCTATCTCATACAAAACTTTTGGTCTTGGACTCGAAGCACCTTGGGCCAACCTGGTCCCTTTTCCAGCAGCTAAAATTACTGCAGCAAAGTTATTTCCCATAATTTTGGTGAGTTGAATAACTGCTCTTCTTTTCTAATTTCTTTTTCAAGGCGTTCCTGACAACTTGCTCATCACTCCAAGGATACTCTTTGCCACCAATATTCAGGCTCCGCTCATGCCCCTTGCCAAATATGGCCACTACGTCGCCGCCTGAAGCCAAAGAACCTATCGCGGTAGTAATCGCCTCAGTTCTGTCTGCAATTTTCCAAAATGTCCGCTCTGGTATGCCGCCTTCGTTCAGGGCGCCTTGGGCAATTTTTTCGATTATTTTATTTACGTTTTCTTTTCTTGGGTCTTCGGCAGTAAATATACTCACGTCCGCTAGTTGGGTTGCTACTTTACCCATCATACTTCTTTTTCCTACGTCTCTTTCGCCTGCAGAACCAAAAACTGCAATAAGCTTACCCTTTGTAAAGGAGCGCAACGTCCGCAAGGCGTTTTCCAAAGCAATTGGCGTATGCGCAAAATCTACTATAACATCAAAATCCTGACCTAGATCTACTGACTGCATCCTACCTACAACACTCTCGAACGTTGATATAGCTGATATTATTTGTTCGGTCGCTATCCCCAAATTTGAGGTAAGGGCAAAAGCAGCCAGGATATTATAAACGTTGAATTCCCCTACTAGTCGTGTTCTAACTCGCGAAGACCTTTTCTGTTTCTTCTCTTCAAAATGAACCTCAAATTCACTACCTATTTTTCCAAGTTTTATTGATTTTGCCACGTAGTCTGCCGAATTTTTTATTCCGTAACTAATCAGCTGCCCACCACCTCTACCTTTAAGTTTTTCGAAATACTTATCGTCGGCGTTTAGAACCCGAAGGTTTACACCGTTGAGTAACTTTGCTTTGGCCTCAAGGTAGTTTTCATAGGAACCATGATAATCTAGGTGCTCATGCGTAATATTCGTTATGATACCAGCAAAAAACTTTACAAAAGCTACTCTTCCTTGCGCTAGGCCATGAGAAGTAACCTCGACAACTGCGTACTCACTACCAGAATTTGCCATTTTTTTCAGCAAACCTTGGACTTTTATTGGGTCTGGTGTGGTGACATGAAATCCTGTGTCAATCGCCGTTTGGGCTATCTTTGCCTCCACAGTAGATACCATTGAAACCTTTTCCTGAGCACTGTTGAGAATATGATATACGAGGTGGACGGTTGTTGTTTTACCATCTGTACCGGTTACACCAATAACCTTAAGCTTGCCAGCTGGGAATAAAAAAATTAAAGCTCCTAGGAGAGCTTGAAAATAGTGGTAGGCGCTTTTTATAGGCTCTGGCACCAGCTTTTTGAAGCTAGCTAGCATAGTTAGGGATTTTATCACACAGGAACTTACTCATCAACCAAAGTATCATTGATCAATTGGTATACCCCAATAAGGATAAAGTTCGGAGGCTATTTCAAAAAAAAGCGGTTCAGCGGTCTCAGCAGCAAATATTGAAGCTGACGGGTCAAAAAGGACTATAATCGCCGCGAACCTTGGCTCCTCCACCGGACCAAACGCAACAAAAGAAGCTACTGTCTTGGTAGAATATTGCCCAGCAATTGGGACCTGGGCAGTGCCGGTCTTACCACCAATTCTATAACCATGAGGAATGAGTTTCTTGGCCTCGCCACCTTCAACAGCGGCTAGAAGCAGCTGCTTCATTAAAGTTGCCGTTGATGATTTTAAGACCCGTCCTACTTTTTTGGGGCTAAAATCCACTGTACTCTTCGAACCTATTATTTTTTTTACAACATAAGGTTTCATAAGTATTCCATCGTTAGCGATTGCCGCAACTGCGTTGACCATCTGCAAAGGGGTCACGGATAAACCTTGGCCAAAAGCAGCGGTTACAAGCTCGATTTCATGCCAGTCTTTTCGTTGTTTTATAATTCCTGTCTCCTCGCCCTGAAGGTCAATACCAGTTTGGGCGCCAAAGCCAAAATTATTTATGTATTTTAGAAATGTATCAGTACCCATTTTTTGAGCTGCAAAGGCTGCTCCGACGTTGTCAGAGTGTTGTAGAATCTGGGTAACAGTGGAACCTGGATGATATTTATTGTCCACTGTTTGAACCTCATACCCACTTGCCTTAACAGGACCCCGACAAGAACAGATCGTATCTGGTTTTATCGACCCAGAATCCAAAGCAGCGGAAAAAGTAATAGATTTAAACGTGGAGCCTGGTTCATAGACCTCCGACACGCCCAAATTTTTGAACTCTGTAGTAGGAGAATTGACCGGACCAAGTAAGTCAAACGAAGGATAGGACGAACTGGCAATTACAGCTCCGGTATTTGGATCCAATATTATTGCTATTCCAGATCTTGCTCCGTAGCGCTCGACCCCTTCAAAGAGCTTCCTATCAACGATAAATTGAACAGTCCTGTCGATATTTGTTAGTAAATCGGAACCGTCTAGTGCCCCAAGTCCTTCGGGACTTGAGGCAAGGATTGGCCTCCCCAAAGCATCAACTTCTTGGATCAGTGTACCCGACCTACCCCTTAGCTCACCATCATAGTAGCCCTCGAGACCAAAATAACCCTTATCGTCCCCTTGCTCGTCTTTTCCTACAAACCCAAGTACGTTAGCTGCTAGATTTACTTCTGGGTAAAAACGTTTAGTGTCCTCTTCAAATCCTATCCCAGAAAGCTTTAATTTATCAATTTTTTCCTTTGTCCCCTCGTTTATCTTATTTGCCAGCGGCACCCACACCAGGTTTTTTAGTTGGAGCTGTTTAATGATATGGGTCTTGATCTCGCTAAATAAGACGTCTTTTTCCGAAGACTTTAGTTTTTCTCTATTTGCGATTTTTTCTTGCAGAAGGGCTGGGACAATTTTATCGGACACCCTTTCAGAGAAATCTTCCTTGCTTTCATTTTTATCTTTAAGCTTCAATATCTCCGGGAAAATCGCGTATAATAAGTATGATTTCTGGTTTGAAACTAAAACTGATCCATCCGCTGCTAATATTTTTCCCCTGTCGGCCCCTACGAAAACAGTATTTTCTACTTGCGTTTCGGCAGCCACAGTAAATTCCTCATTTTTCACGACCTGCCAATAAAATAAACGGCCGATTATGGCGGCCGAAAAAATTAAGAGAATTACCTCTAAGATACTTATTCGACTTGTGATCATCGATTAGCTATTGGAGATTTCGGTGTAAGTACCTGTACGTTTTTTGCTTTCACGAATCCCTTTTCGGAAGCGATTTTCTCTACCCTAGAAAGCGATTTCAGTTGGCTGATAGTATTTTCAAGTCTCTGATTTTCCTCTTTAAGAATTTCGGTTTCTTGGTTAGCCGCTGCCAGTTGCTGGCCTGAAGCAGCTAACACATTCAAAAATACCACCCTGGCAAAGGAAATACTAAGTATTACCATTATAAACAAGGCCACTAGGCTACGAAAAAATGATTTTGTTTTTTCTTTTTTTACTATTTTACGTACCATTTGGGCAGGCTACCTACTTGTTTCCTAAACTCGCTGGGCTACTCTCATCTTTGCACTTCTTGAGCGTGGGTTATTCAAAATTTCGTCTCTACCCGGAACAATCGGTTTTTTTGTTAAAACGGTTAAGTGCCAACGTTTTTTAAAATAGTTTTTAACAACCCTATCTTCCAAAGAGTGAAAGCTGATAACTACCAACCTACCACCCTTTTTGAGAAGATCTTCTGCCCCTTCCAATCCTTTTTCTAAATTTTCAAGCTCGTTATTTACTGTTATTCTCAGAGCCTGAAAGATTTTTGTCGCTGGGTGTATCTTTCCTCTTCCTCTTACAACTTGTTCGATAATTTTAACAAGTTGAGTGGTTGTTCTTATTTTTTCCCTTAATCTGGCTTTGACGATAGCACGAGCAATACTGCGGCTAGCGTGCTCCTCACCATAGTTAAAAAATAATTCATTAAGTTCTCCTTGGCTCAGCCCGTTTATTAGATCTGCTGCGGTTACTTGCAATGTTGGGTCCAACCGCATATCTATCGGTCCTTCCTTACTAAAGGAAAGGCCTCTTTCTGGATTATCTAGTTGCAAGCTGGAGAGCCCTAAATCAAACAAAACTCCGGGTGTTTCCCAAACCCCAAACTTGAAAGCAGTCTGCTTCAAGTCGGAAAAATTACTTTGAGCAATGGCTATTAAGTCGTTTTTCCCGAACAACCTTCCCTCTTCATCAGAAAGTTTTAGGGAAAAAGCTTTGGCCGCTTTTTTTATCGCTTCTGGGTCTATATCTATGCCAAAGACTCTTCCATCACGTTTTAATATTTCTCCCGCGTGGCCGCCGCCGTTCAAAGTCGCATCTATATATGTCTCGCCTTTTTTTATTGAAAGTGCCTCCAGCGTTTCGTTGATAAGTACGCTTTGGTGATCTCTCATATTAAAACCCTCTTTCTGAAAGCTTTTCGGCTATACTCTCCCCCCGAGCTTCGAGTATCTTGGCCAAATCTCTCCATTTGCCTTCATCCCAAATTTCAATTCTTTCCAAAATACCAACCATCACCAGCCTCTTCTTCAAAGATGCATACTCAAGCAAGTACTCAGGAATTTTTATCCTACCCAATCGGTCGAATTCGGCTTCAATAGCACCGCCAAAAAGATACCTTTCAAACGCCCGTGTATCTGCTTGCGTAACTGAAAGTCCTCTGAATTTCGTGGTTAATTGTTCCCAGCTCTTTCGCGGATAAAGAAAAAGGCATCCGTCCAGCCCCTTAGTTAAGATGGCTCCGGCTGACAATTGGCTTCTGAATTTTTTAGGTACAGATACCCTGCCTTTATAATCTAAGTTGTGTTTATATTCTCCGAGAAACATGCCCGCAAGTTACCCTCGGGGACCTGCGGGCAGATAAGTCCCCTGCTGTCCAGACTAGGGCAGGCTGTGGAGGGCAGTGGAAAATGCTACACTTTTTTCCACTTTTTGCCCTTTTTTACCACTACTAATATAGTAGTACCACTGTGGAAATATGTCAACCAAAAAAACCCGAAAAAAATGAGCCTGTTCAATAAAACCTCTATGTGGTATATTTAGAACCTCTATGAAGCTAGTTGATCTATTTAATTTTTCCAATTTTGAGCACAAAGCAATATTCAAACAATCCAGAAATCTGTGGGAACCAGTACTAGATTTGGATAACTATTTAGAGAAGACCTTCAAAAATAATGCCGAAACCAAACTAATCGGTTCCGGAACAAGTATTGATCCAGCAGCAAAAATTATCGGTTCTGTAATAATTGGCAGAAATTGTGAGATAAAAGAAGGGGTATTGATAAGGGAAGGGGTAATAATCGGCGATAATTGTGTGATTGGCCACGCCTGCGAAGTAAAACACTCAGTAATAATGGACGGCACTCATATAGCCCACTTTAATTACGTAGGCGATTCGGTACTTGGCAACCGCGTAAATATGGCTGCGGGAGCTATTATTGCTAATTACAAACATGGAGCCAAAAATGAAATAGTCCACATTGAAGAAGGTAAAGTAAAAATTCCAACTGGCCTAAAAAAATTCGGTAGTTTAATTGGAGATGAGGCTAGAATTGGTTGCAACGCTGTTTTAGATCCAGGAACAATAATCGGAAAAAGGACAATCATTTACCCCTTGGCAGCGGTCCGCGGTAACATCCCTGCGAATAAAATCGTCAAATACCGTCAAAACTTCGAAGTAGTTGATCGAAAATAACATTCTTGCGAATGATGTTTTATAAAAAAAATAACATTCCAGTAAGTGATGTTTTATAAATAGAATGAGACTCTACGAATACGAAGGAAAAGAGCTTTTCGAAAAGGAGGAGATACCAGTTCCCAAAGGAAAGCTTGTCTCCTCTGTTTTAGATGTAGATGGGATTGAACTCCCAGCAATTGCAAAAGCGCAGACTTTATCTGGAAAAAGAGGCAGAGACGGACTTATTGTTCCCTGTAAAAATGAAACCGAATTAAAATCTGCGGTTAAAAACTTACTTTCAAAAAAAGTGGCCGGGCAAAAAATCGATAAAATCCTCATCGAGAAATTTCTTTTCGAAAAAAGCAGTGAGTTCTATTTAGCGATAACTTATGATACTTCTAGTCGCGGACCAGTGGCCCTGGTTTCAAAAAAGGGCGGCGTTGAGATTGAAGAGCTCGCTAAAGACAGAGATACCGTAAAGAAGATAACCATAAACCCGATCATAGGACTTCAGCCGTGGATGGCCAGGCAAATATTATCAACTGCTGGTTTTTCTGGGCTACATTTTCTTTCTTTAACAAAGATATTACTTTCCCTTTGGAAAGTCTTTGAAAAATATGACGCTCGTTTGGTAGAAGTCAATCCCCTTATAGAAACTGAGGACGAAGAATTCTACGCCGCCGATGCAAAGATAATCCTAGACGATGATGCCGATTTTCGCAGAGGCGAAGTGGGTTTTCCACCTCGAGACGTACTTGGCAGGAAACTAACTGAAAGCGAAATGGCTGCCAAGGGAATTGATAAAAACGATCATCGAGGGTCAGCTGGTTCCACATATATAGAATTGGATGGCGACATTGGTGTGATAGCAGCCGGAGGTGGTGGCAGCTTGGTAAACATGGACGCCCTTGTAGCTCTTGGTGGCAGACCAGCAAATTATACTGAACACTCAGGCAACCCACCTAGGGAAAAACTAAAGAAGCTAACCGAGCTAGTTCTTTCCAAAAAGGGTTTGAACGGTTGTTGGTTTGTGGGAGCTACGGCAAATTTTACTGATATTTACGAAACATTAGAGGGTTTTGTAGAAGGTCTAAGAAATGTTAAGCCCAAACCAACATACCCAATTGTCATCCGCCGAGGGGGACCCCGCTACGAAGAGGCTTTTGAAATGCTACGTAACGTTGGAAAAAAGGAGGGTTTTGATTTTCACATTTTCGGTCCGGAAACACCAATGACAAGCACAGCAAAAACTTTGGTTACCTTAGTTAATAAATACAAAAAACTCAAGGAACGATAGATATGAGTATATTAGTTGATAAGAGTACAAAAGTCCTAGTTCAGGGAGCCACTGGTAAAGAGGGCCAGCGGGCTATAAAGCAAATGCTGGCCTACGGAACAAACGTTTTAGTTGGTGTAACTCCCGGAAAAGGCGGCCAAGAAGTTGAGAGTGTACCTATCTTTAACAGCGTGGAAGAGGCTTTAAATAAATTCCCAGACGTTAACACTTCGTTTATCGCTGTTCCGAAACAGGCTTCAAAAGACGCAATTGTAGAATCCGCTGCCCACAAAATAGGCCTTATCAATGTACTGACCGAACATATGCCAATTGCTGATGCCGCTTATGCTGTGGCTTTTTCAAAGGACACCGGCGTAAAGATGGTTGGCCCATCCTCTATTGGGATTATCTCACCTGGCAAAGCCAAACTTGGCAGTATTGGTGGTGACAATCCGGATTTTTCGTTTTTCCCCGGAAATATCGGCGTAATATCAAAAAGTGGCGGTATGGCCAGTGAAGTTTCTTTTATTTTAAAAAAAAGCGGGTACGGACAGTCAACGGTAATTGGGATGGGTGGGGATATGATAGTAGGTTCTACTTTTGCTGATCTTTTGTTAGAATTTGAGGAAGATCGCGAAACTGCAGCCGTAGTTCTCTTTGGTGAAGTTGGCGGTAGTTATGAGGAGAAAGCTGCAGAGGTCATAAAATCTAAGAAATTTACAAAACCGGCCGTTGCTTTCATTTCCGGAATATTTGCTGAAACAATGCCTTCCGGCACTGCTCTTGGGCACGCTGGTGCGATAATTGAAGCAGGTAAAGGAAGTAGAGAGGGTAAAATCAAGGCTTTGGAAGCAGCTGGAGTAAAAATAGCCGAAGTCCCAGATGATCTTCCAGCTATTTTGAAGAAACTTTTAAGTAAAGGCTGATTATGAGTGAAAAAAATTGGAAAAGTGCAATAACAAGCCATTTTAAAGATGTTCCCCACGTACGGGGCTACGATCTCACGGAAATGCTCCAGAAACTTTCCTTCACTCAAGCTATTTATCTTGTTCTTAAAGGAGAACTACCAAATGAAAAAGAAGAGACGATGCTCAACTCTATTTTAGTAGCCAGCATTGATCACGGAGTTGAAGCACCATCAACAACCGTGGCTAGAATTACTGCGTCCACCGGAGTCCCACTCTCTACTGCCGTAGCAACTGGTGTTGCTTCTATGGGTGAAAGCCACGCAGGGGCAATCGAGGCTGCGGCCAAGGTATTTCAAGACGCAGTGAAAAAAGGTCGCAGTGCCTCTGACATCGTTGAGAAAGCGCGTTTTAAAGGTGAGCGGATCCCAGGTTTTGGTCACAAAATTTACGATGTGGATCCCAGAACTGCGGCAATTTTAAAAATAACCGAAAAAAATGGTTTTAAGGGCAAACATATTGACATCGCTTTAGAGATAGAAAAAGAACTGGAAAAAGTAGTTGATAGAAGGCTGCCTTTAAACATCGACGGCATAACTGCGGCGGTCATAAGCGAAATGGGCTTTGACGCGGGTCTTGGAAATGGATTTTTTATAATTAGCCGAATTGCGGGCCTTGTCGCCCACGTCCATGAGGAAAAAACTCGCGAAAAACCAGTCCGCAGAATAAGCGAAGAGGACGTTGAATATGACGGACCCAAACCGCGAAAACTACCTTAATGTAGAACTTCCTTTAGGGATTTCGCTAACTGGGGGATTTTAACTCGCTCCTGCCTCATTGAGTCTCGATCTCGAACCGTAACTGAGTCATCTTCCAGTGTGTCGAAATCAACCGTGACAACGTAGGGAGTACCTATTTCGTCTTGACGCCGATAGCGACGACCGATCGTCCCAACTTCATCGTACGTTGCTTCCCAGTTCTCTTTAAAGTCCTTATAAATATTTTTTGCAATTTTGATTAGCTTCTCATCTTTAATCAGTGGTAGAACCGCAACTTTGACTGGAGCTAAGGTTGGATTCAATTTAAGAACGGTCCGGGTTTCTGACTCCCCTTTTTCTGCCGTTGGTGCCTTTTCTTCTGTGTAGGCGTCGATTAGTAGCGCAAGCATCATTCGACCTACACCAATTGACGGTTCGATCACATAGGGGACCATTTTTTCTTTCGTCTGCTCATCAAAATAGGAAAGGTCTTTACCACTCTCCTTGGAATGTTGTTTGAGGTCATAATCGGTTCTATTCGCAATTCCCTCCAGTTCGCCCCAACCCTGCCTCGACTTACCGTCTTCGGCAAGGCTGGCCATAAATGGCCAATTATATTCGATATCCACGCTTCTCGTGGCGTAATGAGCCCTCTCATCGCTCTCGTGTTCACGGAATCTTAGATTTTTTTTAGTTAATCCTAATGATATGTGCCAATCCATTCTTTCCTTCTGCCAGTATTCAAAATCGGCCTCTGACTTTTCCGGAAGGGTAAAGTATTCCAGTTCCATCATCTCAAACTCACGGACGCGAAAGAGAAAATTTCCGGTGGTGATTTCGTTACGAAAACCCTTACCAATTTGGGCAATACCAAAGGGTAGTTTCACACGCATGGTATCAAGGACGTTTTTAAAATTTACAAAGATCCCTTGGGCTGTTTCGGGACGAAGAAATGTTTCAGAACCCTGCTCCTGGACCGAACCAATATGAGTCTTGAACATCAAATTAAACATACGTGACTTTGTCCAATCGCTTTTACCGCAGGTGGGGCAGTTCTTACTTTTTGGGATCAAATCCTCACGAAAACGAGAGTGGCAGCTTTTACACTCAATCAACGAATCGGCGAAGCTCTCAACATGACCGCTAGTGTGCCAAACTGCTCTATTCATCAAAATCGATGAATCCAAACCAACCACATTGTCTCTCTGAGAAACAATATTCTTCCACCAAGCTGCTTTTATATTGTTCGCTAGTTCCACCCCAAAGGGTCCTAGATCATAAATACCACCAACCCCACCATAAATTTCACTACCAGAAAACACAAAACCTCGACGTTTGGCTAGAGAAACAACTTTTTCGGTCAGTTTATCTTCGGAACTCATAGACAGTAAGTATAAGGCTGCAGCTCAAGTTTTACAATCAGATTTTTTGAAGATACTTCACGCTTTTCAACTCTTTTTCTAATAAAAACTCAATGTAAAATTTTAGATGGGTCTCCAATTCGGAAAAAACAAACGGGGAAATCGATAGCTTATTTATTTTTTCCCAGTCTTCTTTCTGCAGAAAACGGAGCAGCTTAATTGCCTCAACAGAAATTGGCTTTGAGAGAAGGGAGTTTGTGGAACACCCCTTATCTAAAACTCCTCCGAGCTCTGGCGATAATAAGTGATTATTTTCATTTACCTCCCGGCTACATACAACGCACTGACGCAGCTGCGGCTTAAACCCAACCTCGGCAAGAAATTTTATCTCAAATGCCCTTAAGGTTTCTTTCGATTTAAATAGGTCTTTCCCAGCTTCTATTCTCCGAAGTGACCCAAGAAGTAAGTTGAAAATTTCTGTCTCTCCCTGACCCTCTTCCAAAAAGCCATTGGTTATCTCCAGTAGATGAAAACCAGAGCTTATTTTATCTAAATCCTCTTTCGCTTCCTTGAAAGTATGAATAGTTTCGACTTCGACAACTACATCAAAATTTTTGCCGCGGGCTAAATAAACATTTACATGATTTAAAAGATCCAGGTTTGGTCCACGACGACTGGCCACCTTCCTCACCCCCTTTGCCAGCCCGTCAAACTTACCTTTGTATTTTGAAAGAAACGTAATAAGTCTATCTGCTTCCCCAAAATTTCTTTTGTTCAAAATAATTGCTTCAGCGGCGTAGGTGCGGGCCATAAACTAAAGTTTAAAATCAAGTTCGGTATCTTTTTTTAGATCAAATTCAAAAAGTTTTTTTTCGTTGATTTTTATCACCATATGCGGAATATAACCAGCTTGTTTCTGAATTAACATTTTATAAGAACCGCCTTTCTTTACTTTAAACGGCAGTTCATAGGTAAAAAAGGTAGTGGTTGAATTAAAAGGTGGGGTCCTGGAAAAACCAGACCAAACCTTTTTTCCAATCTCGTTCTTTTCTACAAAATCTGTTTCGACATTTTTTTCAATTAGTTTCGACCCCTGAGGAACATATATTCTAAGCCAATTTTGATACACCGAATTGAGCCAACCATCATAACGAAACGTATTTTTTATAGTGTTACTAACCTTTTTAACTACGGTTCCATCGTCTTTCACAACTATATCTTGCTCTATAGTAAATTTTGTAAAAAAGTTCCCTTTTAATCCCGCTACATTGGAGTTACTAACGTGTAAATAATCTCCATCAAAATCCTTTATCCTCCCAGCGAAATCCAACTCCTCTGATAACTTTTGCGCTTTTTGGTCATTAAAGTAAAATTGAATAGACTTTTCTTGCATAGACTTTAAAACCGTATTGAATATATCAGGAAATTTTTCTGGTTTAGCGTTGAAAAGACGATTCGTAACTTCTTGCATCAGGTCACCTATAGGACCTTTTCTTTCGCTGCTACCCTTTAAAACCCGCTGAGCGTATAATTCTAATTTGTATACAGCATCGGAAATCCTATAATCAGGGTGAGGCTCTGCCGAAAAGGTTTCGCCGTATTTTTCTATGGTTACAGGACCGGTAATTTTAAGAAACTGAGGAACCAGTGATGTGTCTACGGCAATTACTCCATCAACTTTTGGCTGGTTGGGTATAGTTTGGTAAAAACTTAAAAATTTTTCGGATGATATCTTAAAATCAGGTGACACGTTGGCGTCTCTAATTGGGAAAAAATTCTGTCCAAAATATTTTCTATAGACCTCAGGCGGATCTTCCACTGGCACAAACTTCCTGTCAAGATCTATAATATTTTCACTTCGCAGGCTGGTTATCCCACCATTCTTAACTTTCAAATAACCGTAGGCGGTAATAAATCCCCCGGTAGCGCGCAATTCACCGTCATTCTGAAACCACAGTAAGTAAGTTTTTTCGCGATCAGAACCAAGAATAGATGGTAGTACCTGGGAGGCATTCTTCACAATAGGCATCAATTTCTGGGCGTTGGCAAGACTTTCCTTTCCCCGACTGATCACATCGTGTATCTTTACCCCCTTTATTACCAACCAGTTTGGATATCTAGCCTCGTTTATGCTCGAAACCTCACTCTGGACAGAAGCCAAAATTTGTTCAAGGTCCTTTGTTCTTTCTGAAATTTTCGGAAAAACTTTTGTTACCAAAACTACGACTTTATCCTCGGCTTTTAGATTACTTTTCGCTCCTTTTAGTCCTAGGATATCACCGAAGGGGGAAATAGATTCAGTTACTATCTTTCCGGCCTCGGTAAGGTGTAGACCCGCTCGGACAGCCGAAGTAGCGTCGCCATAGTAAAAATTAGCCAGAGGCACCCACCGAAAAAACTTTATAGCAGAAAGGTCACGTTGCGTTTTTTGTAAATCCTCCTTTAGTTGTTGATTGGCCTTTTCCGCCTCCGTAATATCCTGCTTTTCTATTGCGGCTTCTAGTACTTTGACTTGGCCTGCGACTTTCGATACGTCTTTGGATACTAAAATGGTTTTTGGATAAACATAAAATACGGAAGCCAGAGTCAGAACTAAAAATAGAAATACTAACCCAAAAATTATAATTTTGCGGTTGGCAACCTTAAGTTTTCTTTTTTTTATTTGTTTCTGATCGATTTCTACGTGATTAATAGGCATAAATCTTAATTTCCCTCACCCCGAAAAACAGCTGGTATAGTTCTTACTAATAGAGCAAGATCGTACAATAGTGATTTATTTTTGGCGTATTCAGCATCCAGTCTTACCCGCTCTGGAAAGCCAATCTTACTTCTACCCGAAACTTGCCAAGGACCGGTGATACCAGGTCTAACTGATAAAGCTTTTTCTACATTTTGCTTTGAACTGGGAAAATTTTTGAGCTGCTCTTGGATCTCATCATTATGGAAAGCGCGAGGACCCACTAGACTCATCTCCCCTCTCAAAACGTTTATCAACTGTGGTAGCTCATCAATTGAAGTTTGTCTCAAAAATCTCCCAACTTTTGTTATCCTCGGGTCTTTTTCTGTGGGAATTTTGAAATTACTTGTCTTATAAGATTCGTAAAATCTTTTGAGCTGGGGATCCTCTCTTAAAAGAAGGTGAGCGTTTTTTATCATTGATCGAAATTTCAACATCTTAAAAACTTTCTGGTGCTTTCCAACCCGCTGCGGCGCGTCAGCAAAAACTGGTCCTGTCGAATTTAGCTTTATAGCAGCGGCAACAACCAAAAAAAGGGGTGATAATACAATAAGCCCAACTAAAGAAAGGGTGATATCAAGCACCCTCTTAATAAAGAAATACCACATAAAAATTATGTCAAGCCTGCTTGAAACAATCCAGCTTGATGGAGATTAAGTCCGATTATATCACACAAACTTGTTAAGGTTTCTGCTTTTTAGTATATTAACCACCCTGCGCACTTCATTGGCCCGTTTTTTTCGTAAAATAAGAAGGGCGTCTTTTGTATTTATAATTGCCAAATCTGAAACACCTAAAGTCACCACCAAACCATCTTCAGAAAAAATAAGGGATTTTTTTGAGTCTAAATCAATTACTTTCCCTTTTTTAACGTTCCCACCTTTTTTGTTTAAAAGATCAAATAGGGTCTCCCAATCTCCAACATCGTACCAGCGAAAGTCTCCTACCACCATAAGTATGTTTTCTGCTTTTTCAAGTACGGCTGTGTCAATTGGATCTGCCGGTAATTTCTGCCAATCACCTCTTTTATTACTAGAAAGTGCTTTAAGCAACTCAGGAAAATATTTTTCTAGCGCAGAAAAAAACACGGAGGCTCTGTATGAATTGATATTGGCATTCCAATAATATTTACCTCCAGAAAAGTATTTTTTGGCGGTTTTTAGATCTGGCTTCTCCTTAAAGAGCTCGACTTCAAAAACTCCCTTGGATCCTATTTTTAATTTTTCATTGCCAGCCAAAATATAACCCCTACTGGTATCCGGGTGGTCTGGTTTGATACCCATCGTCACAATGTAATTTCTAGAGGCAGCGGTCTCTATAGAGGCGAGTAGGGTTTTTGCAAATTTCTTTTCATCTGGAATATAATGGTCTGAAGCGAAAGTTGAGACTGTAGCGTCGGGGTTTGATCTACTGATGTGTCTCACCGCCAATCCAGCCGCAGCGGCCGTACTTTTTGACTCTGGTTCGATAAGAATATTTTGCTTCGGTAAATTTGGTATTTCCTTTCTTATTTCAGCTACGAAATCTTTTGAAGTAACCAGATAAATATTACTTACAGGAAAAATTTTCTTTACCCGATCAAAGGTTTCTTGTAGTAAAGTCTTATTATTAAAAAGTCTTAAAAACTGCTTTGGTTTATTTTTACGAGATAGGGGCCACAGTCTAGTACCACCACCTCCAGCCAAAATTACTGCGTATTTTTCTGATTTTGCCATGCTTCCTCAACAAAAAATTTTATCAGCCGCTTAAAATTTTCGCTAGAAAATTTTTCGGCCTGCTTTCTACAGGCTGTCGGTTCATAATTTTCTAGTTTGAATTTTTTTAGCGTATTTATTATAGCACTTGGGGTTTGCTCATCAAAAAATTCTCCGGTTACTCCTTCCACCACAGTCTCGGTAGCACCGCCTTTACGAAAGGCAATTACCGGCTTACCAGTGGCCATAGCCTCCACCGGTACGATACCAAAATCTTCATAGGTAGGAAAAATCAAAGCCTTACAGTTTTGCAATAGCTGGATCTTTTCTTTTTCGGGAACCCGACCAAAGAAAACTATATTTGATTTTGCGAGGGACTTTAAATACGGTAGCTGTGGGCCATCTCCTACTATTTTCAACGGTAATTTCAGCTTGTTAAACGCTTCGACAACAATATCAATTCTTTTATAGTCTCCAAGCCTAGAAACAACCAAAAAATATTTATCTTGCTGATTACTGATCCCCGATCCCCGATCACTAAGGTTAACGAAACGAGCGGTATCAACTGGTGGATAAATAACTACTGAATCTCGGTTATAATGTTTTTTTATTCTTTTCTGCACTTCCCTAGAATTGGCAATAAAAAAATCCACTTTTTGGGCAGCAGCGTAATCTGCCTTTTTCAGCTTTCCTTTCAAACCTGGAAGAATTTTCTTGTAAAGTGGATCTAATAGTCGGTCCAAACCAAAAACTATTGGTTCTGTGAGTTCGGTATCGTAGCCCCACAAAAATCTTGGCACCGTGTGGAGATAACAAATATGAGTAGCTCTTCCTTTGCTTATAAACTTTGCTGCAAACGTAGATGAGGAGATAACGATATCTGCGTCAATATCTATCCGTTTGAACAGCTCTGGGTAAAACGGGACAAAGTGTTTGTAAAACTTAAAACTAAAAGGAATTTTCGATAGCAAAGGAGTTCTTATATTTTCAGGATCGATTTTTAGTAAGCCCAGAACGTTTTTATCGACAAAAGAAGTGTAGATAGGGGACTGGCGCCAAATTTCGTGAAAAGCCTCCAATACTCTTTCCGCCCCACCATATTGGACCAGGTAGTCAGGTGCTATGACAATTTTCGGTTTGAACATGAGGCTAATTATATCTCGCTAGAGAAATAAGCGCGAGATGTAATCTCAAATCAGCTGAATTTATTAGGGGATTTGGAGAGTTGCTTGGAGTAAGCCATAACGATAAATATTGTCCACTCCTCTCCTTCCCAGATCTCTGGTCGACCGTAGTAATGTTCTTTCTATAAGACTATTGGTCCCTACCCCTCTGGAGGCAGCTAAAGCGGCGACGGCAGAGACATGAGAAGCTGCCAAGGAAGTACCAGACATATATAAATACTTGAAATTGGAATAATTATTTCCTACCGCGCTGATGGTTGGTAAGTAGAGGCCATCCTTTTTACCGTCTCTATTTTGATCCACCCTAGTATCTCCTCCTGGCGCAAAAAGGTCGATCCAACTTCCATAATTAGAGTAATAGGCTCGGGAATTATCAAATCTCGTGGCACCCACACCAAGAACATATCCTGTCGCCGCTGGGTAAAAAGGTTTTGCACTACTATTATTACCCGCAGCCGCTACCACCACTGCTCCCTTGGAATAAGCCGAGGAAATACGACGGCCCAATATATAGGAATTTTCCGGGCCGCCGAAAGAGAAGTTTATCACCCTCGCCCCCCTAGCGGTTGCCCAAGATATACCTTTGGCAATATCACTATCGATACCGAACCCGTTTTTGTTCAAAACCTTTATGGGTAAGATGGTAACGGCCGGAGCGATTGATGCGTTGGCCAGGGAGTTATTGGTCGAAGCGGCTATGATGCTAACCACCGCTGTGCCATGCCCATTGTCGTCGTTTGCGTGAGCGTCACCGTTTACAAAATCGTAAGCGTTGGCGCTATCGAAACTAGTATTTCCAAAATCTGGTAGCTGTGAATAGCTACCGCTACCGTCGACGTAGTTTTCGTAAGCTACGCCCGTATCTAGCACGGCCACCTTGACTCCTGATGACCCAAGTGAAGAACGCCAAGCCTGGTCTTGTTTAATTTTAGTCAGATACCATTGTGAATTAAAAAGAGGGTCATCCGGCACGGCTGGATCGTCAGGAAAATCTACCTGTTTCCTTATGTAGTTGGGTTGGACCAAAGCTATGGTACTAGATCTTCTTAAGTCTCGCAGTACATCTGTCGCAAGTCTATTTTTGCTAAAAGCTACCCGCTTTAGCGAACCATTTTTATAAAGTGCCAAAACTTCCAAAGGCATTTGCCTGGCAAGTGTTCGCAACAGTGGTACAAAATTATTCAAATTTTTCCCGGCACATTCAGTATCACCTACATCACCATGGTTTGTAACGTTAGCAAAGGTATATTCATATCCTGGGGAACCAAACCGACTTCTCCCAGCCGGATCAAAACCGTGACTAGTAGATTTCCAAACTGCGATTTGCTGCAGTGCGTTTTTCGCTGCCTTAGTGGGGTAAGCAGTACGATAATCTCCAATCACCGCGACTCCGACGCTGCCGTAGTTGTAGTGATATACGTGACCACCAACGACGCCGTCTCCTCCGTACCTTCCTTCATAAATATTACCTTTGGAGTCCGCCAGATAGTTATAGCCAATATCACCCCACTTTCTAACCACCGAGTGAAAATAATAAATTGCTCTTACTGTAGCGGCAGGGTTGCTGCCAGCATTGAGCGTAACCGTGTGGTGAACAAACATTTTTTTGATTTTTCGGTACTCTGGACCCCACCTCATTAGCTTTGGATCGGCCCCCCAACGCGAACGAGAAATTATGTTCGGTCGATCAGTAGGTTTCCTACTGGTCGTTGCCGCAAAAGATCCTTTCACAATGTTTGGAGCAACCGCTACTTTTTCATGTAAATTACGCCAAAATTTTTCCCAAAAACTCTCCTCCGAATCTATATAGATTAATTTGATTTTCTCCACCGTCCCCTCGTTTTTAGGATCTGTCAAGACCCGAAGACGATATTTGATAAAGTTACCTTCGGCCACGATGAGGTTACTAAAATTTTCACCTTCGGCTGGCGGCTCTTTTCCATCGCTGTCGGGATCTTTCTCTGCATTTTTCCACCCAGACCAGATCCTACCTTCATCGGAGGTACTGACTTGCACTGTCACCTCACTTTCCTCATCCAAACTTTCTTTCCAGTTGACGACAATAGCGTTATAACCAAAGGCAGTTTTACGGGCAGGGAATTCTTTTACTATTTCCACCTTATTAGTTGTTCCAAGAATGTTAGAACCGGTTCTATCGGCAAGAGCACCAAGATCTTCTTTCGGTAGAGAGGATTCCAAACTATCTGCTCGTATTTTGACTGGTTTTGGCTTGGTCAAGTGGAAAACGAAGATAATAGATGCAAAAAAAATCAAGATGGCAAGGATAGCTAAAGTTGTAGTCGTAAGAAAGTAATTAACCCTTAAAAACCTCATTACACTCTAGGTTAAACCAAAACAACCTAGCTTTCAAGTTCGTCTCCTATCAACCATGGTAAGGCTTCTTCTACACCGCCATATTGGACCTAGTAGTCGTGGACTATGACTATCTTTGGTTGTCGTAACATCGACTAGATTATAGCAGCCTATTAATTTTTATATGATTTTAGCCAAAACTGGTTGTGTTTTAAGTTCGAAACAAATGAAATCGCTTTTGTCAAGTTGCAAAGCTGTTTATAATTCGATTATTATAAGTCCACCTTATTCTGTCCTCAACCGTAACTAGCCTGTAAATTGAAATGAATATATTATTTGTATTGAACAATAGCATAAATTATGGCGGCTCAGAGCGGTATGTGAATACCCTTAGCAGTGCATTTGTAGAAAAGGGACACAAGGTTGTTGTCATATCCACCAAAGGACCTTTAGTGGATTATTTGGATGAAAGGGTCATTCACGAAGAGATAGACCCTGTCCTCATTCCTACAGAAGTAGACTTAGTGAAAATTGCTACTGTTATAAAAAAAGCCTGCAAAAAGTACCAAATAGATGTAGTCCACTGCAATTCCCTGGTTGATTTCAGGGCGGCAATTTTAATAAAGAAGGAAATTAATTTACCATTTATTTATACGGCCCACCTGGTTGAGGAGCTGGTAGGGTTCCCAATTCTGGGGTCGGAATTCAATTTGGCTGCTGATAGAGTAATTACTGTCTCAAATTTTATTAAACACCACCTAATAAATACTGGCCTATCTACAAAAAAAATCAGCCAAATTTATCATGGTGTAGATACACACAAATTTAATGGAGGGACCGCAAGCCAAGCGTTGAAAACTTCTCTGGGGATAAAAAACGGGGAAAAAATTCTCATGTCGGTTTCTAGGCTCTATCCTATAAAAGGCATCAATTTTGCTATAGAGGCCCTAAAACTTGTACTCAAGGGGAGAAACAACATAAAAATAGTTTTTGTTGGCGAAGGTCCTTATAAAGATGAATACAAGAACTTGGCGGTTAAATTAGGCGTAGAGGATAACGTTTTGTTTCTAGGGCGACATAAAAATGTTGAAGAACTTCTCAGTTTGGCAGACATATTTTGCCTTCCATCCTTAATGGAGTCTTTGTCATTCGCAATCCTTGAGGCAATGTCCAAAGGCAAACCTGTGGTAGCGACTAAAGTTGGCGGAATACCAGAAGTGGTAAGTGACAAGGAAACCGGTTTACTAGTATCAAGTGGTAATACAAAAGAGCTTGCAGAGGCTATAAATAAATTACTGGGAGACCCAGAACTTGCTCGACGCCTATCCAGAAACGGGAAAGAGCGGGTAAAAGATCTTTTTCGGGTGGAGAGAATGGTAGAGGAAACACTTTTCGCTTACGAAAGAGTGTTGAAGAAGGAAAGGATATATGCTTGAACCAACGATCAAAAAAACTACAAATACCTCGGTTGTAATACTGGCAGCGGGGTTTGGTATGAGATTAAAAAACAATAAGCCCAAGGCTTTAGTCGAACTATCAACAAACAAAACTATTTTAGACTATCAGGTCGAAAAAATCTCCAAGTATATTCCAGTTGATAACATATCTGTAGTTGTAGGATATAAAAAGAAGCTGGTCGAAAAGGCCCATCCAGAGCTTAAATTCGTTTACAACGATGCTTACGATAAAACTAATACAGGTAAAAGTCTGCTTGCAGCAGTAAATACACTTAAAGGTGGGCACCTACTTTGGTTAAATGGGGACGTGGTTTTTGATGAAATGATTGTACCAAAAATCTTAGCTACAACAGCCAGTGAAAATTCCTGCGTTCTGGTAGACAACAAACGCTGTGGAGAAGAAGAAGTAAAATACGATTTAGACCGACATGGAAAAATTATACAGCTATCGAAGACTGTTAAAAATCCCAAGGGCGAGTCGCTAGGGATAAATTTACTTTTACACAAGGACATCCCACTATTCAAAAGGCATTTAGCTCTTATCGGCGACACGGATTATTTCGAAAAGGCTTTGGAAAATATGATCAGTGAGGGCGCTAGACTTGATCCGGTTTACACCAATGGCCTGTTTTGTGCCGAAATAGATTTTCCTCAAGATTTGGAGGAAGTACAAAATTACCTCCGGACCCCAAAACGCGAGCCTGCATTAGTAAAATAACCAATATGAAAAAATCTTTCGAGAAAATTCTTGCAATATTAGATTTCCTAATACCAAAGGACAAGGACCTTGTGGTCTTTGGCGGAAACGAAATGCGTGGTATCAATGGTAATGTAGCAGAGATAATAAAGTCTTGGCCAAAGAAAACCAAAGGCAAGGGCCTTAGAGCGTACGTCTTGAGTGTGTCGGGAGAAGAATTTCCTGGTGTAGAAACTATCGACCCCAGAAATCTGAAAGGAATTTTCACAATCCTACGAGCTGGGACTGCTGTAGTTTCCCACGTCTATGGAGATCTTTATTGGCATAGTCTTTATAACGGTAACCGTAGAAGAATAATAAATTTATGGCACGGAACACCCTTAAAGCGTATCGGCCCCTGGAGAGGCTGGGGGAAAACTACTGCTATGATTGCTGCTTCAAAGATTGAGCGTCTCACGTTAGCAGGATGTTTGGAACAAGTACGCTTGGAACAAATATTTGTAACGGGTTTCCCAAGATCGGACAAACTATTTAATGATTTGCAATCTCTTCGTCAAGAAACATTAAGAAAATTAGGATTACGGGATGATGGACAAAAATGGCTTCTCTACGCGCCCACATACAGAAAAAGTAGTCGTTTGCCACACTATATACACAGGATGCCTGGATTTTCTTACAAATCTCTTTACCGCTTTCTCGAACAACAAAACGCTAAATTACTAGTTCGGCCTCATGTAAATTATGTTTTTACGGATTTTCCTGAGAACGACAGAATAATATTTGTGCCTTTTACAAAAATAGCAGAGATCGAACCCCTTTTTGCTCTAGCTGATTTATTGATCACCGACTATTCTTCTTCCATTTTTGAGTATCTAAATTTGAACCGCCCGATAGTAGCTTTTGTCCCGGATTTAGAAGAATATGAAAAAATACCAGGGCTATTGTTTGACTACGAAACGATCTTCCCCGGCCTTATTACCAAAACCTGGAAGGACCTCCAAAAATCAATCGTTGAGTCTCTATATTCACCTTCAAAATACACATCCTTGAGGGAGGATCGGAAAAAGATGTTTAATGAATTTACAGACGGGAAATCTACAGAGAGGTGCATTGAAATAATTTGCGATATGTCGCTAAAGTGACTTATAAATGCCCAAAGTAGCCTCGGCCATTTGGCGCCAAGAGTATTTTTTTGACTGGTCAAATCCTTTGCGGACAAAATCACTACTGAGTTTTGAGTTATTAGTTAGGAGTGAAATGTTTTTGGCAATATCTTCAGACTTTTTTGGGTTAAAATAAACTGCGGCATCGCCATAAACCTCTTTGAATACAGCTATATCTGAGGCCAGTACTGGACAACCCGCCGCCATAGCTTCAAGCCCTGGCAAGCCGAAACCTTCAGATAGTGACGGAAAAACGAAAGCCTGAGCGTTTTTGTAAAGTACTGGTAGCTCTTCGTTTGGTACAAAGCCGGTGGTAATTATTCTATCCTCTATCCCAACTGCCTTCGCTATCTTTAATACTCGCTCCAGAAAAATATTTCGCTCGCCAACCAAAACCAACCGATACTTTTTTTCCAGATAACCCATCGCCTGCACAAGAGTGTCCAAATTTTTATGAGGATGGGTACTGCCAACATAAAGAATAAATGGGGTTTTTATACCGTATTTGGCTAGTATATGCTTTACTTTGCCGGCAGGGATTTTTCCGCTTGTTTCTTTGAGAGGGTATTCATCTACACCCTCATAAATTACAGTCGTTTTGCCTTTGGCAGTTGAGAAATTTTCGAGCAGTTTCTTTTTTACAAAGAGGCTCGGAACAATTACTTTCTTAGCCTTTCTTATCGTTTGGCCTAAGGTTATACGATAACCGGCTCTTTTTAGAAAATAAATTGGCAGCAGCCTAGTCGTACTTTTCTGTCCGGTAAATTCTTTGGGGGTGAGGTCGTGGATAGTAACAACGAACTTACCGGAGTAAAGTAGCGGTACGTTAAAATGGGTAAAGTGCACTAGATCTGGCTTTATTTTCATTAAAACGGCTGGGATAATAGTCTGTTCTTTCAGACTGTAAAATGGAGCATCGACCATTACTTTTTCAAAGTTACGAGTCTTTACGTCAAATAAATACCAGTTATTTTTTCTTAAGAGTATGTAGTATTTGTTATCTCGATCAATTTTTTGCAAATTTTCAATCAAATTTTCGGTGTATTTGCCTATTCCTGTCCCTCCCGGACCGTAAAGCCTACTATCGATTACAATTTTCATGAGTCGCCCCTGTGACGGATGAAAACAAGTCTACTTATTTTCATTTTTCCCTTTTAATGATATTGATTATCTTCTCCAACTCCTGTGCCTGTTTTTTTCTGTTAAACGTTTTTTCTACTAGTCTTCGCCCTCTTTTCCCCATACCATCTCTCTCCTCCTGTGATAATTTCGACATCTTGATTAGTGCGCTGGCCAAGGCTTTTGGATCTTCCGGAGGCACCCAAATCCCTAAGTTGTTTTCTTCAATCAATTTTTTCATGGCCAAACCCCCACTGACCAGGACTGGTTTACTGGCGGCCATGTAATCAAATGCTTTCACAGGATAGGCGGCATCCAAATACTCGTTTTTTTTAAGAATCGTTAGCCCCAAGTTTGAAGCTTTGATATATTCAACAACGTTCTTGTAAGGTTGGATTGGTTTGAGCAATACGTTCTTTGAATTACCCTCTTCCTTTACTTCTTCAAGTAGGTGCCTATCTGCACCATCGCCAATTATCAAAAATTTTATTGAGTCTTCTTTTTGCAGAAGTTTAATTGCTTCAACCAAAGTCCGTACACCTTGTTGCAATCCTAGAGTACCTGCATAAACAGTAACAAATTTATTAACTAAGTTTCTTTCCCGCGTTCTTACTTTAACCTGGTCAAAAATTTGCAAATCCACACCATTGGTTATAATTTTTACTTTGTTTGGGTTCAACTTTTTGTCGTAGCGAAGTATTAAATTTTTTGTGTCTTCTGTCACGGTGATAATATATTTCGACCGATCATAAATTCTTTTCTCGAAAAATATGTTTAAGTTTAGTAGTAATCTGTTCCGCAAATAGCCTAAAGCCTTAGCAGCACCCGGCCACACATCACGCACTTCAAAAACCAAGGGAGTACCTTTTAAAAGACTCAGCATCAATCCGGTTAACCCTGATGACGGAGGTGGAGAAGATGCTATTATCACATCCGCTCTGGGAAGAAAAAAACCTACGGCCAAACTTGAAATGGTAAAAACAAGATAATTAAAAAAGCGGCGCCAGCTACTAGAATAACTGGTAGGAAAAACCAGGGTTCTGTAAATTACTAAACCATCCTGGACTTCTTTCATCCAAAGTCGGTTTTTGTAACCTTTGTGTATTTTTCCGTCCGAATAATTTGGAATGCCACACAAAATCATCACTTCGTGGCCTAGCTCCTTTAGCAATTTCGCGTAATAGGAGACTCTTCCTGTTCCGGCACCGGGTTCGGGTGGGAAGTACTGACTTATCAATAAAATATTCATCGATATTTAACTAATTTTTTGTAAACCTGGTTCATTTTATCAGCGTTAGACTCCCATTCAAACTCCTCCTCAACAAATCTCGGACCTTCCACAGCCAGTTTTTTTCTAAGAGCGCTGTCTTCGTATAAAAGTTGTAGTTTTTGGGCCAGATCAGCAACGCTGTTTGGTTTGAAAAAAACTCCCGTCCTGCTTTCCTTTACAGTTTCAACTAGACCTCCTATTCTGGATGCAATTACTGGTATGCCACTTGCCGATGCTTCCAATGCCGCCACGCCAAATGATTCTGATGATGATGGGATGACAAAAATATCTATGGTTCTTAAAAATTTGGCTACGTCCTCTTGACCAAGAGGCCCAAGAAATTTAACCTTCTCTTCCAGATTTAATCCGACAACCAAGTTTCTTAGATGTTTGAGTTGGCTCCCCTTGCCAACAATATATAGTCGAGCAGCGGGATTTATAGACTGGAAGGTTGAGAAAGCTTTAACTAGGAACTCCAATCCATATTTAGACTCTAAGGCTCTAACAGTTCCGATTATTAATCCCTGATTCTCTTTTTTTATTGGGTGGAATAATTTTGTATCAATCCCAAAAGGAACAACTAGGACAGACTTTCCAGTTACGTGTTTCCTTGTTTCGCGAGCCATAACCTCACTCGTAGAAGTTATTACCTCGGCGTTATTCAAAGCATATTTTAAAATGAGCTTATTTAACGGGTTTGCCCTAGGAAAATCAAAGACATCAGATCCCCAAACAGAAATTACATAAGGGTGAAACCTGGACAAAGCGCCTAAAAAACCGTAGCTCGATGCGTAATGCGCATGTAACAAATCGGGATTAATTTCCTTTATTAACTTCTTGACTTTGTTCAAAACTAAAAAATATCCAGTCTTAAAAGGTAACTTGGGCGGTGCAAGGTCGATTACTTCGATATTTTCAATCGCAACGGGTTCTAAACTAAGAAGGTAAACCTTATTGCCTCTTTTTTGTAAAAATTGGGCCCATTTTATTGTATGGGTACTTGGACCCTTCGCCAGCAAAGCAATCTTCATCGACCACCCTTTCCCAAGTCCTTGGTTGCAAGCAAATAGAAACCAATACTTAAAAACACTAGGAAATAAAAACTTCTGAAACTAGTCCCTAAAAGGAAACTAGTTTCAAAGAACTGATAAGCTAATACCGAAGCTAATATTGAAAGGATTAACCACTCCTGGGCAGTTAGATTTTTAAATTTTTTAATAGCTAGAATAAATAAATTAGCTACGATAGTAACGTAAATACCCAACCCAACAACGCCAGATTCCACCAAAATTCTTAGGTAAGTGTTGTGGGGTGTCAATCCCCGGTAACGGGCGTACAGATCTGGTATGTATGATCTGATAGCCTCAACAGAGCTCCCGAAACCAGCTCCGAAAATGGGATTTTGCTTTATGTAATCGACCGAGGCCGTCCATATTACTATTCGGTTACTAGTCCCACGCTTGCTTATTTTCTTTGGTTCAAATATCTCTTCTTCACCGAGGTCTTTTAGATCCAACTTATCCCCTTGGCTTGTCGTTATCCTCTGTGAAAACGGGGCTGGGGTTCCCGACGAAACTCTCAAACCCCAATCATTGAAAATGAATAATAGGAAGCTGGCAACAAAAATTACCGCTACAACAAGTATAAAGTAAATCTTTCTCTTCAGAGCTGGCCCACTGACCAGAAGTGTAAACGCACCAACAGCTAAAAGAGCGGATCTGGAGAGGGTAAAGAAAACAAACGGGGTGTAAAGGATAAGCAAAAAGTAAAGAAATATTCTGAAATTTTTCCTTTTTTCCAGAAACAGCAGCGTTATAGTGGTAGCAATTGAGAAGAAAAGGATAATTCCAAAGGTATTTGGGTGTTTATAATAGGAAGATAAAAACGGAACATTAAAAATAGTTAAAGTCTCGGTCAGGTTTATGTTTACTAAAGCTATAGTTGAAACTAGCTGGGTATTAATGACCTGGATAATTAACCTTACTGAAGAGTAAATAACCGCAGGTAAACTAACCAGGGATATAACGTAAAGACTTTTTTTGAACAGCTGCGGGCTGTATAGTTCCTTGACCATGATGAAACCCACCAGAAACACCACAAATCCACCCAAAACATAAAGTAGCGTTGTCGTTTTATCCACCGCAAAAAATACTGTCACCAATCCCCAAAGAAGGTAAAGAGTTATATAAATATTCGGAAATTTGGAAAACTTTTTAAATAAAAACTTAATTGATTTACCTTTTTGCTCTCGAATATACAAAAAAGCAATTACAAGAAGGAAGGAAACTAAAATAACATTTCTTGTGCTGCTGCCTAGAGAAAAAAATTTATTATCCACCAAACCTATTACAAATAGAAAAGCTAACAAAAGATTTCGTGGGTTTGTAATAATCTCTAGATTCTTCTTAAGCATAATTGGTCAACAAATCATGTAAAAACTTTGCTCTTTTTACCCAAGAATATTTTTCTCGTATTGCTTTCAAAGAATTTCGTTGGTACATCTCCCGCTCTTTTTGGTGGGTCAAAAGAAAAATTATTGCGTCTGCAAGAGACTGAGGCGAGTCCTCACAAACTATTCCCACTTTATCTTTTTCAACAATTTGGACAACCTCTGGTAGATCCGTGGAAACAACCGCCTTTCCCAAAGACATGTAAGTAAACAGCTTTAAAGGTAGCGTGATGCGATTGTAATCTGTAGTTGCCAGTGGTAAAACACCAATACTTACATCTGCGAAAATACTTTTAAGTTTTCTGTGGTTACCTTGAATTAGTTCTACCACCTTATTTTTTTTTACCGACACCATTTCGCTTTTTCTAACCACAATCTTGCACCTAACATCTGGAACCGCCTCACGTGCTTTTTCTACTGCTTCCACAAGTAGGTTTGCCCCATACCTATCGCTGGCACCACCAACATACCCTAATATATTACTACTCTTAGGTTTTACATCATTAAAAATTTCGCCCGCTGATGGTAGTATAGCGATTTTTTCTGAAGGTAAGCCAAAAATACCTGCAAAAGACTTGTTAGGAAGTACTAACTTTGTTGATGATAATTTGTAAACGAAAAACGATATCCCCCATCCAAAATTAAGAACTCTTTGTTTTAAAGTCGTAGCTGGAAATTCTTCTGGGAAAAGAGGATAAGCATCCCTTATAAATACAAAAACTTTTTTACCAAAAAACTTTGCTTTTAACAAAAAAATAAGCTCCAGCGGGCTGCCAACTGTAGTACTACTTTCAACGTAAATATATTTATTTTGAAAAAACTTACCTCGTAAAACCCAAGAAAGCAGTTTCCAGCTACGCTCTAACCTAGTTCCCTCTATTAGATCAGCCTCTTCTAGTTTGTCCAGTTCTTTATGTAAAAAATACGAGCGTACCTTGGGTGCGCTATCCAAGGTGTCTAGTGGGTACATAGAAAGGAACAAAATCCGGCTCATTTTACTTGCTTTTCCAATATCTGAGCAATTTTTGATGCAGAATTTCCACTGCCAAATATATTGTGTTGTTTTTTTGTTGGAGAGAAATTTTTGATTGCATGAAGAATTTTTTCTTTATCTGGACCAACCAGCGTATTCCACCCATCCCTCACTGTTTCCACCCATTCTGTTTCGTTTCTTAGGGTAATACATGAAACTTTTAACATGTAAGCTTCTTTTTGGACACCACCAGAATCTGTCAAAATCTTCTTCGCGTTTAATTGTAGCTGAATGCTATCCAAGTAACCAATAGGTTCGATAAGCTTTACATTTGATGGAATATCTATCTTAAATTGTTTTATCATTTTTCTAGTTCTTGGGTGAGCTGGAAGAACAATAGTTTCTTTGCTTTCCCCAAAAGCCTCAAATATACCCTCCAGCCTTTCTTTTTCGTCAGTGTTTTCTGCTCTGTGTATGGTGGAAAAGAGATAAGTTTTGGGTTTTAAGTTCGCCCCGATTGAATCGGGGTTCATAGTTTTTAGTATTTTCGATTTGCGAGCCGCAACTTCGCGATTTGCAAGCAGAGCGTCGTACATTACGTCACCTACATTGTAAACACCGGTTGTTACTCCTTCCTTTTTGAGGTTTTTCACAGCGGTTTCTGAGGGGCAAAAAAGTAAATCCGACAAATGATCAGCGATTACCCTGTTGATTTCTTCCGGCATCGCTCTGTTGAAACTGCGAAGTCCCGCTTCCACATGGGCCACGGAGATATGGAGTTTGGCGCCAGCCAAGGCTCCGGCAGCAGTGGAGTTCGTATCACCGTAAACCAAAACCAGATCCGGTGCCTCTTCGATTAAAACCTTTTCAATCTCTATCAGCATCTTCCCGGTCTGCTCACCGTGACCACCGGAACCAACACCAAGATTATAATCCGGCTCAGGAATAGAAAGCTCCTCAAAAAAAATAGGCGACATGTTCTGATCATAATGCTGACCAGTATGAACCAACACTTCCTTAAACTTTTTCCTAACTTCCTTGGATACCGGTGCAGCTTTTATAAACTGGGGTCTCGCCCCAACTATTGACACAATTTTTTTCATAAGGCTAATTTTTTATAAGCGGCTAAAAGTTTCTTTTCCTCATTCTCCCAATTATACTTGGTTTTGAAAATTCCTCTTGCATTTTCTTTCATCTCCCAAAGTTTCTTCTCATCCGAAATAATTTCGTTTATTTTCGCAGCAATATCTTTCGGGTTGGTTTCATCAAACACTAAACCGATTTTGTTATCTACGACTATTTTTCGCAGCTGCGGGAAATCACTGGCTACTACAGCTATTCCAGAAGCTATGTAATCAAAAAGCTTATTTGGTGTACTGTAGTAATTGTTTAGACAAATATTTTGGTAGGGAATTACGCCTAAATCGGCGTCTGATATGAATTCAAGAACCTTTTTAGGATCAACTAGGGGTAGAAATCTCACTTTGTCTTTTAAATTCCCAGTTTTTACCCTCTCCTCCAACTCCTTTTTTACTTGCCCTTCTCCCATAAGGACTAATACGAGATCTCCTTTTACGTATTTTACAGACTCAACCAACTTATCTAGACCCCTAATGGAAGTCATGTAACCTTGGTACAAAATTATTTTTGTTTCCTGCCTTAGTTGCAACAAATCACGAAGTTTCCCCTCCCCACGAGAATCAACAACTGACTTTGGTTGACAATTCATAACCACTGTGACTTTATTCAGTTTATAACGATTCTTGAGTTCGGTAGCTATCGAATCGTTAACAGTGATCACCCAATCGACTTTTGGAGCAATAGCAGATTCTATAAATCTCAACATAGCTTTGTATAGAGAGGATTTTAAATGTGAGTAGATCGGCAATCCTTTTTTGAAATATCTTTCTGTGTAAAGCTCATGCGAATCGTACACAAGTTTTGCGTTAGTTTGTTTTGCAGCATAATAAGCGATTTGCAAGGTATCCAGATCGTGGGCATGATAAATATCTGCTTTCTCTTCGACAAGCGTCTTAATTACTGGCCGAATTTGGGTGAAAAATTTCCAAAATCGCAAACGCACATCATATCTATCCACCGATCGTTTCACTGTTACACCCTTTGTAACTTCAGAGCTGGGTAAGCCACTTTTCTTTGTAGCGTATATGGTGATTTTGAAACCTTTATCTACCAAGGTTTGTGCTTCGCGCAGTACCCTCGAATCGTTCGTGAATGGGTTGTTCAACACCATACATACTTTCATACCAAACTTTCGTACACCTTTTTGTACTGCTCGGCAATTACCGGTGCATCGTGATATTTTTTTACAAACTCATACCCTTTCTTACCGATATTGGAGAGTTTTTCCTTATTTTTTATTATATCTTCCAAGACATCTTCCAAATCATCTTTATTAGCATTTATAATTGGGATTTCATCGCCAAAAGGGACAAGTTTTTTATACTCTTCTTTAATAAAACAGATGACTGGCTTTTCTAAAGCCATCGCTTCTACTGCAAATCCACCATACCACCCTATCAACAGCTGATCAACAACAACATCGGATAGATTTAGCTCCCTCAATAATTCTTCTCGTGAAATGTTTTTTGTTAGTTTCAATTCGACATTGTAGCCTTTGTTCTTTAGACTTTTAACCGTCTTCGCTAGGTATCTCGTACCCTTTATGTCCTCATTAGTAGGAGCATGGAATATCAAAAATTTCTTTTTGGTAGTTACTGCAGATTTGTAGCTACGAATCGAACCTATATTCCTAGGGTATGGAATTACGGCATCGTATCTAGCTACTGACCTCACTAGCCAAGGACCCATGAGAGTTATTCGATCCGAATGGGAAACGATAAATTCCTTTCTCCTATTTAACCAATTAATAAAACTTGCACCCTGTTTTTTGTAGAAATTATTATACGGGCTACCCGCTCCATATTTTTTTACCGAACCTCCAATATCAAACACATCCGAACCGGTGAACGTGTTTACGATTTTCTTTCCCAAAATTTTTAAAACAATATGATCTACCCTGTAGTGGAAAAATGTATAGCAAGAGTAAAAGTGAAAAACATCGTACTTTAAAACAGCTCTGACCAATAATAGTACTCCAAAGGCTTTCTGCAGAAATATATTTTTAGGTCTCCTTATCCGGACATCCACTGTTACATCCCGCCATTTATCGGTAAAACCCCAGAAATCTACTTTCAAACCTTGGCTCCTTAGGACTCTAGTAAAACTAGATATGCCGGGTGCTCCTGCATTATTAAAACCGACAAAAATTCTTTTCTTTTTTAATGCCTCTTCTTTATCCATCAGCTACTTTTCCGAGGCCGTTATATAATCTTTCATTTCCTCAATCGTTTCCCTAAGTTTATCCTTAAAGTTAGTAGAAAATTCCATGCCTAATCTTTTAATCTTGGAGTTATCAACCTCAAATATTTTTATATCACCCACTACCCAATCCTTGTAAATAATGTTATTTTTCTTTGGTTTTCCAAAACTTTCTAAAACGAGTTCCGCCAACTCTCCCACCGTCACTTTTATACCTGAAGCGCAGTTGTAAATCTCACCTCTAGCACGATCGTCCGTTGCAACAAGTAAATTCGCTTTTACAACGTCACCTACATATGTAAAGGAGCGTTGTTGAGTGCCATCACCAAATATAGTAATTGGCTCGTCCCGAAGCATATTTCGGATGAAAATAGCCACCACCCCACCAAAATCTCCAAAATCTTGCCGGGGACCAAAAACATGAAAATATCTTAAAACCGTTGTATCTAAACCAAATGACCTTTCAAAAAGTTTTGCGTATTTTTCACCAGCCAACTTGCTTACCCCATAGACAGAGGTGGGATTTAAGGGGTGATCTTCCGTCTGTGGAAATTGCATGGGTTCACCGTATACTGACCCTGTGGACGCATGAACAAATTTTTTTACTCCACTATCCCTTGCAAGCTCCAGAAGATTGAACGTCCCTTTAGCATTTACATCCAAATCCCTCCTGGGATCTTTTAGGGAAACGGTTTTTTTTGACGCTGCGTTATGAAACACAACATCAACATCTTTAAAATGTTTTTTCAACCCATCAAAATCGCAAACATCCACATCTGCTTCTTTAAAATTCCTAAATCTTTTAAGATGTTCTACATTTTTTGCTTTACCGGCCACGTAATTATCTACTGAAATAACTTCCAAACCTGAGTTTACTAACTCTTCACAAACGTGAGAACCAATAAAACCAGCTCCTCCAGTCACCAATGCTTTTTTATACTTATCTTGTAATTTCTTCCTTAAACCCATTAGAACCTCCTTTTTATTAATTTCGCCGGGACCCCGGCATATACGCAATTATCGTCCAAATCTTTTGTAACAACTGACCCAGCTCCAACAACCACTCCGGAACCTATTTTTACTCCTGGTAATATTATTACGTTAGCTCCAATCCAAACATCATCGCCTATCTTAACTGCTTTTTTAATCAACTTACCCTCTCTTATTTTTGCGCCTGGGTTATCGTAGGGGTGGGTTGAAGAAAAAATTTTTGTTCCCACCGCGATAGAAACGTCATTACCTATTTTTACTCCTCCGTAACCAGATATCAAGCAAAATTGTTGAATACTAACATTGTTGCCAATTTCGATATTTTCAGGCTCAGTAACAAATGTTGCCGGTCCTACAATAACTGATCGACCCATATTTTTTAACAAAAATCCTAACGCTGAGCGCCTTAAACGTTTAAAAAATCTTCCTTCCCTGTATCGGAATGTCGTAACTGTAAATTCAGCTAGTTTTCTTTTTAAATTACCCATCGTAATTGACCCTCAGTAACCTCAAAGCTTTATTACTAGTCCTTTTAATAAATCTTTTATCGGCGTCTGTTAAAATTGCAAATTTATAAATTATCAAAAAGTACACCAAACTATAAATCAGGGTGGAAGCTATTAATCTAGGCAGATCTGGGACGTCTAGAAACAGTATAATTGGCACAAAAACAATACCCGCTAAGACTGCTATAAAGAAATTTTTACTCACCGAGTACCATGGGAAAATATCTCTAAGTGAAAATTTCATAAATCTTTTTATCACAACTATATAATAAATAACATTTGTGAATGTAGAAATCACCGTCGCGATGGCGGGACCGATAAGACCAAGAAATACTACCAAAACGGGATTTAATACGGCGTTAACAGTAAAAAAAGCAACTGACCCTTTTAAGTTCTCTCTGGTCTTTCCAATAGCTTGTAAAATAATACCGTAACTGGCAACTCTCACAATAAGCAAAAGAAGATAAATCCTAAAGTAGGGAACGCTGGATGCAAATTTTTCAGAATAAAGTGTAGTTATGATTTCTTTGGAAAAGACCATAGCTAATACAAATATGGGCAGTATGACTATGCTTAATTTCCTTATTGAGTTATGCCAGATGTCTACTAGATGTTTGACTTTTCCTTCGGCATATTCTCTAGACATTTCGGGAAGTATAACCTGGGTCACAGACGACCTTATCAAACCAACGAAAGGTATTTCAGTTGCACCCAATACATAGACAGCGTAGAGCTCTGGAGGGAAGTTTATAGAAACAACCAATTTATCAAACTCCCACGCTATTATACCTACAACAGAAGTCAGGGCTAAGGGAATACCGTAAGCTAACTGCGCTTTATAATTTTTTAGATCAATTTTCATCAAAGTTTTTAGGCTGAGAAGATTTTTAGTGTATACAATGGCGAAAATTGGAAGCAGAAGACTGATAAGAGAAACCGATAGGACAATTAAAACTAAGTTTTTATTAAAGATAAGTGCGCTTGCGATAGTAAAGGAAAAGATTAAAACACCTTTAGCCAGTGGATAAACCAACAGCATTTTTACCCTGTTATAAAGTACTAAAATGGGCTGGAAAAATTGCTCGCTGACATGGGCAAAAGCGTATACTCCAAATACAATTAATAGTATTCCAAGCTGAGGATTCTGCATCAATTTAGGTGCCCATAAAGAAGAAAGAGAAACAAATACCCCCAGCAGCAAACCCAGAATAAACAAAAGACTTATTGATCTTGCCACGAATAATTTCTTTTCGTCCTCTTTTTTTAATCTAGCTAAAAAATAATAAATACTTGCTGGTATACCTGTAATGAAAATGGGCGCAAGTAAATGGTAAATTAAGAAAATTTGTTTATAGGTACCTAGATCAGCTTGGGTCAAGATACGTGCTAATATGACCGTAGATAGAACCGTTATTAACTGAGCAATCCCAGCTCCAAACGCAATGACAGCTGCTTTTGAACTTAGATTAGACATTTTAGAAAATTTTTAAGGCTCTAACAATTGTATCTAATTCTTTAGAGCTTAAACTTGGATGTATAGGTATTGAAACAACTTCCTTAGCAACCGCTTCCGAATTTGGAAATTTTTGCTTTGAATAGCCTTTAAATGCTTTTTGTTTGTGTAAAGGCACCGGGTAGTAGATACCGTAACCAATTCCTGCCTCGCCTATTCTTTTGGAAAGTAATTGGTGATTCACAGCTTACCTTCTTTCATATTCAACCAAAAACTCGTCGGCAGTTATAATTTTAACATCTCCAAATTTCTTCAGTGGCAAAATATGCTTTTTATCTCCGGAAATTATGAAATCTGCCTTTGCCTCGACCGCTGCTTCCAGAAACATGTTATCTGTCTTATACTTTATTATGGATAATCTTTGCTTAGGATAAACAAACCGGGCGATTTCCTTAATGGACTGTAAAGCTGCCAAAACACTCTCATCACGCCACTTAAACTTTTGGGATAACACTTTCGCCACCTCACTAATAATTGCCGGTGAAACGATCAATTCTATTTTATTTTCGGTTGCTAGGAAAAATATTTTTTCTGGCTTCCCGCCAAAAATCAGAGCAGAAATATAAATATTGGTATCAAGGACGACCCTAGGTTTCCCCTCTGAACTCATGGATTAGCCTATCTATGTCGTCCTCATTTTTAATATTAAATTTTATACCTGTATCTTCACCTAATTTGCGAAGGCTCTTCCAACCCTCTCTCCAATCTGATTTTCTTTTTAAATTCACTACCGAACGAATAAACTCGCTCTTAGTTTTACCCTCGGTTTTAGCAAGATTGCTAACTACTTTATAGGTTTCTTCTGGCAACGACACGGAAAGTATTTTTGTTCTCCTCATAGTATTACTAAGTATTACAAATAAATCACGCTATGTCAACAATCGGGATATCGTGTCAATATCCCTTTTAGAGACGCTAGGATTTACAGGCAACGAAAGAACTTTTTTTGCAGATTTTTCGGATTCTGGAAATTTCTGATTTGAATAGGTTTTAAACGGTTTTTGCTTATGGATAGGCAGAGGATAGTAAATACCATAACCAATGTCAGCCTTTTTAAGTCTGGCTATTAGCGAATCGCGATTGGCGGTTCGGATAGTGTATTGATGAAAAACATGCCGATAACCTCCTGGGACGTGTGGAGTGATTAGTTCATTGTTCATAGCTCTTAGTTTTCTAGTTAAAAAATCGGCGTTTTCTATTCTTTTCTTTGTAAAACTTTCGAGTTTTTTTAGTTGTTCTATACCAATAACAGCAGCTATATTGGTCATCCGGAAGTTGTACCCAAGGGTGTCGTGATAATAGAGTTTCTGCATTCCCTGGTTCCTAAAAAGCTTTGCGCGAGCCGCCAGCTGCGAGTCGTTTGTGGTGACCATCCCACCCTCTCCGGTAGTCATATTCTTGGTTGGGTAAAAGGAGAATGTCGCTGCTAGACCCCAAGTTCCTGCTTTTTTACCACGGATATCCGCTCCATGAGCCTGGGCCGCGTCCTCTATAACAATTAGTTTATGTTTCTTGGCAATCTTGTTGATTGTTTCCATATCAGCCATAAGACCGTAGAGATGAACTGGGATAATAGCTTTAGTTTTCTTAGTAATTGCAGCTTCAATTAGTTTAGGATTTATATTGTAGGTTTCCGGATCGATATCAACAAATACTGGCTTCGCACCTGTAAAAAGAATTGTCGAGGCAGTCGCAAAAAAGGTAAATGGAGTAGTGATTACTTCATCGCCAGGACCAACACTGGCAGCAGTCAAAGCCACCATCAGAGCACTGGTACCGTTGTCCGTGGCAACTGCGTACTTCATCCCACAATACCCTGCAAACGCTTCTTCAAATTCCGCAACTACCTCGCCTTGAGCCAGTTTACCACTCCTTAGTACCTCTAACACAGCTCTTTCCTCTTCCTTTCCGATTATCGGTTTCGCAATTGGTATCATATCCCTTTTACCTTCTCTCCTTTCTCGTTCGCGTAACCAACAAGCTTGGCTGGATTGCCGACAACAATTCCGTAGTCAGGTACATCGCGAGTTACGACCGCTCCGGCTCCCACCAGAGCCCATTTTCCGATTGTTATATCCGGTAGGATAGTAGCGTTTGCGCCGATCGCTGACCCATACTTAACTCGCGTTTTAGAAACTTTCCAGTCGCTTCCGCCTTTCGGAGTACCGTACGGATTTATTGCCCTGGGATTTTTATCATTGGTGAAACAAACATGAGGACCGAGAAAAACTCCAGCCTCAATTTCCACGCCGTGGTAAACGGAAACGTTATTTTGTATCTTGCAGTTGTCACCGATTTTTACATCTCTATCTATATAAACATTTTTGCCCAGGACGCAGTTTTTCCCGATGATTGCTCCCTCTCGTACTTGGGAATTGTTCCAAATGACGACATCTTTGCCAATTTTTGCTTTTTTCGAAACATCCGCGCTTTGGTGGATCCTCATCAAACCCTACCTTCCTTTAGCCTTATGTTCTCTGTTGCTAAGGTAGCAATCCGCAAAGCATGAAGGGCATCTTCGGCGCTTACAAAAGGAGGGTTACCATTTGCTACTGAATCTACGAAATGCTCAAGCTGAAGTCTTAGTGGCTCCACGGTATCAACCGGGATTTTCTTACCCTTGCTCTCCTTGAATTTACCGACAAAATCCTCAAAATCGTCAAACTCCTGAGTGTACTGCGTATCGAACAAAATTAGATCTTGAGTAATTAGATTTACCACCGCGTAACCTTTTGTTCCTGTCACGTTTAACTTTCGAATTTTCACTGGGGTAAGCCAATTTACCTGGACATGACCGGTTACTTTTAACCCATCACTGTTAGCCGGGTATTCCAAAAAAATATCAGCGTAATCTTCGTGTTTGCGTAAAATCACTCTACCACCAGAAGCGTAAACATTTATCGGGTGGCCGTCTAGTATAAAATTAAGCAGATCAATATCGTGCACACCAATATCCAGGACCACGTTGGCATCTTTTACCCGGGCCGGCACAACACCGGTGCGACGAGCCATGATTGAAACGATCGTACCAAGCTTACCTTCTTTGATGAGTTCTTTAAGCTTCGAGACAGCTGGGTTGAACCTTTCGATATGGCCAACAGTTAGTTTAAGCTTCTTGCCCTTAGCAGATTCTATTATCTCTTTTGCTTCTTCCAGATTAGTAGATATTGGCTTCTCAATCAAAATATTACTTCCAGCCTCCAAAGCGTCCAGAGCAACACTGTGGTGCCAACGCGTTGGAGTGGAGATAGTAACAATATCCGGCTTCTCTCTTTTTAACATCTCGCTATAGTCTTTATAATATTTCGCCGCGTAGAGATTTGCTATTTTCTTTCCGGCCCTCTCATCGAGATCGCTTATCGCGACAAGATCTACCGCTGGTAGCTGGGCGTAATTTCGAGCGTGGTGACGCCCCATATTACCTACTCCAATCACCGCCGCCTTCAAAATTTTTGCTGGTTTAGTTCTTTGTTTTGAGCTAATAGTTTTTTCTTTTTTTGTTTTTACTTTTGTAGTTTTCATAAAATTTAGCTCTAAGCTATGAACTAACAACTATTAACTAAATACTAAATGTTTCCAACTCCTTTGTATATAAATCCTAGCTTTCTGGATTTTTCCTTATCAAAAATATTTCTGCCGTCAATTATAACCGGTGTTTTCATCAAGGATTTTATTTTTTTCAAATCAAGTCTCTTGTAATCATTGTGAGCCACCATAAAAACCGCTGCATCTGCGTCTTTCAAAGTTTTTTTTAAGTCAATTTTGTACCCATCAACAAACGGATCTTGAATCACTAAGTTCTTCACCTTAGCTTTGAGTTTTGGAACCAGATATTGCGTTGGAGTATCCCTGGTATCATCCGAATTGGCAAGAAATGAGTAACCAAGCACAGCTACAGACGCATCCTTCATTTTAACTCCTACCTCTTTTAAAGCCGCTTCTAAAAGATTGACCATGTGAGTCGGCATAAAATCATTGACCTTACGAACAGTTTCGACTAAGTCCACGGCGGTTTTGGCCTCGGCCTCTTTATCACCTCTCAAAAAAGATACCTGCAATAGCCCATCTTTGGGTATGCAGTGACCACCAACACCTGCACCGGGAAGATGTACATTCCTGTCTTCAACTTTGTTTACCAACTGTCGCACTTTGTAAACGTCCACCCCGAGCTTTTCGGCTGTCAAAGCAAGGGTATTAGCAAAGGCTATTTCCAGATCTCGGTAAGCGTTTTCGGCTGTCTTCACAAGTTCAGCGGTAGAGACATCCACTGGATCCAGGTCACCTTTAACGTAAGTTTTGTAAAGAGTCACCATGACTTGGGCTGTTTCCGGATCCCATCCACCAACAACCCGGTGGTAATTTTCTACGTTTCGCAATAGCTTCCCAACCATCACTCTCTCTGGACAATTACCAAGATAGAAATCTTTTCCTACCTTCAGGCCGGACTCTTTTTCAAGGGTTGGCGCAACGAGGTTTTTCATAGTTCCAGGAGCGATAGTGGACTCAATAATAACCAGGGCTCCCTTTTTTAGATTTTGGGCGGTGCTTTTCAGAGCTGAACGAAGCGCTTCGTACTTTGGGACACGTTCTTGCTTATCGACCGGCGTCTCGACAGCAACTATAACCACATCTGCTTTTTTTAATAAAGAATAATCTGTGGTGGCGACCAGTCTACCAGTTTTGATGGTCTCCTTTACCAATTTCTCCAGCCCTGGCTCATCACCCTCGATAGGGGATTTACCAGTCTTGATCAAATCAACTTTTTCCTGCCCCCTATTTATACCAATTACTCTAAATCCGGCTCTGGCCAACATACAGGCAACCGGTATGCCTACGTAACCCAAACCTATTACGGCAATATTCGCCTTTTTACTTTTTATTAATTTTTTCAGTTGGTTCATTTAAGAATTTCCAAAAATTTCTCGAAAGCCAATTCTAGCACAATTCTTATATAGGCTCAAACCGTGACGACTATGACTCTTGTATCAATCGCCCTGCTTGCGTTATAATCGAGCACATATGAAAATAAATCGACTAGCAAATATATCTATTTTAGTTTTAATATTTATTTCTATTTCAACCAGACAAGCAAACGCCTATCTTGATCCTGGCACCGGAAGTTACATCCTCCAACTTCTAGTCGCCGGGGGCCTTGGTGGCGCCTTTGCGGTAAAAACGTTTTGGAGTAACATAGTCTCGTTCCTTAGTAAGATTTTTGGAAGAAAAAACAAAACTGCGGCCCGCAAAAAGTCAAATGCCAAAGAGTAGATTACCGTCCTCTTTCCGCGACCCAAGCGGCTTTTTATTTGAAAAAGACGAGGAACTTTTCCGCCAAATAAATGAGGGCTACAAAGATAGCTTTGAACTGCTGAATAGATCTGGCCTCTACAAGAGTCTGGTCGAAGAAGAATCCCTCATCCCTCACCGAGAAGTCAACAAAAACGAAGCTTTTAACTCTGACGCCTACAAAGTAATCCAACCGGAGAAAGTGCCTTTTGTCTCTTACCCTTACGAATGGAGTTTTAGCCAACTAAAGGACGCTGCACTTAAAACCTTGGAGATCCAAAAAACTGCGCTTGAATACGACATGATCTTAAAGGATGCCACTGCATTTAATATCCAATTTCTAAAGGGCAAACCTATATTAATTGATACCCTATCCTTTGATACATTTGACGAGAAGCCCTGGGTAGCTTACAAACAATTTTGCCAGCACTTCCTAGCACCGTTGGCTCTTGCGGCTTACGTTGATATAAATCTGATGAAGCTCACTGAGATTTTTATTGATGGCGTACCTTTGGATCTCACTTCAAAACTTTTGCCGATGAGAACCAAAATTAAACCCTCGCTGCTAATACATCTTCATCTTCACGCCTCTAGTCAAAAAAGATACGCCGACAAAGGTATAAAAAAACAAGAAGCAAGAACTAAGTTTTCTAAGAGATCCATGCTTGGGATAATTGATAGTCTTGAGGGTGCAATAAAAGGATTGAAGTGGAAACCAAGGAACACCGAGTGGGCCGATTATTATGAGGGTAAGTTAAACTATCTACCGGCTTCCTTACGAAACAAAGCAAATTTGGTCGAAGAATTTCTAACAGTCGCAAAACCACAAAACGTTTGGGACTTGGGCGCTAACACCGGACTTTTTAGCCGAATAGCCGCCGATAAAGGAATTTTTACCGTATCCTCGGACATAGACCCAGCCGCAGTTGAAATGAATTTTAAAACAGTAAAAGAGAAAGGTGAGAAAAATATCCTGCCCCTTTGGATAGATCTAACCAATCCAAGCCCAAATCTTGGTTGGCAAAATAAAGAGCGTGACTCATTTTTGGAAAGAGGCCCAGCTGATACTATTCTTGCCCTAGCCTTGGTACATCACTTAGCAATATCCAACAACTTACCTTTCGAAAAATTAGCACCGTTTTTCAGAAAACTTTGCAAATCGTTAATTATAGAATTTGTACCAAAGGAAGACAGCCAAGTTCAGAAATTACTGGCCAGTCGCGAAGATATATTTCCAGATTACAAAAAAGAGAAATTTGAAGAGGAATTTCGTAATTATTTCACAATTAAAAAAACCGCTGCTATCAAGGATAGTAAACGAACACTTTATCTGATGTTAAATAAGTAATATGGCAAAAAAGAAGCAGCAAAAATCCCTTGTCCCTATAAAAATCGACTTCTCTTATCCCTACTACTTCCTTTTGTTGGCTGTTTACCCAATAATTTTTTTATACACAAATAATCTTGAGGAAGTTTATCTTGAGCAGATTTTACCTCCGCTAGTTCTATCTTTAACTGTTTCAGTTTTTACATTCCTAATACTGGTCTTCTTCCTAAAGAGCCGACAAAAAGCAGCCTTGATTACATCGTTGTTATTCGTCGTTTTTTTCAGTTACGGTCATGTATTTTCAATTGTAGATGGGCTCAAAATTCTAGGTCTTCAGGTGGGGAGGAATAAATTTTTACTACCACTTTCCTTAACCCTAATAATTGTTGTTTCTCTTTTTATATTAAGGACAAAAGTAAAGCTGGAAAATATCACCAAAGGTTTGAACGTGGCCCTGGTAGCCCTTCTACTTTTGGCTGCACTTAACTTCATCTTATTTTCACTAGAAAACGGGGTGAGGATAAAAGAGGAACAGGATGCCAACCAACCTTTCTCCAGTACCAAAAATGGTAAAGATAAACCAGATATCTATTACATAATTCTAGATGGTTACACCCGAGCTGATATTCTCCAAACGGTCCATAAGTTTGATAACAGCGAATTTATAGACTTTTTAAAAAACAAAGGTTTCTACGTCGTCGATAAAAGTCGCAGCAACTATTCTTTGAGTCTACTTTCACTTTCTTCCTCCTTGAATATGCGTTACCTAGATGATTTAGCCCAAAAAGATATTTCCGAAACCAAAAAGCGAGATCTTGGAATTGAAATGATCCGACATAACAAAGTCGCGAAGTTGCTACGCTCGAAAGGGTATAAAATTATCAATATTGGAACTGGGTGGGGAGCCACGGATAAAAATCCTTACGCTGACAGCGTCCATCATTACCGACAAAGAAGTGAGTTTACGAAAATTATTTTCCAAACCACCATGTTGGTTGCCCTTGAGAGATTTCAGCTGGGAGATGCGGACTCAATCTTATTTGCTTTTGAAAAACTTAAACAGATTACAGAAGATGAGGAACCAACTTTTACATTTGCCCACATAGTTTCGCCCCACCCACCATATTTATTTGATCGCAGCGGTAGAAAATTAAAAAACTATTCAAAAAGTTTCAACGAGGCTGGGTCCTGGGAACAGAGGGATAAATACATAGATCAGCTTATATTTATAAATAAAAAAACGATAGACGTAGTTGAAACAATATTGACTAAATCAACATTTGATCCGATCATAATCATTCAAGGCGATCATGGAACCGGATCCTTGGGATCTACCGACCTTGAGAAGGTAAGTTTAGATAAATTAAATGAACGTATAAGCAATCTAAACGTATATTATTTTCCAAACGGAGGGGACAAAACACTTTACGAAACTATCACCCCGGTAAATTCCTTTAGAAAAATGTTTAATTTTTATTTTGATAGCCGCTATAAAATATTAGAGGATAAATCTTTTTATTCCCAGTATCGAAAATACTTTGAATTTCGGTTGGTACCAAAGAAAAGCTTATAATCATGATGAGGTTATTTAAAAAACATCCGATACACATATTATTTTTCTCGGTTTTCCCCGTTCTTTTTTTCTTTTCAAACAATATCAGGGAGACGACTCTAAGCAAAACAATGCTGCCTCTTTCGGTGACTTTTATTTCAGTGGGTATTTTATTCTTTATATTTCGAAGAATAACAAAGAGCGTTCAAAAAGCTGGCATTATAGTTTCTATCTTCGTTTTTCTTTTCTTCTCTTTCGGCCATTTCACAAATTTCCTGGTAGATATGTTTAATAACTTCGCTTTAAATTTTGAAGTATTAGTTATTTCGGTCTGGCTGTTACTTTTTACGGCGGCGACATATATTATCGTCAGATCCAAGGTAAATTTTTCTAGATTAACGCAAACTCTAAACGTTATTTCCCTAGCTCTTGTATCAATTTCTTTAATCAACATCGCCTATTACGAAATAAGATCCGGTCGACTTTTTGCCTCTCAGAAACCTTCGGAGGTGGAAGAGCTTGCGAAAACTACAAAACCCCTGGAACCTCTACGTGATATCTATTACATTGTTCCCGATAGATACGCAAATCAAAATGCTCTAAAAGAGTATTACCAGTACGACAACTCAGAATTCATAAAATTCTTGGAAAGTAAGGATTTTTACGTAGCCGCAGACAGCTTCACCAACTACTCCAAGACTTTTACTTCACTTGCCTCTTCTTTAAACATGGAATATCTGGACTTTCTAACACAAGCTTACCCAGATACAGACGATTGGTCGGTTGTTTACCCACTGATAGAAGAAAATAAAGTTCAGCGTTTTTTACAGAACCTAGGTTACAAATTTATTTACTTTGGCGATTGGTGGGAACCAACAAGAGTCAACAGGTTTGCAGATCAAAACATCAACTATCATGGCACCGGTATCTTGGATGAGTTTACCAGTAAGCTGTTGGAGACTACTCTCGCTTATCCTCTAATTCGAAACAATGAAGAATGGCTGGAAAAGGTGAGGAACGGCCACGAATTTAAATTTGAACAATTGGAAAAGGTCGCGGAGGAACCTGGGCCAAAGTTTGTTTTTGTCCACATGCTACTGCCCCATGATCCTTACGTATTCGATGAGGATTGTAACAAGGTCGAAGAGGAGATCGAGGTTGGCAGCAGAGAGGCTGAAAAAGCATATGTAAAACAACTAAAATGCACGAATAGTAAATTTGAGACACTCCTGGGTGATATACTGGCAAACTCGAACCCAGAACCAATTATAATATTACAATCCGATGAAGGACCATTTCCGGCTGAATTTGGCGGTGTAAGAGGCGGAATTGATTGGACAGATTTGAGTAGAGAAGCATTGCGGTCCCACATGCTTATTTTAAATGCCTATCACCTCCCTGAGTTTGAAAACAAAGAAAAACTTCTTCAGCCTTCTATATCCCCAGTAAACTCTTTTAGAATTGTTTTTAACCATTATTTCAATACAAATCTTGAGATACTTCCTGACAAAAGCTTCATCTTCGCCCATATAGAAAGACCATACGATTTCATTGATGTGACCGGCAAGCTAAAGTAATATAGCTAGGCATTAAGATACCTAGCGCAGGACGCGAGAGTACCTGAATAATCGATCAGCTGTGAAGATTATGAAGTTACTTAGCGGTCTATTTTACAGTAACTGATTTTGCTAGGTTTCGAGGTTTTAGTGCATGAAATGCCCGCAAAACGCAGAATTTGGCATTCAATAACTACTTTACAGTAACACTCTTTGCCAAATTCCGCGGTTTATCCGGATCATAACCTTTCTCAAGGGCTAAAAAGTACGCAAATAGTTGAGCGGGGACTACCATTGGTATAGCAGAGGCATCACCAACATCTTTAACCTCTACCCAATAGTCAAAAGCTTCCGATTTTTTAGGCCCAACACCAATGATCACCCCTCCGCGAGATTTGATTTCAATCGCATTGGAAATAATTGCCTCGTATGTTTCGTCATCTGGAGCGTAAACCAAGCACGGCGTCCCGGCACTTACAAGAGCAATCGTACCGTGTTTTAACTCTCCACCAGCTAACCCTTCGGTGTGAATATAGCTTACTTCTTTTATTTTCAAAGCTGATTCCAAAGCCGTTGGATAAGAAACCCCTCGGCCTATCGTATAAATATGCTCAGACTTGGATAAAATTTTAACAATTTTTTTAATTTTCTCTATATTTTCACTTTTTAGCAACCTTTCAACCTCTTTAGCAGCGGCCAGCAAAAGCTTTTTTGCTTTTTCTACCCTACCAACCAAAGAATAACTGACCATCAGTAAAAAAGCGATTTTTGCTACGTAAGCTTTTGTGGAAGCCACACCAATTTCCGGGCCGGCTCCAAGGAGAACCTTGGTATCACCCATCCGATAAATAGTTGACCCTAAGCTATTTACCACTGAGGCTATTTTTGCACGCTTTTTCTTTGCTCGAGTCAAGGGCTCAACAACATCAATGGTTTCCCCACTTTGGGAAAGGGCGATTACCAGACTTTGCTTTGTCAAAAAATCTTCCAAGTAATTAAACTCGCTGGCCACAGCTGTATTTACGTGGCGATCCGCGATTTTGGAAAAAAGATAAGTACCAGCCAGACAGGCATGGAAGGCAGTACCTGAGGCTATAAAAAACGTACCCCTCGCCTGTTTTATCTCGGCAGCCAATTTTGAAGCAGGTTTTTCCAGACTTTCCGCGCTATATCTTACCACTCGCGATTGCTCATATATTTCTTTGATCATAAAATGAGGATATTTTCCGGCAGAAGATTGAGTATACTCCCACTCAAGTATTTGTGGGTCGGCCTTTACTTTTTTCAAGTTTTTTAGTGTATAAACCTCTATCCCCTGTTCGTCCATAAGAGCCGCTTGACCATCCTCAAGAAAGATTACTTTTTTTGTATGAGGCAGCAGTGCGGCCGGATCTGAAGAAAGAAAGTAGGCGCCTTTTCCCAGCCCCAAACAAATTGGCGAACCGTTTTTTACTACCACCACCTGACCGTCGAAAGAGAGAACAGCAATAGCATTCAAACCTTCTAGTTTTTTGAACGCAGCCGCCACCGCCTCCAACAACTTTTTATTTTTCAACTCTTCTTCAACCAAGTGAGTAATGATCTCGGTATCAGTTTCGGACTTAATTTTGTGGGATTTAGAAAGGCGATTTTTAATCTCCTGGAAATTCTCTACTATCCCATTGTGCACAAGTGCAATTTTTTTATCACAAGAAAGGTGAGGATGAGCGTTCTCATCAGTTACCCCACCGTGAGTCGCCCACCTGGTATGACCTATTCCAAAACTTGATAGGGGTAGATGAGTGGTGGCCGTGCCTATTTTCCCGATATGTTTTTCAAAATCTATCCCTCGCCCATTTCCCACAGCGACGCCCCAAGAGTCATAACCTCTGTACTCCAAGGTTTTTAAGCCGTCCAGAATAGTCTGGGCCGCGCCATTTTTATTACCAACAATTCCGAATATCCCACACATTTTATTTTGTCGAAATATCAATGATGATCCTGGCCAACTTACCCGAGTCATGCCGCAGAAGAGTGCCACCTGTAGCTAGAGCTTTAGCAATCACATTTTTAACCAGTTTTTTAGTCGCCTCAATATCAGCTACCACAGGATAGGCTTTCTCCTTTTCGTATCTTTTAACAAGTTTTTCTGGAAGATTATTTTTATTAATAACCGCGTAATCCAGCTTTCCTTCCTCAAGGTACGTACGAATTTCTTTGATAAAGTCGCTGGCTTTAAAATTATCACTTTCGCCGTGCTTGGTCATCAAATTACATACATATACCTTTTTTGCTCTGGAGTAATTTATAGAATCTACCACACCATCTACTAGGAGATTTGGAATAATGCTTGTGTACAGATCTCCGGGCCCAAGAACGATTACGTCGGCAGTTTCAATTTCCCGAAGTACCTCTGGGTATGCATACGCTTTAGGGTCAAGATAGACGTAATCGATTTTTACTTCTGGCTTTTCTTTACGAACATCAATGTTTGCCTCGCCGACTATCTCACTACCATCTTCTAGTCTGGCCACCAGATTCGAATGTGTCAAAGTCACTGGATACACCTTACCGCGAATTCCAAGTATCCTTCCGGCTTCAATGATGGCTTTGTCAATACCTCCCGTAATTTCGGTTAGAGCGGTAATAAACAAATTACCAAATGAATGCCCCTCCAACCCTCCCCCCTTGGCAAATCGATAATTAAAAAGTTGCCGCAGCGTCAGTGAGGATCGATCATCTGGAGAAAGAGCAACCAGCGCCTGCCGTAAATCACCTGGGGGGAGGTGGCCAAACTCATCACGAAGTCGGCCTGAGCTACCACCCGAATCTACAGTAGTCACAATGGCTACAATATTATTGTTATAACGGCGAAGCCCTCTAAGAAGATTGAATATTCCGGTGCCACCACCAAAAATCACAATTTTTGGCTGGGGGCGACCATTACCTTGCCTGCTTTCCCGCTTCATAGTGTTTAAGGCGAGCAGATAATAGGCAAATTCTAGCAAACAGGTGAGATAATATCAAGTAAAGCTAGCAAGCAAACGGTTTTGTTCCTAAGACAAAGTCTTAAAAAATTCAACGGTTCTTGTTAAACCTTGCTCGAAAGAAACTTTTGCTTTCCAACCTAGTTCTTGATGAATTTTATTGTTACTTGTATAGAGACTAGGAACGTCTCCTTTCCTTTCCCCCAGATCGTCAATTGGGACCCTGTAACCAATTATTTTAAAAATCTTCTCAACCAAATCTATGATCTTTGTCCCGCTACCCGTCCCAACATTGTAAACGTGGTATCCCTCTACTTCAAGGGCAGCTAAGTGAGCGCTGGCCAAATCTTCAACGTAAATAAAGTCTCTTATCTGTTCTCCTTTCCAGTAGAGTGGGATCGGTTTTTCCGCCAGGGTGGATTTAATAAAATTTGGTACGGCGTGAGTTTCTGGATCGTGTAACTCATTTGGACCGTAAGGGTTAAAATAGCGCAAAATAACGGCGTTTAACCCAGATTCTTCTTGCTCCTTCATAATTAGTTTTTCCATCTCTATCTTTGTCTCACCGTAAGGATTAGTTGCTTTTTTTACTGGCGATTCTTCGGTAAGAGGAAGTTTATCCGGATCTCCGTAAACTGTTGCCGAAGATGAAAAAACGAGTTTTTTCACCCCCGCCTCCTTCATTGCCTCCAATAAAACCTCGCTCCCCTTTACGTTATTTTGGTGGTAGAGATCTGGTTTTTCGACGCTTTCGGGAACAACAATAAAGGCAGCCATGTGGATGACAGTGTCTACATTTCCCAGCGCCTGCGCCAATTTATCTTTTTCTAAGACGGAGCCATGAATAAAGACCGCGCGTGGATCCACTAATTTCTTAAACCCACGGCTTAAGTTGTCATAGACGACAGTTTCATAACCCTTATCAAGCAGCTGTTTTGTAACGTGGGAACCGATGAACCCGGCCCCACCAGTAACGAGAATTTTCATAAGGAAAGACTATGTTGAAGTTGCTCCCGTCTCCTCGAGCACTTCTCTTTTGGACGAAGCCCTCAATGCTTTTTTATCAATTCCACCAAAACCTTGTTCAAAGCGAAGTTTCAGGGAGTTCCACATGAACTCGGCTATGTCGCTAGGACCAAGTTTGGTATGACCCCAAACTCTCTCTTTGAAATTGATCGGTACCTCTTTTATTTTTGCTCCGGTTACGTAAGCCTTATAAAGTAAATTCATTTGGAAAGAATACCCCCTCACCTTTAGTTTGTTTAAATCAATCCTCTCCAAAATCTCTCGTTTAATAGCTCTAAACCCGCTGGTGCAATCGGCCACGTCATCTATCCCAGCCAAGTAACGGGCAAAACGATTTCCCCACCTGCTATTTATTTTACGAAAAATGTTCCAATTTTTGGGCACCTTACCGCCCCGCACATACCGGCTGCCTATAACAAAGTCGGAGCCCTTTTCGATCTCAGCCAGCAATTTTGGTAGCTCTAGCGGGTCGTGAGAAAAGTCTGCATCCATTTGGATAATTACATCTGGTTTTAGTTTGTTTAGGGTAAATTCAAACCCTCTGATATAAGCTGCGCCCAATCCTTCTTTTTTACCCACCAACAACTGAACCTTACTCTTTCCTCGATTGCCCAATTGCCCGATAGTTTTTTTAACTACAAGCGCTGTTCCATCCGGACTACTATCATCTACCACGATAATACGTAATTTGTGAGGAGTTTTTTCGAACAGATCAAGTATTTGTGAAATTAGAGGCCCAATATTTCCGCGTTCTTTATAGGTAGGAATAACGATTGAAACCAGCACAAGAGGATAATACTCTGGAGTAAATTTTTTGTCAAAAACTTTTTGGAAAAATATACCTACAGTCTTTTGTCCACAAATGCCTTGGGGCGTATTTTGTCGTTTCACTCCAAAAAATAACCCCGGCCAAAAAGGTCGGGGTTTGGGTAACACCCGCCAAAGATATTAACAGCAAAAAAATTTGTGTCAACCCCCAAAACCGGTCTCTAGTTTCTAGTCACTAGGAACTAGTGGTGGATTATTTAGCCTCAAAATGGTAAACTAGCTTCTCTATGTTTAAATTCCTAGGCTCTCTACTTGACTCCAACGAGAGGGAAGTAAACAAATTAAAACCCACTCTTGATCTGGTCAATTCATTTGAGAAAGACGTTAAGAAACTTTCGGACCAGAAACTGCGAGCAAAAACAGACGAGTTTCGTAAGAGGCTTGGTAAGGGGGAGAGTCTGGTAGATGTTTTGCCAGAAGCTTTTGCGGTGGTCCGAGAGGCAGCGGTAAGAACAATTGGCCAAAGACACTACGACGTGCAGATTGTCGGTGGAATTGTTCTTCACAGCAGAAAAATCGCGGAGATGAAAACTGGTGAAGGTAAAACCCTTGTTTCTACCCTACCACTTTATCTAAATGCTTTAGAGGGAAAGGGTTCGCACCTGGTCACCGTAAACGATTATTTATCTAGGCGTGATGCGGAATGGATGGGACCAATTTATCATATGCTCGGTTTATCTGTTGGTATAATCAACCACGACAAGTCGTTTGTTTTCGATCCGGAGCCGAAAACACCCGAAACTAGTAAAGAGGCGCTGAAAATGGACCCAGAAAGCTCACTATCACCAGAGGAGGAGGGTTTGGGTGTTGGAAAATTCCTGCGAGAAGTAAGTCGAAAAGAAGCCTACGCAGCTGATATCACCTATGGAACCAATAATGAGTTCGGTTTTGATTATCTCCGCGACAATATGACCAACAGTTTGGATGAAATGGTCCAAAGACCCTTGCACTATTCAATAGTTGATGAGGTGGACTCAATTTTGATCGATGAAGCCCGCACTCCATTGATTATTTCGTCACCGGCAGAAGAAGCTACCGAAAAATACTACCAATTCGCCAAACTTGTTGAACAGCTAGTGAAAGAAACCGATTATATATTGGATGAAAAGCTAAAAACAGCTTCTCTTACTGAAATAGGGATATCGAAAATAGAAAGAGCCCTAGGGGTACCCAACCTTTATGAACGCGATTTCCAAACGGTTCATCACATAGAAGAGGCCCTGAAAGGAAAAACTCTTTACCACAAGGATAAGGACTACGTTGTCCGAGAAGGGCAAGTAATCATTGTAGATGAGTTTACTGGCCGGCTGTTGCCAGGAAGAAGATACTCCGAGGGCCTACACCAAGCTATTGAAGCAAAAGAAGGGGTCCCAATCCAAAGAGAAAGTAGAACACTAGCAACTATCACCTTCCAGAATTACTTTAGACTTTATGACAAACTATCCGGAATGACTGGTACTGCGGCAACAAGCGCTGAAGAATTCCATAAAGTTTACAGCCTTGACGTAGTTGTGGTACCAACGAATAAACCAATGGTACGTAAGGATCACGCCGATGCTGTCTATAAAACTGAGAAGTCAAAATGGCAAGCGGTGATAGGGGAAATAGAAGAGAAGAACAAAGTGGGGCAGCCAGTCCTTGTAGGCACAACTTCTATAGAAAAGAACGAAATGCTCTCTGACTTTCTGAAGAGAAAAAAGATAACCCACGAAGTTTTGAATGCAAAAAATCACGAAAAAGAGGCCCAGATCATTACCGATGCCGGACAAAAGGGCGCCGTAACAATCGCCACAAACATTGCCGGAAGGGGTGTCGATATAAAACTTGGTGACGGGGTTACAAAACTTGGAGGCCTTCACATTGTCGGCACTGAGCATCACGAGGCAAGAAGAATTGATAACCAACTCCGGGGTCGTAGCGGTCGTCAGGGAGATCCGGGTAGCAGCCGTTTCTTCGTTTCTCTGCAGGATGATATGATCAGACTTTTCGGTGGTGACTCTATCTCAAACATAATGAACACCTTAAAAATTCCGGAAGATGTACCAATTGAAAATACGATGGTAACAAAAGCCTTAGAGTCTGCTCAAGGTAGAGTTGAGGGCCACAATTTTGATATTCGTAAACGGCTGGTTGATTATGACGATGTTTTGAACAAACAGAGAGAAATCATCTACAAACAGCGTCGTGATATCTTGGGACTTTCATCTTCGAAAGATAAAAAAGATCAACTGAAGCTACGGGACATGGTGATAGAGAAAATTAACTCCGAGATAGACACCCTACTGGCCTCTTCCCAGACAGAAACGAAGGGGCTAGATTTTGAAAGGATCGCAACCGAATTTTTTTCTATCATCCCTTTTGATGAAAATTCCCAGAAAACCCTGAAGGGGCAGATCGAGAAACTGGCCGGAGAGCAAAAAATAAAGGAGTTTCTACTAAAGATAATAACCGACCTCTACGGATCTCGCGAAAAACAATACGGAGAAGATATTGCCCGTCAGATAGAGAGACTCGTTCTTCTATCGACAATTGACTCTCTTTGGATAAATCACCTTGAGGACGTAGATTATCTTCGGGAAGGTATCGGACTACAAGGCTATGCTGCCAAAGATCCACTTGTGGAGTACAAGGGTGAAGCCTTTAAACTTTTTGAGGATTTGATACGATCAATCGATTTTGAGATTGTTCACCGGATATTTAAAATCCAAGTTGTTCCGCAGGGACAACAAGATCAACATGCTGGTCACCAACACGCACCAGCAACTACTACAACCTCTACTAGCGCAGGCGATATCTCAGAAACCGGCGCTCGTGATGAATCTCTGGTACCAGCCGGGAAAACAAAGATAGGCCGCAATGATCCTTGTCCATGCGGTTCCGGTCTCAAGTATAAGAAGTGCGGGAATATAAATAGCCCGACCCATCAAGAAAATATGGCCAAGGCTAAAGCCTAAAACACACCTAAATTCTCTAAGTTATAGGTCCAATTTTAGGCCGTTTCATAACTTATTACATCCATGGGGATACCCAACATTTTTACTCAATTTCAAACTTAGGTACTGTTAATCAAGTTATAGTTGCAAAAAACAATTGAATAGTTTTTTATAGAATTACAACCATTTATGAACAAACTAGTCCAACTTCTGCGGTATGACGTCAGGGCACAAATTGGGTTTATACTTTTCCTAATTTCACTTTACACAACCTTTGTAGGCAAATTTTATCAGGAATCTATCGACATCTATATTGCTGTTGCCGCGGCAATAATTATCGATGGTCTTATTTTGAGACTCCAAAAGAAAAAGTTTGTATTTCCTTATTCGGCAGTAGTTGCCGGCTTTTTAATCGGTCTTATATTGAATCCTCAGCTTCCATCTTGGCAATTTGCGTTGATTGCATCCATAGCAATTATTTCCAAATATTTGATCTTGCCAGGTAAGAGTCATATATTCAATCCAGCTGCATTTGGTCTTGTATTTGCGTCAATTATTTTTGATGGGGCAATTTCTTGGTGGGGTGTTGCTTGGAGCAGTCAGATTTGGATTTTTATATTTCTTGCTGCTGGATATGTGCTTTTGAGACTTAGAAGAATTTGGTTACCAGTTGGGTTTTTACTGGTTTATTGGTCCTATTTAACTATTATCGGTGGGTTTTCTATTTCTATAATTTCCGATCCCACTGTAGCTCTCTTTACGTTTGTAATGCTTCCAGAACCACAAACGTCACCAATCAGGAACTATTTTAGGTACTTATTCGGAGTTTTAGTTGCTCTCTCACTAGTTTTTTATTCAGCGCTAGTACCCAAACTCCAAACCGATCTTCTGTTAATTTCGCTTTTAACAGCAAACCTATTGGCTTTTATATTTCTAATATTACAGTCTAAGATCTCAGCTTTTGGTGTCGCTAAAAAACCAAAGCCCCCAGTTTGATTCTAAGGTCTGCCTTCTGGTGTATTAGTTGGAACTGAAGGGTTTTGTATCTTATCTTGCATCTCAGCCGGCACCTTATCCTCGATAGTTGGGATGTCGGTCTTTACTTTGTTGATAACTTCTTCTAGTTTCTCACCAGATATAGCAGAAGATGCTTCTTCAAAACCTCTGGCTGAAACTTCCTGAGCTTTCTGTATAGCTGGTTGTGCTTCTTCAGGTACTTTATCGTAGACATCAGAAAGGGTAGCTTGATGTCTAAGGGTGTTTTCAGTAATTATGGCAAGTACTTCTTCTGTGTCTTTACCTTGGGATTTTGCTTCTTGAGCTTTGGCTAATGCATCTTCTAAATGCTGCTCGTAACGAACGGTAGCCTCTGCTATTTTGTCTTCTGCTGCACCGGCGTTTTGTAAGGCCTCAAGCTCTTGTAGTCTTTCTTGAGCTAGAGCGATCTGAGCTTGAGCTTTGGCTTCGGGTGCGTTTGCCATAGCCAGTTGTATACCCTCAACTGCTCTATCTATTCCGTAAAGCAAATCTCCCGGTTTACTACCGTTGGAAGCTACCGCAGTTGCACTAACACCAACCACAACGACACCAATGACGGCTAGAAGCACAAGTGGTGCGATGCCTTTTTGACTTTTGAGTGTTTGCATTAAATATCACCTTCTTTCGTATTAATAAAATAAGTGTATATTACTATTATCGATAGATGCTTATTTGGTGTCAAATTGCATTTTTGAACCTATGGGAGGACCATTATGCCAGCACTTCAAGAAATGTGGTCTAGTTGGAGCCCCGCAACATAAATCTTAATCGCGCCAACCGTGTTCGCCGATCAAAGGTACGAAACGCACCGATTCTACCTCTGAAAGTTCTAATCTGCCATTTTGTTTCTCCCCAACCATCAGCTTCTGGTTCCATATATCTTTACCAACAGGAATCACAATCCTCCCACCCTGGACCAGTTGATCTGAGAGTGGTTTTGGCACTCCTCTTGCCCCAGCGGTAACGATTATGCCATCGTACGGCGCAAATTTTGTCAGGCCCAAGCTTCCATCACCTTCAAAGACGTGAACATTTTGGCAACCAAGCTTTTTCAATGTTTTTTCCGCTCTATCAGCCAAATCTTTAATCCTCTCAATCGTAAAGACTTCTTTTACCAGCTTGGAAAGAATAGCGGCTTGATATCCAGATCCCGTCCCAACCTCCAGAACTTTATCACTTTTTTTCAGTCCAAGAAGATTTGTCATAAGGGCAACCAGTGAGGGTTGGCTTATGGTTTGTCCTTCCCCGATTGGTAAAGCTATATCCTCATATGACGAATTTTTAAGATCATCCGGCACAAACTCGTGTCTTGGGATTTGGAGAAAGGCACTAGTTATTTCTTCGTCAACATCCAGGGGTTTTATACTATCTTGAACCAATTTATTTCGTTTTTCTTCGTAAAGTTCCTTACTCATGAGCATTATTTTCCTCTCTAGTAATAGCTCTGGTAATGGCACTTTGTCAAGAATTTTTGATCTAAGCGTTGACAGGTAATAATTACTTGGCAGATAATTTCGAGGATGGCCTCACTTATAATACCCACGTTTAATGAAGAAAAAAGTCTTGCCTCTTCTTTGGGAAAGCCAACGGCGTTAAAGAAAAAAACTTTGACTTCGGCTTGGGCAAGGATAATATTTTAATGTTTATCGATCTATTCAAAATTCGCCTCGATCACAGCGAAAAAACTGGATCGCTAGCAGAAAAATTTTTCTTTCAACTTTATCGCCGGCGGACGCTGTGGAAATTTGCTATGGTCGGTACCAGCGGAGCAATAATAGATTACTCACTTTTTTTTGTTCTAACAAGATTTTTGGGGCTGCCACCACTAGCAGCAAACCCTATTTCTGTTGAAGCGGCTATCATATGGAATTTTACCTGGAACAATATTTGGACTTTTTCGGCACGGACGGTACCAAAACCACTTTGGAAAAAATTTTTAACTTTTCAACTTGTTTCTCTGGGAGGACTGCTTCTCTCTCAAAATTCCCTGTTCTTATTTAGCTACCTACTAAATATTTTTGATCTAATCGCCAAAGCTTTGACGATACCAATAGTAGCTTTGTTTAATTATCTGGTAAATAGCCGCTGGACCTTTCGGGACATCTCGCGCGGGAGATCCAGGTGGTACGCTTACGTGGTCTTTATTTTCACTCTTTTTATTTTTTATCTTATTTTGACCTATTAATTTCGTAGTAATTACTTTAGGTTCGAAGAACGGCCATGACACAAAGAGTTATCTAGCAGTGCGCTTTTTACATTTATAATTAACCCAACAATCAATAAATCTATCAATCTACCAACTTGACTAAATAGTCTGAAAACCGATAATATATTTCTTAGTACTTTCCTTTATTTCCACATTCCACTAAAAGGTGGGATTGAAAGGGGGTGAAAATATGGATTCACGCACAGTTCGCGCTGGGACAGGTGCAGGGGTAGTTGCCCTCCTTTTAGGCGGCGCCCTAGGTACCTATGGCGGTTGGTCCGCCGTATTTTCTCTCGCTGCAAATGATGTTGGTTTTTGGCTCATCGCCGTATCTCTTAGTGTTTTCTTAGCTTTCATCTATGGCTATTGGTTCAACGCTTTTTTGCCAGGAACCTCCACTGTTCGAGGAGCAACTTACGGTGTTTTAGTCTGGATCTTAATGCTTATCTTGGGTGGTGTGTTTGCTTTCTTTAGGGAAGCCACCTTCCCAGATCCGTCAGGACCAACTGTTTTCCTAGCCCTCATACTTCACGTTGTCTGGGGAGCAGTTCTAGGTGTGCTTTTCGAAACAAGGTGAGTAGTAGGTGGCCACAAGTCAATATCCACTGCTAACAGCTATAATTTGTTAGTGATAATTTGAGTCCTTTTGTCTTGGTATCCCTCCAAACTTGGTGAAATTTCTCAATTCTTATATAACCGCAAGATTACATCTCGCGCTTGTTTCTCTGGCGAGATATAATTACCTCCGCCATGGAAGTAATTGTTGAAAAACTTAAATATTTACAGGAAAACTTAAAAAAACTTGAAAAAAATTTAGATTTAGAAACCAAAGGAAAGAGTCTGCGTGAGCTTGAAGCAAAGACTATGAAGGCCGATTTTTGGCAAGATATAACTTATGCTACGGCTACGATGGAAAAAATTTCTTTTCTTAAAAAAGAGATCGAGGGGATTGATCGTCTGCAGAAACGGGTTGAAACCTCCTTGGAACTGACCTCTCTACCGCAAGAAGCCTCTGAAATTAAAGTGGATTTGGAAAAGGAAGCCCAGTCTATAGAAAATGAGTTTGACAAATTGGAATTTAATTTATTTTTATCCGGCAAATACGACGCCGGTTCCGCAATTGTCTCGATCCACGCCGGCCAGGGGGGTACCGAGGCGATGGACTGGGCGCAGATGCTACTGCGAATGTATCTTCGTTTTGCTGAGAAAAAAGAATGGAAATCTGCCTTAATATCGGAAACAAAAGGTGAGGAGGCTGGAATAAAAAGTGCGGTCATTGAAATTTCCGGACCCTTAGTTTATGGATACCTAAAAAAGGAGGCTGGTACCCACCGCTTGGTCCGCCAATCCCCCTTTAACGCGGATCGCCTCCGCCAAACCTCCTTTGCATTGGTAGAAGTCCTACCGGTGATAGAGGACACAAAAGAAATTGAAATCTCAACTGATGATCTGGAAATTGACACTTTTCGCGCCTCTGGTCCAGGTGGCCAAAACGTCCAAAAAGTAGAAACCGCTGTTCGTATCCGTCATAAACCAACTGGCCTAGTGGTCGCCGCTCAAAGCGAGCGCTCACAAGGCCAAAACAAGGAAAACGCAATGAAGTTGCTCCGCGCCAAGCTCTCGGCTTTGGATGAGCAAAAAAGGGAACAGGAGGAGAGAAAGCTCAAAGGTGAATACAAATCTGCTTCTTGGGGAAATCAAATTCGCAACTATATTCTCCACCCGTATAAACTTGTGAAGGATTTACGCACAAATGTAGAAAGTAAGGATCCATCAGCGGTTTTGGATGGTGATTTGGACCAGTTCGTCGAAGCCGAGGTCAAAATCGGTAAATCCTAAATACGAAATGCGAAATTCTAAACAAACTCTAATATTTAAATCTCAATACTCAGACTTTTGAATTTAAGAATTAAAATTTGGATATTGTTTCGTATTTAGAAATTCGAATTTAGAATTTTTACTGTATATGCCAATATATGGTTTGCCAGCCATTAGAGTGGTGGATCACGATACCTTTACCAACTGTTCCTGTCAACCAACAAGCCGATCCATCAGTAGCTAGATAAGCAACTCCATCTCTAGCGGCAAGAATAGGGGCGCCGTGATACTGCACCATATCTATACCATTGTGACCGGGCATACCAAAGTTGTTCCAATACCACCAGTAGTTCGCACCAAACCACTGAGTAACTGTTGGACTGCTCAAAGGCCAGCGCAGCGCTCCTGAATCAAGATAAGGCTTGGGGTTTACAGCACGGCCGCCTATATAGAAACCGAAATGTAAATGGCTACCGGTCGAGCATCCAGTGTTTCCTTGAAAGGCGATTACCTCGCCTTTCTTCACCGGTCCGAGACGAACTCCCCCACCACCCAAAGCAGCTGCTATTGAGGCTATCTCACTTTGTACTTGAGCTAGAAGTCTTTGGTACTCTTTTTCGTTATTTCGCGTTTGTCCTAGTACGTACTCTTTGGAAGATTCTTGGGCAGCTAGATCAGAATTTTTTTGTTCCAGGTCCTTCTTTAGTTCCTCTTCCTTTTTCTGTTTTCCTTCCAATGTTAGTTTCTGGCCACTGAATTGCTTTTTCAGTGATTCAAGTTCCTCAAGCAACGCTAGATCCTGCTCCCGGATGACTTCAGTGTATTTTTGTCTAACTAGGAAATCATTAAAACTATCTGACCCAAGAAATGAATCTACCGTTCCATTGTAGCTCTGTTTATAAATCGTCCGTAGCCGCAGCTGCGCAACCGACTCTGTGTAGTCGATATCTTCTTTGGTTTGGTTTAATTTAAGAGTTACGTCGTCTATGTCAGAGGCTAGTTGCGTGAGCCTCGTCTTTGTTTCTTCAATTTCCAGTCTGGTGAGCTCTATTTGGTTGTTTAGGTAGTCTATTTCCGATTTTAAGCTTTTCTGCTGCTGCTGAGCATTTGCAATTTTATTGCGTAGTTCCTCTTGCTTGCGTAAATTCTCATTAAGTTGGTCGATCAACCCACCACTATTTTTCCCGTGACTTTGATCGTTGTGAGCAAACACACCACTTGCGGTAAAAAGCAAGGCTATTGAAAAGATTGTTACAACAATTCTTTTAAACATAAACTATACTGATAAGTATTTCCTGGTTGCTACTACAGATCCTATTATACCAACCAGACTTCCGACAAAGACTTCGAATATAAGCAGGTAACCAAAAGTTTCCGCAGTGGCGGAAAGCAACGGTATATCACTAAATACCTTCTGGATACTTGGTGAAACCCAAGAATAGGAACCCCAAAGTGTTAGGGTCGCTACTAGTGCGCTAAAACCACCGTAAAAAATACCCTCAAATATAAACGGCAACCGAATATACCAACTTGTAGCTCCAACTAGCTTCATTATTTCGATTTCGTCCCTGTGGAGTGAAATGTTTAGACCAATAACGATCAGAGTGGTCAGGATAGATGTGATCAATAGAAAGATAGCCACGGCAGCTCCGACGTTCCTTACGGTTCGGGCCCAGCTACTTAGGGTTTCGATGATGTTCTGCTGAAATACCACCTCCTCAACGGCGGTGTTTTTTCTTAATGTGTCGGCGACTGTTGCTAGATCGTCTAACTTGTAGGTTGATACTTCAAGGCTAGCTGGTAAGATATCGGCGGTGACAAACTCTATCAATAGCGGCTCGTTTTTATTTCTCTCTTTGTAAATTTCTAACGCTTCTTCTTTGGAAACATATTTAGTTTTTGAAACCACGCCTGTCTCGGTAAGAGTCTTCTGGATCCCACCCACAGTTTCCTCGCTGGTATCATCCTTCAAAAAGGCGGTTACTTGCGGTCGTGACTCGAAATACGATAGTAAGGCGTTGGAACCGAGAATTACCAAAGCGAAAGACCCAACAATAAAAAAGGTTAGGAACATCACTAGAAACGCCGCTAGAGCATGGTAGGGGTTACGAGCTACCCTTTGGGCGGCTATTTTTAGGAGTCTTGGCAGGTTTTTCATCCCTTTTTACTTTTTCTTTGTTTGTTTCTGCTTGGAACCCTTCTGTTTACTATCACTTACGACTCTCCCTTTTTGGATTTCTAATTTTCGGTGAGGCAACCCACCGGTTATATCAATATTATGAGTCGCCATAACTACGGTGGTACCAAGGCTATTTAGCCTGCCAAGCAGCTGCATCACTTCCCAAGCACTAGCGGTATCTAAATTTCCAGTTGGCTCGTCGGCCAAAATAATCTCCGGACGCAATACCATCGCGCGAGCTATGGCTGTCCTTTGGGCCTCACCGCCGGAAAGTTGGAATGGAAACTGCCTTGTCTTTTCTCTCAAACTAACAAGCTCGAGAGTTTCCTCTACCACCTTTTCAATCTCCTCGTCATCAAGCCCCAGGATTTCAAGTGGGAAGGCTACATTTTCAAACACTGTTCTTTGAGGTAGCAGTTTAAAATCCTGGAAAATAGTTCCTACCCTTCGGCGCAAATGGGGAATATCAGAATCTTTAAGGATGGTGATATCTACTCCATCAACAAAAATTTGCCCCTTTGTAGGGATATCTTCTCGTATTATTAATTTCAATAGTGTGGATTTTCCAGCGCCGGTTGGACCAACCAAAAAAACAAACTCGGCTGGATCGATTTCTAAAGATATATCCGCCAAAGCAGCGTGCGAATTATAGTTTTTTGAAACACCTTGGAAAGCTATCATAGGCAGACACTTGCTTATCTTATATCCTCTAGAATACCAGAAGCGAACCTAAAAAACAAGCTGTAAAGAAGAGAGTATTGATCCTCTAGTATTAGCTTGGTTGACAAAGAAGTGTTCGATTTTTCATAATGGCCCAAATGAAGCAGCTACTCTCTTTTGTAACTCTTAGCTTCGTATCAACTTTATTTTTTGTTCCTCAGATAACAGCAGAGGAAAACAAAGTGAAGATCAACGAATTTGCCGCGGTAACAGCTGGAAAAAGCCCGGATCTGGATTGGGTAGAGCTTTACAGTGACACCAACAACCCTATCTCGCTTGAAGGTTGGGAGCTGAGGGACTCGTTGGACAGCAGTCCAAAAAAACTATCCGGTTGTATCAAATCTGGTGGTTTTAGGAAGTTTGATTTTTCCAACCGGCTGAACAATTCTGGAGACAAAATCAGGTTGTTTAGCGACAAGGGTATTATGGTGGACGCAATCGAGTATTTTTCTGATCAAGTTCCCTCTCACCAAAAGGGAGCTTCCACTGGTAGAGAGCCGGACGGTAGCGGTGATTGGCAAGTTTTTTCGACACCTACCCCAACCAACACTTCTTGTACGCAACAAAATGGGCAAAAAACCACCTCCTCGACGAATTTGAAGGTCTCTCTTTCGGAAATTTTCCCCAACCCAGAAAAGGGTGGTCAAGAATGGGTGGAGATATATAATCCTAACTTCTCCTCTGTAAATTTGAGCAATTGGAGTCTGGTAGACGCCGCCGACCACAAAAAAACACTATCAGGGGCGGTCTCAGCCAAATCCTACAAGGTTTTTAGGTACAGTAGCGGTTGGTTAAACAATGGCGGTGATGGTGTCACTTTGATCAACGCTGCAAGTAATAAAATAGAAAAATATACTTTTGGAGCCGCTGACAAAGGTGTTTCTTTTGCTAAAGATAGCAACGGCAAATGGCACGTTACAATTACCCCAACCCCAGGTAAAGCCAACAAAATTAGTACCACCAACTCTGGTAATTTATCATCGTCCGCCAACCAAACTGAAATGTCTGTTGACCTAAGTACTACTACTGGTTTAGACCAAAGCGTTGATTTTCTTAGTGGCGGCTTCCAAATTGATGCGCCCTCAGCTTTTTCTAGCCAAGAAGAGGGCGCAGTGGCTGGTATAAATAAGGAATCAGATAAATCTTCGTCCATAGCTACTTTACTGATTGCAAGCGGTATTGCTCTTGTTGGTACCGCTATTGCCTGGCCCTTTTTGGAAAGAATGAAAATCATATGAAACAGAAAGAATTTATCTCAAAATCGATTGAGGAAACACAAGAGTTTGCAAAAAAATTTGCAGGAAGATTAAAACCCGGTGATATCGTAGCTCTTTACGGAGGGCTGGGTGCCGGGAAAACTGCCTTTGTCCAAGGGTTGGCTAAGGGGCTTGGGTATGGGGAAAGGGTGTTTTCACCGACCTTTATTTTTGTCCGACCTTACAAACTAAACTCAAAAGGCAAAGGGCAAAGGGCAAAAATAAACACGCTGTATCACATTGACTTGTATAGAATTGAGAAACCGGTTGAACTAAAATCTGTTGGGATAGAGGAATTTTTAAGCGATAAAAAAGCGGCCTCGGTCATAGAATGGCCAGAAAGAATTGGGAATCTGCCTCCTGGAAAAACAATCAAAATAAAAATTGGAGCTGTAAGTGAAACTGAAAGAAAAATTACGTGGAGCGAGTAAGCAAGTAGTCGGCTGCTTCCAATAAGTAGCCCCTGCCCTCCTCCGATAATCTAGAGTGGTAGATGGCTAGTTTGGCCGCGTCTATGAGATTGCTGGAAAGTCTTTGTGAGTATTCTAAAGCTCCGCAACTACGAATAATATCCCGAGCACTTTCAATTTCATTTTTGCTTACCCTTCTGTTACCAATGGTTTTTGCCAATATTTGCTGATCTGCAGCTTTAGAAAATTCATACGCTTTAATCACCAAGAGGGTTTGTTTACCCTCCTTTAGATCAGCGTCAACGGGTTTTCCTATTCTTTCTTCGTCACCAAATGTCCCCATAATATCATCTTGGATTTGAAATGCCTGTCCGAGAGGCAAACCATAGTCGGTAAACACTTTAAAACTACTTTCATCCGCACCGGCAAGGGAAGCTCCAATATGCAGCGGTCTTTCGATCGTATATTTGGCTGTTTTGTATTCTAGGATGGTCAAAAGATCATTTTCGCTTATTTTACCTTTGTTTGGCGCTAAAACATCCAAATATTCACCGTAAATTACTTGCTTTTTCATAAGATCGTAGTAATTTTTGGCGCGTCTTATCCTTTCCGCTGGAAACGGCGCCGTATTCAATATCTCGTCGGCAAAGGCGAGAGCAAGATCGCCAGCCAAAACAGCTGTGGATATTCCAAATTCATTGGGGTTACCTTTAAAACCTCTTTTTCGATGGAAATCCTCAAATGCTTTGTGTACTGAAGGCCGACCACGGCGAAGATCTGACTTGTCAATAATATCATCGTGGATAAGAGCAAAGGCGTGTAGTAATTCAAGCGCGGCAGACGCATATAAAATTGCGTCCAGAGACCTACCACCGCTTGCTACATAGGCTGAATAAGCAAAGGCGGGTCGAACCCTTTTACCTCCTGCAGCAATAAATCGACGTACCTGCTCCACTAGCACAGTTGACTCGGGATCTACCCGACTTGCCTCAGCTAACTTTTCATCGAGAAAGGAATTTAGAAATGGATCAAGCTTATCTTTATACCAAGAAAGGTGCTTTTTGGCTCTTTCGCTAGAAAGTTTTATAGATTGATTGATCCGAAGCTGCGGGTAAAGAAAAATCTCCTTCATCTTTTTATTCTTTCGGTCCCCTCATTCTACCATAAAACCCGCTGTCAAAGAATCCGCAGCTTGCTTGTTTGGGTAAATCGCGGTAAGATAGATTTTTAGATGAACGTCACAGTTATTTCTCTTGGAGGTTCATTGATCGTTCCAAATGGCGGTCCAGACCCCCAATTTTTAAAGGCCTTCCGGAAAACGATTTTAAAATTTACTGGCGATGGCAGGCGTTTTTTGATAGTCGCCGGCGGTGGTATGACTACTCGTTCTTACCAACAAGCGGCTAAAAAAATAATTGATTTACCAGATGAAGATGTAGACTGGCTCGGTATCCACGTGACCCATTTGAATGGTCACCTGCTGCGGACAGTATTTAGAGACAAGGCTCATTTGAAAGTGCTGACCCATTACAACGAAAAGGCAGATATACCAGAACCTATTACTATTGCTGCCGGCTGGAAGCCAGGCCACTCAACCGATTATGATACGGTAATGTTCGCGGCTCTTTATGGTAGCGACACCGTAGTAAATCTCTCCAACGTCCCTTTTGTTTATGATAAAGATCCGAACGAAAACAAAGATGCCAAGCCTTTAAGAGAAATATCCTGGGGTGATTTTCGCAAAATTGTCGGAGAGACCTGGATACCCGGTGACAATCTTCCTTTTGATCCGATTGCTAGTAAAAAAGCGCAAGAAGCAAATCTAAAAGTCGTCATAATGGATGGGCACAACCTGCAAAATTTTGAAAATTTTCTGCAGGGTAAAGACTTTGAAGGCACAGTGATAAAATAACTCTTAAAACGGGTACGTCACTCATATTTCAGGGTTACGTTTTCAGCTTCGTGATCTCCTCTTCCACTTCCGCCCGTGAGTACCACTCATCCACCCGCGTTATCTGCGGCGGGTATTTGGTTGGTTAGTATATTACTATTTTATTCCTGGGAATTCAAAGGTAGCTAAAAAGCAACCACCTTGTCCCGCCTTGAGGCTCTAGGATATAATATAGGTAGTGAAAATTACAGTAACAGCAGGGAGTGGTACTGGTAGTACCACTCTTTCCGCCTTTGACACTGCGCTGAAAGAGGCAGGGATACACAATTACAATATTATCAAGCTTAGTTCGGTAATCCCACCGGAAAGTGAAGTAGTGGTAAAAAAATGGAAAAATGCGCCAACTGAACATGGTAAGAAGCTTTACACTGTACTTGCCGAAATCCGCTCTGATCTACTGGGCCGCACTATTGCTGCTGGGATTGGTTGGTACCAAACCAAAGATGGTCGCGGTATTTTTGCCGAACATCATGACATTATCGAAAGTCTAAATACAAAAGAAGCTGAGGAGAACGTAGCCAAAAAAATAGAAAGTACTGTGAGAGATCTTTGTAAAAATAGGTCCTATCCTTTCAATAAAAGAAATTTCAAAACAGTCATCTCTTCTGCTGAGGTGAGGGACAAACCTACTTGTACTCTAGTCGCCGCCGTCTACGAATCTCAAGATTTTGATGCAAGTTCCCCAACTATAGGTTGAAAACCCTGTAGTTTCGTGGTACAATCACAACCATCGCACCTGGGCTTTTGCCCACTAAATCCATACCTACGAAAGGAGAGACCATGAACATCCGTAGTTGGTTCGCGCTGGTAATAATGGTTCTGGTTACCTTCGTTGGTACCTGGAACCTACTAATATTCGCTCCACTGCAACCTTTCATCGCCTTTGACCTAGGCGTGAGCATTGGCGAGGCCGCACAGTTGACAACGGCGTCGGCTGGGTTCGCCGTCATGACCCTGGTGGTCTTCGGGCTGTTTGGGTCGCGAGCGTCAATGCGACACCTGATTTGGGTTGGGCTGATATCCATGGTGGTGGGGTCGCTGCTGCTCACGACAACGAAGGATTACACGCTGTTGCTGCTTATCCGTTTCTTCAACGGCGCAGCCGACGGTCTCATCTACCCTGCTGCTTGGGTCGCGCTAGGCCACTACCTTCCCAAGGAGAAGCAAGACACGTGGGGCATTGCGGCTATTATCGCTGGGACTGGGGTGGCTTCCTTTGTAGGATTGCCTCTAACCGCATGGTTCCTAAACGATCACAGTTGGCAGTTTGCGGTAACCATCATGGCAATGGTAGGGTCGGGGGTGTTTCTAATCAGTCTCACACTTCCACCAACGCCAAGGTTGGTGTACAAGGAGAAGCTCGGAGGTTTCAGTACCATTCTGGGCGACCGAAATCTGTTCCTGCTGCTGCTCGCGAACATCTTTGGTGCGGCCTCTTGGTTTGGCGCACTTGCCTTCGTTGGCAGCTTTATTGTCCAGACTTACAGCCCCAGTCTGAACGATCTAGCGTGGTTCTTCGTGATCGCTGGAGGCTTGTTCACCGTTACGGTTGTGGCAACGGGTGTCTTGGCTGTAACGCCAAAACTGCAAAAAGCTGCAAGCATTGGCTCGAGCATTCTAGTGGTCCCGATGACAATGGTTTTCTTTGGGATCACCGAGGGCTTTTGGCTAACAGCTGGGCTGGCTGCCGCTTTCGCGGTATTTAGAGCACCGGGCGTAACAAGCCTCGAGTCTCTACTTTTTGCAGCGTCTGAAAAGACAACTGCAAGGGTGCCAGCGATTGCTGCTTTGGACTCACCCACCTACTTAGGCACTATGGGGGCTGCCGCTATTGGTGGGATTGTCCTGTCCCAATCCACGTATTTCGGGATCGGAGTGATCTTTGCAGCCTCAGCAGCACTGTCGCTAGCTTTCCTGCTGATGTACAGGACGGACGCCGTTGCATCTGAGGAGCCACGAAAAACAGTCGAAGAGAAAGTAGCTACCTAAGGAGGTCTGGCTTGACTACCAGCGAAATCGGACCTAGAGTCGATGTCATAACAGAGGGGTTCACTGCGGAGAAGATCGAGCAATTCTGGCAGGAGTATGATGCTGCCTTTTCGGCGATCAGCGATCGTAACCCATGCCGGCAGTATTACCATAAACCAGAATTTGTATCAGCGATGGTAGATCCCACCTTTGTGAAGATTGTGGGGTACAGAGAAGATCGGCTGGCTTTCTTTGCTATGGGTACTGAGGACTTGGACAAGATCCCATGGATCTCTAGGGCGTTTTACGACCGAGAGTTCTCGCGATTTATAAACTCCAGGTTCTACGTGCCTGTGGTTTACATACCACTCAACCAGCAAGGTATTGGTGATTCGGGCATCCTGTTCCGCGCGATCCAATCCTACATGCGCAGCAAGAAACTCCGCCTGGTTCTATACGACCATGGTGGTGCTCCTCCCAACTCGGCACTGACTAGGATCATCCTTGACGTTCCGGGGACAAAACGAATAGGAGAAGGACCGATAGGCACGCAACTTTACCAAGCGGTCGAGACAATACTTACGGAGGAGTAGCGTGCCGCTCCTCCAACCACCCCAACCTTGTTTAGGCATAATACTTGTGTTAATCTAAACTTAGATGCAACTCAGCGGATTTGTATTAATTCTCACCTTTATTACTTCCTTATTCCTGGGAATTTTCATAATCTATAAGAATCGAAGAGATTTACGTAACGTTACTTTTGGTGTTTTTACACTTACGATGGCCACCTGGGTACTTGTGAATTTCTTCGCAGATGCTGCCCAGACAACCGAACAGGCAACATTTTGGGCAAGAATGGCGATAGTAACACCATCATTCATGCCATTTTTGTTGCTTTTATTTTCAAATATATTTCCGACTCAGGAAAAACCGCTAAGTAAAATCCACTGGTTTTTGCTTTCAATACCAGCTTTAATATTTTTATTATTGAGTCCAACCCATTTAAATGTGGAGCGCGAGATCATTACTGAGACTGGAAGGGAGCTTATTGTTGGCCCGCTATATACACCTTTTCTAGTATATTTTGCACTGTACATAGTTGGAACAATATTCAATCTTTTCAGAAAATACAGAAAATCAACAGGGTTAGAAAAACTTCAAATCCAGTACCTAGTACTGGGGCTGATCGCAGCTGTGGGTTTTGCACTGTTATTTAGTGTTCTCCTTCCCATCTTAGGAATCTCCTCCTTAATTAGTTTCAGTCCTCTTGCCTCATTATTCTTGGTAGGGTCGGTTTCCTATGCAATAGTTAGACACAGACTACTGGATATAGAAGTCATAATACGGCGGTCGCTTGTTTACTCGACGCTTCTGGCTTCCCTCATCGCCATCTACTCAGGATTGGTCTTCGTCCTCAATAGCTTCTTTCTACCAGGCGAAACCGGCGTCTTCCCCCGAGTCACAGATGTAATCGCCATCATCTTGGTCGCGTTTACCATTGACCCACTACGCAGAGTGATCGAGCGTTCTACCGATAAAGTTTTCTTCAAAAAGCGCTACAACGCTCAAGAAACCATCAAACAACTTTCCGAAACTTTGGTTTCCGAAATTGACCTGGCTCGTCTGGTGGGAGAGATAAAAAAGGTCCTCACCGAGTCATTAAAGGTAAGCAAACTTTCTATCTATATCCGTAGTGATCACGAATTTTTCCCGGCGGCTATTGTAAATGATTTCCCAACTAGTCTTGGTACCGCAGTCGAGAAAAAGCACTTAATCACCAAGTACTTAGTTGATCATCATGATATCTTGATCATGGATGAACTGGAGCGAATGCAAAAAGAAGGCAAAAGACTCGATCCACAGCTAGCTGATGCGATGAAGCTGCTTTCCAAGGCAGGGGTAGAGGTAGTCGTTCCCCTTATCGTAAAGGGAAACCTAAACGGAGCTATGTTTTTGGGCGAAAAGCTGTCCCAAGATATTTACAGCAACACCGATATTGGATTTTTAGAAATTCTTTCTCGCCAAGCCGCCCTTTCGCTAGAAAACGCCAAGCTTTATGAAGAGCAAAAACTTTATGGCGTAAGGCTTACAAAAGAGGTGGAGCGCGCCACCAGTGATCTACGACACGCAAATGAACGTCTGAAAGAGCTGGACGAACTCAAAGATGAATTTATGTCTATCGCGAGCCATGAACTGCGCACCCCAATGACGGCAATAAAATCTTATGTTTGGCTTGCTCTTCACGGCAAAGTAAGCGAAAAAGATCCTAAGGTTCGCACTTATCTGGACAAAGTATTTGAATCTTCGGAACGCATGATCAGCATGATAAATGACATGCTCAATGTTTCCAGAATTGAAACCGGAAGGCTAAAGCTAGAGATACTACCCATCTCTATTTGGAAAGTGGCGGAGGAGGTTAAGGATGAGCTTAACGCTCGAGCTGCCGAAGCCGGTGTGGACATAATCATTAAAAAAGATACTTTTGCGCCGCTGGTAATGGCAGATCGAGACAAGCTAACCGAGATCTACACCAACCTTATCGGCAACTCTCTGAAATTTACCCAAAGTGGTGGGAAAGTCACTGTCAGTGCTCAGAAAAAGGGCAACGTAGTGGAAGTATACATCGCCGATACCGGAGTTGGTATTGCCAAAGAAAATATTGGCAAGCTCTTCAAAAAATATGGCAAACTCAACGAATCCTACGCTACTGTTTCATCTTCCACCGGTACCGGTCTTGGTCTTTATATCACCAAGCAGTATCTTGAAAAGATGGACGGATACATCAAGGTGGAATCCACTCTTGGAAGGGGAACCAACTTCACTTTCGCTCTACCGATTGCCACCGGTAAAGACTTGCAAAAACACGCTGAGGAGGAAGAGGTACCAACTGGGGTATTTCTAAATCCAAAACTCGCCAAAACATTTGCTGCCCATGAAGAAGCAGTAAAGGCAGAAATCGGCCGCTCGCCTTCAAAAAAGTAACCCATGAGCTTAAAATTGTTCATTAACACCACTATAGCCAAGAAAGCAGTCGTTTCCTTGATAGATAAAGGTGATAAGGTAATTGCTCAAGAAAAAGCCGAAGATCCACTGGTAGCACTAGACAAACTGCTGAAAAAGACCAAAACAAAACTAGAAAATATAGACGAAATCGCCTCTCACCCAGGCCCCGGCTCCTTTACCGGCTTGCGGGTTGGGGCGGCCGTTGCCCAAACTCTCAATTTTGCTCTGGGCAAAAAAACTAAACCACCTGACCTCAAATACGAATAGCCCTCCTATAAAAACAGAGAGAGTAAAATAGCGGCCAGTATCAGTCTGTACCAGACAAAGATATTAAAATTATTTTTCGCCACAAATCTCAATAAAAACCCGATTGCAAACCAACCAGAAATTGCCGCCGCCGCGCTACCAACGAAAATTAAGATTAAATTACCCTGGACAGATTGACTGAACAAATCCTGAGCACTCAAAGCAGCCGCACCCAGTATAGCTGGAGTTGATAATAAAAAGGAAAATCTTGTGGCGGCCTCTCTTTTCAGATTTTTAAATAGGCCAGCGGTGATGGTCACCCCACTTCTGCTCACACCGGGAACCAAAGAAACAGCTTGAGCTAGGCCCACGATAATCGCGTCAAGCCAGCCGATCTGGGAAAAATCACGCTTTCGATTTCCACTTCTATCTGCCCACCACAAAAGAGCGGCAAAAATAGACAAGGTAACCGCTACTAGTAGGGGCTCCCGGGTATTTTTTTCAATAAAATCCTTAAACGCCAAGCCAACAACACCAGCTGGGATGGAACCGATCAAAATCAGCAGAAGAAGGCGAGACTCAAATTCCTTAGTAACTGAGCCTTTTTTAACCCCATTTAAAAAGGACTTGAAAATCCGTATCCAATCACCCCAAAAAAACCAAATCACGGCGATGGTAGAGCCAACATGAAGAGCAACATCAAATTCCAGACTGTCCAGTACACCTCGCAACCCAAATATCTTTGGAAAAATAATCAAGTGGCCAGAGGAAGAGATAGGTAAAAATTCAGTTAGGCCCTGGACTATACCTAAAATAAATGCTTGGACGATATCCATCTATAAATCCCGTGCGTAAACGATGACGTTATCGAGCCTGGGGTCACCCCGCACTACGTGTGAGGCAACTACTGGAAACACACTACGGACTAGATCTTCAAAATTATTTTGCTCTTCCTTACCTGAAAAAATTTTATTTATACTTAAAACCCCACCAGGAGCAAGAATATTTTTGATGTCTGATAAAAATTCTTTTCTTTCGATGTCCTCGGGTATTTTTCCGGCGATAAATACATCCAGACAGATCAAATCGTATTTAAACCGAACGCCCTTAACAAACTCCTTCGCATCGGCGATGTGCACATTTAGGTTGGGCTCGTTTACGTAAAAATATTTACGACCTATGTCGACTATTAAAGGGTCAATATCAACTCCATCGATAACCAATGGGCCAAATTTCTTAGAAAGAATTTTTGCGCTTGTACCGCCACCAAGCCCTAGGATAAGAACCCGGCTATCTGCGCTCAAAGATAAATCCTCTGGAACCATGTCGTCCCAGCAACCCTGACCTGTCCTTCCGTTTGATTTTATCGTTTGGCTTTGGGTATGACCCCCAGCAACTAACCTACGAACACCAGAATTTTCGGTTACTTTTACATCTCCGCTGTAGCTACTGTGGCCTTTGAATATTGTCTTTTCCCAAATACTCATGAAGGACTTTTGGTAATTTTATAGACCCATCTTTCTGCTGATGATTTTCCAAAATAGCCACAATAGCACGAGAAAGAGCTATCGCGGTACCGTTTAGGGTGTGGACAAAATTTGTTCCTTGATCACTTCTAAATTTTATGCTCAGTCTACGGGCTTGGTAATCGGTGGTGTTTGAGGCACTAGTTAGCTCTCTGTATTCTTTATTAACTGGGTCCCAATACTCCAAATCATACTTCAAGTATGCCGGAGCGCTCATTTCCCCAGCGCAAATACTTACTATCCGGTAGGGGATTTCCAATGATTGATAAATCTTTTCCTGAAGCGAAACTATCTCCTCAAAAGCTGCCTCAGAATCATCAGGCTTAACAAATTTAAACATCTCCACCTTATCAAACTGATGAACTCGAAAAATTCCGTGTGAGTATTTACCATAGCTACCGGCTTCTTTGCGAAAAGAGGTGGAGAACCCTACGTAACTTTTGGGTAAATCTTTTTCATTTACGATCTCACCTGCGTACATAGCCGTAATTGGTATCTCGGCTGTTGCCGCTAAGTAAAGGTCTTCGCCCTCAATTTTGTAAATATCCGGTTCCTCACGCCGTGGTAGATAACCAGTTCCTTCAACAAATTGTCTCCTCACCAAATCCGGAGGCAGAACTGGAATAAAACCTTCTTTGGTAAGCAGATTCATCACCCAATTTACCAAGGCAAGTTCCAGACGGGCTCCGTCACCAAGTAGATAATAAAACCCATGTCCAGAAGATTTAGCAGAAAACTCTTGGTTAATAATGTCAAGATTTTTGCCGATTTCAATATGATTTTTTGGCTTGAATTCAAAATTCTTGGGACTTCCCCATTTTTTAAGCTCTTTATTATCCCTTTCATCCTTCCCCTCTGGTACTTGTGGGGAGAGAAGGTTTGGCACCCGCTCTAGGTGGTCTTCTAACTCCTCCTCGACCACCCGCAGCGAACCTTCCAGTTCGGATAGTTTTTCTTTTACTTCTCTGCCTTTTTTCTCGTCGTGCCCATCCGCCGCAGATTTCTTTTCTCCTCTTAGCTCGTCCACTTCTTGGATCAACTTGCGTCTCTGTTGGTCTTTTTCAACCAAGTGCGCCAACGGCACGTTCATACCTCGTCTTTTGACTGTATTTTCAACCTCTTTTTGATTTTCCCGAATAAATCTTATGTCTAACATAAATTTTTAGCCCACTTCAGTGGTCGCCCGCCTGTCGGACGGTCAGGCAGAACGCGATAATACTGAACTGAAAAATCTCGTGTTTTGAAGTATTGAACGTCCTATATCCAACATAAATTCACAAACCTAAATCTTTACTAAAACCTTTCATCGCATCTAACACTATATCAGCAAATTTCTCCAGTGGAATGTTTAGCTCGGTTTCGCAAGTTTTTATTTGATCGCGGTTGGCACCTTTAGCAAAGGCTGGTTCTTTGAACCTTTTCAAAACTGATCCAGCGCTCAAACCTTCCAACTTTTTATCAGGACGCACTAGTGCTGCTGCTACGATCAACCCGGTCATCTCGTCAGCCGCATAAATAGCTTTTGCCATTAGGGTCTCCCTGGGTTCTTTGTCGGCGTGCCCACGAACTGCGTCAATTACTATCTTCGGTGCATCAATCTCCCTCAATTTCTTTGTTGTTTCTTCAGTGTGTAACTCTAGCGATTTATTTGTAGATTCGTAGTCAGCATCGTGCAGCAAACCTACTATCCCCCATTCTCCCCTACTCCCTGCGTCAATTTTCTTATCCTTATCAAGGTAATCGTAGAGACCGGTCATCGCAACCTCGGCGGCGAAACAGTGGTTACGAATATTTGGGCTTTTGACTAATTCATCCACAATCTTGATAGCTTCTTCACGCGTCATAGTTTTTACGTTTTCGCACCACGAAAAGGCAAGGTTCCTTAGCTGAAGATGTAAAATAATTCTTACATCTGAGGCTGAGGGTTCTTATTTTACGTAAATGATTTCTTCAGCTCGTTTCGCAAATCCCTTGGGTACAAGAATTGTTTTTGAACCCTCGGGCACACCAAATACACCCGCGGAGGCGCTTTCTGCGCCGAGTCTTGCCGGTATATCATGCTCTCTTAGTTTCTCCAGTAACATTGCGACTATAGCCGCATTGGTACCGGTATAGACCCTTACTTCAGCTAGTTCTTTCTCTTCGTTTTCCATTCAGGCCCCCGCTACTTTACCAAATCTTTCTTTGACAAAATTTTTATCCAAGCTCAGTATCAGCCAAGCTGCTTTTGGGCCAGACGTTTTACCAAGTAAGCTTTTGTAGATTGCTTGGAAGGTCTCTCTAGAAGACAAACCAAAATCTTTACCTGCCTGGTAGATATCATTTTGAAACTTATCTGGATCGCTTGTTTTTCCCAAAAGCTTGCTTACCTGGTCAAGAAGTTTTTTCTGACTCTCCGAAAGATCATCTGCTGCGGCTGGAATGGCCTCCTTCACACTGAATTTAATTTCCTCTGGTGCAAATCTAGCCAGATATATTTTAACATATACCACCCTTTCCTCTAATGCCCGCTTATCTTCTTTTGTTAACTTTCCGCCTTTTTTATTCTCTGCCTCTTTTTCTAAGTCAACATTGGGCATCTGAACCAGGTTTACCAGATCGGAAAATCTGGGGACGAAGTGGCTTTTCGCACTATTACTAGCGGTTGAAAGTTCCCAGATTCTCTTCAGGGAGAGGTCTTGGCTATCTCTTGCGCTATCAAAATCATCAAAAAGCTTTGGAATAGTGTTCTCGCTTTCAGGATTGAAGTCTATATGCTGCATGGGACGAGGACGAACCATAAGAAACCTTAGCAGCTCTGCTGGGATTATTTCAGCTACGTCTGCAGCCGAAGCGCCCACTCCCTTTGAACTACTCATTTTTCTACCTGAAAATAAGAAATGTTCGTATGGAATATCGTACGGTGGCGGAAAAGAGAAAATTTCTTCGGCGATAGCGTTGGCCGTGTCGCGGCTACCTCCACGACTAGCGTGATCTTTTCCTTCTCCCTCTACCGTAACCCCAAGAGCAGCCCATTTTGCCGGCCACTCTACTCTCCAAGGAAGTTTCCCAGTAGCAGCTAGGGGATCTACTTTGCCTTTGTGACCGCACCCGGCTGCCCATGCTACCTTTTTTTCTTGACACTCGTAAGAAACGTACCTGCCATCCCAACCGTTTGCTACTGTAGTACCGATTTTTCCGCAATTTTCACAAATTGGTTGAAACGGTATGTAATCGCGTGGCCGGCGAGAGCCGGAGACTTTTTCGTAAATCTCTTGGATTTTCTCGGCATTATCAAGGGCGAGACTGATCTGTTTATTCAAAGTACCCTCTTCATAGAGTTTTGAATTCCAAAGGATCTGCGGCTTAGCGTCGAGTTTGTTGAAAACACCAATAAATTCATTGGCGTAGTGTTCTGCGTATGAACCTTCGCCTTCCGGTGACGGGATATTTTTTAGGGGTACGCCCATATATTTTTTATACTTTTCGGCCGGTAAATAAACAGGGAGATCGTCCATTGGGTCAAGATCATCAATGATAAAGGTGTAACGAGCCCTGGCACTTTGCTCCTTTAAAGTTTTGTAAACCAAATCGTGAATTATCACACCACGAAGCGCACCGACGTGAACTCTACCTGAAGGGGTCTTGGCGTCATCTACTAGTTGCGGTTTGCCTGTAGAGGCAAGTTCTTTAGCGATTTTATCAGCCCAGAACATATAGTTTAAGTATAATCCCCTCCGTAACAAAAATCCAAGAATTATTGGTACTCTTGGGTCTTGCGACCACTTTGTGGACTAATCTCGGAAAGCAACATTTGAGGCAAGAAAAGTTGGTGGAGCCCCTGGCAGCAAAAGCCGCAAGAGGCTCCGTCACGGGTCTCTCAACCAACCTCCTCCTAATTGTGATCTGATCTGACTGGTTCTTCTATTCCGTAGGCAGCAGCTAAATCCCCTCTCAACCGTTCGTTGGTAAGGTATGCGAAGGCAACCTTGCGGAACCACTCGACGATCAGCGGATCGTCCGTCTGGTCACCAATGTCCCGTGCTGGTTGGAAGTAGTGCAGCTGACGAGCAAAGACTGCCACTCGGTCCCTACCAAGATGGAATCGGTCATAGAGATAAAGGATTAGCCTCCTTCGTCTATCATCATACCCAGAGGTCAGTGAGAAGACGAAGGGCCTCTCGCGTTTCCACTCCCTAAGAACCCTCCTTCTTTCACTACGGATCGAAGCTGGCTTAAAGCTCTTGACCCTTCTCCTTCGCTCAGCCGGTCTTGTTGGAAGAGGAGTAAACCGCGACATGTCGAAGGTCATAACCTCCGGAGTCTCATGAACCCCGAGCATCAACAGGAGTTCGAGAAGCTCTCTGTCGTCGAAACCCATCAGCTCCTTATACGCTTTAGCGAGCTCCCGAAGTCGCTGGGTATGCTGGGCGGCTGTTTCAGTCACTCCCACGTCATCATGACCTCTACGCAACACGAGCTCTAGGATTCCACCAAGTAGCGGCTCCACGAACTCCCCGTCCAATTTGAGAAGCTCGTTGTCACTCACCTCCTCACGGAATTTACCCCACACCACAGGATCCTTGTGGTCGCGTTCGAACGGATCCTTCTTCGTCCCAATCCCCCCAAGAAATCTACGGGAAATCAATTCCCAGATGCTAAGCTTGGGCGGAGGAACGAATGGTTGGGACGAGTTGTCCTTTAGGCTGACTGCGAACGTGGCGATCAGGCTCAGGATGAAGCCTATCCCCACTACACGCAAAACCCGACTTATGGGCTTCACTTGAGCCTCCCTCCTTTCCTTAGGGATTATTGGCGATGTAGGTTAGTTAGTTTACTTGGTTAACCGTGCTTTGTCAACGCTCTTGGAAGCCTGTTTACCCCCGTAATACCATTTGTCTACATTTTCAACGAAATCAATAAGTACAGAATCATCAACTAAAGTCTTCAGTTGAACCCAGTATGGGTCAATACTTGGCTTATAGATACCTTCATTTTTGTAAACTATCGCCTGTAGTAGCTTCTCAATACGATCCACCTGCCTCACCAGACGACCTTCCTTCGAAAAACCTTCTTCGTATTCAAACCACAGAGATCGAACTTCATCTTGAAAATCGATTGGGAGATATTTTAAGATTTTATCCAGCGCCTTTTTCTCGGCGTGCCTACGCTCAACCGTTAGATGTCTCTTTTCATCCCCAGTTCTCGTCGGCCAAACCTCAAGAATTGATTTATCTTTCTTTAAATCCTTTGTGATTAAATCGTCGAAAGGCGTGGTATCTCCAGCGTACACGGTTACAAAATCATGAACCAAGGACATCTTTATCAACTTTTCAACGTCAAATCTTCTTCTACCCCTCAAAATCCAGGCCATAAGAGCCAGACGAAAAGAGTGAGCAGCTACAGACTCGGTGTCCCCTTCCTTTGCTCCACCGTACATCCAACCAATCCTTTTTATTGTTTTAAGTTTTCCAATAGAAGTTAAAAATTCTATCAGGCGGACGTTTTTTCGGTTTTTTGCCTTTTTTGGCGCACCTTTCAAAAAATATTCTTCAACACTGACGGCAAAGTTCAAAATATTCTTATCATCCGTAATTTCGCTTACTTGGTACAGGAAAGGCTCTATAAGCTCTTTGCTCAACTCATTTTTGTATTCCAGCGCTTGTATTAAGTTTTCGATTCTATCTAGTACTTTAAGCGCTTTTGCTTCTTTCGAAGTTTTGTTTTGAAAATCGTACCAAAGTGAGATCAACTCATTTTTAGTTAGATCCGGCAAATTATTAAACAGTTGTTTGACAGCTTTCTCTTCCTCCTTAAATCTTTGCGTTATGATCCTCCCTTTTTCGGTCACCGGCGCTCGTAGTTCAAGGGCTGGATATTTTTTTAGCAGCTCTTTCTTGGATTTTATAGCCAGCAGTTTATCGTAAGGGCTAATATAATCTATATGGACAGCGGATAAGCTGTGAACCAAACCAAGTTTTAAAAGTCTTTTAACATTAAGTCTTGAGTTTCGACCGAAAACCCAGGCTAAAATTAAAACTCTAAAAGCGTGGTCGGCTACAGACTCAGGCTTCTTAATACCCCGCAATACCCAACCGCGTCTTTTTATTGTTTTAAGCTTTCCTACCTCTAGGAAAAAATCGATAAAAGCTTCCATAACAAATCATTAAACTGGAAGCACTATTATAGCAATTTCTTTAATAGAGTGGAAATTTACGGAAAGCCTAATTTATTTTCAAGATTTTTAGTCCACGAAGTGGTCGCAAGAGGCTGGAAATTTAGTTAATTTCTAGTATCTTATAAGTAGCTTTTATCGTGGAGGCAACAGTAACTACATCTCCAACTTTGGAACCGATGAGAGCTTTGCCAACTGGGCTTTCGTTGGAAATTTTACCTTGCATAGGATCTGCTTCAACAGAGGAAACAATTATGAACTCGTCTTCTTCGCCGTTCACATCCACTTTTACTCTGGCACCAATAGCTACAGCATTAGCCCCTTGGTTTTCCTCGATCACTTGATAGTTACGCAGTATCTCCTCAAGCTCCAATATTCTACCCTCGACAAAAGACTGCTCTTCGCGGGCCGTATCGTACTCAGAGTTCTCGCTTATGTCGCCGTACTCTCTGGCTTTCGCAATACGAGCCCCTACCTCTTTTCTTTTTTCACTTATAAGGTAGTCGTGTTCTTTTTTTAGCTTCTCTAGCCCTTCGGCTGTTAAATATATTTTGTCTTTTGCCATATTACTCTTTCTGCGGGATTTTTGGGACAAAAAAAGCCCGCCTCGTTCGGGGACTTCATTGAATTATCGAGCTTTATTCAATACTCAAACCCGAGTGGTCCAAGTACTTCAGAATAATAGCAGGAGGCTCATATTTTGTCAAGGATCAAGCTTGCGCAGCCGCGCGTTGATCACGAACTTAAACTTATGTTAAAATAGTCACCTTACAGGGCGCGTTAGTCTAGTGGTCTAGGACGCTTGGTTCTCAACCAAGAGATCAGGGGTTCGAATCCCCTACGCGCTACCAAATACGGTGGTCAGACCCGCCAGTAAATCGCGGGTTCGCAGTCCTCGCTTAGCGAGGTCGCAGGACGCGAAGCGGTCTAATCCCGCCGGGGTCACCAAGACGGGCACCCTATGGTGACCGTCTTCCCTCAAACAGCTTTAACTAGCTTGCAAAAAGCCCATTTTTTATCTTTTCAATTCGGACCGGAATTTTTCCAATTTGCCCAAAATTTCGTGCCTGAGCTAGGACTATGGATTCGAACCAAATGAAGTAGGTAAAATCTCTCTATCGCCGACTCTTTCATTTATCGTCCGGCTGGTGACTTGACTGCATTTTTCAGTTTTGAATGCACTTCACGGTTAGATAACTTAGTAGTTTCTTTATTTGTCAAACCTATTTTAGCTTCCATATACGCATAAATTATCTCATATTTAGCCTTGTTTTTGAAGTTAAACAAACAATCGTGGTAAAATCTGCCTACCTTTTGTCCTAAAGAATTATAGGTATTACCACCTGTGATATTAGCAATGAGAGCTAAAAACTATGCCGGATATGATAGAGAAACTTAAATTAGTTTTAATTGGCAAAACTTTGTTTGACCGAATAATGATTTTATTGCTGGTTATTGTTTTAGCTGTTTTTGCTTTGTATTTTGGTTTCCTTGCTGACGTAGGGACTCACAGCAGATACTTTGCCCGGAGAGACTTCAACAATGCTTTTGCCGCTAGGCAGACCGGTAATTGTGACCTATTCGAATCATATATGGTCAATGATCAGGACAAGTGGAACGATAGGTGTGTTGAGGAAAGTAAATCGGTTGATGAAAAAGCCTCGATAGAAAGTTTTTCCATTGAAAACATCACAGTCAATGGCAACAAAGCCTTCCTACAGGTCAAACTAAAAAGAGATTTGTTTGGTGTAGAGTTGGAGGAGGGCAAAAAATTAGATTTAGATTATACTGCTAACTACACAATGGAAAAAACCAATGAAAGGTTTTTTGGTATTCCTAAAACAAAATGGGTTATTACGAACAAGGTTGATAATTAGAATTTATGAAAACAATTCGGGTTCTTATTCTTGAAGACGATTTGGAAGGATTTGCAGACAAAGTAGTAGAAGAAGTAAAAAGTATCTCACAAGGTTTGTAATAAGCCTAGGAGCAGTCAAATATGAAGATGGATATTTATCTTGGCAAGGATAAAGAAGGAAAAGATTTTTATCTTGATTTCGAGAAGGAAAGCATACATCTCACACTTTTATTAGGTGAGACAGGCTCGGGCAAAAGCATTTTCCACGGAAACCTTTATAGGCAAATCTCCTCTAACAGTACCCCTGAAGAAGCAGGTCTTGTCTTTTTTGATATGACTAGAGTTGATTTTAACCATTGGGAGAAATCCTCTTATTTATATCACCCGGTTACAGTTGATACAGACGAGGCTACAGAGCTTCTTGAGAAATTAGCCGGGGAAAGCGAGTTGAGAGCAAAGGGTAAGCAAGACAACGGTAGAGCCATTTTTATTCATATCGAGGAGTGCGATATGTTTTATGCCTACCCAGAGAGGGTAAGCAACGCTTTAGCTAAAATCCTTGAACAAAAAGACAAAACCAATATGTACATTGTTTTCTCTACCAGCAGGATAGACCCTGAATTTTTAACTAATCTTTTGAAAATTGCAGACCTAAAAGTGGTATTCCACACTGCTACTGCCGAAGATTCCAATCTTCTGTTAGGAAACGAAAGTATGTGGGATCAAGAGTCAAATTCTGAAAACGCTGGTGAAAGAGTTTTGGTCTTTCGAGATAAGCAAGTTCTCTGTCAACCATTTACAGAGGAAGAGGTAAAAAGGCTAGAGGAAGATTTTTAATTTTGAAACTCACACCCGCGACTAAATAAACACGCTTGTTTAGTTTCATCTTTTATCAATGAAATTAATTTGGATATTAAACTCTTGCTCTACCTTGGCTTCTGCTGGTCTCATTACTCCTACCCTGTCCAAAGCTTCTCTGGCGGCTGTTATTCTAGTTCCTTGCTTAAATCCTTTGCTTTCAGCTGTCTCCACCAGTAGAGCTGCCATTCTTGGAGCGGCTGATTTTAGTATTACTCTTGCTTCTTCCAAGTTTGCATCCAATATCTCCTGAACTTCTACATTTTTCAACAAACGAGAAGCAGCCTTTGAAGCAATTATGCGATTTTTTGCCTTATAACCTGCTTTAGTATAGGCTTCAATAGCGTTATAACCATTGTTAAAGTATTCTTGAAGGAATTTTGCGTGCTTTGGGGAGAGGCGTTTTACCTTCTCTTCTAAAGCTCTAGCATGTCCGCTTTTTACTAATCTAGTTTCACTCATAAGCTAATTTTAACAAAATTGAATTTGCGGTTCTACTTAAAGAAGAATTTAATTCGAATTTCGGTATGAGACTTTGTGATCTAACCTTCCAACTCTAGGTTGACCTCAATTTCATAATTATCTTGTGTTTGAAAAACTTGTTTAAATATTCTATCTGTTATACCTGCAATCAGGTTTGAATCGAAACCGCACTCAGCTTGCACAGCAGAATCATTAATGATGGGACTAATATTGTAGCTCTCAAGAAGATCCCTAATTTGTTTCATTTTTTCCATTTTTTCAGCCGGATCAACATTTTCGAAAAGAAATGGTACGTCCATGATTAAACTATTTTCGTCTAGAGCAAATTGTACAAAATGATCCATCCCTTTAGGGTAGAAAGAAACAAACGCTCCAAAAGCACCTCTCTTACCGCTACCTACTAATTCATCTAATTTTTCCTTTATAAACTTAATTTGTGGGGTTTCTGCAAACTCTCTCTGCGAAGGCTTTTGTTTTTCTTCACCCTTCTCTACTTCTAAGCCAATTTGCTCTAGTACTTTGTCTTTAACTTTGGTTTTTCCTTCTATAGCTTCGTTTAAAAGTGAAGTTAGTTTCGATTCATCCCATATGCTAATGTCATATTTTTTGGCTAGCTGATAGTCCTTATCGGATATTTCACTTCCGATTAATACTAAGACAATCTTATCAAAATTAAGTTCCCTATTTTTGCTGTCCCATTGGTGAATTAAATTTCGTACTGCTAGTGTACTTCTTTCATATTGCTTACATTCCATAGCCACTTTTTTGCCAGAGTATTCAAAAGTAACATCTATCTCATAACCCTCACGAATTTGATTCAGTAGTGGATTTAGTCCCACTAACCTAAGAATCTGTTCTACTGTTCGTTCTAGTAAAGTTCCTGATCTTGAAGTAGTCATATTATTAAAACGATTCAACTATACCAAAGAAATTCTTTTTTACCAACCAACCCTACTCTAAACTATACAAATTAGAATATACCGTTGTATAAAGGTACATCTCATTATTTGAACAATATTTGTATTAGTACGATATGGTGGTTTTCTTGTACCTGTCAAGCAGAAGTGGTAAAATTAACCTACTTAGTTTATGGATGTAAATAATCTTCAGAAAAAAGTAGATGCTTTTGAAAAAAGAGTAGAAAGACTGGAAGGAAAAGTGTTTGCGCCAGCTGCAAGCCAAGATGAACTTTTTGCCCAGGCGGAAGAATTAACAAAAACTTATGATCGCATCTCGACAGCGCTTATTCAGCGAAAATTGCGAGTAGGTTACGCTAGGGCTGCTAGGCTACTGGATCTACTCGAAGAAGCCGGATTGGTTTCTGTAGGAGACGACTCCAAACCCCGAGAAGTTTTGAAAAAGTAACTTCCTATCCTAGATTTTCAGCTTCATTTCTGCTAAAATAGCCTCACATAAGTCGGGCAATATTCTCATTTTTAGCTTTCGTTCAGATATTCCCTATTTACCAATAAAATGAAAAGTTTAAGAAATGTGGCCATTATTGCTCATGTGGACCACGGAAAAACCACTTTGGTTGATGCTCTTCTTCGCCAGAGTAATACGAAGCTTCACAAGGATTTGGTAGGATCCTCCCTCATCATGGATTCAAATGAATTAGAAAAAGAGCGGGGTATCACGATATTTTCCAAAAATGCTTCCGTACTTTGGAAAGAAACAAAGATAAATATCATCGATACCCCAGGGCATGCTGATTTCGGAGGTGAAGTCGAGAGAGTCCTAAAGATGGCGGATGGTTGCCTGTTACTTGTGGATGCGAAAGAAGGCCCTATGCCCCAAACTAGATTTGTCCTCAAAAGGGCTTTGGAGATGGGTCACAAAGTGATTGTGGTGGTAAACAAAATTGACCGGCCTGATGCCCGGATCGACTATGTGGTAAACAAAACTTTTGATCTTTTTGTAGAGCTTGGAGCTAGCGACGAAGCTGCATTTTTCCCCACTGTTTACGCTTCTGCGAAAAAAGGTTTGGCCGGATTGGAAACTAATCTATCCAAAATGGAGGATATCGCCCCTGTCTTTGAAGCTATTTTGGAACATGTTCCGGCTCCGATTGGAGAATCCACCAAGCCTCTACAAATGCTAGTCACCACTATAGTAGGAGACAATCATATTGGGCGAGTAGCTACCGGCCGGATCTACAACGGCAGTTTAAAGGCCGGGCAAGAAGTTACTCATATCAATCGTGTGGGTGAAATGAAAAAGCACCGTCTCACCGCTCTTATCGGTTTTGCCGGCTTGGAGAAAATCGAAATAAAAGAAGCCGGTGCTGGAGATATCGTTGCGATCGCCGGAATACCGGAAATAAATATTGGTGAAACTATCGCCGATCCAAATGATTCTATCGCCCTACCCCTCCTTGATATAGAGGAGCCCACTATCAATATGACCTTTTCGGTAAATGCCTCGCCCTTTGCTGGTAGAGAAGGGCAGTTTAAAACTTCCAGGCAGATCCGCGAGAGACTTTTCCGCGAGCTGGAAACAGATATGGCCCTCAAAGTATCTGATGGCGAAAGCGGAGATTGGATTGTGTCTGGTCGGGGCGAGCTGCATCTAGCTATATTTATAGAAAGACTGCGTCGTGAAGGGTACGAATTTCAAGTGTCTAGGCCGGAAGTGATCACCAAAGAAGTGGACGGAGAAATCCGAGCCCCTACGGAAAAAGTATTCATTGAGGTTCCAGAAATTTACTCTGGTATCGTGATCCAAAAAATGGGTATTCGTGGGTCAAAGATGGTTGGAGTAAATAGCGAAAACGGCATTGTAACCAGCGAGTTTATCATTCCCACCCGCCGGCTTTTTGGTTACCGAAGCGAGTTTATAACTGATACCAAGGGTACTGGGATCATAAACACTATGTTTCACAGTTTCGAAAAAGATGATGGACAATCACACGAAAGGACAAGGGGCTCCCTAGTAGCTTATGAAAGTGGAGTGACTACTTTGTATGGGCTTACTCATGCTCAAGGTAGAGGAACTTTATTTATCGGACCAGGAACCAAGATTTATAAAGGTCAGGTGATTGGCCAAAATTCACGAGGCGAGGATATCAGGGTAAATGTGATTAAAGAAAAACAAAAGACAAATATGCGCTCTCGTGGGGAGGGTGTATCAGAGCATTTCAATGCACCAAGTCCCATGGGTCTGGAAGATGCTCTCGAATACATCGACGATTCGGAACTGGTTGAAGTGACACCGGAAAATATTCGTACCCGAAAAAAAGAATTAAATTTTAAATAAATACAGATATACTTCTAGATCGCATAATGAATAAAAAATTGATCGATAAAAAACTTCTAATCCACTGAATTGCTTCAAAGCGGGAGACAAATAGATTCTTAAATGATAACTTTAGTAATTACCTAGAAAAACAAATAAAAAGTAACCATAGGTTGAAAATAAAAATTGAAATTAAAACACCAGGCGAGGAGAAATCTCTTCAGGCAGTGGATTTTGTTAGTTGGGCAATTCAGAGAAGATTGCGAATAGGTTACGCCCGAGCTGCACGACTTTTGGATATGCTAGAAGAAGCTGGATTAGTGGATAGGGCAGATGGTTCCAAATCTCGAGAAGTCTTGAAAAATAATTCCCTGTAAACTGCAATCTACCAACCACCAACTACTATCTACTTATTCTAACCCTTCTCCTCCCCGTTTTTAGATTGACAAAGAAATTTTTTGTACTAAGATTTATATATGGACGATCATCAGGATCACGAAGACCTCATAAAAAACCTTACCAAAGAATATTCAGCTATTCTGGAAAGCTCCTCTCAAGGGATCTATATTTATCTTGATGACAACCACAAACTTTGCAACGAAAAATTTGCGCAGATGCTTGGTTACAGCGTCGAAGAATGGTCAAAACCGTCAGAATTTATTGAAACGTATGTAGCGAAAGAAAGTGGGGAGAGACTTGTTTCAGCTTTTCAAGATGCCATGGAAAAATCAATGGCCTCAGAAATTGACGTAACCTGGAAAAAGAAAGATAGTTCTACTGTCGAAACAGATGTTATTTTGGTTCCTATCAGTTTCGAAGGTCACCACTTTGCTCTTCATTTTGTTACTTCAGATTAATTTCAAATTTTTAATCCTTCCTAATTAGTTTATTCTTTATTTTCTTGTTTTAGGCTAGGGAAAAAGAGTAGCCTATGAAATTCGCGGATTTTCGAGGATTTTCTTGGCAACTAGTTTCTGTTTGTGTGTAGCTCCCATTAGCCTCAATTATGCCATATTTTGAGGGGTTTTTGAAGTAGCTGTTATTAAAAAGGTAAGAAACGTTGAAGCTAAACCTACAGAATGGTAAAATCAGCTACCAACTTACTCTTTGCTAGGCTGAATTGATATTGAAAAATTTATTATCGCAAAAAGTAAGTAACTATGGATATAAAATACGGTCGAGGCAAATTTAATGCCCATAAAAATTACATAGACTATATGTCAGAAATAGTTGCACACGACAACTATAAAGGCATGCCTAATGCTATTGATGAGAAGACCGGCAGAATAAATTGGCAAGTAAGTTCTGGTAAAACCACATCCTTTTACAAACACTATTTAGCCAGAGCCGATTGGTGGACAAAAAAAGCAAACGAGCTAGGTCTTAAAGGTTCAGGAAACTCAGATAACAGATTCTCGATTACTGCGAGATTATTGCATCCAACTGGAATGAGACCATGCAGACTGTGCGGTAATCTTCTTCATATTGGCTACATGTATTTAAATTATGTTTTAGCAAAAAAATGGAATAATCTGAGTTCACAAAAAGATATATTCCAAAAGAATCAAAATATCCTTGAAGCATCTTTTATTTTAATAGAACACATAGGTGAAGATGCATTTTTCAAAGAAATATCGGAGTTATTTCCCGAAAAAAAGGATTTTTTACCAAAAGAAATTAACGAGTTAACATTAAAAGACTTTTTTATAAAAACCTCACACTTAAAAAGTAATTACTTAAGCCCCGGTTTTATGGCGAATCCCCCGGACCGCTTAGATGGATTCCATGATTACGGCATTTGTTGTCGTAAAAAGAGTGATCCTGGTAGGTCTGATGAGAATATGCGTACATATAGTCATGATCGAAGAGCGTTTAAATGGTGGGCTGAGGGAGATTGGATAGTTGCCGATGAGCTTTATAATAATGCTGGTAAAGGGAAATGTGCTAGGTGTGGTAGAGAAATTGAAAAGGTAAGTCCCGATCATATCGGACCGTTAGCTTGCGGTTTTAAGCACATTCCGATATTTGCAGCACTATGCAATTCGTGTAATTCTGCAAAAAACAGAAGGTTTAACTTGCAAGATATTAAGGAACTTCTAAAATATGAAGGTCAAACTGGTTCGTCCGTAGCATCATGGCAGGTAAAGGCATTGTGGGACTCTACAAAGAGCCTTATCAAAGACGATGACGAAGCAAAGGTTCTAGGTAATTTAATGAGGAGTTTACAAGACTACTATCTTAGAGTTCTTCATAGACTATACGAGAAGGGCATGGCTTTACCATTATCCTACTTGCTTAGTCCTGATAACGCACTTTTCTCCGTAACTTTTGTTGATCTTGACACTGCTACTCTAAAGTATTCCTCGTTTTCAAAAATTCCACTAAATACAAAAGGTAGAAATAGTTTGGCATCACGAGTTATTAGAATTGCATTTGAAGAGTTAGAAAGTTACTCATCTAAAGAAGTATCCGTTAGAAAGCTAGCAAAGATTTACGAAAATGACTGGAGTAACGATCTTACCTCAATCATTGAAACATCATCAGTATATTCTGAGGATGATAGAGTTAAAGAGTGGGATCAAGTTATTCGAGTAGATAAAAAATCTAGCATAGAAGACAAGGAGGGAAAAATTACTTTTCTACTTGATGACACTTATCAAGAAAGTAGAAGCCATTATGCTAATTTAATAAACATCATCATGTTGCACTTTGATCAAGTGGGTAAGAAAGTTGCTGAATTGTTAATAAACTAAGCACCTCTTATTGAGAAAAACTCTTCTACACTTATTTCTCCTCTACACCATGCCGAGTATGTTTTGTCTATCTTTTCTGGATTAGGGTAATATTTGTTTATTTTATCAACTAAATTTGGTAGATCCCATAACGCTTCAGCTACTGTAATCGGGTATTTTAAAATAGGATTGTTTATATGCTCTCTAGTTTCTCTTCGACCATAACACTTATCGAAGAGCGGCTTTGGTGGTAGAGGTAGCTGGTTTCCTTTTTTTGTGGCAATAATAACTACTCTTCTCCTCATTTGAGGTATCCCGTATTGTTCAGATTGAAGCACGAACGGCTTAGGGTAGTGTATATAGCCTAAATCATCTAATGTTTTAAGAATTCCAGAAAGTACCTCGCCTTTATCCATGCTTAATAGTCCTTCAACATTTTCAATCAAGACATTCTCTGGTTCAAGCTTTTGAATCATTTTAAGAAAGTATACAACTAGGGAGTTTCTTTTATCATCTTGTTTTCTCCAACCAGCATGCGAAAATCCTTGACAAGGGGGCCCACCTGCTAAAAGGCCTAACTTACTTTTTTTAAGTTTAGCTTTAATAGCTTTAATAAGTTCTTCTTGGACTAACTCATCAGTTATATCTCCAGCGATTAATACTGGTTTTTTTGAATGATTCTTTTCAAATGTAGAAAGAAATGTCTTATCAATTTCTTGAGCTGCGATACAATCAAGACCAGCCATTTCTAATCCAAGACTTAACCCTCCTGCACCTGCAAACAAATCCACAAACGATTGTTTTTTTAGTGCTTTTCCTACTGCATAGCCAACTAATGGTGGAACTGCATTTCCTATTTGCTTTCTTACAGACGCTTCTGAACCTAAGAATTCAAAATAATCTGGAAATGATTGTAACCTTGCAGCTTCTCTTGAGGTTAAAGTTCTATGTTCCCAAGGGTGAATGTTGGTCCCATTCCCAGGTCGATTAAAATATGTTGAAATTGTATATGCGGGTTGATCAGTGCGAAGCCTTCCGTAATATGTTGTTCTTACAACACCTCTTTGCCTCGACATTTCCCTAATTTGTTCTAATCTTTTTGATGGAATCTCTTCAGATATGTCCATCCAGTTACCACCTTGTGTTACATATTCAATCATCGCCGAATCAACCACCGATAATTTAGGTAGTAAATGGTTATACAAGATGTCAGGTGTTTGCTTAGACATACTCATTGCTGTATTGGTTCAGTAGAACGTTTGCATCTTTAAAACTTAAATCTTTTAGTACAATTTGAAAATCATCATTGCTAAGCTTGTAAGACTTGGCTACTAGTATTTCTAGTTTATACAAATCTAACTCATTCCTAGTGGTTAAATATTCTTTGGCAGTTTTAAGAATTAGTTCCTTTAATATAAATGGAAGCTTTGTGAAATCGACTATGGGCAATTCATCAATTTCATAATTCGCAATGTGGTTATTAGAATTAAATAGTCTAAACCTCCATTCCACAACAAAACTGTTCAGATAAACACAATACATGAGAAGCCTATCTATTGAATCCTCAGGTATATTATTTTGATCAAGGATTAAATAGTTACATGAGTTAGATATGACGCTATTTGGAGGTACAAGACAGGCCTCAATTCTTTTATGTTTTTGCATATAGGTGCATTGAGGCAATGCAATTCGCCAATTTGGTATATGTTGTATTTTTTCACTATTACCAAGTCTTTGAAAAAAAATATATGAATCGACATAACCATCTTTTCCCGACTGTTCTGGTTCTTTTAGAAGATATTGTTTTATATGATCTCCTCTAACCAATCTCACACCTTCTTTTTCTTTTCTAATCAGATCTTTATTGAATGTTAGATCAAATTCTCCTCGTAAATTACTAATATTGCGGTGCTTAGATAAACTATCGCTCAAGTGAAGTTTTGTAAGTAAATCTCCTCTGGAGTTGCCATATCGGGGTATACGTAACCAACTTGGACTGAATTGATGTATTTTTTCTATATCTAAATCATGAACATCTTCTTGTAGATCTTTTATTGAAGAAATGTCTGCTTTAATTTTAATTCCTTTACTTTCCATACCTGCTTTTATCAAAAGTACACTTGTTGGTTGGTTTACTCCTGGGAACATTCCAGCAGTTTCCTTAAAATTCCATATTTCTTCAAATCCATGACTTTCAAAAATATGTTTTCGAAGGCCTTTTCCACTTTTGTCTGATAACCATGATGTTGGAGAAATCGCAACTAAAGTCCCTCCCTTTTTTAACAATCGTATAGAACTACCTATAAATAGGGTGGCATATTCTGGAGTATCTTTTCCAAGACCAATATCTTGGAATTTCTTTCTGTATTCTTGAGCACTACTAATATGTTCTTTGCGGAATAGCTCTTTCAAACGAGTAGAATCATCAGTATTTAATCCAGTTTTTGTCTCAAAGTTAGTTAGATTAGAGGCAATAAATCTAATTCGTCCATAAGGTGGGTTCATAATTATGGCATCTACTTTATCAATTTTCAAACTTTGGTTAATGTCAGCTGATATAAAATCCAAGAAATTCATAGTAAGAACATTAACTGTTGTGTTTATTTTTAAATCATCACTAATTTGATGAAGTAGTTGCTTTGTTATGCTGGATGTAAAAGGATCGACCTCTATAGCAGTTATCTTCTCTATTTTTGGATTTAACACTAACGAAACAGCAAGCAGTGTCCCTGATCCACATGCTGGATCTAAAATACTTTTTAAATTCAGATCACTTCTTAACATAAGTTTTGACATTTCTATGGCAAGTGATACTGGGGTAAAGAAGTACCCATATTTTTTTGATGCAGCTAAGTTTTTCTCCTTTTTGTCTGGGTTATGAGGATCTATAAAATCTCTTCCGCTCAACTCTAGTAAGTACCCAACTATGCCAATTTTCTCAAAAGGTTGTCTGTCTGATGACAAGACTTCGTTTACTGACCGAATAGTTAAAAACTGAGAGAATGAGAGTTTCTGTAAGCACTTATCAAAAGTGGATCTCTCTAAAAAGGTTTCTAGCAAGGTGCCTTTAATATCAGCACTTGCTTGAATATCGTTATAATGCAAAAGAAATTCTGGCGCAAGTAATTTTGCGAAAGTAGACCTAATTAATTTAGCTTCTTTAAGAAGAGACTCGTCAAATTTTTTATCCAAATTGTAATTCAAGTCGTCTTTTTTCATGACAGTTTTCAAAACACTTTCTCTATCCTATTAATTATGGCGAAATCTAAACTTAATTGCTTCAACCATTTCTAATTAAACCAACAAATTTCCCTTTGACTTCTATATCACCGTAATCAAACTGCTTTGGCCAATCTTGAAGATTTGGATTTTCTGCTCTTAATTCAATTTTATCGCCCAAGTTGTAGAATTTCTTTAAAGTGGCCTTTTCGTTTCCCTCATTTAGCACTGCCACAACTATGTCGCCATCTTGAGCCATATTTTGGTATTTTACGATTATCGTATCCCCATCTCTTATATCTTCCCCAACCATACTTACACCTTCCACGTTTAATGCGTAGTGTCTGCCAGAACCGGACAAGAGATTTTCTGGAACCTGGATAGTTACGGGATTTTCAATAGGTTCTATACCAGACCCTGCCGATATCTTGCCGAGCAAAGGTACCTCGCTGAGATTTTCGGATTTGCCAAACACCCCGATACTCCTAACAGGTTTATCCAGTTTCTTTAGGAACCCTTTCCTTCTAAGTTCTGAAATATGTTTGTGGGCTGTGGAAACGGAATTTATACTGATCTTGTCTCTCACATCTTTTAGCGTGGGAGCGAAACCCTTCTCAGAGTAGTAGCTTTCTATATATTTTAGGACTTCACGCTGTTTTGGAGTTAACTGGTCTATTGACATGATGTGGCAAGCAATTTATACTTTATGCGAAACTGTTTCTATTATAGGGAGAAACAGTAATATTGTCAAGCTCGGAGGATCCCAACTGATATCCTTCCTATTATATTTTACATCGGTTGAGAAAGGACAAACATGTCTGTAAAAATAAGCTGTATAAATAAGGACGACAGGTACAACCCATATGAGGCTATAACTCATGTTGGAGGCAAGAATTCTGACGGTAGTAGGTGGAAGTTTACCAGACAACAGGCTATACAGGCGATTGAGAACAATGAATATCAGTTTTACGTTGATGTAAATAACGATCCGGTAAAGGTTGTCGTTGCTACCAGCTCTTATGGTAATAAGTATCTTAAAACGGCAGCGGATGGGGATGTACCTAACAACCTACTTTCATTACCAGAGTGTCCAATTTAAGGGAGGTGACATTTATGGATGAACAAAAGGCACTATCACGGGGTAAATACGAAATGAAAAAGGAAGAACTTCGGGAATTGAAGGATTTGCTAAAAACACAAGCCGAAGAGATATCAGAGAATGTGGAAGCTGCTTCTAATTTTCCGACAGTAGCTTATATAGGAAGAAAGAGTGAGCTGCTCCAGGATGTGTTACTGTTTGGGGCTAATCCCACAGAAACTCATTTAGATGAATTGAGTAATAAGGTAAATACCTTTGTTGAAGACGTGAAAAAATACCAAGAAATTAATAAAGAGGCACTTTCTTTTGCAAAGGAAGCTGGAATATAAATAGAAAGGCGGTGAAAAATAAATGGAGTCTTTAATAGAGATAATAATAAGTATAGTTTTAGCATCCTCTATTTCAATTTTATTCACTATTAAGTACACACAAAACAAAATCAAAAATGAGATAGGAAAGTTGCAAAACCAGGGAGGACCAAATATAGCTGGGAATGTTATATCAGGAAATCGACGAGACGGAATATCTGTTAAGTAAATTTTCTTGACAGTTCTAGGCTAGCAAGCTTAAAATCCTCCGTGGACCAAGCCAAGAAAAAGTGAACATTAGAGTTTTAGGAGGAATCAGAGCTGGAGCTCCTATTTTTGCCCAAGAACAGCATGGTGAAAGCCTGCAAGTTGCTAGGAGCAAATTATCTATAATCCATGATGACTTGTTTGCTCTTAAAGTTAGGGGGGACAGCATGATTAGGGAGAATATATTTGATGGGGATTTTGCAATAATTTCCCCCCCCCCAACCTACTACCGAGAATGGAGATATTGTAATTGCTCTTTTGGGAGATGAGGCAACACTCAAAAAGTTTCACAAGTTCGATTCGTACATTGCGCTTTTACCCGAAAATCCTAACTACGATCCTATTATTGTGAAAGAAGACCAAGAATTAATAATACAGGGCAAATTAGTTGCAAAACTTTCTCCATCAGAAATAAAGACAAAGTTTTCTTGACATTTCAAACAATCTGCTATTGTACTTTGTACTCGAATAAGTTATAATTATTATGGCTTTAGCGTTCGCCTTCTAGAAGCGGAGTCCATTGCAGCCAATTTATCATTATTTTGATAAACGGCTGTTTTTGTCGTTTTAAGGAGGTAAAAATGAAGTTTAAATCATATGCAAAGATAATTGATTACTATGATTACGAAAAGGAACAATTATTAGAGTGTCCGGTGTGCAGTTGGAGAGGAAAAGCCAAAGATGGGAACATGGACTACTCTGATGATTTGTTTGATCTAAGTTGTCCAAAATGCAACCAGATGGTACTTGTTGTTTCTTATCCTTTGATGGAAGATGTAAAAAGAGAATATGCAAAGGGTAATCCGAAAGTAGATGAAGTAGATTTTATGACAGTAAAGCTAATCGAGCAAACAAGGGAGAATATGAAGCAAAAAATTAAGCTGGCAACATCGTTCGCCTACAAAGTTCATCAAGTCGATCGATTTCAGACCAGGAAAGGAAAAGAAGTCCCCTATATTCTCCATCCCCTTTCGGTTGCAAACAGACTTTCGAGAGTTGGTGCTAGTCAGGAAATAATTATGGCGGGGATCTTGCACGATACGATCGAAGATAGCACAGAAGAAAATAAAATCAGCAAGGAAGATTTGGTAAGAGAGTTTGGGGAAGTTATTGCCCGTATGGTCAACGATGTTACCGAACAAGACAAAAGGTTGCCTTGGGAGGAAAGGAAGACCGCGGCACTCGCTCATATCCCAAATATGCAGCATGATAGTCTTTTGGTCAAAAGCGCCGATGTTCTCGACAATCTTTCCGATCAGATAGCAGATTACAAAGTTGTCGGAGACAAAATGTTTGAAAATTTCAACGCACCTCTGCCAGAGCAAAAGAAAATGAACCAAAGAAGAATTGAGGAGATTGAGAAAGCCTGGCCACAAAATCCCATGCTAGCGGAATTAAAAGATTTGCAAGAAAAATTCCAAAAACTTTGATTTTCTTGACGGGGTGGGATAAAGAGACTAAACTGATTGTACTGCCATGCAAAACGAAAATCTCCTTACCTCTATAATCACTTTCATCAGTTTATACGCTGTCTTTGTTGTTCGCCGCGAACTCGCCTTTTTTGAAGCTGTCTCTTCTTTTCTCAAACGAAATTCTTGACAGGTGCGGATATTGATCATATTTTAGAGCCATGGATCTAGACAGAATCCTGCAATTGCTTGAATATCACACCTCTACTTTTTATTGGACTCGTTTTTGGCTCAAGCTAAAATTCCGATTCGAATGTCTATTTGCCTTTATCCCTGCAAAGAAAAAACGCGAGAAATTCAATAACTACATAAAGAGACTGGATATTTATCAACAAAAGATAGTGATCAAATATCATATTGATATGCATACCAACTGTATTGACAGAATAGAAGCTCTAGGAACGGAGAAGATAGAAGTGGAAGGTGGATACATGACAAATACAGACTATTACGATGCAAAAAAGGATAAAAAAAGGCTGGAAAGTTACTACGAAGATCTTCCTAAAATCTATCAAAAACACACAAATCAAAAAAAGTGGTAGATCTTGGATCGAAAAACACACCAAATAAATTTCCTTGACACCTTTCCCAATCAGGCATAAAATTCATCCACTATGCAGATATTTAAATTGAAAGGTTCAGATCTGTCTCCTCTTTCCGAGAAAAAATTTAACTTGGAAAAAGATATTCAGAGCCTTACTGAAAAAAATTTAGAGACCATTTTTGGCTACGAGTTTGTTTCTACCGAGTTTAATGTAAATAATTTCTGGATAGATACTTTAGCTTTTGATCCGGAAAGTAGATCGTTCATCATAATTGAATACAAAAGAGACCAGGGGATGTCTGTAGTAGATCAGGGTTATGCGTATCTAGCAGCGATGTTGAATAACAAAGCTGAATTTATCCTCGAATATAATGAAAAACTCAAGAAATCGTTAAATAGGAACGACGTTGATTGGTCTCAATCAAAAGTAATATTTATCTCTCGTCACTTTACTACTCATCAAAAAGGAGCAATTGAATTTAAGGATTTACCGATTGAGCTGTGGGAGGTTAAAAAGTTTGAAGAAGATCTCCTCGTCTTTAATCAACTAAAGCCGGCAGAAATAAAGGATTCAATAAAAACAGTTAGTAAAAGTAAGACCGTTAGGGATGTTAGCGAGGAGGTTAAAAGCTATACTTTGGATGATCATTTAGCAAAAATCGATCAAAATTCAAAAGAAATATTTTTAAATTTGTATAACCAACTTCTTGAAATTGGAGACGGAATAACAGAAAACGTGACTAGATACTATATTGGTTTTAGGTTTCATGGTACTAACTTTACTTCTATCTCCTACCGCAACGGTACTGTCATTCTCAATTTTAGAACAAAAGTTAAGCCAAGTACGCAGTTAAAAATAGAAAAACTACCTGAAACAGCCTGGGATACCACACCATTGTGGAAAACTACGATTAAAAGCACCTCTGAAATCCCAGCAGCTTTAGAAATAGCAAAACACGCTTATAAAGACTACGAATCAAGGTTCAAATAATACTTCCCTTGACACTTCAGGATCTTGATCGTAAACTTTTCTTATTGTCTGGAGGTGATGGAAATGGCAGAATTTATTGGCGTGCACAAACTTTTACCTGATATGAAAGCGGAAGATGTGGAGGCCGGCTATCAATCGTATAAAGAATCGGCGATGAAGATGGGTTTGAAGCCTATGCGTGCTCACTACAGCATGGAAAAGGCTGTTGCCTATTGTGAGACGGAAGCTTCTTCTGCGGAGGAAGTTAGAAAAGCTCACGAAGGTGCTGCAATTCCTTTGGAAGACGTGATCGAAGTAAAGACAATTGAATAATTTCTTGACACCTCAGGCAAACAAACATAAACTTCTTTCAGGTGTGGATCATTGAAAAAGGCAAGACGGAACCTATTTTTGTTAGAGCCTACCCTGCCTAAGAATTGAGTATTTATGTTTAAAGAATTAGATACAGTAGTTTTAACCCACGATATTAAAGACCACAGCCTTGAGGAAGGTGATATTGGTACTGTCGTTCATACTTATGGTGAAAGAAAGGCTGTAGAAGTCGAAGTAGTAAAAGCTGATGGCACTACTGTAGCTGTACTTACACTTGAACCAAAAGACGTGCGGAACATAACCAGAAGTGAAATCCTAAAGGTAAGAGAATTTGCCACCATTTAAACATTTGGGGCAATAGGATAGGCCTTGAAAACCACAGACCATTCTTTGAAAGTTTCCACCAATTGATCCATATTTTTGTCAGAAAATACATGACTAGCGTCAGCTGGGCATATAATTTCGTTCGTAAATATAGAACCAGGGCTCACCATTATTGGTTTTTTGGGTCTGAAATCAAAAAAGTAATTAGTAATCTTTCAAGGGTTTGGTTTTAATCTCTGGGTCTTTACCTTGGTCCTTGAGATCGTCTGTAACCAAAGTTGCGTTGTATTGCTTGGCTAAAGACATAAAAGAAGCATCATAGTAGGTAATCTTTTTCTTAAAAGCCAGTTCAAAAGTTTGTTTTGCCAAATCCTCAGTTTCACTGACAAAGGTAATTGGTAGAGAATAGGCAGGGCCAAGAGAAACATTTGCTTCTTGTGGAGTCAGTTTTTTACTTTTCAAAAGTACATTTCCCACCTCATATCTAGCGAGTTCCGGGGCAAGTAATTCAACTTTACCGTTTCGAGTGTCTTCAAGAATCAGATTGGCTTTATCAAGGTTATCCTCATCTTTTTTGTTTAACCACTTAATAAATACTGAAGAATCTATAACTAGAGTGTCCATTTATTAGTGTGATCGGCGGTCCTTTTCCAAAAATTCTGTTGCACTCTCATTTCCTCTTCCAGAAATGGCTCTTGAAGCCTCAATTTTTTTCCAAATTTCATCCCAATTCTCAGGAGTTTTATGAGGTTTCATAACAATTTCATCAGGTTTTACTACACTTATTGAAACAGCAGACATAGGGTTTACCCACTCAACGGTTTTTCTAATAGAGTCGGGTATGGTTATTTGACCACGGTTCCTTACTATTACAACATTTTTTTTCATATTTTCAGAATATAAGATAATCTGAATAATGTCAAGAGGTTTCTAAGACACTCCTTTTTATAATCCGCAGGAATTACGTCTTGTCTCCGTGCAGGACATAATCGCAGATTACATCTGCTCTTGTATCGCAAGAGCGATATACTGTCTCATTTGTCTCACTTCGACCTCGCGATTCGACTGAGCTTGTCGAAGTCTCAGTACAGGCATTTAGCCTCGAGGATGAGACACGATAATTGCGACTATAATCGTCCTCGATTACATCTCGCCGCTTGAAACTCTGCGAGTTATAGCGATTGAACTGACCGAGACCCCCAATGCTTCACCATGGTTCGACAGGCTCACCATTTGGTGAGTGAGGCAAATCAATTGTGAGATGGGGGATGAGAAGTTTACCCTGAGTCTATCGAAGGGAATCCCGCCGGGGTCACCAATATCACTTGACACCAGTTGAGAAAATAGGGTACCTTAGTACAGAGGAGGACTGCCTGACTCTGGTAGTTTTTTATGGCTGAGTTTCCAACTGACCCAACAAAACCAAACGACCCAACTGCTCCAGGAGAGACAAATTTGCCAACCGATATTCCAGCTGGAGCTAGTACGCAGCCACAACCACCAGCTCCTTCATCTACGACGGCGCCAACTAGCGCCGCTCCACAACCACCAAATCCTAGTCCCTCACCGCCGCCAGTACAAAATAACGACACTAGTTCACAAATGCCAGCTGCCGCACCGTCTCCCTCGGAGCAGTCGAATATTCCGGATCCTCCCCAACCAACTACGGGACCAACATCACCTGTACAAATACCAGGGGACCCAGCTTCTACTCCAACCCAAACACCAGACCCTGCGTCTCAACCTGCACCTTCAGTCGTAACCACCGAACCTACGGACCCGGCTCCAATACCGCTTGCTTCCGAAACAACACCAGAACCCTCTCAACCACCGCCACCAAGCGCTGAGACAACACCCCCACCGGATCCGGGTATGAGTAGTGCAGAAGAGGTAGGACCACCATGGATGCGCACTGACCCAAACGTTCGGGCATCGCAAGATGCTGCTGGTGGAGAGACTCCAAATGCGGATCTTGCTCCAGGACCTGTTTCACCCGAAGCACTTCCCCCCTGGCAACAAGCCAGTCAAGGGTTAGGCACGCAAGTAGAAACAGATGATCCAGAAGCAAAAGAAGGACATTTTCCGGTTATCATTTTTGTCATTTTAGTTTTGGGTATAATTGTGGCGATTGGTGTCTTCCTTTTCACCCAAGGCGTTCTACCTTTCAGTTAGAGCTTCAGTTTTTTGATCAACGGCCAAAGTTTCTCACTCTATTAGAAAAATCCGCCGCTATTTTTTTCAACTCCTTTTCGCTAAAATCTGGCCAAAGTGTATCTGTAAAATAAAGTTCCGAATAGACAGACTGCCAAAGTAGGAAATTGGATAGCCTTCTTTGCCCACCGGTTCTGATGATCAAATCTGGGTCGGGTACACCGGTTGTGTAGAGGTATTTTTCTATACTCTCACTTGTTACAGTCCTGGATGGCTTATTTATTTTTCTGACGGCCTGAACGATTTCATCTCGGCTACCGTAATTTAAAGCGATACTTAAAAAAAGGTCGTTGTTCTTAGATAATCTTTTTTCAACGTCCTTTGCTGTTTTTTGGATATCTACTGGCAAACCACCTAGATCACCAATAAATCTAACCTGGACTCCGTTCTCCTTCAACATAGGCAGCTTTTCGGCTAATCCCTTTTTTATCAACGAAAACAGAAATGAAATTTCCAGCTTACTTCTCTCCCGAATATTTTCGGTCGAAAGAGCGTAAACAGTAAGATATTTAACACCTAGCTTTTTTGCTCCTTTCACAGCGCTCTCAAGCGCCTCTAGGCCAGCCTCGTGACCTTTATAAGCAGACACCTTTTTTGCCTCTGCCCAGCGGCGATTACCGTCCATAATTATGGCAACGTGTCTTGGAACGACTTTTTTCACGGGACTCATTATATATCACGGTAAGTGCGCTCAAGCAACTTTGACTTGAAAATGGAAAAAGTTTAAACTAGAAATACTCTGATGAAAAAAACTGCCCCGGCTCCAAAAAACTCTAATGTCCCAGCAAAACCCAACCATCCTGAGGCACAAGAAAGCGGCGAGAATCTTCTGAGCGAAGTACAAGTATTACTGGATAAAGTTCACAATTCTCACGTTCCCCCAAACTTAAAAACAGAGCTTACCGAAACGTTAAATAGGCTCAACCGGGCAATGCAGCATTCGTTTTATCAAGTTGAGTTTGAGCAGACCACCAGATACGTAGAGTGGCTACTTGCCATACCTTGGGGTGAACGTAGTAGCGATAATCTTGACCTGCAAAAGGCCAAAGAGATACTGGATAAAAATCATTTTGGTCTGGACCATATCAAAGAGCGGGTACTTGAGTACTTATCGGTGCTGAAGCTACAGGCAGAACACGAGAAAACTGGAGTGGTAACGCTTTCCCGATCGCCAGTTCTCTGTTTCGTTGGTTTACCTGGAACTGGAAAGACTTCTCTAGGGGCCTCAATTGCCGAAAGTTTAGGTAGAAATTTCATCCGCCTCCCGATGGGAGGTTTGGCGTCTACTCTTATTTTACGTGGCCAAACCCGAGCTTACCCGGAGGCCGAACCAGGAAGTCTAGTAAAGGGATTGGCAAGAGTAGGGACAAAAAATCCAGTTATACTACTGGACGAGATAGATTCAATTGCGCAGGGCGCGGAAAGTGACGTCATGGGTGTGCTGCTTGAGTTGCTTGACCCCGAGCAAAACAGTGCTTTCGTTGACTATTATGTCGATCACCCCGTTGATCTTTCCGAAGTGCTTTTTGTTTGCTCCGCCAACAAAATTGGTGGTATATCTTCAGCTGTCATGGATCGGTTGGAAATAATTATTATGCCCCGCTACAGCGAAGAAGATAAAATTCAAATAGCTAGGGATTATCTTTTTCCCAAGGAACTACAAAACGTTTCTTTGGATGAAAATATAGTCACTATCGCCGATGATGCTTGGCCACACATTATCAAACCATTTGGTTATGATATAGATATCAGAGCCTTGCAAAGGACAATCAACGGGATATTGAGAAAAGTGGCAAAAAAATACGTAGAAGGAAAGATAAGTCAGGTAACGATTTCCGCCGCCACACTGCCAGAATTCCTCCCCGAATTTGTTTAACCCTAAGCTAGCTGCGTATTACGTAGTGTAAGCGCATTTATTACAACAATGACCGAGCTGGCACTCATAAGTAGAGCCGCCCATTCAGGGCGAAGTAATATCCCAAAGGAGAACAACAAGCCAGCCGCTACTGGAATGGCGATCACATTGTAACCAGCTGCCCACGCTAGGTTTTGTTTCATTTTGGTATTGGTTTTTTGCGAAAGTTTGATCGCTTTGACCACATCCCTGGGATCATCCTTTACGAGAACGATTTCTGCTGCTTCGATCGCGACATCGGTCCCCGCTCCAATCGCAATACCTACGTGGGCTTGCGTCAGAGAGGCAGCATCGTTCACCCCATCACCCACCATAGCTACTACGTTACCGTCCTTCTGGAGCTCCTTAACCTTATTCACCTTATCCTCTGGCAGTACTTCCGCAAATACAGTATCTATATCCAATCTTTTAGAAACAGAGTCGGCAATTGCTTTATTATCACCAGTTAGCATAGCGGTTTTTATACCCATTTTTTTCAGAGCTCTTATCACTTCTGGAGATTCTTTACGAATGATATCTTCCAACGCTAAGATGCCTGCTAATTTTTTATCAACAGCTACCCAAATGAGGGTCTTATCTTTTGCCAGTATCTTTATTTTTTCTTCATGCCGCTTTGTGTCAAACCCAGACTCTTCCATCAAAATCTTGTTACCAAGTATCACTTCTTTACCATCGACTACTCCTTTTGCCCCTTTTCCTGGTACAGATTGAAATTTTTTAGCGGGTTCAAAAGAGACCTTTCTCTTTTTAGCCTCATCGACTACTCCTACTGCAATCGAGTGCTGGGAGTGAAATTCCACAGCAGCGCCGAATTTTAGTAAATCTGCTTCAGAAGTATCTGAAAGAGCAGTTACTTCGCTTACACCAAATTTACCTTCGGTCAAGGTACCAGTTTTATCAAAGACTACGTAGGACAGATTTCTAGCAATTTCGGCGGCTCTCATATCCCGTATTAAAATACCGTTCTTGGCTGCAAGGGACGTCGTTATGGTCGTTACAGTAGGTATAGCCAATCCCAGAGCGTGTGGGCAAGCAATTACTACTACTGATATAGCCAAAGTGGCGGCAAATATAGCTGGAACCGTAGTTTGTGGGGCAATAAAAAACCAAAATACAAATGTGGATACGCCAACAATTACTGCCGTAAAGGTCAAGTATTTCGCCGCTGTATCAGCCAATTTTTGTACCGGGGGTTTTGTCTCTTGTGCTTCTCGGATGAGTTCCATCATTTGGGAAATCGCAGTGTCCTCCCCAGTCTTGGTAACTTCGATGGTTAAAGATCCATCGTTATTGATTGTCCCACCAATCACTCCATCTCCTGTTTTTTTATCTACCGGTCGGCTCTCCCCAGTGATCATAGCCTCATTTACACTAGATTCGCCACCGAGGACCTTACCGTCAATCGGTATTTTTTCCCCTGGTTTAATCAGTATTAAATCGCCCTTTTTAAGCTCCTCCGTTTCCACGTCTCTTGTTACTTGTTTCTTGTTACTTGTCTCTATTTTATGAGCGGTCGGAGGAATTAGCTTGGCAAGCTCGGCCAAAGCCCCGCTAGCACCACGCACGGCTCTCATTTCCATCCAATGACCAAAAAGAAACGCGAGTACAAGAGTGGAAATTTCCCAATAAAGGCTCTCTCCGGGAAAAATGAAAGTGGCCGCGACACTGAAGATATAACCGGAAAGTACTGCAAGCGAAACAAGAGTCATCATCGCAAAGCTGCGAGTTTTGATTTCTCCAACCGCCATTTGGTAAAAAGGGAGGCCGGCATAAAGGACGATTATTGAAGCCAGTGCAAAGAGAACGATTTCTCTGCCTGGGAAATCGATAGAAAATCCAAACCATTGCTGGATCTTTGGAGATAGGGCCAACACAATTATTGTGAGCGGTAGCGCGATGAAAAACCTGCGTTTGAAAGCTTCTTCCATCCCAACGTGTTTACCACCATGTTCATGTTTTTCTAGCTTCATACCACACTTTGGGCAATCGCTGGGAGTTTTCTTTACCACCTCTGGGTGCATTGGGCAGGTGTAAACATTCGAGTTGTGATCACTTTGCATGTGCATCTGTTTCCTCACCATCCTTTTCCTTCTCAACCATAAACATTCCACACTTAGGGCACTTTCCAGGTTCAGTGGATTGAACCTCTGGATGCATGGTACAAGTGTAGCTATTTATATCTGAATGTTTTTGTTTGTCCATTTCTGAAAACCCTTTACTTTTTTTGAATTTGTTTCCAAAGCCAGACGATCCCTAGAACCAAAGCTATAATTACTAAAACCCAACTAATCCACCAGAATATCATCATAGTCCCAAACATAAAATTAGAATCACCACCCATATGACCAAAATAGATGGGTTCGGCTGAACCTGTTGCCTGATAAAACATGTGGGCTATTTCCATTTTTTTCACCTCCTTTTGAATATCTCGACAATTTCCTTTACGGATTTTTCGCTTTCGTTGCCTTTGAAGGAGGGGACGACACACGTGTGAAGATGAGAATCAAGGATAATTTCTTCAATTTTTTTGAGTGACCCTTTTACGGCCTCTGTTTGTTGCAAGACATCGATGCAATATCGATTATCATTCACCATTTCAGCAATTTTTTTCACATGACCGCTAGTTATATTCAATCTTTTGATCACGTCTTTTTTTGTTTCATTTCTCATAGTTCTATCCTACCCTGTAGGGTAGGGTCTGTCAATAGAGTAAAAGTACACACCACGATCAAGTTCTTTCTTGGAGTTAACCTGTCTAGATAAATGTGGTTATTATTATAAGTGTGTAAACTAATACTCCAAATGCGAAATATTCTGGCCTCCCCTTGGCTTCTCTGGGGATAAAATCTATCATCGCTATATAGAGAAATATTCCAACCACCAGACCAAAAAGTAAGTTGAACAATTGGTCAAACCCCAGTAAAACCTCGGCAATTAACACTCCTATCAATGTGGACGCGGACAGAAGGATTTTTATGAATGGCCTCTCCCACACTCTTACATGTATTTTTTCCAAAGCTATAACACCTACAGAAGAATAAAAAAGTACCGGCAGGAAAAACAGAAACGAATCCAGGTTACTTATATTGTTCAGTCTCACCAAAATTACACCAATTAATAAGTGGTAAACAAAAAAGGCTAGTGAATGGAGAATGCCAAGCCTCTCCCTTAGTACCTGCGGTGCAGAGTGTTGATATATGTATTTTTCCGTTATATGGGCAATGGCAAAGCCTGAAAGAAGAGCGATAAAAATAAACCTATCGAATACTTCAAATCCCTTGTAAACTTCTGGAAGCAAGTCCAGGAAAACATATGTAACTGAGATTCCAGCTACAAAGGAGATAAATCGTGTTCTTATGTATTCCTGACGTATCTGGATCTTTTCGTTCCAAAAGTGAGTGGCGCCTAGAAGTAGGCTGAAAACTACTGGCAGCATATTTTTATATTCGCAGATTTACACCTCTCTTGCAAATACTTCTAGGTTATTGTAACCTATAATCCTTAACTTACGGCCCACTGCCTAGAAATCATGATTTCACTGAAAAATAAAAAACTTCTCGTAGTCGCTGCTCATCCTGACGATGAAACTCTAGGATGTGGCGGTCTCATTTCAAAAATAAAAGAGGTAGGGGGGAAGGTCTACGTCCCTTTCCTCACCAACGGTACTACTCAAGATTTTTCGGCCAAAGGGATCTCAACTTCTAGAGAACGTGAGAAAGAAATAGAGTCTGTAGCTAACTTTCTCGACTATGATGATTACAAAATATCTTTACCGGGCAACGAATATCACCTACAGCTGGACAAAATAGGCCAAAAACAGCTAATTCATGAGATAGAAAGAGGACAAGACATTTCCTTGGAGCAAATAAAACCCGATATTATTGCTTTTCACTCTCACAAAGATTACAACCAAGACCATGAAGCGGTGGCCAAAGCGGCCTTTTCTGCTTGCCGACCGGCGGTAAAAACAAGTAAATTTGTTCCTGAAACTATCCTTTCATTTGAAGAACCAATGGACTTTTGGTCCTTAGAACAAAACATCAATCCAAATTTTTTTGTTGAGCTCTCGCAAAAACAGCTGAATAAAAAACTCGCTGCGTTGAAGCTTTATAAGAGTCAACTAAAAGAGAGGGGCAACCCCAGACATCTGGATGCGATAAGATCGCTGGCAATCTACCGAGGATCGGCGATTGGAAAGATTTTTGCTGAGGGATTTTACTGCCACAAAATGCAAGCATGAGATATACAGGTATACAACCCCAATATTTCCCAAGGCTTCACTATTTTGCCAGAATATTAAATACTGATATATTTATGGCTCGGGATGACGTCCAATATGTGAAGAAGCATAAGTATCCGGACGGAAGAACCGATAAATCTTACCAGTCACACACACCAATAAAGCAATCCTTTGGCCGCCATTTACTCTCCGTACCGGTGGAAGATAAATTTTCCCCGATCAATAAAACTTCTATTTCCTACGACCCAGATTGGGTAGCTGATCATCTGAAGACCTTGCAATTTGCCTACGGTCGGTCTGCAAATTTCAAAAAACTATTTCCCGAACTTGAGCAAGCCCTAACCGCAAAGTTTAAAACCATCGCTGATATTAACCTAGCCACTATAGTCTGGGGAATTTTACACTTACTTGGTGAGAAAGAGATAAGTATCAAAAAATTAACAATTGGCTATGTTAATAATTTACTAGCAGATCAATCGATATTCCGTCTGAAAAAGATAAGTAGAGCCTCTTTTTCAGAAGCTGCCCGTGAAATAGAAAAACTGCATCCAAACGAGAAGATCATCGCTCTGTGCAAGGAAGTCGGTGCGACCGAAGATTATTGCGGCGGGACAGGAGCAACCGCCTATATGGACGAAACCTTTTATAAAGAAAGCGGTATAAAAATTAAAGTCCAGGACTGGAAGTGTGATGAATACCATCAACTATTCACTAAGCAGCAAGGTTTTATACCCAATCTTTCCATAATAGATCTACTAATGAACACCAGCTTAAAAGAGGCACAAAACATCATAGCCTCAAATGATTAGAAAAATCGCCGCTTTGCCAAAACGCTTGAAATTTTTATTATTGGTTGTCTCCGTAGTATTTTTGCTAGCTCTAACCGTCATTGCTATACATCTACTAGGCAATAAAGAGCCCACAGATCAACCATCTGACCCTAAACGAGATGTAATTGGCGCCAGTACACTTTCGCCCAATAGTCCTATCAGTGAAAGGCGAGCTGATCAGACAAAATTAAACGAAGGAATTACCAGTATAAAATCAAGTATAAAAGCAGAAAAATTTGTGCTAAAAATTCTCTATTACCGAGCTTCAATTCCTTATTGGGATCAACAAAGGGCTTTTGCATCTTTCAGGGAAAATGTCTCATCGTTTGATTACTTAACCCTTTTTTGGTACACATTGCGAGCCGATGGTAGTATCCGCAAATATATTTACGCGGTTGAGGATAAAACTATTATTGATTTCGCGCATAAAAATGGTGTGAAAGTATTTGGCTTGATCGCCAATTTGCCAGATGAGGATGAGGGCGGTAGTTGGGATAGTGACCGAGTCGCAAAGGTGATTGGCTCTTCAAGCGCTCGCGCTAGCCATATCAATAATATAGTCAACCTCGCCGAAAAAATGAATTTTGATGGTATTAGTATTGATTACGAAGAACTAGAAACTTCCCAGAAAAATAATTTTACTATTTTTATCCGTGATCTAGCTTCTGCTTTACATAAAAAAGGCAAGCTTCTGGGCCTGGCAATCCACCCAAAAACCAGTGAAGGAAAGCCGTCGGAGGACAACGGCTCCGCAGCCCAGGATCTTTTAGCGCTTTCTCTTGCCGCCGATCAACTTTATTTCATGGCTTATGGCGAGCATTGGGACGACTCGGATGCTGGGCCAATTGCGGGAGTACCTTGGGTAAGTCGGGTGATAAATTACGCTTTGTCTATCGGCGTACCTCGCAAGAAAATATTTATGGGTGTGCCGCTTTACGGCTTGGATTGGCCAAAAAATGGTGCTGGTTACGGCACGGCCAATGGTCTTACTTATTCTGAGGTTGCTTCATTGTTAAAAACTTACAACCCAAAGGTAAGTATAGATACTATCGAAGGCGCGGCTCACTTTACCTATAAAAGTGGGGGCAAAACCCACGAAGTTTGGTTTGAAAATTATCAAAGTATCCAGCCTAAGCTATCGTTTGCCAAAAGCCTAGGTATATCGGCCACTTTTTGGCGGCTGGGTGGTGAAGATCCCCGCATCTGGCCCACCCTCAGCAGTTTCCGCTAATCTTGCATTACTACAGGATTTTCCTTATAATTCATCGGCAAAATTCAATATCAAAGAAAGGGAGGATCAAGTCGTGTCATTCGACCGCAAGGCTTATGCTTTGGAGGAACTCGCTAGACTTCTGTCGACTCTTGGACCCGAGGCAAGAATCCTGACGGAAAACCTTCCCTACTCGGCAGTGGTGGGTTGGCCCTTTGTCCGCAGTGATGGTTCAGCGGGAATGCAGACTCGCACCCGTGTTTGGGACGGCGCCTTTGCGTTCGCGCTCGATGAAGAAACCCATAAGATGTTCGTGGTCCGACAGCAACGGGAAACGCCCGACGGTTTAATTCGAACAGTCGAGATACCGGGCGGCGGCATCGACCCTGGTAATTCACCGCTCGAGCAAGCGATCGCCGAGCTCAAAGAAGAAACGGGAGTAGTTCCTACCTCCGATGAGGTGCACCAGTTCGGCCCAGTGAAGGGTTTCAACCCAATCGACGGGCTGATTTGGACCGAGCAGTACCCATTTCTGTTTCCGAAAGCTCGTAAGGAGCTTGAACCAGAATCCGGCCACGAAGTTCACCTTATGTCTATCTCGGAAATTATTGAGATGGACAATAAGAACTTCTTCCGCGATCCGTACTCACCCTACGTGGTAAGACGAATCCAAGACTGGCTGAAGAAGAACCGGCCGGAACTGCTAACCTAGCCAAACAACTGCCTACAACGATCGCTCCGTTTCTGCCAACGGAGCGATTTTTTTTATAGAGTAAATACTTTGTCCTTGAGGATCTCGGTGAGGATATTTTTTCGGGGGTATTCTTCTAGTAGTTCTTGATAAAACCCCTCACCATACTCTACCTTTATTTGCTGTCCGCGGGTGATTGCCCAACGGCGAGTTTTTTCTACAGCGTCCATTTTGCCTTTTTCCAGGAAACCCATCTGGCTCTTGTGGTTACCGAACGCCTTTAACTTTTGGTCTATTGTCTCTGAAATATCCACAATCGTGTTTACAGTAACGATCTGACCATCAGGACCAATCAAACCTTGCGGGTCAGTGTGATAAACATAAGGATATTTCTTTAAAGCTGGAGCCTTTGTACCCGCTGGGAAATTTGGGTGAGTGGTCTCCGGCACTGCCCAGAGAACAAGCTTACCCGTATGAAAATGGTCGGTCATGTAATCTGTGGTTGGGTGGGTTATTATCACGTCCGGTGAAAATTCTCTAATTAGTTTTACAACTTTCTTTGTAGTTTCCAGATCATAGCTCAAACTACCATCAGGCAAGCCTACGTTAATAAATTTTGCGCCAAGTACTTTGGCCGCCTTCTCTGACTCTTCTCTTCGTATTTTAACTATTTTTTCGGCAGGGAGTTGCCTAGAACCACACTCCCCAGCGGTAAGGGCGGCGATCAAAATCTCGCAACCTTCCTTGGCTAGCAGAGCAAGGGTACCCCCTGCAAATTGTTCTACATCATCTGGGTGCCCACCGATGGCTAATATCTTCTTCATACCTTTGCTACTCCCAACTGCTCGGCACTCCTGGTAGGTGGGACCCAGCGACCAGAGGAGGATCCGAAAAACCCAGGAATGATAGAGCTAAGCAGTACTAGTGAAACTACAAAATGCATAAAAAAGAAAAATAATCCGTAAATTATAAACTGCGGCTTGCGGTTGATCAAGCCAATCACCACCGTGACTGCGTAATCGATGAGAAAAGTGCCGACGAAAATATCACTCAAACTTAGGGTTTTGTAGGGCCCAATATGCTGATAAAGGTTGTTAAAGCTATCCAAGATAAAGCCCGCTCCAGCATACCAAGGAGAGAGTAGGTAAAGCAGTAAAAACGGCACGAACAAAACAAAGATGGAATTGGCGATCACTTCAAAGGAGAACACGCCAAGGGTTAACCAAAAAAACGATGGCCAGATACCGTTTGCTCGAACTGTCTGGAAAAAACCAATATTCCAACGTCTGACCTGACCAACGTAATCTTTCAAATTGTCTGGGTATTGATCCCAGGCAATTAGGGAGGGGTGGTAACCAAGTTTTGCTAGCCTTTTTTTGTGGAATTGAAAAGCCAGATTGAAATCCTCGATTAAAATCCCTGGTGTATCGATTTGTAACTGTTTCAATATTTCCGATCGATAAATTGTACAAAAGCCCGGTATCACGTAGTTCACGCTGGTATATTTCCAGGTCTGGCCAAAAATCAACAGGTACTGCAACATCCGGTTGAGCCTTTCCCTATAGGAAATAAAATAATATTTTAGGTTCGGTATCCAATGCTGACGCCAAGTTATTTTTGAGGCTGCAAACACTACCCCAATATCCGCATCGTTGAAAAAAGGTAAGGCTTTTTTTATAAGTTCTCCATCAGGACGAGTATCAGCATCTAGTATAAAAATTAGTTTGTATCTGTCAAAAAGCCGGAAGCGGCGCAGCAAATAAACCAACGCTCTTGCCTTACCACGACCAGGATTTAGATACGAAACATGGCAGCCTTCCATGCGGGCGCGGCGATATGTTTTGTCAGTGCAGCCATCAGCCGCGACATAGATTTGCTTTGGACTGAGCATCTGCTTCAACGCTTTGATGGAACCCCGGATGACCAGTTCTTCATTGTGGGCTGGTAAGATAACAGCGATATCCTCTGGGTTCATCTTATTGGTACCGGTAACCGGGTAAATAGATTTCCTAATAAATTTTTCCCAGATTAGCCGCAGCAGTCCAACGATCGACCAAAAAGCAATACTTATACCTATAGGTAAGCCAAAGGGGGAAATGGGTTTCATTTTTACCTCACAGTTTGGGATGTAGAGATGATTATAAGGCGGGACAGCCCGTCTTCCAAGCCAACACTTGGCGACCAGCCCAGAGAAGAAATTTTAGTGAGGTCTGGACGTCTAGACTGATGATCGTGAGCTGGTCTCTTTACATATGAAATTCCAACTTTACTGCTGAAAAGTCTGATCATAGTTTGGGCTAGGTCTTTTACAGCTATCTCTTTGACCCCACCAATATTATACGGTTCTCCGTTTTTACCCTCTCTCATCACCAGGAGTAACCCGTTTACTAAGTCAGCCACGTGGCAAAAAGTTCTCATCTGAGTTCCATCGCCATGAACAGTGAGAGGAGCACCTTTTTTTATTTGCTGAATATATTTTGGAATTATCCGTTCATCCTTTTCGGACATATTAGGACCGTAAGTATTGAAAACCCTCACTATTTTTCCCCTCAAGCCGTATTTGCGAACATACATGATAACCAAACTTTCGGCCAGCCGTTTACCTTCCTCGTATGGGCTTCTGATCCCGATTGGGTCCACATTTCCAGAATAGCTCTCCTCCTGAGGAAAAACCTTTGGATCGCCGTAAACTTCAGATGAGCTAGTGAATAGAAATTTAGAGCCGCTTTTTCTCGCTATTTCAAGAATATTCCTAGTACCCACCGAACACGTCAACAGCATTTCTTCGGCCAAAGTAACTAGGTTTGGAACTCCGGTTGGACACGCCAGGTGGTAAATCTCTGAAAACCGCTCGTGGATCAAATCTTCTACCTGACCTGCATCCAAATTTACTATATCTGCTCTGATAAATTTAAAGTTGGAGTCACCGGAGAATTTTCTTATATTTTTAGGTTCACCAGTAATAAAATTATCGATGCCGACAACGTAGTAGCTCTCTTTAAGAAGCCGTCCTACCAAATTGCTGCCTATAAAACCAGCTGCTCCGGTTACCAAAACTTTTTTCACGATAGCCTCTCTTCCCCAAATGAAACTTTGTCCTTTTTAAACTGTCTTAACACGTTCCTAGTATCAATGATTGGCACATCAACATCAGCGAAGAGTTCGTAAGGAATATTTTGGTGGTGGGTAGCAATCACGATGACGTCTTGCTCTAGCACTAATTCCCTAGTTAATATAGATGAAGTAAAACCATTGTATTTTGGTACGTACGGATCAAAATAGTTGACCTCAAAACCTTCTTTCTCTGCTTCCACCATTATTTTTAGGGCTGGAGATTCCCTGGTGTCAGCAGTATCCGGTTTGTAGGCAATACCAAGCAGAAGCATCTTTTTGTTCTTTGCGTCCGAGCGGCCATTGGTAAGCCCCTTTGCAGCTGCGACAATTTTTTTTGGCTGAAGGTCATTAACCAACACTGCTGATTTAAGTATAGGCAGGTCAATATTTTTACTTGCTGCTTCTTCAAGCAAATAAACAGGATCCACTGGTATACAGTGACCACCCACTCCGGGCCCAGGGTAATGAGGAAGGAAACCAAAAGGTTTTGTGGCGGCGGCATTTATTGCTTCCCAAATATCAATTCCGGCAGCGTCAGCGTAATGTTTCATTTCGTTTATAAAACTGACATTCACCAACCGGAAGGAGTTTTCGAGCATCTTGGTTAGCTCGGCTACTTCTGGAGAGCTGGTTACGACAACCTCATCGACGAATTTAGAATAAAAAGCCGCTGTCAGTTGCGGTGCCGTCTTACCCAAACCACCCACTATCTTCGGAGTATTTTTTAGATGAAACTTAGCGTTCCCAGGATCCACTCGTTCCGGGGAGAAGGCAAGGAAAAAATCCTCCTCGTGTCTTCGACCGTGTAATGTCAGTAGCGGCAGAACAAAATTCCTAGTTGTACCCGGTGCGACTGTACTCTCGATAATTATCAGCTGGTTTTTGGTGTGAAACTTTGACAGGGCCTGGGCTGCCTGTTGAAGAAAGCGCAGATCCGGCTTTTTATTTTCGTCTAGGGGAGTGGGAACACAAATACAGATCACTTCACATGTTTCCAGCTCTTCAATGAACTTGGATCCGATGAACAGTTTGTGCTCTATTCGGGAGTACTTACTCTCGTCCAAGTCGTAACCAAAGGTACGAATACCGCTTTCAACTAGTGAGGCTGTCAGTGCTTGGCCAACATAACCAACACCAACTATCCCCACTCTTACTTTCCCGCTAGAGATCTTTTCTTCGAGCTCACTCGAAAAGACCCCACCGACAGTTTTTAATTCAAACTTAGATAATTCCACCCTCTTTGGTTCCTGGGCAGTCTAGCTATGAGCAGTTTGAAAATTTAAAAAAGTGAGCAGAAGAGTAAGGGGCAGAGAGCAGAAAAGATAAATCTTTATATCATTCTAGTTCATCGCAGGTTCGCTGTCAATAGGAAAAATTATCGGTTTAAAATTTCCAACAATTCCTCATGTATCGTTCCATTTGTAACTAGTAGCTGAGAAGATTTCAGGTTCCAACCCCCACCATCCAAAGTGGTGGTTTTGCCGCCTGCTTCTTCAACTAGCAACAACCCACCAAGGAAATCCCAGATATTTATTCCCTGAATGATAAATGCATCAAGACGACCCGAGGCTACGTAGGCAAGTTCCAAAGAAGCACTGGAAAGGACTCTTGGGCTTTTTATTTTTGGGTAAACTTTGTCAAAAAGATCAAGCATTAAGGCTCTACTTTTACTATCTCTACCTCTAGAGAAAGATAAAGTGCAATCGGAAACTTTACCTATATCAGAAACTTCTATTTTTTCCCCGTTCCAAAAAGCCCCCGCACCTTTTTCTGCTGTAAACAAGGTGTTCGTAATAGAATTGTAAACAACCGCCATGGTGGTTTCTTTTTTGTGTGTGAGAGCTATGGACGTAGCAAATATCGGTATTCCCCTAGTAAAATTGTTTGTTCCATCAAGAGGATCAATCATCCAAACATGCTCGTCGGCTTCTCCAATTGTCCCAGCTTCCTCACTAAGAATTTGGTGCCCAGGAAAATTTTTTTGGATCTGCTCAACAATTATTTTCTCGGCTTCAAGATCTGCTTTTGTGACAAAGGATTTATCTTCCTTTTCGTGAAGCTCGAGTATAGTCTCGAAATGCTCTTCAAGCCTCTCACCAGCGATTTTTGCTGCCCTAATTGCTACGTCAAGTTCTTTACTCATATTATTATGAATTTGCTTTGATTAGCTCGATTATTTCATCTCTTTTTTCTTCCATTAATCTTTTGTCGAGGGCTTCGACATTCAATCTTACCACAGGCTCTGTGTTCGAGGGGCGGATATTAAACCTCCAGTCTGTGAAATCTATTGATAAGCCATCGATAAAGTTGGCCTTACCATCGCTATATTTTTCCTGAAGCACCTGAATGACCCTATTAATATTCCCAATACGCGGATTAAGTTGGTCTGATTGGTAACTAACTGACAACGGCTTTAAAATTTCGGAAATTGGGTTGCCCTCTCTAGAAATAACTGAGAGGAAGATTAAAACAACTGTTATTGGATCTTCTAAATAGTTTGTATCTTTGAATATAAAGTGGCCAGAGTTTTCGCCAAAAAAAATTGCGGCTTCTTTTTTCATTATTTCCGAAGCAAATGGGTTACCAATTCGGCTCACCAACGGTACGCCCCCGTTTTCTTTTACAGCGTGAATGCCGTTTAGCGTTGATCGGACATCGAATCCGATTTTCGCCCCAGGATGCTTCTTTAAAAGCTCTCTTGCTATCAGAGCCGTGGTAACTGAGGCCGGTATTACTTCGCCTTTTTCGTCAACAAAGAATACTCTGTCGCTATCACCGTCTGGAGCTATTCCCAGATCCGCACCCTCGCTAACAACTTTTTTCCCAAGTTCTGCTAGTGTTTCGAACTCTGATGGGTCTGGTTTGTGAGCTGGAAAATTTCCATCTATTTCAAAATTCATTTTTACGAGCTTACAAGGCAGTTTCTTAAACAAGGCTTCTAAATACAAAGCCCCGGTAGCGTTGGCCGCGTCAGCAACAATTTTTAGATCGTTAATACCTGTTGACTGCGTAATTTTTAGCGCTTTTTCTATCTGCGCTTCTATGACGTCTCCACCATGGGTTACCTTTCCCGCGTGGCCCAGCTTTTCAAATTTCTCCCCTAAAACAATTTCTTTTATCCTTTCCAGACCGGTACCCTCTCCCAACTTTGTTACCTGCGAGCCCTGCCTAAGGGCAAGTTTCACCCCATTGTATTCTTTTGGATTGTGGGAGGCACTGATTTGAATACCAGCGTCATAGTCATAGTGGTAAATTGAAAAGTAGAAGGTGGGAGTACCCGAAAGCCCGATATCAATAATTTGGGCTCCGCTACTAACTAACGCTTTTTTTGCTTGTTCCACGAGTGCTGGGCTGGAAAGCCTACCATCGTAGCTCAGAACTATTTTTGGGGGTTTGGATCCACCGATTTTCTCGACTACAAAAGTGTAAAAGGCTTTGGCTATTTTTTCAACATCTTCTTCGTTTATCTCACCGGGGTAAACACCACGAATGTCGTAGGCTTTAAAAATAGACGGATCCATAAAACTTATTTGATTATAGTTCAATATGAGAATTTGATAAAGGGTTGTGGAAAAGAGAAGCCACCCAAACCTCAATGAAGCATGGGTGGCCTTTGTCTCTGCGGCGTGTTTTGGGGACTCTGGACGCACGATGGTTGCTAGATCCCTAGGCCAACTGGTACTCTACCGTCAGGATCGAGAACGGCGATCGCAACCATAATGGCAAGAGAGGCTCCCACAATTACTGTGAGTGTTACCAATACTTACACCACTCCTCTCTGTGAAGATTTGGCAATTGGGCCAAAAAATAAACAGCCCCGAAGGGTTGTTTTTGGCTCATTGCCGAAATTAATTGTACTTGTTCGAACCTAAAAAGTCAAGCTCTTTGCCCAGCAAAAGCTAATTTCCGATTTACCAAACTCTTGGCCAGTTCGTAACCGCCAAAGAAACTAATTGTGTAAAATAGATCTCCTGCTAGAGTGTTTTTTAGGAAAGGTAAACCCATTACGTAACTTTGCAGTAACCCACTTGGATCTCTAGCATAAGCACCAGCGACCCAAACAGCAAAATTAGTAATCAAGAAGAAAAGAACCGAGGAACCAATCGCGGCTGCCACCACTTTGGTCGGAGTTTTTCTTTTTCGCAGCCACATCCCAAGCAACCCAACCAAGGCAAACGACCCATAAACGGAAATCATTACGAGCGGGGAGTAAAACCCGATGAAGATATCGCTTAGTAACATCGCGACCAGGGGAAAAATAAGCGCGTAACGGGGGGACAGGTATGCTCCGCCAAAAAGTGCTATGGCTGCGATGGGCGCAAAGTTTGGTGGATGTGGCATTAGCCTTGCGGCAACCGCTAATCCGATTATTAACGCTGGATTAATTAAGCTGGGTAAGTATTTTTTCATCTCTTTTTAATCTACATTATTTCTTTTGTATCGTCTAGCAACTATACCTGTAGAAGTCCCAATAATTATCAAGCTAATACCCATTATTAAAAACAGATCGATTCGATTGTTTTTTTCTGCGGCACTTAAGCCCCGTCCAGTCTCTTCTACCGGTACTGCAGAACCTATACCTGTATCTGGCAGACTCGCTGCAAGTACTTGACCATCTTCGTTGGTATCAGTAACAGAGAGCACCCTACCCTCATCGTCGTTTGTTTGCTCATCACTCTCTTGACTTGCTTCCTCATTGGTTGGTTGCTGGGGATCTTCCTCAAATACTTGCTCAAAGATACTAACCGGATAGGCAACTTGAGCAAATGCGGCTAAAGCGTAGCTAGAGGTGAATGTATCAGCACCAAAACCGGCTTGGTAGGCCACTCCACCACTTACATCTTGCAAACTAGCTAGGAAATTCAACCCGTTAGTCACCGCAGTATCCTCACCAATAAGAGCTTGCACCACCCAAGCAGTCGAGGCGGCGTCTGTACCAAAACCAGGTTGGTACTCCCAACCACCATCGGCTTGCTGTAACCCCAAAAGGTAATTTACACCAGAATCTATAGCATCATCTAAACCAACGTTAGTAAAACCATTGTTAACCGCTGATTTTAAAGCTTGGAGTGCTACAGCAGTATCATTACTATCGCTGCTCCCACCAACTTGCCAGCTCCAACCACCGTCCACATTTTGATTAGCAATTAAGTAATCAACACTATCCGAAATTATCTCCTGGTCGGCACTTGGGCCGGCGGAAATTAAAGATAGTATTCCAAAGATATCATCGTTCAAGGTAGTAGTCGAACCGATCTGGCCACCATCGTAAAAACTCTCAACCTTGGCCACGTAGTTGTGGCCGCCAAAAGTAAAAGGGTTCTCACCCGCAGCAGTAACAGCTAGTAAATCTCGCTCCCAACCGGTTGTGGCCGTATCAGAGGGTGGATTGGCAGCTAGAAAATCCAAAAGGGAGTTACCGCTATTTTCGATTGTATTTGGATCTACCCCAGAAGCAGTCAAACCCATTATCGTCCAACTAGTCTCACCCCCAAATCCTGAAATTTTTCCACTTGTTTCTTGTTGGCTTTCAAGATAAGTAACCAGCGTGGTGATGTTACTACTCATGTCTGGGGTAGCAGCAAATACAGGGCTAGTAAAGCTTGCCGCTGCAAGAACAGAAGCTAATACGGCAGAAGAAATTTTAAATTTTTTGGACATTTTTACCTCCTTTAGGTAGCTTTCCAAATAATAATATTTCCAGGTTCTACTGTATCTAAGGAGGCACCTTCGCCTGAACCAGGTACCTTTTCCCCGTTTTTATCTTTCAGTGTGTACGTCCAACACTCGCAGTTGAAACTATGGATCTCAATAATATAGTAACTGTTCAAGGGCATACCGTACCATTTAGCTACTAGTGAAAATTTATTTTCGTGACTAGCACTCTCTAGCACGTCGTAAACACTCATCCCTTGCCTCCAAGAAACCTGGTAAGAATAATTCGAAGTGCTTGTGCTAATTTTTAGGTCGACGGTTTCTTTTTCCCGGTTTTTTTCTCCAGTTGCTTGAGCAATTGTTTCCTGTAGTACTTTGCCTGTAGTAGTTTCGATAGGTTCGGATTTTGCGATTGGTTCGTGACTATTTTTGGAAATTTCGTTAGCAGTTGTTTTTTTAGACGAAATCGTGGCTTTAGAGGTATCCGCTACAGATCCAATTTTATTTTGATTTTTTCCTACGTTGGAATTAGCAGATTGAAAATTAATCGGCAAAACGAAGAGTATTGCTACCGCTATAACGGTTAGAGTGGAAACAATAAATTTTTTTAAGTTTAATTTAAGCTTCTCTAGCACGAAAAAACCTCCTAGATCTAGAGCAAAGGAGGCTATTTCTCACCAAAAAACCTTCTCGAGCTTGAGAAGGTTCCATTGGTACAAATGTACTTTGTGCCCTTTGCTCGAAGGAATAGAAACTATCAAAAGCCTTCGACCCGACTGTTACGGTTGCGGCACAGCGTCTGATTTTCACAGACTTCGGAGCTTTTGACTAAATTTTTAAAGTAATTCTACTTTACCAAAATTTTCAATAATTACAAGATCTTATTTTTTGAGCCGATGCTGTACTTATATTTTCCCAGTATAACAAAATTCTATTTGCTTCTTTTTCTCCGAGTGCTGTTTCTAAACAATTAGTATAGACTTTATTTTTCGCTGCTAATATATTTGGTGTTGCCGCTAGCCCTGGTTCTATCTCAATTTCATTTAAGTTTATCCCTAAAATGGTGGGGATGTTTATCAAAATAAAAAATCCTACCACGACTCCTATACCTACCACCAACCAAACCGCTGTAGTTATACCTATCAGAATTTGGAGGTACTTATTCATCTTTTAGCTTTTCAACCTCCAACTTCAGCTTTGTTTTGTTGGCTTTCGAATCCTCCAAACCCTTACGATAACCCATTCTATAATCAGGAAACCCAATCAACACTATTAATATAAGTAGTATGATAATGTACCCTAAGACGTGACCCATAACCTAACACTCCGAATTACCACAGCTGTAACATTTTTTGCAGCCTTCTTCGTAGACGAAACTGGCTGATCCACATTTTGGACAAATATCGCGGCGCACTTCGGTGGTCAGGAGACCCGCTTGCTGTGGTGCTTCTTCTGCTGGCTCTTTTACTTCCTCTTGTTCCTCTTGGGGTTCTCCTACACCGTTACTCCCACTACCATGACCATTTCCATCTCCGTTTGTAACTACTGCTCCGTTAGTTAGCGTGGCCCCGTTGCCGTTTAGTTCCGCTTTCTCTTTAGTCTCTTCGGTTTGCTTTAGATACTCCGCGACTACTTTCGCGATTGCATCCGCCATAGAGTAAACGCGGTTGCTACCGAAACCCATTTGGCTCGCTCCACCTATACCCCTCAATTGATCAACTACCTCACGAAGCACTTCTCTCGCTGGGAATTTTGATGGTATACGCAGAGACAACGAGATAAGTCTTCCGAGAGCTTCTGCATCTGCTTTTATGTCGCTGCCAGCTTTTCCAACGTTGATAAAGACTTCGAATGGATTACCATGGCCATCTCCGTTGATAGTGATAAATGCATGGCCCACTGGTGTAGGCATCCAACGAGTAACACCCTCTAAGTTTTCTGGCCTCTTTCTCATGAAGGCTGCTTCATTTAAGTGCTGTTTTTCAGTGGCTACTTCAATACCTGCCTGTTCTTTCTTTTCTTCTTTTCGCTCGTCCTGAGCTTCTGTCGAAGGTTTCGCGTCCCCGTGAGAAAGGACCCCAGCTCGGCTCCCGTCTCTCATGTAAGTAACCCCTTTGCAACCAAGCTCGTAGGCTAAGTTGTAAAGCCTTTTTACATCCTCGACACTGTGATTATTTGGCGCATTAACTGTTTTACTGATGGATGAATCGGTATAATCTTGGATAAGAGCTTGCATCTGGACGTGATCTTCTGGAGTGAGATCATTGGCCGAGACAAAATATTCTGGGTGGCTCTCATCCGGATGCTCCTCTTGCCATTTCTGATAGATTGGGTGATAAATAACGTGCTCGCCAGTGCGGTCGCGACGGGTCATAGCAAAATCGTACACCGGCTCTATACCGCTGGAGACTCCTGAGACTAGGCTAGTAGTTCCAGTGGGTGCTTGAGTAAGGAGCACGGCGTTTCTTAGTCCCTGCTTAGCTATTTTTTCACGAATTTGTGTTGGCAATTTTTTGATAAACCACCCTTGTAGATATTTTTCTTTATCAAAGTTAGGAAAAACGCCTTTTTCGGTTGCTAAATCTGCGCTTACTTCGTAGGCGGCGTCCCGAACAGTCTTGTAGATTTTTTCAACGGTCGGCAGCGCTTCGGGGCTGCCATAGCGCAGTCCCATCATGATTAGGGCGTCACCCAACCCCATTGTTCCAAGGCCGGTGCGGCGAATACCCATTTGTTGTTTTTTGTTTTCGGGGAAGTAGTAACCGGTAGCGTCCACTACATTATCCATAAAGCGGATCGCGACTTTTACGTGTTCGGCCAGCCCCTTGTAATCAAATTCAGCAGCGCCCACTTCTCCCTTAGTAAAGGCGGTGAGGTTCATCGCGCCTAAATTACAGACCGCCCAAGCACCCAGAGGTTGCTCACCACAAGGATTGGTGGAGATTAGTTTTTCAAAATACCAAGTGTTGCTTCGCTCGTTGCTTCTTTGGATAAAGTGGGTGCCAGGCTCGGCTGAAACCCAAGCGGCCTGGCAGATTTTGTCCCAGACCTCGCGAGCTTTAACACTCTCGTAAACTTTTACTTTTTTGCCGGCGGCTTTCCATTTTTCTATATCACCGTCCCAGACTTCGTCGTATTGCGGATCGCTAATATCTGGGAAAACCAAATCCCAATCTTTATCTTCTTTCACAGCTTTCATAAAATCATCGGAGATACAGACGGAAAGGTTGGCGCCGTTTATCTTGGTCAAATCTTGTTTTACTTCGATAAATTCGAGGAGGTCTGGGTGCCAATCGTTAATCATCAACATCAGCGCCCCACGACGTGTGCCCCCCTGTTGGATCACGTCGTGGGTAGCCGTACTGTAAAGCTCGGCCCAGACTACAGGTCCGGAGCTCCAACCATTTACTTTTTTCACACGAGAACCACGTGGTCGAAGTGAGGAAAGATTTATTCCCACCCCACCAGAGCGGCTCATAATATCTACCATTATTTTTAAGTTATCGATTATTCCATCTCGGGAGTCGTGTGGGGAAGGGATAACAAAACAATTGTAGTAAGTAACGTCATATGCTGTACCAGCACCAGAAAGTACTCTACCACCGGGAACGAATTTAAAATCTTTTAGTGTATTGTAAAAGCGCGCCGTCCACTCCTCCTGCTTCTTTTTGCCTTTTTCCATTTGGGCGATACCGGCGGCCACACGAGCCCACATTTGCTCTGGATACTCTTCGACAGGAGCGCCGTCTGGGTCTTTGAGGGAATATCTATCGGAAAAAACTTTGGCTCTTACACCGTCCAAGGTGGTTTTTGAATCATCTGTAATTAACCCTTCTAAATGCGCTTGTGTTTTTGCATTGAAGGCAACCTGAGTTTTAGTTTTGGCAGCAGGTTTTTTACTCATGAATTAAATGCTCCTCCTTAAATTTTTTTATTATTTTAAGCACTCCCGGCCGTTTTCTCGGACCGAGTTAAATTCTGGACTTCTTTTTCAAAAGACTGCACGTCCTCGAATGCCCGGTAGACACTGGCAAAGCGGATGTAAGCGACTTTGTCCAGCGCTTTCAACCTTCGAATCACTTTTTCACCGATTACTTTACTAGGAATTTCCGTGGTTTTCAGCTTTCGTAGAGTTTGTTCGACTTCATCAACAGTTTCCTCGATGGTATCTGTAGAAATTGGGCGTTTTTCGCACGCTCTTTGGATACCAGTGAGGAGCTTAGCCCGGTTAAACTGTTCCCGACGGCCGTCCTTTTTGATTATGAAAAGATCAACTACATCTACTCTCTCGTAGGTGGTGAAACGCTTGTTGCATTTGAGACATTCGCGACGGCGGCGAACGGATGATAGATCTTCTGAATCACGCGAGTCTAAAACTTGATTTTCTTCATGAGCACAATAAGGACATTTCATCGCTTTTTAAAATTAATAAAGGAATCTCTTCCTTAGTGGTAAAAAAAACGGGCGTAGCGCCCCTTCAGCCTGCTTAAGTTACGTCTGCCCCATTTCACGTGTGGAAAGTACCAAACACAATATCTTGCGTGTCATAGTTATCGTAATACCAATATCTAGTGCTTGTCAATAGGTCTTGCAGGCACGACTTTTTCTTATAGGATTTACTAGTTAATGCTTTGATGGCTTTGTATACGTTGCGATACTTTTAGTTAGATTATTACAGTATTAAATGAACCGGACTAAAGCTACTTAGCTATCTTTACAGCGGTTTTTTCTTTGGCTTTTTCTTCTTCCAACATTTCTTCCGCGTCCATTGCCGCGATACACCCAGCTCCTGCCGCCGTCACGGCTTGCTGATAATGCCAATCATGGACATCACCAGCGGCAAAAACTCCTGGTACTGAGGTTTTGGAATGATCTTTCAACACTACGTATCCTTTTTCATCTAGATCAATCTGCCCTTTCAAAAATTCAGTATTTGGTTTATGGCCAATGGCAACAAAGAGACCGTCAAACCCCATCTTACTAGTTTTGTTCGTCCTTATATTTTTCAGTATTACTCCTTCCACCTTTGTGTCTCCCAAAACTTCTATTACTTCGCTATTCCAAATGAATTTAATTTTTTTGTTGGCGAAAGCTCGATCTTGAAGAGCTGGAAAAGCCCGGAGCTCGTCTCTTCTGTGTATCACGTGCACTTCTCGCCCAAATTTGGTCAGAAATAAGGCCTCGCGCATCGCTGAGTCGCCACCACCTACCACAGCTATCTTTTTATCTTTAAAGAAGGGGGCGTCACAAACTGCGCAAGAAGAAACACCTTTTCCAATAAGCTTCTGCTCGCTTGGTATACCTAACCATTTTGCGCTAGCTCCAGTCGACAAAATCAAAGTCTTTGCTAAAAATATCTCTGTCGGCGTATATACCTTAAAAGGTCTATTTGAAAGATCGCTCTTTATAACATTAACGTTGATAATTTCTGCGCCAAGCCTCTCGGCTTGTTTTCTCATCCGAGTCATCAATTCTGGACCTTGAATCACATCTGGAAAGCCGGGGAAATCTTCCACGTCGGTCGTGAGCATAAGCTGCCCACCCGCTTCTACACCGGCGATCACAAGAATTTTTAGATTTCCGCGAGATGCATAAATAGCAGCAGTCAATCCTGCCGGACCGCTACCGATAACAATTACATCGTAAGTATTTTTACTCATAACTAATCTATTTTAACAAGTCGCTCAAGAGCTTTTTGCGAGTTGGTCCTTAAAGAAATCCACGTTGGGTATCAAACTAGGGTCCGCTTCGTTGGAAATACCCATATAAAAGCTTGTCCAAGAGGAAAAAGTAAGCGCCTCAAAAGCAGCTAGATCCTTTTTGGCTGCTTTAACTTTGTAGTCTGTGTGAGATAGGCCATATTTATCCAAGAGCTCATTGCCGATTTGCATCCGGGTTTTGATTCTTTCCTCATAAAGATCTGACTCGAAATTAAAAAATTTCACCACGTTTTTCAAAGAATCCGGGTAGGTGATACCCTCAAGGAGATGGTGATCGAGTTCTGAAAGGAGAAAATAGCCGCCAAACACCTTGGCACTTTCATTGATTTGATTAGCAAAAGCGTGGGCATTACCGGCCAAAAAGGGACCAGCAACAACTATAAAAATTTTCCCGAGCATTTCCTCGGCTTTTTGTTTGGCCACATTGTCGCGGGTTACTGTTTTAACGTCGAATTGTGAATTTAATTTATTGATCAAATATATGACCTCTTCAATCTGACCGTTGGTGACTTGTACTAGATTTAAATTTGAAAGTATGCCTAAGACCCCAGCTATCGAAAAACCAAGCCCAAGTCTCGGGTTCCCAGATGGATTATATTTAGTATCAAATTGGTAAAAAGGCAGCCCCCTTTCGTTTAAATCTGCAATTAATTTTCCGCCAGAGCCGATCCCGACGATTTTTGCTTTTTTTCTTATCGCATCTTGCAGCGCGGAAAGAGTTTCTTCAGTAGTGCCTGAATAACTAGAAACAATCACCAGTGTATTTTCGTTGACGAAGGATGGAAGGGAATATTCGTTGACGATTTGAAACGGAACTGGGATATCGTAGACGCTACGAACAATGTGAGGCCCTAAAGCACTACCACCCATGCCAGCCACGACTATGTTCTGGACGCTCTTGTAGCTTTCTGGAATTTGGAGGGTTTTACTCCCTTCCCAAGCCGATTTTACCTGGTCTTTCAAAAACATGATGGAACCGGCCATGTCTTTGGAGTCAATTTTTTTTATTTTGCCGATATCATCTAGCATGTTACCCGGACCCACAAGCGGCTAAAGGTTCTGGGGAGTTATTTTTATTATTCGCCAAAAAGTCGCTGATTTGCTGCTCATCAAATTCCTCAAGCACCAAAAGTCTTCCCCAAGAAGCCAGCGCAATCGGATCGTCATTCTTAACTCTGGGCGAAAGCAGTACCTTGGTTGGGTTTTGCCCAACCAATTTTGCTAAATTTGCAGCTAGCTCCTTATCGTTTTTATCTTTGTAAGTGATCCAGACTGCTCCGTGCTCCAAGCTATGAATCGCCGCTTCATCTGGTACCTCTTCAGAGTAAATCTTACAATCAGCTGGAGTTGGCCAGTGAGGACCGGACGTCGGCGGGTTGCTGTTGTAAGGAGCGTGGTTGGTAGACCCTTGAGCTATATGTTCTCTGCCCTGGATGGGAATTTCCTGTCCGGCCAAAGCTTTTTCTGACACAGGTCTGGTGAAAACAAAGATGACAGCACCTACTATCACCACCGCGATAGCAAAAATCACGATTTTAGTCATATTACTCCTTAATCGATCCGAAGACCCCTCCTCTTGCCGCAGCTTTTTCGCCAGTTCTTTTCTTTCTTTTTTTGTCAAAGAGTCAAAATCTTTTTTCGCCATTTTTACTCATTAAGAAATACCGATCGACTCGTTTAATTTTTCCTTATCGAAACCAAGGATCTTGACCATACTTCCATCTTCTTTGGTAACTTCCGTAAAAGGGACTCCCATCTGGCCACTTTCCTCGAGCATTTGCTGAGCAGCGGTATCATCATTATCAACAAAAACGTTTTCGTATTTCACTCCCTTGGAATCCAAATAATCCTTTTCCATTTTGCAATATGGACAAGTTGTCGTAGTGTAGATCTTAATTTTCATGTCATTAATCTCCATATTTACTTAACCATGTTCGGTGGTTGTTTACCCTCAAGAGCAGCAATTATATTTTCGGCAGCAATTCTACTCATCGCATTTCTCGCCTCTGCGGTTGCACTAGCGGTGTGCGGAGTCAAAACAACATTTGGTAGGTCAGCTAACCCTTCAGCTAATTGTGGCTCGTTCTCAAAAACATCCAGACCAGCACCAGCTATTTTTTTTGACTTCAAAGCCTCTACCAAGGCACGCTCGTCAACTACTGGACCCCTGGAAGTATTGATCAGAATTGCGCTCTCTTTCATTAGACCCAGCTCTTTAGCACCAATCAAATGATGGGTGGCAGGAAGAAGCGGCACGTGGACAGTAACAAAATCTGATTGCTTTAGCAGCTCTTCTATCGTACGGAATTTAGCCGAAAATCTCATTTCAAACTCTTCATTCTTATTTACATCGTGATAAAGAACTTCCATATTGTACCCACCGTGGGCTATCTGAGCCACGAAAGAACCAATCCTACCAAGCCCCACAATACCAATACTCTTACCCCAAATCTGCGGCCCCAAAAACCCCATCGGCTCCCACTGCTTATATTTTCCGTCGCGAACAAATTTATCAGCTTCGGCAATATGTTTGGCTGCCGCCATAAGAAGTGCAAAAGTGTGCTCGGCTACTGCTTCAGTCAACACACCAGGCGTATTTGAAACAAAGACTTTCCTTTCGCCGGCTGCTTTCACATCAATATTGTCATAGCCGACTGCATAATTTGCTACGATTTTTAGCTGCTTCCCAGCAGCGTCTAGAATATCTCCATCAATTTTATCGGTAAGTAGACAAAGAACAGAATCGTAACCCGCGACTGCTTCTTTTAATTCTTCTTTGGAAAGGACACGATCTTGCGGATTTATATCAACTTGAAAACCTTTTTTGTTTAGGAGTCCAATACCTTCTTCTGGTATCGTGCGAGTAACAAAAACTTTTTTGGCCATAATTAACCTCTTTTCAATTGTAACATGAGATAAATAGTCAGCAACAAGGTAAACCCAAGGTGACTAGTTTCGAATGTAGCTTAACCCAAAAAATTAATCAGACCTTCCTTACGTCAAACCAGCCGTCCAATAGATGTTTTATAACGGTGCTTTCCAATTTTTCGACACCAAAAAAATTGATAAAAATTTTATTCCACAAAGCTTCGTGAAAATGATAGCTATACCAGTCTTTATAGTGTAAGCCGTTCATCACACTCATTATATTATCCATCAAATTAAAGTTTGTAAGGATTTGGTCCCCTTTTTTACTAGGGAACCAAACAGCGACATAATTGGTGTGCTCCCAAATACCGTAATTAAGATTGGGGATTATCTTTGCCATCTTGAGTAGCGTATGAGAAGACCCTCGATGATATAGAGCCTCGGGATTTATATGAGCGGTCGCAAGTCGTGGGTCTTTTGGATCTTCTTTAAATAAATAGCGTTGGATAACAAGCCATTTATTTGGGCCGCCCTTTGATAAAGAGATGTCGGGTACATCTCCGCGAATAGCGCTTACAATTTTCTCCCCGAAATCTGGCCCATCCGAATAATATTCAAAATAATCGGAGTAAAGATTGACCTCATCTAGATAGTGGCTGGTCATGCCAAAAAGATAGAGAGTTATCACTTCCTGCATTTTTTCTCCTGGTACCACAAAAATCATCCCCAACTCTTTGAGATGACTCATTGGGTGAAGCTTCTTTTTCAGAAAAGCCTGTGTTACCTTCCTCCATTTTTTCGCCTCTAAGACTCTTATCTCAATCGGCCGGATTTCAAAATCCTCTTTTTTGAGCTTCCTATATTCGGCGATATAAGTATTATTTAGCCACTGTCTATCTTCTATAAACCTCAAAGCGGCGTAAATTTCAAACAACTCCTCCTTAGCCAACATGTCCTCAACATTTTTATAACCAAGTTCTTTCATGATATTGGCTGGTGGGTTTCGTCGCATTAACTCCTCAGCGACATTCCTTTTTAGGAAAAACCCTGACCTATCGCGATGCAATGCAAGAACAGACGAGATTAAGTTGGCACAACCCTCATTGGTGGTGCAAACCGGTTGATCAAGTAGTTCGAATATCTGGCTATCTAAATTTTTAACGCTTGTTTCTACTTCTTTGTAGATCTCTTCAACAGTTGGGTAAGTAAGTTTCAAATGAGAAAGAATCTTTTTTACTTTTTCTTGATTTTCCTCGAAGAAATTCTCAAGAACGTGTTTTTTATCAGTTATCTGCTCTAATGCCTCTATAGTCTCCCCAAAAATATCGGGATCTGTGTTTAATTGGTTAGCAAAAAATTCAACTACTGTACTCCTCAAATGTGTACCCTTACTTTCTTCTTCACAGCTACTTTGGTAACTTTCAATTTGTCTTTAAATGGCTTTTGCCCTCTTTTCAAAATTCCCTTTTTCGCGCCAAAATAATTCACTACCGAAGAGCCGTTGTCTGTTGCAAGCTCCAAAGCCCCTTCCACATCGCCGTATTTTATCAGGCCGGCCACAAACCCGGAAGCAAACGCATCGCCGGCGCCTGTCCGCTCTACCGCTTTATTATCATGGGTGTTGACGTGGTAAAAATATCCCCTGTCGCACGCAGTTGCACCAGAAAGCCCATCTGTTATAACCCCAATACCATTAACTAAGAGGCAGAGCTTTTTAGAAATTTTTTCACGATCAGCCGCTGATATACCTATCAGAGATGCCGCTTCTTCTCGGTTCATAATTAAGCAGTCCGCTTTAGAAAAAATAGAGGAAAGCTGCTTTGCTCCTTTTGCAAGTTCTTGGCTGCCAGGAACTAAGGCTATCTTTGCCTCATTTTTTTCAGCCCAATCAACCAGTTTTTTTAGTAGTTCTATATTTCCACCCAGACTACTAATAAATAGCCATTTTGTATTTAATTTATTTTTCGGTAGGAAGCTGTGAGGAAAATGTGCGCTTGCCCCTCGATAAACCAGTATCGTTCTTTCGCCGTTGGTGGCAACAACAATTATAGAGTAGCCGGTATAATTTTCCCTGTCGTGTACGACTAGTGATGTATCAACCCCCTCGCTACGTAAAGATCCCACCACCGCCCTACCACCGGGATCATCCCCGATCCTAGTAATACATGCAGTTCTTAACCCCTGACGAGCAAATGTTACGGCGGCATTCGTAGCGCCGCCGCCAGTTTCAAAAATAATGTTCTCGACCGAAAGTTTTGCTCCCAACGGTAAAACAAGATTTGACTCTCTACGACCATTACCGGATCGTTTTGCCTGGAAATCTTTTGAAGTGAGAAAGACGTCACGCGTCGCCGCGCCTATTGCTAAACAATCATACATGGGCAGTCCAATAAGTACATTATATCTCGCTGGAGAAACAAGCGCGAGATGCCTGCCTGTCGGCAGACAGGTAACCTTGCATTCTAATTACTGAAGAAATAACCAAAAGTGGATCAATTTACTTTTCCGGCCGAACCATACGCATCAATCTTCTCTGAAACTACTTTCTTCACTTCCTCCACTACTTCAGGAAGCATTTTATACATTGCGTATTGTTCCTCATTTTCTTCCAGAACGTCCTCTAAACTATCCTTAAATGCTTTTCTCATCTCAGTATTTATATTTACTTTTACAAATCCACCCGCTGCAATTGCTTTTTTTATCTCTTCGTTTGGTATCCCGCTACTCCCGTGGATTGAAAGAAAAGTATTGGGCACAGCTCCCTTGATTTCCTTAATTAAGTCGAAATCCAGTGGTGGTTGCTGCGGAAAAATACCGTGGATATTTCCAAAAAGAGTGGCGATGGTGTCCACACCACTTTCTGAGACAAATTTTTTGATCACATCTGGTTTGGAAAATGTTTGCCGCAGCTCATCCATGCTTATCTGCTCTTTATAAACTTCCGAAGATTTTCTTGCCATTCTATCTATCTCGGCTTCGACTAACAAATTTTTGGCGTGGGCCGCCTTTACCACTTTCTTGGTTATTTCAAGATTTTCCTGATAGGCAAGCGCAGAACCATCGAAATGGATCAGATCATATCCAGCCTCTATTCCCATCATGCAATCTTCGAGTTTTTCTGAATGGTCTAGGTTTACAAATATCGGTATGCTAAAATCTTCGGAATAATTTTTGGCAATATCTACCATATTATCTGCGTCCATCCACTTTGTTTCACCAGGAGATGTTTCGATAATTATGGGGGATCTTTTTTCACCGGCAATTTCAGCCACTGCCTTAAAAGTCTCAAGATTCCCGACATTAAACGCCCCTATTGCGAAGTGCTCCTCCTTGGCCTTTTGTAACCACTCCTTTGCTGTCACTCAAAACCTCCTGCCCCGCGAAGTTTTAACGAAGTGGGGTCTTTTCTCGCTTTTCCCAACCATTCACGCGCGCTCATATTACTTTCCAGATAAACTTACTAGAAATACCGCGATCATAGCCAGCACAACCCCGCCTACTTGGGTCAGGGTGAGCTTTTCATTTAAAAATGCTACCGCTAAAATCACCGTAACCACTGGGTAGATGGCCGTCAACGGTATTAGAATAGAGGCTTGTTCTTGCTTCAAAAGCGGAATAAAGATGAGTGTCCCAATAGCCCCAGCCAGACCACCAGCTAAACTAAAAAGGACACCCGATTTATCTAAATTTAGAGGAAAGAGCTGCTTAGTTGCCAGCATAAAGCCGATCATAATAATTGGAAAGGTAAAGAACGTACCCCAAATTGCCGATTGGAGTCCGAGTTTGTTGGCGGCTATTTTACTAAAAAGTCCCCACAAACCCCAGAAAAAAATTATTGTTAGTGTCCAGAACACAAACGAAAGCTTCATTTTATCTTTTCCTTTTGACTACAGTTCTAGCTGCTTCTTTTATTTTCTTCACACTCATGCCGTATTTCTCTAGGAGTTCTTCGGGGGCACCGGATTCACCGAACGTATCGGTCATGCCGATGCGCTCCATAGGAGCCGGGAAGTTTTCCGCCAGCACCTCAGCGACAGCCCCACCTAGACCGCCATTGATTTGGTGTTCCTCAACTGTAACAACGGCTCCGGTTTTTTTGGCACCAGAAGCGATGGTAAGCTTGTCTATTGGCTTGATGGTGTGATTGTTGATAACTTCGGCACTTATTCCGTCTTTTTCTAGTTCTTTCGCTGCTACCAGTGATTGGTAAACTAACGGGCCGCAGGCAATTATGGTCACGTCCATCCCATCACGAAATACTTCTGCTTTTCCTATCTTGAATGGTGTATCTTCGCTTGTTATAACCGGCGTTTTTTCGCGACCGAATCGAAAATATGCCGGCCCTCTGTGTTCGCCGATGGCGATGGTTGTTTTTTTCGCCTCAATAGAATCGCATGGCACTTCCACTACAATATTCGGTAACACCCGCACTGAGGCAATATCTTCCAGTGCTTGGTGAGTCGCGCCATCTGGTCCCACGCTAATTCCAGAGTGGGCACCGGCTACTTTCACATTTGCTTTGGAATAGCAAACACTGACACGTAGTTGGTCCCAACATCTACCTGGAACAAAAACAGCGTAGGAGGAAACGAACGGAATTTTCCCGCTAAGGGCAAGTCCAGCGGCAATTCCCATCATATTTTGCTCGGCTACACCAACCTCAATAAACCGCTCCGGGAATTTCTCCTCAAATTTGTTTGCGCGAGTAGAAGCGGAAAGATCGCCGGTAAGAACCACCACGTTTGGATCTTTCTCACCCAAAGCCACCAGACCCTCGCCATACCCATCACGGGTCGGTATCGCTTCCACTTCCGGATCAAAAAGTTTTGGGTTTAACTTGACACTACTCATGCTCGCCTGTAATCTTTCCTCTCAGTGAACGTAATTCGTCAAGAGCGGATTTTGCTTGATCCTTCTTAGCCGGATCGCCGGGTACTTCCAAAGTTCCCGGAGGATTGCCGTGCCAGCGATAGTCAAACTCCATCCAACCGACTCCCTTACCTGGGATCGTATGAGCAATGATCATCACTGGCTTTTCGTAGATTGCCTTTGCTTCACTACAGGCATCAATTATTTCTTGAATATTGTGGCCATCCACATCAATCACGTGCCAATTAAAACTTTCATACTTTTCACGCAAGGGCTCTAGCGGCATCACGTCCTCGGTCATTCCGTCTATTTGAATGTTATTGCGATCAATAATCCCGGTGATTTGAAACAGCCGGTTTTTACCAGCAAACATCACCGCTTCCCATATCTGTCCCTCATCATGCTCACCATCAGACATAAGGCAATAAATCCAATGTTTCTTTCCATCCATTCGTGCCGCAAGCGCCATACCGACAGCTTGGGAGAGGCCTTGACCGAGTGGCCCGCTGGAATTTTCCACACCAGGAGTCGTTCCAACATGTGGGTGGCCTTGAAGGCGGGAATTTAATTTTCGCAAAGTCCCCAGAGCTTCTTCTCTAGAAAAGTAGCCCGAGTGGGCAAGTGTTGTATACAAAACCGGAGCGATGTGGCCGTTGGAAAGGACGACTCGGTCACGTTCGTCCCAATTTGGTTTTTGGGGATTGTGATTGAGGACTGCAAAATAAAGGGCGGTGAAAACATCGGCCATTCCTAGTGGCCCAGCGCTATGGCCACTACCAGCCTCCACCAACATCTTGATAATATCCTGACGAATATCATTGGCGATTTTTTCGATCTCACCTATATGAGTATGCTCTCTGTGCTGTGGTGAATGCCTTTTATCCATATGGGCAGTACTAAATTTTACTCCACAGTAATTGTGCCTCTTTGTCCAGAATTCAAATGGTTATGATAGCCGTGTGGCCCTGCCGTAGTCATAGTTACATTTGCTTGTTCTCCAGGCTGCAAAGTTAAAACAAAACCATCACCAGAAAGTTCCCTATCACCGGTGTGGATTGGATGTGGATCTACACCGACTTGCACCTCTTGATCACTATTATTCATCCAAGTGATCGTGTCCCCAGATTTGACAGTCACATCTGAAGGCGAGAATCCGCTTGAAGTGTAAGTAATAGTAGTAGCCTCTTCGCTTTGCTCACCAACACCCGCTGAAGGTGTAGCCGAGGTAGTTGCGGTTGGCGCTTGGGTAACTTCAACATCTGGTTGATCCGAAAAACTACGGAACAACAAAAACCCACCAGCGATCACAATTATAATAATTATCGCAATCAACAAATTACGCATATTTCAAAAGTCTAATTTTTCACCTCCTCATCCTTTACACTTTCTTTCAGAATCTTAAGAGCTTCCTTTACCTTCTCGTGATACGTATCACCCTTTATCTTATCATTTTCGAAAAGGAAACTTCCTACCATGAGTATATTGGCTCCCACTTCTGTGCATTTTTTAGCAATCCCCGGTTCAATGCCACCATCAATTTCAATTCTTACATCCGGCCTCATATCTCGCAGTTGCTTGATTTTATCAAGTGTCCCGTGAACAAAATGTTGACCAGAAAAGCCTGGGTAGACCGAAAGGAGAAGTACAGTGTCGACTTTATCGATTATATGTTGGAGTCTTGATACGGGCGTATCAGGATTTAAAGAAAAACCAATCTGGAGATTATGTCGGCGGATATGATTGATCAGTCCAATCGGATCTCGAGCTGATTCGTACGGAACTATTATCCGACCAATACTGGCTTTATCTTTTATTTTCACAAACGGGTCCACCCAATCCTCGATATAATCAACCATTAGCTGGAGCTCAAGTTTTTTTCTCGTACGGAAGGCGCCGACCTCTTTTGGACCGATAGTGAGATTTCTGGCGAATTTATTATCAACTATATCCACCTGGATCCAGTCCACCAACGGCTCAACCGCTTTAAATTTTTTATGATAGTCGGCAGGGGTTTTACTTAGGATCGCTGGAACTATTTCAACCATGCTGCTCCTCTTGCTTTATTTTTCTTAACCTACGCTCAAACCTCTCTTTTTTGGCGTAAGGAGTAGAGAGCCAAGCTTCCAACACCTGTAACGCCTTTTTCTCATCCAGATAATCGGCCGGCAGGGCTAAAACGTTTGAATTATCATCTCTGCGACTACTGGCCGCGTGTTTGGGATCCCAGGACAGAGCTGCGCGCACGCCGGCCACCTTATTGGCTGCTATTTCAACTCCGACACCGTTACGACAAAGTGCGACACCAAGATTGTTTGGATCTTCAGCAACTTTATGAGCAAGCGGAATTACAAAATCAGGAAAATCATCGCCTGGATCTAGCTTTTGCGGTCCAACATCCACCACTTCCTCTCCCCTCTCTTTGAGATATTTTTCAATTTCTTCTTTTAATTTGTATCCCCCGTGATCGCTAGCTAAATAGATCATAGATTTCAGATATAAGAACTTAAGATTTAAAACCTACAGGCGAGCTTAGGTTGCTGGTTCGAGTGGTTTAACGATAGTTTAAACGAGAAACAGCAACCGAGCTCGCAAAAGTCACCCCTTGATTTGTTTTCCCGCTCGAATCACCTGCTCTATCAGGCGGTGCGAATAACCTATCTCATTGTCATACCAGGCAAATACTTTTACCAGGTCTCCATCTACTACTTGCGTCAAGGATAAATCGACGATGGAACTCTCGGTCCGACCAACAATATCTGATGAAACCAACGGTTCTTCGGTAACTGCCAAAACTCCTTTGTATACCGGGTTAGCAGACGCTTCCTCGAACGCTTTATTTACTTCCTCGGTCGTTACTTTTTTCTTGAGCAGAAAGGTGAAATCTGAGATGGATCCAACTGGTGTTGGTACGCGAATAGCTGCTCCATCAAAAAGTCCTTTGAGTTCCGGGATCGCTTCGGTTGTCGCAATTGCTGCACCAGTAGTGGTGGGGACAATATTTTCCGCTGCTGCTCGAGCGCGTCGCAAATCCTTGTGTGGCCCATCCTGCAAATTTTGATCGGCAGTGTAACTGTGAACTGTAGTCATTAGTGCCTTGGCGACACCAAACTTCGCGTGCATCACCGCTGCCACCGGTGCGATACAATTTGTCGTGCAGGAAGCATTATTTATTATCTGCTCACTACCGTCATCTTTTTCTGCGTTTACCCCGATCAGATACGTACCAATATCCCCGCCTTTGGCTGGGGCAGAGATAACTACCCTCTTTGCACCGACTTTGATGTGACCCATGCTGCCTTCTTTGTTGGTGAAAAATCCGGTTGATTCAATCACTACATCTACACCAAGTTCTCGCCACGGCAAGTTTGCTGGTTCTTTTTCTGAAAAGATTTGGTATTTTTTGCTACCGACTTCTATATTATTACCGCTTGAGGAAACTTTTTTATCGTAAACCCCGTACGCAGTATCGTATTTGAGTAGATGAGCAAGAGTAGCAGCGTCGGTAAGATCATTAATCCCAACAATAACGACTTCATTTTTGTGGTGATCGAGGGCAACTTTAAAAGCACTCCGACCAATACGCCCAAAACCGTTGATAGCTACTTTAAGCATGATTTAGCTCCTTTAGTCCACTTTAGTGGTCGCAGCACGCAGAGTTTTCGGGTTCGGCACGGAGTGCGGAACGCATAGAATACGAGCGTGCTATATTTACTATAGACAACACGCAGTTCAAACGCAACTGCTAAGAGGGTGTTTTTACTGAAGAATATTGATCAAACTTTCAACATTGGCAAATCTTGCTAAGTTTTGGGTAAAAACTAAGACGCCGATACCCAACAGAACAGCCCCAAAAACTATTCGAATGTAACGCATGGCCTTGGCGTATTTACTGATAAGCCTTGAAGCTGAAGCGGCGAACAAACCCACAACGAGGAAGGGCAGAGCCAATCCCAAAGAATATGAAAAAAGTAGGACAAAGGCCGATCCAGGTGCAGTTGCCGCCAGTCCCAAAATGGCACCGAGTACCGCTCCCACACATGGCGTCCACCCAGCGGCAAAAGCAGCTCCAAAGACAAACGCGGTCAAATATTTTGATTTAAATTTGGTTTGAACATTAAACCGATGCTCCCTTTCTAAAAAGGGTAAATGAATAAATTCCATGAGATAAAGACCAAAGAAAATTATGAGAATACCACCAACCCGTGACAGCCAAGCCTGAGCGTCAAAAGCGATACTTTCTAAAATTGTGTTTAGCAGTACACCCAACAAGGAAAATATCAGCGTAAAACCTAATACGTAAAATATAGTAGTGATGAATATTTCGGCTCGCCTATTTTCTGCTTCAGCAATATTAGTTCCAGATAAATAAGATAAAAACGCGGGGACCAGCGGCAATACGCAAGGGGATAAAAAAGAAATAAGTCCAGCAACAAAAGCAAATATTATCGGTACTTCAGTCATTTCTTATAGAGATTTATTAATTTCATCTATATATCTTTCTTTCTCCCAGCTTTCTGGAGATTTCAGGATACGTTCACCGTTTTTTAGAAAGACTTTGGTGTGCTGATAAGCGATCCCAAATTCGCGAGCCAGCTCTACCTCATCATCATCCGTATCACTATCATTAAAATTAACCCTGAAACCAATTACTTCGTCTGCCTCCAGCTCATCAAACACTTCTTCCATCTTGGGAAACTCTTCGCGGCAAGTAGGGCACCAATTGGCGTAAAAATACAAAACAATTAGTTTGCCGGTTTGCAAAGCTTTGTCATAATCAGCCTTTTCAAAAGAGAGGAGTGGAGATGAACTACCAGCCAAGAGTGTGCCAGAAAAGCCTTCCGCAGAATTTTGGTTGGTAGCTGAAGCGGTCGCGGAGTTTTTGTCTTCCGTCTGGTTAACTTGTTGTGACGAAGTTTCTTCGCCACTCTTTTTTGAATTTGCGCTCTGGAAAAAATACCCTAATAACCCAAGTACCAAGGCTAATGAAATACCGCCTACCAATATTGGAGCCAGGCCCTTTTGACGTAAGTTCACCACGCCTACATTATACCATTGTAGGTAATTCCTCTTATAAATTGTCGTGATGATATTGCAGTCGGAGATGGAAAAGAGCGCCCAAATCTAGTACGTTGATTGACCTTTAAAAAGTGTGAGACTAGTACCAACCACCTACGTCAAAGGGCCGATTTAATCATATCAAACCAAAATCTATGGCCTTCATCATTTGGGTGTAACCCATCGCTACTTGTGTCTTTTTTATAGTCCGAAGGATTTACTGGTGGAGCTAATGGACTTATATGAACAACGTTTGAATATTTCTTGGCTTCTTTTGAAATAATTTCAGCATACTTTGGTGCTTGAATTTTGTGAATCAATCGTACAGGAAAGGGAATTATTGCAGCCTCAAATACCCTGCCGGGACCAACAATTATCAATTTGTCAGTGAGTTTTGCGTATTTCTCTAAAACTTCTTTGGTTTCTTCTTCAAATGAAAAAAGGCTAGTAAAATTCAATAAATTGTTAGACGAGACAATGAGGATTACTAAATCTTGTTTTTCCTCGGGTGGCTTTGTTGACAGCATGTCTGCCATGCGATTTCCATTTTCCGCCCTGTTGGTTAGAACAACATAGTTTTCTTCCGCTAAGTAGTTAGCCACTCTACCGGAGACGCTAGTATCAAAACTACTTGCACCAACCCCTGTCGCCACACTATCACCCGCTATAAAAATTTCTAGCTGTCGATTGGATTTATTTCCAAGTTGTACATCCTGCGTATAAGTAGTTTTTACTAGATTTCTTGACTGAATATAAAATCGTCCTGAATAGACTATTTGGAGTACAAGATAAAGAGCTAAAATTCCTATAATTATTAGCATGGTTTTTTTCATCAGTTGAATATGAATAATAACTTTACATTGGATAATTTTCAAGCTAATGTTAGGCTAAGATGAGGAAGAAACTATTCCTCAAATTTCTGGTTGTTTTCCTGGTTGCGTTTATCGTAAGTGTGGTCCTTCAGAGAATTTTCCAAATCAGCCTGAAAGATCTGGAAACTTTAGTAAATTCATTCGGGTTACTAGCACCAATCGCTTACTCGATTATCCTCACCCTTGGGCTCTCTGTACCTTTCAACCCGGTATCCGATTACTTGACCGTAAATTTGGCAGCTTTCCTGTTTTCACCTGCAACCGCAATAATCGGCACCTTTGTGGCTCATAGCCTAGGTCTAAGTATAAATTATTGGGTGGCTAGTAGATTTGGTTGGAAAATATTATCGAGATTAGTCAGCCACCAAGAAGCAAATTACCTAGCGGACCTTGCAGAAAAAATAAAACTTTCTCAAATTTTTTGGTTGCGCTGGTTGCTACCTCTAACCGCAGTTGGGATAGACTTTGTTAGTTACGCTGCAGGATTGGCGAGCCTCAACTTCGTACGATTTTATTTAGTCAGTATAATTCCTTGGACCGTTCTTAATATTTTATTTTTCTCTTCAACCAATTTTGTGATTGATAGGTCAACCATTCTTTTCTTCATCCCCGGTCTGATCATAGTCGCCACACCGCTAGCAGTTCTTTACCTGGCTCGCAAAAACATCCACACAAAGGGAAGAGATGCGTTGCTGAAAGTAGCCAAAAACCTGAAGCCTAGAACCAGAGGTTAGTTTTCTATAAAATATTCTTAATGTTTAATGACCTCATCCTGGCGTTGATATTAATATTTTTTATCCAGACCTTTTTCTTTGCCCTTGCGACCATATACAAAACAGATAAATTCACTGATCTTGCCTACGGCGTAACTTTTGTAATCATAGCCGGTTTATATTTTTTACTTGGCCCAGCGTCCGGTCCTGTTCCAGTAATTTTGGCGTTTTTAATTTCTCTTTGGGGCATAAGACTCGCTGGGTTTCTATTTATGAGAATTCTAGCTGTTGGAAGGGATTATCGTTTTGATAGGGTTCGCGATGACCTGCTCAAATTTGGCGGTTTTTGGCTGCTTCAGGTAGTTACAATTTGGATAATTCTCCTACCAACTCTCGTAATTTTAAGCAGCTCTTTCAGGTTTGACCTAAACCTAGTTTCTATCTTTGGAATATTCATTTGGGCGGTTGGGTTTTTGACTGAGGTAGCAGCCGATCAACAAAAGGCGGCTTTTCGCGGGAGACCGGAAAACAGCGGTAAATGGATCCAAAGCGGAATTTGGAAATATTCTCGCCATCCAAATTATTTTGGCGAGATGCTAGTCTGGTGGGGAATCTTCCTCATTGCGCTTCCTTTTTTAAGAAACTGGGAATACCTAACCGTTATTAGCCCTATCTTTATAACTTCACTTCTCCTATTTGTTAGTGGTATTCCACCTCTTGAGAAAAAAGCGGATGAGAGATTTGGATCAATTCCAGAATACCAAAATTATAAATCCCGAACATCTCTTCTTATACCCTTACCTCCGAAAAGTTAATTAACAACTTATTATGCTCGATCAATTGAAGAAAGACTTACGAAAATTTTCTAGTCCGCAAAAAGCGAAGCTTTTGCAAAGGTTTTTTAAAACTGGTCCCGGCGAGTATGGCGAAGGTGATAAATTCCTCGGGTTAAAAGTACCTGAATCTCGCCCAATTGCAAAAAAATATGAGGACATGTTTTCTCACTTTGTTCGAAAATGGAAAAGGCCCCGGGTCTTGCTTGGTTAGCAAGTCGGAGCCTATCCAACTGAATTCCGGTTTTCGCGGGCGGAATCTCAAGGGACAAGAAGACAAGGAGCTCAAGGCTCCAAGCTTCAAATCCCAAGAACACTACCCGGAGAAGCCAGACGCCGAGCCACAGCTGTCGTAGGCATGGCGGAGCCATCTGCTGCAGAACTCGAGCCGACCGCCGACGAATCGGACGTACAGGCAGCGCCCGAACCCCACTTCGCCCTCGAATCGGTACTCATCACCGGGGCAGTCGATCCAGAGGATCTCGTAAGCCTCGAGACGGCCTGGGTTGGTGAGGAGGATGTGTCCCACGCACCAGGCTGGTAGCGGGAATTCATTCTCGCTCTTGTGCTCGATATCCCAGCGGGCGTTCTGTGGGCTATATCCACCCCACTTCATACCTGTCTGGGCAGGGAACACCAGGAAGTCTCCCTCCGGCTGTTCCGCTTCGAGCTTGCGAATCTCGTCGGCGGCCGACTGCCTCATTCGCACCCGGTCGGGTGTGAGCTGACCAGCGCGGTAGTTCTTGAACTTCCGCTGCTTTTCCAAGCGATCCAAGAGGCTGCCTTCGAGCAACTGGCCATAGCCTTCGACGAGCGGGTCGACCGTGATGCCGAGTTTCGCAGCGATACTGCTTGGCTTGGGAACCACGAACAATCCGTCGGCAGCTTCGGGAACCGTAATTCCCGCAGCGTATCCTTCGACGTGCGAACCGTTGAGGGCCAGGTCAACGTAGACCTCCTGCAAGATAGCGAGCTGCCCCTCTACCGTGGTCGGTTTCCAGCCGTCCGGGTAGAACCAGCGTAGCTCCTCCTTCTCCTCGGCGAACGGGTTGACCACTTCCTTGACTGCTGCCTCGAAAGTGGCTTGATCGATCACGCCGCGACCGATCACTTGGATTGCGCCCCAGTTTGAAATGAGGTTCTGTGCGAACCCCCTGGGGTCAGGCTTTTCCTGTGAGATCAAGTTAAGTACCTTGATCCCCTGCGGAAGGGTTGCATCTGTCACGATGCCGCTCCTCTCTTTGAAAGCTTCTCTCGAAGCGCTCTCCGATTATTCAGTTGTTGGTGGAATTATAGCATAAATAGGCACAAATTGCAACTATAGGATATTCCTACGGGGTTTGTTGGGCTGGTAAGGCTGTGTTAATGTATAATTTGAAGCTATGAATGTCATCCGCATCAAAAATTTGAAAAAATATTTTGGTAAGACCCGCGCTGTGGATGGTATTTCTTTTGACGCTGGAGAGGGCGAAATCTTAGGTTTTTTGGGGCCAAACGGCGCTGGGAAAACTACTACCATTCGCTGCATGATGGATTTTATTCGGCCCACGAGCGGAACGATTGAGATTTTTGGCCTCGACGCTCAGAAAAACGCGGCGAAACTAAAAAAGGACATTGGCCATCTTTCCAGCGAATCTACCCTGTATGATTCTTGGACAGGCAAAGAACATATAGAGCTGCTGGAAAAAATCCGAGGGGCCAACGATTTTGGCAACAAGCTAATCAAGGATTTAAAGTTTGACCCTCGCAAAAAAGCAAAAGCTCTTTCTACCGGCAATCGACGGAAACTGGGAATCATATTGGCTCTCATGCACCAACCCAAGCTTTTGCTTTTGGACGAACCAACAGTTGGCCTAGATCCACTTCTCCAAAATTACATTTACGATTTGCTAAAGAAACAAGTGATGAGCGGAAAGACGGTTTTCATGTCTTCTCATAATCTGGCAGAGGTAGAAAAAATTTGTGATCGAGTAGTAGTACTGCGGGACGGAAAGATCGTGGCTGTAGAAAAAGTAAGCGAAATCCGCGCCAAGAAAATCTACACTATTAGTGCTTATTTTGAAGGCGAAGTACCCAAAAAAGAATTAAGCGGGGATGGTGCTCAGGTTGTCGAAGAATTTTCCGATGGTTTGGCTTTAAAAGTCAAAGGTAATATCAAACCAATAATCGCGCGGTTGAGCCGGTATAAAAATCTGAAAGACGTTACTATCTCCCACGCCAGTTTGGAAGAAGTATTTATGGAGTTTTATAGATAATATGTTTTCATTATTTTTAAAAACTATTCGAAAAAACATTTTTGGGCTCGCCGTTTACACTCTTATAAGTGCTGCTTTTGTCTGGATGTACGTGGCCTTTTACCCATCCCTGGCGAAGGAAAGCGAAATACTAAAAAAATCTTTTGAAGCGCTGCCAAAAGAATTTTTCCAGGCGTTTGATATTGAAATTGGAACGTATTTTAGCTCCCTTGAAGGTTTTCTCTCTGGGGAATATTTCAGTATCATCTGGCCAATAGTTCTTATTATCCTGACCATTGCGTACGCTTCTACCTCTATAGCAGGGGAGGTTGAAAAAGGTACTATCGAGCTGCTACTTGCCCAACCTATCTCCCGTTTAAAAATTTTCTTGGCAAAATATTTCTCTGGCATAGTGATAATTGCCGCTTTCGTGCTGCTTTCCAATTTTTCTGCCGTTCCTTTTGCCGCGCTACACAATGTGGATTATCAACTTCAAAACTACCTAACTATGTCTATTATTGGATTTCTTTTTGGTTTCGCTATCTTTGGTATTTGCACGTTGCTTTCGAGTCTGTCTTCCACCAAAGGGCGTCCGGCGGCCATTACTGGAGGGGTATTGATCATCATGTACGCCCTAAATATATTTTCGGCGTTCCAAGAGTCCATAGATAATCTGAAATTTGCTTCTTTTTTCCACTACTACGATTTTAAAGAAGCCATAGTAAACAATAGCATTGATATAACCAACGTTTCTCTATTTTTAGCGGTGGGAATAATCACTACCGTGGCGGCTACCGTGGTCTTCATCAAAAGAGATATATCCACCACCTAAGCACAACCTCAACTTGCACCCCACCAAACAAAGTACATATTTTGAGAAGCTTGGGGGTTATTAGTTTTAAAATGGACCAGATCTTGCCTCTTCAACGTGACTTTCTCCAAATGAAATTTTGAATTTCCCATCTGTATAGCTAACGGAAAGATTATCTGCTCTAGTACTTTCGGTGAGCTTTTGGGCATCAACATAACTTCTGGTTACAACGCCACTTTGGACAAGGCGTTCCTTTGCTTGCGTCATCTGGGTAAAATAGGCCGGATCCCTTTGTTGCTCTTCGTAGGAGAGGTTCCCACCAGCAACCGCAGTTTCGGTAGGATTGGTGCCGTTTTTTCGCAAATCCTCCAGAAACTCCGAAACTTCTTGATCAATGATCGGATGAGTAAACATGAAGTGTTTTGCAAAGATGATCTCCCGCTCCCTATCGTACCCAACTAATCCGATACAGGGGCCCAAACCTTCCATTGACAGTTCTCCACCATCTGGTGCCTCTACTACGGCAGTTTCGCCCGTGTCCAGCTCTTTCGCATCAAACTCTTCAAATTTTTCTGTTTCAAGTGTCCCCGCGTCAGAGCCAGCTTCAGGAATATCTGCAGGATCAAATGGGATTTCGCTCATACAGTTTAATCTTATTAAAAAATCCCTGCTAATAGCAACTTAAGACTGATCCTGTATTTAGGAGATTGATCTATTTGATCCTCCTTTACTCACGAGGCTGCCTAGCTTAGAATATGGCTCCTGCCCTTTATTTATTGCTAATTTCTCACTAGTGGAAGACGCGGAAAAATCTTTCCTTGCAAAATTTAGTCTCTGGTTCCTAAAAAATGGAAGGGTGACTTTCCTTCTCTTTATTTCTTTACTCGCTGTCGGTTACGTTTCCTATACGAAACTTCTGACCCGCGAGGGCTTCCCCGCGGTTCAAGTCCCCATCGTCTTTATCCAAACACCATATTTTGTGGTCGATGTTGAAAAGGTAGATAGGGAAATCACATCCCCTATTGAAAAGTCTATCGCTGACCTTCAGGAAGTTAAGGAAATAAACTCAACCACCACGGAAAATATTTCATTTGTAATTGTCGAATTTGATCAAGATTTCTCTACTGAGCAAGGTGCAAAAATATTGCGGGATGAAGTAGAAAAAAGTGCAGTTTTACCCAAAGGTGTCGAACCTGAATACAATACTGTAAATGCCGGATCTATTGATGGAGAACACGACCTACTCTTTACTATAAGTGGTGACAAAAGTATTCAGGAGCTTCAAACTAAAGCGGAAGAAATTGCTAATAAACTTGAAGAAGTTAGTGAGGTAGCCACGGGAGATGTCGTTAACTTAGTAACGAAAGAAACGAACCCTGTAACTGGTGAAGAATTTGATTATCAATCAAGCTTCGATAGGATAGGTCTAAAAAAGGGTAATAAGCTAGAATTTTCACCCGCGATATCTATCGGTGTGGTAAAAAAGGGCGACCCCGGTACTCTAAAGCTCTCTGATGCGGTCAGAAATAAAATTGACGAAATCAAAAAAGATGGTGGCTTGGATGGATACGATATTTCTTACGGTGGGGATTTTGCTGAAAGTCTGAGAAGCGACATCGACGATTTGGAAAACAACGCCTTTACTGGACTACTGGCTGTAATAGTAATTTTGTATTTCCTGATTAGTTGGCGAGCCTCAGTTGTAGCTGCCTTATTCATACCAACGGTAATGACTTCCGTATTTGTTGGTTTGTTTTTATTGGGTTACACACTAAATGTCATTACTCTATTTAGTTTAATTTTGGTTTTGGGTCTCATAGTAGATGATGCCGTAGTTGTGGTGGAAGCGATAGACTACCAAAAACGTAATGGTGCCAAGGGAATAAAAGCGATTGCGTCCGCCATAAGGGATATTGCGCCTGCGGATATAGCTGGCACATTAACCACCGTACTAGTATTTGTCCCCATGTTGTTTGTTTCTGGCCTTTTAGGGGAATTTATCCAGCTCATTCCAATTACCGTTATATTAGCTTTAATATTGTCTATACTAATCGGACTTTCCATTACTCCATTCCTCTCAAACATTTTTATCACCGATAAAAAAACTGGCGGTTACAAGTTGGGAATGTCAAAAGCGGCTGATTTGACATTTAATTTTGTCCTTTACGGACCGAGCAAGTTTGTCAGCTACTTGGGAGACCTCGCCGGGAGATTTATTCGTCTCTATCTACGCCAGTGGTTCCTGGCCATTTTGGTGTTAATAACCACAATTGTATGGGTTGGGGTTGGGCTATCTTATTCACAGAAATTGACCTTTGCGGTCTTTGCTCCACCAAAGAACAGCGAGGTGTTAAATATTTTTCTAACTTACCCAGAAGGAATAGAAATATCCGAAGCTGAGGCGATAGCCAAAGATGCAGAGGAAATAGTAATTTCATCCATAGAAGAACACGTAGAAGTCATTAATTATTTCGAAGCAAGCAAAACTTCAGCTTTTCTTTATGTAGAACTCACCCCTATCCGGGATAGAGAAACTACATCGGTAGAAATGGTTAAAAAGCTCGTACGTGAATTTGAGAATTTTGGTGAAACTAGAGTGCGGGTAGAACAAGGAGGGGTAGGACCACCAATTGATGAGTTTCAGATAAATCTTCAAGTATTTTCTGGTGATCAAGAAACACTAGAGACAGCCACAAAAGACGTCGAGGACTTTTTAACAAATAGAGAAATCAAAAATGATACTTACACCGAAATAGTAGCTGATGTTTTGGTTGGGGATCTGAATGTTGTTTCAAAGGTTGACAGCAAAAGGTTCGCCAGCATAAAGGCTAAAATAAGCGATCCAAACAACACGGGGGCTATTTTGCAACTTCAAGATGACATAGAAAATGAATACGACACAGAAAAACTTAATTCTTTAGGCCTCTCTGAAGATGCGGTTGGCTTTGATCTTGGTCAGGAGGGCGAAAATCTTCAATCTTTTGAATCAACGATTGTGGCTTTAGGTATTGCCTTGATTTTGATGTACGTACTCTTGGTATTTCAGTTTAATTCATTTTCCCAACCCCTACTAATCTTCCTGGCGATACCGTTCACCATTCCGGCCCTCTTTCCAGGACTTTATTTTACAGACAACGCTTTGAGTTTCTTCGTTATGATCGGGGTAATAGCTTTGAGCGGTATAGTAGTGAACAATTCTATATTTTTAGTAGATTATGCAAATAAAGAGAGAAGGGAGGGTAAAGGGGTAGCAGAATCGATCGCTCAAGCGGTAAGTATACGTTTTCGACCAATAATAGCTACTTCTCTCACCACTATTGTAGCGCTTCTACCCTTAACCTTGGCTAACCCTTTTTGGGAGTCTTTGGGGCTGACAATAATTTTTGGTTTGGCTAGTAGTTCCTTGCTCATAATCCTCGCCTTCCCTGCTTTCTACGCAGTGGTTGAAGCGGCCCGAGGGGCGCGATCAAAGTTTTGGCATCGCCTCACCAATAGATAAATCCTTTGCTTCACGATACTTGTTTGGGATAAAATTAAAAAAGATTTATGCCCTCGCCAAAGCTCTTTGCCAGTAAAACAATTATTTTCTCACTTCTGTTATTCATCGTAGTTTCCTTTGGTACTTTGTGGCAGGTTAATAAAAGGATCGTCGCTGACGAGTGGCTCTGGGTACCAAATGGGGTTCGTTACCTAGAGGCTATAAAAAACAAGGATCCAGAAGGCTTCCATGTATCAAGGCGTCCAGGGGTTACAGTTTCCTGGATATCGGCGGCCACTACTTACTTGGGTCAGAAATTTGGTGGTGTAAAGGCCAGCGTTGGCCAGCCACGAATCTTTATCGATAAGAAGGGTTACATGATAAATAGAATCGCATTTGGTTTGCTCACAGCGTCTTTTGTAGTTGCAGCCTTTCTCCTACTGAAAAGGTCAGTCGGTTGGCAACGTTCATTAGTAGTCTCGGGTTTGATTGGCTTACAACCATTAACCCTCCTCAAAGGTGAGGCTGTATGGACTGACCTCCTGCTGGCTTTATTTATGTTTTTATCGCTGGCTAGCTTCCTAAACTATTGGCTAAAAAATGACAGCCGTTTCCTGGTAGCTAGTGGGCTTTTGTTTGGTTTATCTATCGCGACAAAGGCCGCTGGGGTGACTCTTTTACCAGTTTTTCTAATTGCGCCCCTTTTTATTAAGTTTAACCAGAAAACGATAAGAAAAGCGTTTTTTTCGACAGTAGCTGTAATTTTCTTTGGAGTAGTACTTTTTTATCTCATCTACCCTTATCTGTGGCAAAATCCCTTTGGATTCGGAGATCGCTACTCCGAACTAACAACAGATATTGTTCAGACTAAAGACGCTGCCGCAGCTTCTCTATTTTACTACCCATGGGTTTTTTTCAAAGCTGATCCTGTAGTAACTGGTGGATCTATCCTAATACTTATTCCACTTTTGATTGAATTTCTCAGGAAAAAAACTATTCCGTTTTCCATAATTATTTCCGCGGTTGCTGCTGGCGGTTACGCTGCTATGTTGGTCCTTACCTCCCAATTTTGGTCGGCAAAATATGGGGTAAGGCTCGCCTCGCCAAGATATATTATCCCGGGTATCTATTTCCTAGTTCTTTTTTTTATTGAATCGGTCAACTATTTTTCGAAAAAAGGATTTAGAACCCTTTGGATCTTACCGGTAGCGGCGCTTCTTCTGAACCTCTATAATTTCTTATCGTTTCTACCCTTGGAGATTTCTGATTACTGATCAATGATCGTGTTGGTCGCGCTCATCCTCGCTTATCCTTTTACCACAACTAGTACAATACAAACCTTTTTCAAGAGGCTCTTTGTGCATGGTGCAACTCTGAGTTCCGCAGGCCGTCAGCCCTTTGTCATATTCTTCTTGAGTGATAACCGCGCCACAAGTACCGGTGCAAAAATATCTCGTTTCTACTGCCATAATTTCACCTCCTACACTATCTATTATATCAATATTTATTTAGCTTCAATTTTTCTTGACTAAACTTGTGAATCTGAGCTACACTTTAGCTAGAAATTCATATTTATGGCCAACAAGAAAGGTTCCTCATTTTCCAAAGACAGTGGGCCTCACACCCAAACCCAGGAGGCTGAAGAGGTTGAAAGAATTTTGAATGATGGCGTCACCTCTACAACGGGGGCTTATCAACAAGCAATTAGAGAGCTAACTCAAGCAAATTTGAGACTGCGGCAACTTGATAAAGCAAAGGACGAGTTTATTTCTATCGCCTCCCATGAACTGCGAAACCCAATGGCTATTATAAAAGGTAATATAAGCATGATGTTGACTGGGGACACGGGTGAAATTAATCCTGAAGCACGAGACGTGCTCACTGATATGATGATAGCAGTTGAGCGGCAAATCCGCCTAGTAAACGAGCTTCTTGATATCTCAAGAATAGAAGCGGGGGTAATAAATTTTAATTTAAGCTCCTCAATCCAGATAGACCAAGTAGCGGAGCTTTTAGCGACTTCTTTGAGAACGGTGGCCGAAAAGCAAAATGTAGAAATCAAAGTAAATAAACCGCAGCAGCCTTTCCCTGCCGTCCAAGCAGACCACGATAAAATAAGCCAGGTTCTGATCAACCTAGTCACCAACGCGCTGAAATTTACCCAGGACGGATCAATTACAATAGATATAAAACAAAAGGGCGATCTTGTACTCACCTGTGTCACCGACGCGGGGTCTGGGATCGCAGAGAACCAAAAAAGTGAGCTATTTAAGAAGTTTTCCAAAGCCGGCGCGCCAACCCCAGGAACTATTTCTTCCGGAAGCGGCCTTGGCTTGTACATATCAAAAAAATATATTGAAAAGCAAGGTGGTGATATTTGGTTAGAGGCAAGTGAGCCTGGTGTTGGTTCAACATTTTGCTTTTCACTGCCAATTGCCGACAGCAAAAAGGCCAGGGAGATAGCTGAAGGAATAAAATCTCTCCAACCAATAAAAGATATTCATTTAAAAAATAAAGGAGGTGACCTATGAGTAAAGTATTGCTTATTGAAGACGATTCGCTCTTTGTAAAAATGTATCAGAAAAAATTTGCTCACGAGGGTCTGGAACTTGAAGCCGCTTACGATGGTGCTGAAGGTGTTGAAAGAGCAAAGTCTATAAAACCGAACCTGATAATACTGGACCTGATGCTTCCAAAACTAAGTGGTAGCGAGGTGTTGGAAACTCTAAAAGAGTCTCCCGAAACCAGTTCGATACCAGTTGTCGTACTAACGAACCTTAATACCACCGCTGATGAAGTAAACAAATGTATTGAGCTGGGTGTGAAGGAAACATTCTTGAAAACGAATGTAACACCTGATCAAGTGGTTGACTCCGTTAAAAAATATGCCCAATGAAGCTCGCTAATCCAGAAATCAAAGAAGCTATTATTCGCAGTGGATTTGTTACAGAGTCAGAAGTCGCCGAAGCTGAGAAAATTGCCCACGATCAAAACCGTTCCACTATAGATGTTTTGGTCGAGCGTGGAATTATCATTGAAAAGTTTCTAGGTGAGACTTTGGCTTCGCGCCTAGGATTTTCCTATGCAGATCTAAAAGACAAAGTAATAGGCGATGACCTCCTAAAATTAATACCCGAAAATCTGGCTAGTGAAAAAAGGGTGATCGCTTTCGACAAGAGAAACAACACTTTACTCTTGGCAATGGAAGATCCCAGCGACGTTGAAACCATTGAGTACATAAAGAAAAAAACTGGATTGCTGGTTGAGCCCTTTTTTACCTTACCCGCCGTTCTAAACAATGCCCTTGACCAATACAGAAAAAACATCAAGGTCAATTTTGAAACAGCGATATCACAAAATGTAACCGTTGCTCAAAAGCTGGCTACTATCAGCGCAAAGGATACACCGGTAGTTAAGATCTTAGAAACTCTTCTTGAGTACGCAGCCAGCGAGAAAGCTTCTGATATACATATAGAAAACGTCGGGGACCGTCTGGTAATTCGTTTCAGGGTGGATGGGAAACTTCGAGATGTTCTCGATCTACCAAGTAAATTACAGTCTGGTCTTATCACCAGAATAAAAATTCTTTCCAGCCTTCGAACAGACGAACACCGCATCCCTCAAGACGGGCGATTTAGATTCCGACATAGAGATGATGAGATTTCTGCCCGTGTATCTATTTTACCCACTTATCACGGTGAAGACGCTGTTTTGAGACTACTTTCGGCGGCGGCCCGCCCAAAAACTCTTGAAGGCCTCGGTCTTACGGGAAGCAATCTTGAAATTGTAAAGCGCGAATTGAAAAGCCCGAAAGGAATGGCGCTTTCAACTGGACCTACCGGAAGTGGTAAAACGACGACTCTTTATAACCTTCTCACCCTAATTAATACTTCCGACGTAAACATATGTACGATCGAAGATCCAATAGAATACGGGCTACCTCGAGTTAACCAAACGCAAGTAAATCCAGCGGCAGGTTTTACCTTCGCCAATGGTTTGCGATCTATTTTGCGCCATGATCCAGATATTGTTTTGGTTGGCGAAATCAGAGACAACGAAACCGCCGAGATCGCTGTTCACGCTGCTCTTACTGGACATTTGGTTCTCTCCTCGCTACATACAAACAGCGCCGTGGGTGCAATCCCACGATTACTTGATCTTGGCGTACAGCCTTACCTAATTGGTTCTAGTTTAAGCTTAATCATTGCCCAAAGGCTGGTAGCAAAAAATGACCAAAACTGTATTGTGGCTGAACCAATCGGACGAGATGTCATAGCTTCTATTGAGAAGGATTATGATTTAAAGGTACCGGAAAGCTTTTCCAAAAGTCCAAAACAATATAAAGGAAAAGGTTGTAAAGTATGTAACAATGAGGGCTTTAACGGTCGGATTGGGGTATTCGAAGTTTTGATAGTAAGCGAGGAGATACGAGAACTGATTTTTACCAAGGCGCCGATTTCTGAGATAGAAAAACAGGCGAGGAAAGAAGGTTTTAAAAGTATGCTCGAGGATGGCTTGGACAAAGTGCAATCGGGATCGACCACAATGGAAGAAGTCCTTCGCGCTGTTAGAGAGTAGTAAAAATGAAACTGCCTTTTTTTAGTAAAACAAACAAGCTTTCAGCCGATGAACGGTTAGCTGTTGTCGAAGGCCTCTCGATAATGCTCGCTGCCGGCGTACCTATTCTTGAAGCTCTTGATTCGTTAGTAGAGGATGTCGTAAACAAGGGTACTAAGGAAATAATCAAAGGTCTATCAAATGAGATTAGTGGTGGTAAGTCACTAGCAGAAGCGATGGCTGCTTATCCGCTCTCCTTTAATTCGGTATTAATAAATATCGTTAAATCCGGTGAAGAAAGTGGAAAACTCGAACAAGTTTTAGAGCAACTAGCAGCCAACATCAAGTCCGATATTGAAACGAATAACAACATCAAATCCGCTCTATTTTACCCTGTCTTGGTTATGATCGTTCTAGTTGGTGTTTCTTTTTACATGTTTACTTTTGCTCTGCCACGGATCGCAAAAGTCTTCACTGACCTCGCCATAAATCTACCCGCATACTCTGCTTTTGTTCTGAAATCTTCACTATTTATGGAAAAATACTACCTGTACGTTTTAGCGGTTCTATTTGTTTTATTGGTTATCTCTATCAGGCTCTTGGCAATAGATCGGGTAAGGCAAACTGTGTTTTCGATCCTTGCGAAGGTACCCACCATAAGGTCGTTAATTAGGTTTATGGACTTATCTAGGTTCACCAACACTACGGCACTTTTGCTCTCTTCAGGCATTCCAATTATTCGGGCCCTGGAAATCTCAAAAGAAGTGGTGATTTCCCCTAAGTTGCGGTTTGATATTGGCTCCATGACTGATCTTCTCGCTCAAGGAGAAAATCTTTCTGAGGCTATGAAGAAAAGCCCAAATAGCTTTCCAGCGCTTCTTCGACGCGTGGTTGGCGTGGGTGAGGAAACAGGGAGTTTGGATAAATCCTTGATGAATATTTCCGGGCACTACGAGAAAAAATTTACTGACATCGTTAAAAACCTAACGGTTTTGTTGGAACCGCTGCTCTTGGTAGTTATCGGAGTAGTTGTTGGTATCGTTCTTTTTTCAATAATTGCTCCAATTTACCAACTGATCGGGCAAATAAGTCCGCAATGATCCGCGATGAACACCCTGAAACGAAGAAATGGTTTTACTCTTATAGAACTTATTCTCGTAGTCTCCCTATTGAGCGCCGTCCTAGTAGTCACCACAATTACCCTATTTAGACCCTTATCGAAGGCTAACTTAGATGCGGTTGCCTCGGATATAGCAGCAACGTTAAGAGAAGCGCAAGATAAATCTATGAATACAGATACCGCAGGCGGACCGCAAACTAGTGAGTACGGCCTTCACTTTGAAACGGCTAGCTATACCCTGTTCCGAGGAACTTCGTTTTCGCAAAGTAGCCCGGACAATTTTAAGGTCAACACCCCATCCAGTATATCCCTAGAAGCCGACCTACCCTGCCCATCTCCACCAACAGAGTGTAATAACGTTGTATTTGCGAAAATCTCCGGTGGAGTGTCGGGCTTTGATAATACTAAAAACAGTGTGTGCATACGGGAGACAAACTCAAATAACGAGCAGCTACTGCGTATAAATTTCTTGGGGGTGGTAAATATTCAAGATGGTTGCTGAATCTCTACAGAAAAGCCTCCTTCGACAAAAAGGCCAAGCTTTATTAGAGTTGATACTGGCGATAGTAATATCCACCACAATTCTCATCTCCTTAACTACTGGAATTATTTCGGCTAGAGAGGGTTTGGCCAGGACTGGAAAAAATTTAGAAGCGGAGCTGATCTTACAAAAAGAAATAGAGGCTCTGAGGAGTGTGAAAGAAACTGGCTGGAATTTATTTGCTACTCCTGGTACTTACCACACCCAGAAATCTGGCAACGGCTGGACGGTTGGGGCAGGTATAGCACCGCAAGGAGGCTTTGATCGAGGCTTCACTGTCGCCAATGTTTGCCGCGCTAGTGCAACATCTACTCCTATTAGTTGTTCCGACCCTCAAGCAATTGTTGATCCTTCGACAAAGGAAATAACCGTAACAGTATCCTGGCCCTTTCTTGGCACAAAGTCGGTATCCTCAACTTTTTATTTGACTCGCTATTTTGGAAATCAGGCCTGGACACAAACTACTGAAGCTGAGTTTAACGCTGGCACACTTACGAATACGGTTGTAACTAACAACGCCGGTGGTGAGATCGAACTTGCTCCTTCAGACGGAGGTAATTGGAACAACCCCCAGGTAGTAGCGAGCCGAGATTTTACCGGAACAGTCGATGCAACCGACGTGTTTGTTGAAAACAACAAAGCTTACGTGGTTTCTCTAACCAGAACTGGAGCGGATTTTTTCATCTATGATGTGGCCACTCCTAACAACCCAACCCTTTTGGGCTCACTCGATCTTGGAGCTAACGCCTACGCCGTAGTGGTATCTGGAAATTACGCTTATGCAGCCACGTCGCACGACAGCCGTGAAGTAACAGTAATTGATGTTTCTACTCCGGCCACTCCCACTTTGGCAGGAACCCACTTTAACGCTCCAACCGGAGCTGATGGCAGAGGAGTAGCAATTTCAGGAAATAACGCTTACCTGGTCACTAATAACAACACCACCAACCCAGGTCGAGAATTTTATTCGATCAATATAAGCGACCCCACCTCACCAACGCTGCTTGGCGGCCTAAACTTGGGTGCAACTGCAACCGATATATTTGTCCTGGGAGATTTTGCTTATATTACTTCGACTACTAATAACCAAGAGCTTCAGGTGGTAAATATCAGCAATCCTGCTTCTCCAACTTTTGCTGGATCATATAATTCTCCTGGTAACTCTGACGGGACTAGCATATATGTAGTCGGAACCACCGCTTATCTCACCGATTCTAAATTAAATGTTTTGGATGTCTCCAACCCTTCAAGCATACAGTCCCTTGGTTCTTATCCTGTACCAGGCGCGACACCACTCGCAGTTTTTGTTTCCGGTAATTTTGCTTTTTTGGGTACTAGCGGATCTGGATCAGAATTTCAAGTAGTAGATGTGAGTGACCCATCTTCACCCTCTCTTTTTGGTTCAACAAGTCTGGGAAACACTGGTTTGGGGGTATTTGTTGTTGGAGATTACGCTTACGCGGCAACCGCTGCTGACAGCGCTGAATTTCAGGTTGTTCAGGGCGGCGTAGCTGGTGCTTACCAAACCTCGGGTACTTTTGAGTCGCAGACTTTTGACGCCGGCGCGACGGTTAGTTTTAACTATGTAACCATTAGTGCCAGCGAACCAGCGTCTACGGACGTAAAATTTCAAATTGCTTCCAGCACTAGCGACGGTCCGATATGGACGTATCTGGGTCCTGACGGGACCAGTGGTACCTACTTTGATAATTCGGGCCCAGTTTACCTAACCCAAATTTCTGGTCAGTATTTTCGATTTAAAGCTACCCTAACTGGTAATGGCACAACTACGCCTACTTTGCTTGAGTTTACATTAAATTATTCGCCATGATAAAGAATTTTCTGAAATACTCACAAAAAGGGGCCAGTCTTATTGAACTACTGCTGTACTTTAGCCTTTTGGGAATAATTTTGACGGTGACGGTGGATATATTATTTCGGACAAGTGAGTTTTCTTTAGAATCGACCGCAAAAGGAGCCGTTCAGGACGAGGCTCGTTTTATAGCTTCTCGTCTCACTTTAGACATCCACCAGGCAGATTCCATAGCTACTCCTGCCAATCTAGGGAATTCTACCCCAATTTTGGAACTTTCTGTTGACAGCGAAACCCACACCTATACTCTAACTGGTTCTAATTTGGAGTACGAGGAGGTCGGAACAGGCACTCAAACGGCAAATCTCAATAGCAATCGGACCAGGGTAAATTCTCTTACCTTCGAGCGCCTAGGAAATAGCAGTGGTAATCACACCATAAAAATAACCTTCGAAATGGAAAACACAACTGGACAAAAAGGTGGTCCAGAAATTGAAACTTTTGAAACCGTGGTGGGAGTGCGATGAAACAAAAAGGACAAGCATTGATAATACTGATCGTAGTAATAGCTATATCTTTGGTGGTACTTTCGGGTGTGATCCTTTTTGCTATTGGTCAAGCAAAGATCTCGGCACGCAGCAAATTGGCTAGCCAAGTATATTACGCCGCCGAAACAGGGGCTGAATATGCTCTCATGAAGATAATGAGGGACCCAACAAGTTGTTCTGTCAGTGACTCTCTAAATCTCGACTCAACTGTCATCACAATCTCTTATAACCAATCCGGACCCGATTGTATCATTACAAGTGAGGCAAATAAAAACAACATCGTAAAAAAGATCCAAGTTCAAGCATATTACGACGCCAATCAGATGTTCAACTACTCCAACTGGTCGCAAATCCCCTAGATGGTTAAATTGCTAAGTCGTTTAGTGGTAAAATGGGTGTTGCTATCATAAGTAGGAGCGATCACAAAACAAATGCTTTTCGGCCCAAAATTTTCTACCCTAGTCTTCACTGATACTTCGATCAAGATCGCCGCAGCCAAGGTGGTTTCAAATCGCTTTAAAATTTTGCACCTTGCCAAGAAAAACTTGCCTGCCAAAACCGTTTTTAACGGTAGGATAATAAACTTAGATTTATTTCGTGATGCTTTAAAGGCTCTTTTCTTTGAAAATATTGAGAAACTAAAAACTAAGATCCTCATTCTTGGTCTTAATGAGCAAGAAACCTTTATCGCTAGCGTAGAATTTGGAAAAAAACCAAAGCACCTGGAAGAAGCAATCGGCGAACAGATAACAGGTCTTTTTCCTTACAGCAATCAGGAGTCTACCCTTATTCATAAGGAAATTTCCCGTCATGTTTACCAGATAGCCGCTACAAGAAACACATACCTCCAAGAAATAAACGACGTTTTTAGTGATTCTGGTTTTAACCTGCAAGCCATTGTGCCTATTCCCCTTATCTTTCCAAAACTAGTTGGCGAAAGAAAAGAGCCCTATCTTTTTATTTCAGCGGAGGAGGATTTACTTTTTGCCCTTGTGATAAAAAATTCAGTCAAGTTTACCTCAACATTTAGGTTAAGAAGATCAATCGTAGATTCCGAAGAGGAAATAACAAAATTTGCTCAGGCGGTAATTGATAAAGAGTACACAGGCCAGCAGCCTTTAAAATCTATTATTCTGCACGGGAAAGGGGGAGAATTTTTAAAGGGCTTTTTGTCGGCACAGGGTTTTGAACCGGAAATAATTTTTGGTACCGATAAAACTACAAATCAATCTGGTCACAGCGCTGGAGATTTCGCCAGAGCAATCACTTTAGCAATATACGATAATTCTGTTCTTACCTTACCGAGTCCGAGACAAGCACAACCCCCGCAAATTAATCGAGAGGCTCGCTTTGAGCGAAAAATAAACCCTATTTATTTATTCCTACCACTAATCGCGATTGCCGCTATCACTTCTTTTATATTTTGGCCAAACCTGAAGGATATCTTCTTCGCGAAGTCGGCCGAACAAAATCTACTGACAACTACTAAGGAATCCACTGTCGGACCGAGAAACCGGCCAGATGCGACGTCTTCTGGCCAAGAAAAAAAGAGTACGCCAACCCCAACGGAAAATAAGCTAGATAGAACTGACGTAGTCATTAGTATATTAAATGGGTCTGGTCAAGCAGGAAAGGCTGGAGACGCCCGAGACTTTCTTGCCGCAAAGGGTTATAAAATTGAAAGTGTGGGTAACGCTGATAGTTTTAATTATAAAAAAACTGAAGTTGCAATCAAAAACAGTAAAAAGCAAATAACCGACCTCTTGACAAAGGATTTGATGGAACGGTATTCTATAGACATAGGTTCTCCTCTGCCCGAGGATGAGTCCTTTGATATTTTAATAATCATAGGAGGTAACTAATTAAATGCTGCCTAAACTAAAAACCGGAAAAGGTTTCACACTTATCGAACTTCTCGTCGTTATCGCAATCTTGTCTATCCTACTAGTAATCGTCCTTGTTGCTATCAATCCCGCCAGGCAGACTAGAGACGCACGTAATTCCAAGAGACGAGCCGACGTACTCACAGTCCTTAACGCTGTGAACCAACACTTCGTTGAAGAAGATGGTGCATTTCCTAGTGGAACACCAGCAGCTGGTAGCAGCGCGGCAGTTAGCGCAGCCGGCGTAACTGACACCTTTTGTACCGATCTTGTTCCTGATTACGTAGCTGCTTTGCCGGTTGACCCATCGCTTGGTAGTGATACCACTGGTTGTGGCGGTGCTTGGGATACTGGGTACACCATCTCGCGATCAGTTGATGGAGACAGAATCACAATCACGGCACCAGACACTGAACAGATTGCTACCATAAGCGCCACCCGATAGCTCAAATCATCCCTTAAAGTTTTAGTTTTGAACGGTTAGGTGAAGTTTTGTTTGAATTTTCTCTAAAAGACGCGTGGACTGTTTAATTAAAGTTTTAAATTGAGCTATAAATAAAACGGCCAACACTCCTAACAACGCTCCCACTATCACATCTGCTGGGAAATGTACCCCAGCATAAACTCTAGACAAGCTATAAGAAAAGGCTAGTAACAGAGCAATAGTTCCAAGTTTTTTATCAATAAGAAAAATTGACGTAGCAAGCGCAAACCCAACCGCGGCAGCGTTGCTTGGAAAGGAAGGATCTGTGGGTTTGTAAAAAAGTAAGTTGGTCGGCAACTGGGTAAAGGGTCTGGGTCTTATAAAAAACTGGTTGGAAAGCTCTATTATTAAATTTACCAGCCCGACCGAGAGAGCTGAGATTGTTAACACCCTCTTATGCGTTTCTTCCCGAACCCAAATATAAAGAGTTAGAAGGGCGAGGCTAACCGGAATAAAATATTCATTCACGATCAACCTTGTAAGCGTATCCAGAAACTGAGATTTACCAACGTGGATATTTAAAAATAGGAAAATATTCCGATCAAAATCTACGATATTCATTTCTCCTTTTTTAGGCTAAAGAATACTTTTGTGGAAAGTAGAGATAACAAGACCGAAACACTAAAAACAAGAAACAGCTGAGCACCTTCAACCATAGTTGGTATATCTCTATTCTTACTACCAAAAAACCAGATATACGATAGGACCAATATCACCACTCCAAAATTGTACCGAGCGGAAAATTTCTTGGCTAGTGCAATATGCAGTACGCCGAAACTAGCAAAAAAAGTAAACAGAAAATAATCTAACAAATATTCCATTGTTCATCTATTAAATCAAATTTCTCCTTTACTTTCCAGACTTTCGTATATAGGACCCACTCTAATTTTGACGTACAGGAAGTTTCTATTAAGAGATTATTTTCTCTTTCCAAGAGGCAGGGTGAAGGTAAATTTACTGCCCTTACCAAGTTGGCTCTTCACGAAGATTTTTCCTCCCATCTTATAAACCAAATTTTTTGCCAAAAATAAACCTAGGCCAGCACTCTTTTCAATCTCCACTTCCCCTTTTTTCTCGCCACCCACCGACTGGTGAAACCTATCAAATAAATTGGGTATTTCCTCCACTGCTATACCGACCCCAGTATCGGCAACTGCAACGTAAACTTCATGACCTTTGGTATCAACACCCACCCAAACCTTTCCTAACTCTCCTGTGTATTTGATAGCATTATCTATTAGGTTGCGGATTATTTCCTTCACTCGCTCTTTGTCTGCGTAAACCATTACTTCCTTTTCTGCTGGTTCGAAGCTTAAATCGATTTTCTTTGTCGCTGCTATCTCCTTTTCCTGATTAATAATATCTTGCAGAAAAATATTTATATCAAAGTTTTCTGTGGATAATTTTAATTTACCAACCTCCAATCTGGAAACGTCCAGAAGTTCAAAAATTAGATCGTTTAATCTTTCACTCTGTAAGAAAGCGTTGGCCGCCAGTTTTTTAATATCACCACCCATCTTACTTGCCGTTTCCTCTATAAACAACTCTAGGTAGCCCCTGATGGCAGTAATCGGACCCCTCAGTTCATGAGCAACAATAAACAGGAATTCGTCCTTTAATTTGTTTACCGCTTTTTCTTTACCCACGGTTGCTTCCGTTGCTGCTGTTTGGGCAGTTTCTGTTTCACTGGAGATATAGTGCCCGTAAACTGCGATCAGACCAACTGCCCAAGAGTTTAGTGCCGCCAAACTAAGCTGAGGAATATCAAAACCAGGGAACGGGCGGAATAAAGGCTGTTCAAACAGTAACGCCTCACTAAATATAAAACCTGTCGCTAACAGCCAAAAAATGCTGGTTCGCCAAAATTTAGATGACGTGGAGATGTTTAGAATTGGTAATAAATATAAAAAGTTGAAATAACTTCGCGTCCCACCAGTCGCGTGAACGACTAGCGCAATTACTACGACGTAAATTGCAGCTTCGATAAAGTTTTTATTTACGATCGAGAGAGGGATCTTTATTCTGTGCCACAAAAAGGCGAACAGGGTGACGAAAGCAGCGGTGACATATATAACCGGTTTGTTCGGGGTGGGGATTATCGGAAGGTTAATAATAATTAATCCTGAAACCAACAATAGGCCAATCGATATCTCTATTGTTCTTTCTATTTGTCTGTAAAGCGTATTACTTTGGTTCATATCACCACCTATAGCGAGGAAGAGAAAAGTAGAAAGTTGTGCCCTCGCCCATTTTTGAAGTAAATCCTATTTGGCCTCCCATTTTCTCGACCAGCTGTTTTGTGACAAATAGCCCAAGTCCGTTACCCTTTACCCTCCTTGTTTTTTCATTTTCTACCCTGTAAAACTTCTCAAATATATGTTTTTGATCTTCTTGGGGGATGCCAACACCGTTATCAGTAACCGATATCTTTGCGAATTCACCTTCCTTAAAAGAATCGACCGTCACCTTGCCGCCCTCAGGAGTGTACTTAATAGCGTTACCAATCAAGTTAGTTAGTATTTCTTTCAACCGGTCGACATCCACCTTGGCTGCGATTTCTTCTGCTTCCCTTTGAATTAGGGAAATCCTCTTATTTTTTGCTTCTATAAACAAAGTAGATATTACCTCGCTGATAATGGGTTTTAACGAAACGTCAGCCAAATTTATCTTCAGGCTCCCTTTATCAAGCTGAGAAATATCCAGTAAATCGTCAAGAAGGTTTTCAAGTCGATCGTTGTTTATCATCGTAAGATCCAGTATTTCCTTAGCTTCAGAATTTTTTTGTCCCGCCAGCTTTTCTCTAATCTGCTCTATATAACCCTTAATAGCGGTCGTTGGCTGTTTTAGTTCGTGAGAGATTATATAAACAAATTCATCCTTTACTTTCCCAACAGTTTTCTCTTTATCGAGCACGGTTTCCTCCTCGTCCTTTCTCAAAAGAAGTGACTCTCCTGCATTAAATCTAGAGAAAAAAACTACAAGTAGTAACCCCCAGGAGTGCAAGAGTGCTAAGCTAAAATTTGTTGCCAACGGCCCTGAAGTCAAAAAGGCTTCCCCAAAAATTAGAGTGATCGCAAAAAATACTATAACTGCCGTTTGGACTAAAGGTAGTGTCATGGCAACAGAAATTATGCTAAGAATGTAGAAAAAGGTAGCGTAACTTTGAACGCCATTTGTATTGTGGACTAAAATTGTGATAAAGGCGATCGTAATAAGATTATATAAAAATCTTTTTAGCCTTCCTGTGAATCTTTTGGGCAAGAGGTGATACCATACAGTTGTAAACACACCCACAGCAGCGGCTAGTATATAGATCGTATCTCGGTTTAAACTCTCGCCAAAGGGAAGTTGGATTATTAGCAAGCCAATTATTACCGCTAACCAGGTAAAAATCTCTGAGAGATGTTCAAATCGTCTGTATTTATCAGGACTTTCGAGTTGCCCTGCAATTAGGAAGGATCCCAGTATACCTTCTTTGGGCAGATTATCCATTAACTGTATTGTAGCAAAAGTGTTACTATTGGTTAAGCAATCTGATTGCTTTCTGTATCCTCTCTAAACTCTTTTCTTTTCCAATAACCTCCAATGTATCGAACAGAGGAGGAGTAGCTCTACTTCCAGTTTCGATATAACGAATGGTCTGGAACAACTCGGTCTTGGACCAACCAGTTTCTTGCGGCTTTGATAATAGAGCTTTCTCAATATCTCCTTTACTCCAACGGCCTATTTCGGACAAGGTCTCTCCAATCTCTTTAAGCACATCCTTGGTTTCAGTCGGTGTTTTTGTCCTTGGAACGATTTCTGCTTTTTCTACAGCGGGTTCACTAAAAAAGTAACTAGTAAGATTGTCAAACTCCGATAAGATCTTAAGTCTTTCCCTTACTAAAGGCAGGACTTTGCTAATTTGCTTCTCGTCTATTTTTGTATATTCAAGAAGTGCGTCTACCAGTTTTCTATTTTCCAAGCCCCGGATCCATTCGCCATTTAGCCACTCGAGTTTTTTAAGATCAAAAACAGGACCGGCCGGATCAACTCTGCTAAAATCAAAATCATCTATAAATTCTCGCAAATTAAATTTTTCCCGACCGTCAGGCATCGACCACCCCATTAGGCTTAAGTAGTTTAGCAACGCCTCTGGTAAGTAACCTTGATTTTTGTACCAAGAGAGTGAAACCGGGTTTTTCCTCTTCGAAATTTTACTTCTATCTGGGTTACGCAACAGGGGCAGATGGGCGTAGACGGGTAGTTTTTTTTGAAAAGCGTTATAGATCAAAACATGCTTTGGTGTGGAGGAGAGCCACTCTTCAGCTCTGATCACGTGGCTAACCCCCATATCGCTATCATCAACTACCACGGCAAGGTGGTAGGTGGGCCAACTATCAGATTTTAGAAGTACAGCATCGTCAATATCTTTGTTTTTGAAGCTGATTTTTCCGCGGCTAAGATCTTCGAAGCTCGTCTCCCCTTCTTCGGGAACCTTCAATCTAATGACAAAGCTTCCTTTTTTCAAGTTTTTCGCTGGGTTGTGGCGGCATTTTTTATCATATCTTGGTACGTCTCCTTCTGCCCGCTGCTGCTTTCTTACCTTATCTAACCTTTCTGGGGAACAATCGCAATAATAAGCTGCTCCCGTCTTTACCAGTTTTTCTCCCTCCTTTTGGTACAGGTGTAACCGCTGCGACTGTTTAAATGGCCCCTCGTCCCATTTAATACCCAACCAATTTAAGGAGTCGATTATTTTTTGCTCGGACTCTTGGACAAGTCGAGTTCTATCAGTGTCTTCAATCCGAAGTATAAATCTTCCCTTATTTTTCTTTGCAAATGCGTAGTTGAACAAGGCGCTGTAGGCGGTACCGATGTGGGGGTCTCCAGTTGGGGAGGGCGCAATACGTGTCTTGATCATAAATCAAATTATAACAACCAAACGTACACGTAGCTAGTATCTTATTGTGCCCGCAGCTTACCTTGCCTAACGGCTTTTAAGACTCTATACTAAAATTATGAGCTTGGCCGAACTTTCTCTCTGGGTACGCTCGGCTCTGAAATGGGCCGTTGGTGCGGCTTTCATATTTATCGTACTTTTGTTCGGTTGGATTATTATTTCCTCTGTCAGCTCTAGTGTCTTCAAGCCTCGAGGCGCTGATGCTGCTTTTGGCATTTTGGGTCAACCAATTTTCACCAAAACCCTCAACAATTTTAAATCAAAACAATACGAGATAGAAGCTAATTTACCAAAGGCACTTGAAAAGGTTGAGGTGTTCGAAATGAGCCAAAACGCAAAGTTTAACGAGGAGGAGTTAGAACGGTTAACTTCAGCTTTTGGCCTTAAGGGGTCCGAAAAGACGGAGACAGATGGTCTCACTACATGGAACCGGAGATCAGGTACAGAGATTTTAGAGCTGGGTACTGGGGCTAGCCACTTTACGTATCGGTTCGACATTTCAAAAAATCAAAGCTTGTACGAGGCAAAGGCGTCTCTGAATAAAGAATCAGCAATAGAAAAGGCAAAAGAACTTTTCGAGAAACTGAAGCTGACCTTGGAAAATAAAAATATTAATGATAAAAATTCCATCGTTACCTATTATGATCTCTCCCCTGAAGGCCGTGCCCAGACAAGTGAAGAAGAGGCAAATGCTGTTGAAATCGGGTTTTTCAGGCAAGTTAGTAAAATACTGAGTAGCGGTGATGCCCCAATTAGAATATTATTCGCCCGTGGCGGAAATGACATTTTGGAATTTGATTTTTACTTCTCACCAATAGATACAGCTGGTGCTCCTTATCCAATAAAAACTAGCACCCAGGCTTGGGAAGAAGTTAAAGAAGGCAAGGCTTTTAGCAGAAGTATTGGCGAATTTGGAACTGTAAAGATTACTAGCGTTTCCCTCTCTTACTGGGAATCGAGGTTTTTCCAACCGTACCTACAACCAATTTGGGTGTTTTCTGGTACCGGGGAAACAAATGCTGGGGAGGTAAAAGTTCAGGCGTTTGTGCCAGCTATCAATTCTGATTATCTTTCTACTCCTGCTGCGGGACAGTCTTCAGACCAAGCTCCTTGAGCTGATCAGCCGCGACCTCGCTTGGTGCACTCATTACACTCGTCTGTCCTCTACTAGTCACCGGGAAAGCAATAACTTCCCTGATATTATCTTCTCCAGCGATCAAGCTAACCAGCCGATCCAATCCCAACGCTATTCCCCCATGGAGAGGTGCCCCATATCGATAGGCGTCCAAAAGGTGCCCAAATTCTTTTTCGATTTCTGCTTCTGTATAACCCATGACTTCAAACACTTTCCTTTGTATCGCGGGATCCACAATGCGGATACTTCCACCCCCTACCTCCTCTCCGTTACACACTAGATCGTATTGCAGCGACTGAAGATCCTCAAGATTCTTCTTATTTTTTAGTTCTTCTATGTACTCCGGGTTTGGAGAAGCAAACGGATTATGCGCAAAAGTAAATCCGCCCTCGGGAGTCTTTTCAAACAAAGGAAAATCTTTTACCCACAAAAAATGCAGTTTATCTTTATTTTTTGCAAGGTTTGGTCGATCTGTGTCGTATTTACTTTTTGCTTCTTGGTAGGAAAGTGTCGGAAACGGTGTCTTATCAATTTTTCTTTTACAACCTTCTGCTACGAAAATAATCATTTTCTCAACCAGCCCCATTACGTCTTCCCGATCAACAAAAGCCATTTCAATATCTATTTGGGTGTGTTCAAACTGCCTATCTGCCCGTAGATCCTCGTCGCGGAAGGCGCGGGCGATCTGATAATAGCGTTCAAAACCGGCAATCATAAGGAGTTGCTTATACTGCTGGGGAGATTGCGCCAGAGCGTAAAATTTTCCTTTTTGCAACCGGGAGGGGACCAAAAAATCCCGGGCGCCTTCGGGCGTTGATTTCGAGAGATAGGGCGTTTCTATTTCAGTAAAGCCTGCCCTGTCCAAAAATTCTCGGACTAGCTTTGTGATTTTGTGACGAAGCTTTAGATTTTTTTGGAGCCGCTCTCGGCGCAAATCAATATGACGGTTCTTGAAACGGACTGCTTCATCTATTTCGTAGCCCTCATCCCCAATTGGAATGGGAAGCTCAGCCGCTTTACTGATCAATTCAATTTTTTCAGCCGCTACTTCTATTTCCCCAGTTGTAATTTCTGGATTTACATTTTCTTTTGGCCGGCTGTTTACTTTTCCGACTATTTTAACAACATCCTCTGAACCCAAAGTCGTTGCGGTCTTGTAAGCTTCTTGTTGTTTGGGAGTAGCCACTACTTGAACGGCTCCGGTGGCGTCGCGGAGATCAAGAAAAATGATTTTTCCATGGTCCCGTCGTGTATTTATAAATCCGTAAAGAACAACTTTTTTTTCTACTTTTTTTGCTGAATCGCTTATTAAATCCCGTTCCATCGAAGCTATTTTACGCTAGAACCAGCTGCTTGTCTAGCCGCGATTTAGCCTCAAATTTGGACGCCTGTACGTTGACTTTGGGTTTGGATTGTGCTATACTATGGGGTATTGAACGAGCGTTGGGGAGGCAACGCAACCACCCATCTCACTGGAGGGAGCGCGATGCTTGTTCTTATTCAACGGCTAGTGGCCGTTTCTGTGTTGATCCTTACCTTGGTCGTACTCGTGGTACTGATCCGCGATGCGAACGAAAGGGTGAGCCCAAACGGACCACCGGCAGCAGAGCAGTCAATGGACGGCTGGTACTATCCCCGCCACGGCGACACTCTCGAAGGAATCGCAATACTCTTCTACGGGCAAGCCCGCTACAAGAGCTTCCTTCTGAATGTCAATCAGGAGCGCGGGATTCTAGAGAATTCCGGCCTACCACCAGAGGTCTCAATCTTCATACCGGGAGCGATCCAGAACTGGGAATTCCTCAGCTCCCCGGCGGAAACGAGGCACTAACTCCTTAGACTGCTAGACACTCTGAGGCGGCGCGATAAAATCGGATTCAACCCCGACGCGTCGCCTCTTTCCTTTCTGAGGGTCTGAAATCTTTTATCCTCATTTCAATCTTTTTATTACCTTGCCAAGTGTTTTCTCTCAAATTGTAAACTATATCAATTCTTTCTTTATCTTTTACGCTACGCTCACCAAGGCCAAACCCAATCGCATTAAAAATATTATTGTCGGCAGATTTCAAAACCAAACGCAGATGTTTTCCGTCTTTACCCAGTCTCCTAACACCCACAACTTCAAGACCATTTGTCTGAAATACAGCTTCGGGGTTGCCAATTCCAAAAGGCTCAAACTCGCGGATCATGTCCCACGTATCTTGGTTTATTAGTTCACTACGTAGCATCGTGTCTATTTTTAAATTGGGGGTAAGCGCATCTGCAGTCAAGTTTTTCTCTGCGTATTTGTAAAGCGCTTCTTTAAAACGAGGTATCTTATCTGTTTGAATTGAAAAACCAGCCGCCATAGGATGCCCACCGGCAGAGTCTAAATATTTTTCGGCAGCCTTTATTGCTTCCGTTATGTTAAACACACCTACACTTCGACCGCTACCTTTACTGAGCGTCCTTGTTTCACTTATCGCTATGGCCGGTCTATAAAATTCATCGGCGAGTCTTCCAGCGACCAAGCCCACTACACCTTGGTTGTAACTCTCGTGATGAACAATGATGATTTTCCCGGCTCCATTACCATTTACAGTTTCTCTCGCGTGTGTCAAAGCACCCGTCGTCGCTTCTTGTCTTTCTCTATTTGTCTGTGATAGCTTGGCAGCAAGCCGCGCCGCTCTACTCTTATCTCTTGTTAGTAGAAGTCTCAACGAGTCAAGAGCGTTCTCCATCCGGCCAGCTGCATTGAGCCGGGGTGAGATGATAAACCCCACCTCGTAGGTTTCAATTTTTTTATTTATAGCAGCTTCGTTGTAAAGTGCTCTTAGACCTACTCGATCACTTTTACCCAACCTCGCTAACCCGTTTGCAGCAATTATTCGGTTATCACCCGTAAGTAGCACCATATCGGCCAGCGTTCCAATTGCAGCCAGCTCCAAGTTTTTGTAAAGCTGCTCATCAGTATCTTTTGAAAAACTCTCTAGCAGTGCTTTAGCTAGCATAAAAGCTACACCAGACCCAGCTAGCTTCTCTGTATGTAGCAATGCAAAAGGCTGAGGTGTTCCGTCTTGGATCATATGGTGATCAGTAATGATCAAGCTGATACCGAGCTTTTTAGCAATTTTCGCCTCGGCCGTCGCGGTAATTCCACAATCCACACTGATTACTACTTTTGCTCCCTCTTTCGCCAGTTTTTCCAAAGCTGCCACGTGAATACCGTAACCTTCTTTTTGCCGATGTGGGATATAAGGAAGTACTTTCCCGTCAAGAAAATCGATTGTTTCCCAGAGAATTGCCGCTGCGGTGATACCGTCCACATCAAAATCCCCATAAATATATATAAGTTCTTTCTCCTTAATCGCTTTTTTTATTCTTTCGACGGCTATATCTAAATCGGGAAATAATTTATTCGCGGAAGTTAATTTGTACAGGTGTGGGTTAAAAAAAGAATCGTGGTCTTTAATATTTCGGTTGGCCAGCAAAATATTTTTTAAGTCTTTACCATTTTTTTCTAGGAGTACCCATTTCTTTTGAACCATATCCTAAAATTCTAACACAATTGAAAGTTTTGACTTGATGGAAATTTTGGGAATAAAAAAGCGCCATTTCTGGCGCACGAGTTATATATATTATACCATATTTAGAAAAGCGGTAAAAATTTTTTCGGTTCTTTTTGGCCTATTAGAAAATCTGGGGTTAATTTTCAGGAAATTTTAATTTTTGTTAACTTTTAAAATTTTTAACTTAGGAAATTATTTAAATTCCAAATTATCAGCCCGATTGCGCCCGAAAAGAAAAACGCCCAGGTCATGTCAACCACTACCACCTTTAAAGGATACTTTGCAAAAAGGGCGTAATTTGTAAGATTGTAAACCCCAGAAAAACTTAGTCCAAAGACCGAACCCCAGAAAATTGCTTGCAGAAAATTACCGTCAGTAGGAATTTTTGGTAGAACGAAAAGGATAAAGGCAGATATCATGACCAAGTAGACAAGAACCGAAGCAGCCCAATTTGGCTTCATAGTATCCCCCTCCATTCGAGCTATTTCCTTCAAATGCTTCTTGTAGAAATTTTTGGCAAAGATACCGATCCACACCAGATCGATCACCAATACAATTGGGAGAGCCAGAATAAAAAGTTGAAAAAACTGGCTTATACTCATATTGAAATTGTAACATAGTAATCGTCTTATTTTTTTTATCTCTTGATAAATTTTTTTACTACTATATAATGTACGTCAGTAACCTTTCGACTAAGGACCTACTAGAAAACCATGGCAACACAAAGGAAAACAACCAGGAAACAGCCTGCCTCAAAAAATACTTCCAGTCCTTCCTTTTTTTCCGCTTGGAGAAAAGATTTTAAAGGAAGGTGGAACAGAAATCCATCTGCCTACACATTAGGAACCACGGTTCTCTTAGTAATCATATTTTTAGCCGTCTTGTTCATTTTTAACAAAGGAATATTTCTGGCCGGTACTATAAATGGCCGCTTTGTTGCCACACCTACGTTTTACGCAAAACTGGCGAAAAACAGCGGCGACGAAGTTTGGGAAAGCCTCGTCAGAGAATCTCTTATCAAACAAGAAGCAGCGAAAAAGAACTTGACTTCCAGCGATAAAGACGTGGAAGAGCGAATAAAAAAATTGGAGGATCAGTTTGGTGGTAAAGAAGCCTTTGAAGCAGCAGTGCAGCAAAATGGGACAAGCATCGAAGAGATAAAGGGGCAGATAGAACTACAAATTGTGGTTGAGAAATTGCTCGCCGATAAAATCGCCGTGACCGATAAGGAAGTAGCTGATTATAAAAAGCAAAATAAAGATCTGGCGAAAGGCTCCACTGATGCGCAAATAAAAGATACTCTCAAATCGCAAAAGCTCAATGAAAAATTTGCTAGTTGGTTCGACGAGGTAAAAAAGAACGCCAAAATCTCTACCTATTTCTAAATTCACAAATTAAAATCAAAAAGAAGATTGAACCCATCCGCCGTAAGCAGACGAATGGGTTCAGCCCGGAAGACTGTTCTATGTCCTCTAAGATCTAAGATCTGAGATTTTTTAAAGTATAGTTTTGGATTATAACGCTGTATGTCAGAGCGTCTTCGGCCAGTTTCATCTTGTCTTCTTGAGATAAAATTTCGGGAAGTTTACCAAGTATTTTCCTTATATAAGGCGACGCCTCATCGATTTCTTCTCTTCTTTTCAGTGCTTCATATGCAAAACGCTTAGCCATTTTTTCTGAGCCTTTATAGTAACCAAGCGCCACTCTTTTCAAATCCATCACCAAGGATGAAAGAGCTATTTTGTTTTGTGTCACAAAACCTCCTTAAAAAAATACTCGGTAAGTTTTTTGTATTTATCCCTTATTTTAGCATTTTGAATCTCGTTACTGGTGTTATTATCGTTTGGACGAATGTTAATAAAGGCGTTGAAATCAATTTCTTCTGTCTCCAAATCAACGCCCCCACCCCATATATCTTTTTGTTTCGACCCATCTTTTAATAAAATTTGTTCTGATTCGAAGTGGCGATCGGCTCCAGCAGAACAAATCTTTTTTTCTATATCGATCACTGTTTTTATGTAAGTTTCAAATTTCTCAGAAGCCCTTTTTATCTCCTCCTTGGTAAAAGGCGCAGTTTTTGTAATAATCACGTAAGAAATATTATAGTTTCTAACGACTATCTGCAAGCTTGGTATTTATTTCTTGATACACCTGAGCACGAATTTGTGGGCTTCGGCTTCTTGTTTTTCGGTTTCTTGTCTGCTTTGCGGTGCGAGAAAAGCGTTGCGGTGACCGAGAACCACGTGGCCGATCTCGTGGGCTACTGTGTAGGCTTGGGCGTAGTTGTCTTGCTCAAAAAGCTCGTCACCGAAAAATATAACGTGTTTATTTCCCAGATCCTTACTATCCAGAACAAATCCCCAGGAATCTTCAAAAGAACTTACAAACCAAACGTTTTCGGTTACAAAATCGATTACGTCTGGCGGTAATTTCAATAGGGTTTCAGCAACGAGCCGCTGCATCTTTTTATTTCCAATCAGCTTCCCACCAAACCTTTTCTTAATTTCCTCAAGTTTTTGTTCCACAGAGATGAAATTTTATCATAAATAAACAGCCCTTGTGGTATAATTCGTGCGGGGCGAGATCCTAAAAGCTGACTTGTAACGAACGCAGGTCGAGCTTTTGCCATCGAACGGCTTATTCTGGAACTTGTGAAGCACCCAACGAACGGGAGAAGCAAATTCTGGAAGGAAGGAGACACACTTGGTCACTATCATCCTTATCATAGCGATCATCCTTCTGGTTCTCTACATCGCGCGTGAGGACCAGTGTAAGGACATGGCCAGAAACTGGCTTGATCAGATCGAAGCCAGTACGGAGCGCCGCCGCCGCGAAAACAAGCAGCGGGAGCTTCAGTTGAGGAACGAGGCAAACTTCCGTAAGCACTTCGGAACGTCGCCTCCCAGGAGCCCCGTCCAACGCCAAATCCTCTACCCTCAGGTAACACGCTGGCTGAAGGGGCTGGCTGAGACCTTGGGTGAGCTGTACGAGGTGGAAGAGGGTATGGTCATACCGGCAAAGGCCAAGACGGCTCAGGGAGCAAAGTTCTGGATGGCTGCCTCCGAGAAGTTACGAACGCTCATCGAGCAGTGCAAACAAGACTTCTACGACGCCCGCGACGCTGCCAAGGACGCAGGGTTCACCATTCCGGAGAACTACGGCGACTACGCGAATCTGAACCCTGAAGTCGAGCCAGCCTTCCTACCCGCTCAATAGCACAATCCCGCCCCTGACCGCAGCTTTCCTCGCCCTAAGCTGCGGTCCTTTTTACCAACTACCACCGCCTCCTCCGCCAAAACCACCACCGGAAAATCCACCACCGCCGCTGAAACCACTGCTACTTGGCGCCGATGCGATTGCGGAAGAAAGAGAATCCGAAAAGCTCGCGATACTGCTACCAAATACTGCAGCATTGAAAGGAGCTGTACTTGTGTACCAAGTTGGCTGCGCTGGCTCAATTCCCATTTCCTTAAAAGCTTTGGCAAATTTTTCCGTCAGTCCAAAAACAATTGCGTAAGGCAGAACCTCGTTGAACAAATTTTTCTTTTCAAAAAAGCGCTGCCGGTATTTTTCAGCTGTCTTAATAAAAAGTTCGTAACCCCTCACCCGCCGGTACATCTCTCGACCGTGGGCAGTTCTCCTAGGCATAGTTTGGGAAAGGATAACAAGCACTGCTCCGGAAATTATCAACCCGGCTCCAGCCGCAATCAGCAGCGCAATTGAAGAAATAAATCCAAGCCAAATCACCATGCCACCGGCCACATCGATACCGATACCGGAAAATAAATATTTTTTCCGCACGTTCTCCGGATTTTCATAAAAGAACTTATCGTTGATTATCTGACCATATAATTTTTCCTTTACAGCAGCCAAATCTTCGTAGAATTTAGTTTTTAGTTTTGAAATTTTAATTATCTCCCCTTCATCAAAAAGCCTGTTCAAGAGTTCCTTTTCGTAAGGTAAAAGCTGCGATTCATCTTTTTCCTGTTTAGATAAAACGTAATCAGTCTTTCCAAAAATCCATTTTTTTGGTTCTTCTGCTATTTTTAGAAAGCCTCTTTGGGCCAAATCAACTATGGTCGCCGTCACATCTAGCGTATCTGCCCGCTCATCCATCAACGTGCCGATCTGAGCTGGACGCAAGTTTTCAGGTGGTGAGTATTCCACTACTATTGTTTCGTGAGCACCGACCGGGCGTACTTCGTGTTTTGCTTTTGGATCGTCAATGAACCTTTTCCTAAACCAATAATCTCTCCCACGGGAGAGCCATAACCAAAATACTCCGCCGACTCCAAGTAAAGTCACCAATGCGAATACAACTAAGTTTGCACGGGTGAATAGATCATTAAAAATAGTTTTCGGGGCCGGTACCTGGATAATCGGTACCATCCCATTCTCGTAGCCGACAACGATGGTCAAGCCCTCACTGACATCTAGGTTCGCGGAGGAAAAACTTACTTCTTTCGCATTAATTTGCTCTGGCTCGCAGTTTTCTCTAGAACCAAAAACGCCTTCAAAACAAGTAATTTGAGTAATTCCTTCTTTTGGTAACGTAACGTTGGCCCTCGCTTTTTCAATTCGTACGGGCCAACCATTTCCCGTTACGTTCCAAAAAAGCTCGTCGTGTTCTTCAAAAGAATTTAACACTCCAACCACCGTATATTGTAAGCGGTAAGACTGCGTACCACTAATGGTTCTGCCTGGATCACCAATTTTTAACTGGAGAAAATCTCCTGAACGGGTTGTCTCGTAAGGAATAGAGGTGTTACCAACTGAAACTTGCTCCACAGTAACTTCTGTATATCGCTTATCGCCACTATCAAGAGTGTAAACAACCGGTAGATCGCGGAAAATACCGTGTTTTTGCAGAGTGCCAAAATCTACATCTATTGTCTCGACTACCAAAATTTCACCACTTTCCAAAATTCTAATCTCACTGTCGAAACGCTTTATTATCCAATTTTCCTGAGCAGAGATTTGCGTGGGAGAAAAAAGAAAAAGTAGTAGAAACGATAGTAAGAAAACCGGCCTCATCTACTTTATTATATCAACTATGCCTTACGCTTTTCGCTCCATTCTTGCCAGGCAACAAGCAGAGGGGCAGCGTTAAAAATAGAAGAGTAGGTACCAGAAATTATTCCGATAAGAAGCGCGACAATAAACCAACGCAAGCTCGCGCCACCAAAGAGTAGCACTGCAAGCAGCACAAAAACTACTGTAATTGAGGTGTTCAAGGACCTAGCAAGCGTTTGCATGATTGAGTGATTTACTGTATCAGCAAAATTTGTCCCAACGTTGTTATTCAGATTTTCCCGCACTCTATCGAAAACTACTATAGTGTCGTGCACCGAAAAACCAATTATCGTCAGCAGCGCAGTAACAAAAAAGGCGTCTACTTCAACCGCTAGGAAGTGCCCAAGAATTGCAAACACGCCCACCACTATTAAAGTATCGTGAAGTAGAGCGACGATGGCACTTATTCCAAATCGCCACGCTGAGGCTGGCTTTGGCACCGATCGAAACGCCAAAGCGATGTACAAAACAATCGCCACCGCTGCCACAACCAAAGCGATAAAGGCTTTACGGAGGAGCTCGGCACCGATAGTAGGACCAATTGTCTCGTGACTAAGTTCCTTGGCGCTACCGAATTCACTTTTGGCTGCCTTAACTAAAGTATTTCTTTGCTCGTCATTTAGTGGTTTAGTTCTGATTATGTAGGAGTTCATGCCTGTTGCAGCTACAGAGGTCACATCAATATTTTTCTTCTCGATGGCAGACGTTAGAAAAGTTCTATCAACTTCCTTTTCAAAAGAAAGTTCAACCAAGCTACCGCCTGTAAAATCCACTCCAAGATTTAATCCCCACAAAACCAGAGCGATAATTCCGGGTACCAAAACCGCTCCTGAAAAAATAAAATACCACTTTTTCTTACTCATTATGTCAGTCATTTGTTGTCCCTTTTAAGCTCCTTATATCCACCAAAATTTCTTCTTCTAAGACCTTAGCCCGTTCCAGCAAAATCTCCTCAACATTTTCTATTCCTTCCCTTAAAATCTGGGCAGCCATTTGCGCTGACCCACCCTGCAACTGTTCCAGAAAAAGTTGTTTATCTTTTTCTTCAAGTTTCTCCAAAGCAGCGTCCAATAGCCGAAGCTGCGCAATTTCGTCAACTACTTTCAGTAATTTTTCTTTTTCTTCACTGTGAACTTCTAAGGTATCTAGCTCCAAAATTATTCTGTCCTTTTTAAAATACGCTTCAACTAAAATACTCATATACCGTACCTCCCAAGTGGTATCTTATCCTTAGGGTCTTCAATAAAAAACATTAGCACGTGTGGACTAGTCTTGCGCAGGTCAAGCTCTTCATAGATTTCGGGAGAGCCTCCAAATTGCCGACCGGTAGAAACTTCAGGGCCAGCATCTTCCAAAACCCCTACCGCTACTCTTCCGTTTGCTGGGTTCACCACTACCATTTTTCGGTGTCTAAACCACTTCTTTACGGAAGGCGATCCCCAATTTGGCGAAAGAAAAGTTTGCGCGACTAAATAATATTTTTCTCGCTCTACGTCTTTGGCGCTCATAGCTTCTCTACTTGAGGCGATATAACCCCATGCGCCATGTCCACCAGCCATCCCGGCATTTGCATACCGGCTATATTCCACCTGCGAGTGAAAGTGAGAACCCAAATTGTCCCCTGGGTACCGCGTTAAATGAGACTCATAACCCATGGTACCGTAGTAAGTATTGAGCCTTATTCCGTCAATTTCAGCCTTCACCGGTATCTTTAAAAGGTCACTCAATCTTTTTTCCAATTCCTTTTCATTGAATGAATTTGCGCCTAAAAGGGCTTTCCTCACCTCACCTGTAATATCTTTTCTCGCTCTTATTCCTGTCTCTATTGGTCCTTCCTTTTCTCTGCTTATTTCCTTATCGGTTGCTTTCTTATTTGGTAACTCCGCGTTTGGAGCGATACCAGCGGAAAACACCATTGCCCCGGTTGCAATTCCGGTTGCCAGACCCCTCGCGCTTTTTTGAGCGAGCTCTTGAGGTTTTATTCCTTTTTTCTTGGCCCAATCTACCGCCTCCTTATGTTTTTCGGTAAGTTCGGATAAAACCAGCGATCTTCGCTTTTCTAATTTTTTAGATAATCTGCGAAAATGCTTACTCCCAATTATTTTCTTTCTCTCTAAAAAGGCACCCATCATACTGTCCTGCCGTAAGCCACTCTTAAGAGATTACGAGTAACTGTAATCGCGGTGAACATCGAGACTAAAATTCCCACCGCCAAAGCAACTGCAAAACCTTTTATTGCGCCGGTCCCAAACCAGAACAAAATTGCAGCGGTGATCAGTGAAGAGACGTTTGAGTCTCGGATGGAACTCCAGGCCCGAGTGAAACCGATCTCAACCGCCTCTAGCCTACTTCGACCAGCCCTAAGTTCCTCCTTCATTCTTTCAAAAATCAAAATATTGGCATCTACCGCCATACCGATAGAGAGTATGAAACCGGCAATACCAGCTAAGGTAAGCGTGATTGGGATGATCTTAAATACCGCCAAGACAAAAATCGCGTATAGGAAAAGGGCAACATCAGCCAAGACACCGGGAATTTTGTAATAAATGAGCATGAAAAGAGCCACAATCAAAATACCGATAACCCCTGCGAGGAGACTGCTGTTTATGGAGGCTCTCCCAAGAGTAGGGCCAATGGAACGCTCGGAAATGATATCGATTTTTTCCACTGGCAGAGCACCAGCCGAAAGTTGGATTGATAGTCTTTTTGCTTCGTCGCTGGTGACACCGGTGATCACCCCTTCTTGACCAATCTCGCTTTGGACAACTGGTGCTGAAATAGGTTGATCATCCAAAAACACCACTAGGGGTTTACCAATCAGCCTCTTTGTTACTTCACTGAATTTTTTCCCGCCTTCATTTGTAAGTTTAAAGCTTACCACCGGAGTGGTTGGTTGCCCGGTGGATTGATCCGATTGAAAATCTGGATTGGCCGCTTTTAAATCTTGCCCACCTACTCCAGTAGATTTCGTGTTTTCAAGCATAGGAATCGTACCTGGTTGTGGGTTTGGGTCCTTAAATTCACGGAATTCCAACTTTGCTGTCTGACCAACCAGATTTTTTGCCTCTTCTACATTTGTCACACCTGGTAGCTCTACAATTACTCGATAATCTGCACCCACTTTTGAAGTTTGGACGATTGGTTCGGCCACTCCAAATGCATCCACCCTTCTACTAATGACCTCTTTGGCAGCTTCAAGAGCCTGATCCCTTTCTCCTTCTGGAATATTTGAAACGTCGGCTTTTAGAATAAGGCTGGTACCTCCTTTCAAGTCCAACCCCAATTTAACATCAAGATCTCTCTTGAAGGAAACGCCAAACAGTTCCCAGTCAATTTTCGGGCTGGATATTATGGTATCAATTTTTATTGAGCCCAGGGAAAATTTAACTGGTGTCCTTGGCCAATCAATAGCCAAAGCAGTTAAAGTCAAGGCAATAATAAGCAGTAAGATGACTCTTGGGTTTTTGAACATACGCTTCTGCTAGTTGCGGAGTACTTCTTCGTCTCCAACCAATACCACGCCGATTTTTTCCAAAACATTCGTTACAAAGGGATCCCTTCTTCTTTTCCTGAACGTAAACTCATCTTCGCTCATCACGGTGTAGTTTATTTCTCTACCGACTGTGTCCTCGGCCCTTTTTACCAAAGCAGTAAGCTGCGGCAAAACTACGTTGCCGACAACTAGTATATCAACATCACTTGGTCCGACTGGGCGTCTAAGGATATAAGTCGAACTAAGCGTAGCGAACTTTATTTTCCCTAGCTTATTTCTTTCCCCAATTATATCGGCGCCAAGACCACTAGCTTTAGCGATAATTTCTGAGAGCTCGGGTCTAAATATGTATTCTTTCTTAAACCCATAAAATTTTCTGTTTGCCCGGTTTTCGCTACCAAGCATACCTGCTTTTTCCATCCTAGATAGTTCTGCTCGGACGGCGTTTATCTGCTCATTCACTGCTCTTACCAGCTCGCGAACGTAAAAAATTTTGCCTGGGTTGTTCAAAAAGACGGCCAAGAGCTTTGCCCGTGTTTTTGAAACAAGCAATGGTCGAAGCTCCTTCGCAGTTTGGTTTAGATTGTCCATTTTGACCTCCTTACCGGGCAGGAGTTTTTGTAATTTGTAGATTTTTACTTATAGGTAACCGGTGAACCAACCGGTACTACTTCAACCCAAATATTACCACGATTTAACGAAACCTCTTTCCCTTTTTTATCAAAAAAACGGGTCCGCTCTGTTCTACTTTTCTTTTTCCATGCTCCGCTAACTGCTTTGCCATCCCTAAATACTATCGCCTTCCCTGATCCAATCGTCTCTTGTAAAATCCGGCCGTGTCCAGACCCTTCGGGTTTTATGGTTACGTACTGGACGATGATATTTTTTGTCGAAAGTTGTTTTTTAGTTGCTGCATCAATATGTTTTGCGTTACCGTTAAATCTTAAATAATTATTACTCCTGGGCTGGTACCCCCACCGGACGTCATAACCAAAGGTGCCAAGAAACCCCAAGTTGAGGGTAAACTTTTTGGCCCGCATCTCAGGCTTTGCTTCCTCATCTACAAAAGACCATGAGGATATCTTTATTGGTCCCTTGTATCCTCTTGTGGCAGCAGCACCTCTTAGCTTTTTTGTTGCCGTGTACACATTGTGGGGAGCAAATCGGTTACTTACTCTTTGATATGTTGGCGCGCCAAGAAAAAATTGATCTAAGTCCTTTATTTTGTATTTTTTAACCAGAGACTGCGCCAACGGACTTCCACCAACATGGGCGTAACCCGCCGAGTATTCGCTTATCCAATCTAGAAAATACGGACGGTTACTTCTGACTGGCCCTAGATCAGCTTCCTGTGATAGAAACACCGCTAAAAATCTCGTAATTCCTCCCTCTGCTAGAACTTCATACACTACTTCAGCTCTTGACAAACCAGTTTGGGGACGAGAATCAGCGTGATTTTCGATAATCACCCCTAGCGGTAGACGGTTTTTCCAGATCTTCGCTTCCGCCTGGGTATACCACACACCATTGATAGGGTGTGGAAAATCTGCCAACTTTGGCACAATATCCTCATTTATTAAAGAGCCCAGTGGGGTCTTTAACTCGCCTTCAGCGATCTTTTTCCCTACTGCGTAGCCAACTAGCCACCAAACCCCAACGTAGATAGTTAAAAGAGCCAGGACCAATATTTTCAGACGGACAGATAGGGATTTAAACTTTTGCATCTAGTACACCCGTGCGCAAATTGAACAAATCTACTACCCAACAAGATACATATTTTTTTTAGGATCGTCAAGTAATATTTTGTTTGCTTGAGCTTTAAGGTTGTGATAGCATATCTGCTGATATGCCAAAGAAAACAAAAGAGCAGAAAATGGCCGCGGCTCTTCGCCGGATGAAAATTAGGATTGACCAAGAAAAAAGACCTGTGCCCAAGGGAGCAGGCGAAAAGAAACCACCGGCTACAGAATACAGTATCGACCAAATAAAAATAAAATCTCCCGCATCCCCCGCTATACTTAGATCGAAAGAGGCTAGGTACGATTACTCTTATATCGCACGTGATTTAAAGACGATTCTTATACTCTCGTCGGTAGCGATCGTTATCGAGGTTGGATTGAGCTTGACAATGCGGCTTCAGTTTGCTAAGCTGCTCCTACGTAGGTTCGGAATTGAAATTTAGCTTCAGAATAGAACTTTTTTCTTGAGAGGAGGTGAAAAATAGCGATCAGAAATCAACAAGAACTGTTTGGTTGCTGATCACCTATCAATATGGCTTCAATGTATTGTGTAAAATGCCGCGACAAGAGAGAAGTTGCAAATCCAGAACAAGTTACTATGAAGAACGGTAAAAAAGCGCTTCGTGGTCAATGCCCTGTCTGCGGAACTAAGATGTTCAAGATTGGCGGCTAATTAGTAAGTTTTTACCATAACGAAAAACCCCTTGATCAATTTATATTTATCGGGGGTTTTTCGTTTTGACAGCTACCCTTCAACTTTACTCCTGTACTGTAGCGCTTCTGCAATGTGGGTAGTGGTGATTTCTTTAGCTGTTTCAAGATCTGCTATAGTTCGGGAAACTTTTAACACTCTGTGGTAGGCTCTTGCCGAAAGATACATCTTACTAATGGCAGCTCTCAAAAGATTGAGACAATCTACTGAAAGCTTACAAAATACTTTAATCTCCTTTGGTCCCATTTCACTGTTACCTGAGATGGGTAGTCCACTAAAACGATCTAGTTGTATTTCCTTAGCTTTTTGCACCCTGGTTCTGATTGCTTCTGAAGTTTCACCGGAGGCCTCACCAGTTAATTTATCGACTTTCACTGCCGGAACATCAACGTTCAAATCTATCCTATCTAGGATAGGACCGGAAAGCCTTTTTTTATATCGAGCAATTTGCCCAGGAGCACAAATACACTCCTTACTAGAGTCGCCCAGAAACCCGCACGGACAAGGGTTGACATTAGGACTCTCAGAAGCTTCAGAGTCATACTTGTAAACTATCTCTATCTTGTCCTGATAGATAACTATACTTTCAATAATTCTTTGGATCATTTCCTTCCTTATCATTGAATCAATGGTTGTAGTAAACATCTCAAGTAGCTGTCTTAGAGTTTTTAATGCTTTAGTTCGTTTGGTTTGGTCGTTAATAAGAGCCTGCAATCTAGCCTCTTCTTGAACTAAAAGTGTTTGTTCATTATCTAACTTCTCTTTTTGTTTGGTAAAGTCCTCTTTTAAAATAAGACCGTCAGTATAAAGCTCTACCAATCTTGTTTGCTTAGAATCATAACTTTTAAGTTGTCTCTTTACTTGATTTAATGATGTAACCAACATACCTTTGGCAGCAGTTTCCCTCAAAGCAGTTTCCTTCTCTACATCTTCTTTTTTTAGTTCTCTTAGACGTGACTGTAATCTTGCCAAGATTACGTGTTCAAGTTTCGCTGCTGACATTAAATGTCTCCTACAGCTATTGCCACGATAATAAGATTGATCAATAAAATCACTACGAACGTAGACTTCGTTATTCTGCTTCTTAGCCCTTCTAGTCTTACAGTGTGCCCTACGCCCACAGTTCCCGCAGAATACTAAACCAAGTAATAAAGAGTCTGAAGCCAGTTGCCTTCCAGCCACTTTACCCCGCAACTTCAACCTGTCTTGTACTTGATTAAAGATTTTCTCGTCAATAATTTTATCCTTGACATTAGTGGCCGGTACTAAAATCCATTTCTCTGAACTGGATAAAACTCTTTTCTGTTTGCCCGCAATACTTTTCCCTTGGCGGTACTTACTACCTAGTTTTCTTCCCCATCTAGTTTTACCAATATAGGCGGGATCGCTAAGAATGTTTTTAATGGTTTGAGGCTGCCAACTCTCCAAGCCTATTTTACCAGCGGGTGAGGGTATATTACTTTCAATCAAACCTTGGGCGAGTTTCCTCAGACTCTTGCCACCCACATACTCATCAAAAATTCTCTTAACTACTAATGCTTTACTATTGTCCGCTTCAAAATGCCAAGTGTATTTTTGCCTACCATCAGGCATTATTTCTATTTTAGGAAATTTCTTTAACCCACAAGGGGCAAATACTAAAACACCTCTTTGTGCTAGGTTCTTGAACCCACTTGTCACCCTTTCACTTCGAGCGACGTTCTCCTGTTTGTCCCCAACTAAAGACAAGGCATTGAGATATTCAGAACCAACATTTTGACCATAAACAAACTTATCTGGAGGAACAGGTTCCATAGGAGCATTCCTAATGTATACCTGAACACCTAAACGCCCTAATAATGATATTGTTTTAAGTCCAATCCAAGGTTCTCTAGCCAGTCTGCTTGAATGGTAAAAAAGCACAAGATTAAAAATCTTGAATTTTGCATCCTCCAAAAGCCTTGCTCCATCTGGTCTTTGGTCAAACTCAATATCCCCCGGTAGGGTATCAACATATGCACCTACAAACTCACTTCCTCTTTCTTCACACCAACTTTTAACCCAATTTATCTGGTCTGGAATGCTAGCTTTGTCCTCTGCTGCTTGAGATTTTTCTCCCGTACTCGTGCGTACAGAAGCAGCAACCTTAAAAATAGGTAGTTGCAAACTTTGCCCTAATACTAGGTTGTTTAATCCATTTTCCATCATTTCTAATTTCGGTTCTTTAACATAAAATCGATTAAATCTTCTTCATAGTAACTTGCTTGTCAATATTATTATTTGCTTGATTTCTAGCCTCAAGAGCTGATAAAGCCAGTCTCGCAAAACCCTTTCTCCCAACCTGATTAAAATTATCAACTACGTCTTGAGACAAGCAGACATTGCATACACTATCAGAGTTCGCCAAGACTTCGATAGTCTGACGTTTCCTGCTACCCAAAATTAACCGCTTCATAACTCACTCCCGCTAAAAGTCTCGACCGCTTCTTCAACACTACGTCTTTCTAGTTCATCAATGATTAACTGTAACTTTTCGCTTTTTTCTTTGAACTGCTTATCAGTAACATCTGAGGATGGGTTGTCGAACCACTGCTCCTCGTTTCGGCGTAACACCTTTAGTCTTTCAGAATCTAACTTCTTGAAGTCCACTTCTTTCTCAGTTTGCGGTACACTATCGGGATTGTTTGTCCGTAATTCGTCTTTAGGTTCAGTTTTAATTAGGGACAGAAACTCCCGAGGGTGTAGTGCCACAAAGTCTTTGAACTCATTATCTAAGCTGTAGTTTGAAGCTGGCTTTCCTACTCGATCAACAGCACCCTTTTCTTTTTTTACTAATTCCAGATAAGCTAGTTCATCTAATAATCGTCGAGCTGTTTTATCTGATCTACCAAAATCTTTATCATCTGCTAACTGTTTTGCGGTTAGTTCGTGATCCGGGGTTTCTTTAAGAACTTTGAGTGCTTGGGCACGATCTGCTGGCATTGATGAAACAACAACATCTTTTACCACTTCCAACTCATCAGAACCAACTTCTTCGTGACCAAGAACTATGGCCAATGATTGAGCCAAAAACATAAGCTGTTGGACAGCTCTCCAAGGTTGTTCGATCTGTCTCTCTTGTAGCTCGTAGTAGGTAACATTCTTACCCTCATCATTCTCAAAACTGGCTGATTTAATGATTAGAATCCCTCTGGCACGGGCCACAAATCGAGCTGCTACAGATAAGTAGTCCTTAACTTCTTTACTCAATGGCTTAAGTTGTGAGATATCTTGCCTACTTAATTGGTCTAGATAGGTACAAATCATCCCCGAGAGCTTTTTCTTTGTTTCCCGCCGACTCTCATCATTTCGAAAAATTGCTTCAAAAGACATATCCTCATCAGCTTTGGTAAGTTCAGGAATGGAGTAAGAAAGGAAACGAGGCCCGATCATATTGAGATAAGTTCCGTGTCTGTTTAGAGTAGCCGGGGTTATACATCCAAGTTGAGAGAATTCTGCATTGTAGGTTATAATTCCCCGTCTTGATGAGAACTTACTCAAAGTTTTGTCGTAAGCACCAACCAGATCCCCAATGATTTTCTTGGTCATTCTCTCGTCAAGACTAAAGATAACAGTCCAGTCTTTGATGACTAAACATTTTTTATTTAGTTCGGGGAGTAAATCGTAGACCTTAGCGTCGCCTTTTTTTGAGTCCCTTTCACCAGAGATGAATGAATTTAGAGTCAAGTTGTCTAGGTGATAAGTAAACTTTGAATTTTTAATAAGCTCAACCAAATCTGTTTTACCTGACGAAGGTGAGCCAACAAGCAAAACCCACAACAGTACGCGATTTTCCCTAATTGCACTTGTAGCGGTTGCGAGCACTACCTTCAGTGCAGTTGTTGTGTTTGGCAGATATTTTTCAAGTTCTGAGGCAATCTCCTCAAAGGTATATACACTATCGGTAGTTTCTGTCCCCTCTGAAATAATCACTTTCCGCCTCCCGAAAAAATTAAATCACGAAGCATATTAACCTTTCCTACAAACTCTGTAGGTTCTACAACAGCTTTGCCGGTGAAATACTCCGACGATTTTTTCTCTGCCAGTGCTTTGGGACTAAAATGGAAAAGCACTTCACCACTACTGTTTCGAGAAGTACCTAGAAATTCAACATCTTCGAGGGTGCATAAATAAGAACAGAAGTATAAGTTTTTGGAAACAAATTTTCTCGTCATATCTAGTTCAGTCTCAATCATTATTAACTTGAGGCTATCACAACGAGGATTTCCCTATCTTTGGGGGACGTTTAGGGGGACAAATTCAGCTTTTCTTAGGCTGGAGACGACTGCGTTGTTTTTTCTTTTTTATCTTTTGTTGCTCTTTCCAACAATTTAGATTTACTTCTTTATCACAAAATAACTTATCTTTGTGTCCTTTAATATAGCTTCCACAAAGTTTACATTTAGATAAATTAAAATGGTTTTTAATATCCTCATAAAGTTCCCAAAACCAAAAGGCGTCCCAGCTTAAAAATGTGTAAGTCTCGTTTTGTTCTATTGATTCGGAATTTATCCTTACTTCCTCATATGGGGTTTCTATTCCATAATCTTCGCTAAAGTGTTCCTTCAACACCTCTAGGTCTGAATAAGTTAGTTCTTCAGAAATAAATTTATCCGCATAGTCTTTCAATATACTTTGTTTCCCTTTAGTATCTATAAGTGTGTGTATAGCCTCACCAGCCTCAGAAGAACCTAAATGAAGTATTGGTCTGGGTTTGAAGGGAAACACCAACCAATCATCAAACGTATTTAAGGGTGTGTTTAAGACCTTTGTGTAAACTCTTTCTTTCTTTTTCAGTGATAGAGAAGGGTAAATTTTTGTTAATAAATTAAACTCGTAATTACCATAGTAAGATTTAAAAGATTCTCGAAATAAAACTCTTATAAGAACGTGGGAGGTTTCGCCGCTTACTTGAGGAGGGGAAAAATACTTATAAATTTTGTGCCACTTAATAGGGTCGCTAGACAGTCTAACAGTGCCCTTTTCCCTAGATTTTAGATCACTAAAAGAAAAATCTTTAGGAGGAATCCATAAACCCTTATCATCACGCTCAAAACCTATTCGCAGAAAATCTTCTTCCCAGCTGGTCTTAACCTCTTGAACCTTCCCATTTTCCTCCTTCAAAGCGAGTATAGGAACGTAGTACAACGAACTAACTTCAAATTTTCTCTGAAAGCTCATAAATCATTCTCAATCGCAATAATAAATGCCCAATTACAAAGGGCATTGGTTGGATTATATTCTAGCTGGTCTTAAGGGTCAAAATTTGGTTAGTAAGTTAATCACGATGAGCCGATGTCTTATGCGGTGAGGCGTGAATTGCTGTCTTGAATCCTGCTTCTCTTATTTTCCTACCTTTTTCTAGCCTTCCGG
>JBBDPN010000002.1:0-302272 GCA_040876265.1 Candidatus Woykeibacteriota bacterium
GTCCTTACTATCTCTGCCAACGCCGTGGCTCTAGGAGCTGATACCACCGGTAATTTCGTGGGCGATGTCGCAAGCGGCAACGGAATCTCTGTATCCGGAACGCCAGGAGAGGGTTACACTGAAACTGTGAGTCTCGGCAATCTCACCACCGACTGGAATCAATCCGGTGCCTTTGACATTATTTTAAGCAATGCCGATTCGCAGCTGCAGCTTCGTAGTGCAGATGGCGCGGCCTTTTACGGAACTTTAGATGTCGCCACGCTCGCTGCCAACAAAACCTACGTTTTGCCTAGCTTTGCCGGCGCTAGCGCTGACGTTTGTCTCACCGCTGGTAACTGCGTGGGCTTGGGTGGTGGTATCACCGGTTCTGGTGCAGATAAGCAGGTGGCTTTCTTCACCGGTGCTAGTACCATCTCCTCAGAAACCAACTTAACCTATGATTACGACACAGATCGTCTAGGTCTTTCAACCACCTCGCCACAAGCCACTCTTGATTTATTTGGTGAGAGTAACACCCTCTTGCTGCGGCCAGCCGATGTTACTGTTACTGAAGATACAAACAATTCCCCCACCTTACGACTACGGGGAACTTATGATTCGGATCCGACCGGCGGAGTCGCCGCGGCTGATTTTAATTTCGACATCCGCCACGTGATGACTGGCGCTGGCGCTGCACCCACTTCCAACGCAACTTTTGATATTAACGGCGGTTCGGTCGAAATGACCCTGACTAGCGCTGGGCAGCTGCAGCTGCCAACCACCGGCTCTACCGGTGGTTTACTTCTTGGCGGGGACGTGAACCTTTACCGTTCCGCCGCTAACATATTACAAACCGATGATGTCTTTACCATCAATACTATTCTGGACCCTGGTCTGATCGTTGGTACTGGCGGAACTGGACACGTACGGATTGGCGGCCTCATATCAAACTCAAGGATTTATGACGCTGCCGGAGACTTGACGCTTGAGTCCGACACTGGAGACATCACTTTCGCTAACAGCCCCGCGACCACAAACGATACATTAGTTTTGCGACCTTTTGCTGGTGCCGGGACTACCTTCAAGGGTATTATTACCTCGGCCAACATCACTAGCTCCAACAAAACTTGGACTTTCCCAGATGCTAGTGGAACTGTAGCTATCTCTGCCACCGGACCGATCACTCTCTCTGCTCTCGGCGACATCGGCTGTACTACTTGTCTGGTGGATACTGATGCCCTCTTTGACATCGCTGGTGATAGTGGTTCGGATACTGTGAATCAAGGAGAGACTCTTACTATAATAGGAGGGACAAATATAACCACCGTTGGCGCGGCTGGGCCCCAGGTTACTGTTAACCTTGATGATGATGTTACCCTCGCTGGAGATCTGACGGTTAATGGCAGCAACGTCAATTTCGGAGCAGCTACCGATATAGATATTATTGATGATTCAGCTACGGCCCTGACAATTTCAGAAGGGTCAAACAACTATTTGGTGATAGACACGGAAAACGCTGGCGCAAGTGTGTCTTTTGGCAACGCCACTACCAACCCCACCTACTCCTTCCTGGGTAGCGGTCTAACTACTTTTGGTGCGGCGATTGACGTAACCGGTAGCGTGCGACTTGGTGCTGCTGGCGCCAACAATACTTTGCATACTTCGGCCGCCGCTGGTGCACCGACCGGAAATCTGTTCTGGGGGAGCAGAACTCTTTGTGATGACTCTGGTAGCTGTTCTGGCACGTTTGAAAATCCACTCACCTTTGAAAATGGCCTCACTCGAAGTGTCAATACAGTCAGGCTCGGTGGTGCGCTCACTGCAGATACTACTATCACCAACGGCCTTGCCGATGGCAACTATCTAACGATAGATCTCACCAGCACTGGCGACTTCACCATCGAAGATGCCGGTACTGCCTTTGTCACTTTTGCGGATAACTCGCAAACTACTTTTGGTGCGGTAAATCCTGCTGGTGGAAGCCTAAACAGCGTCACCCTTTCCGGTACCCTTGGCGCGTTTGATGGATCTGGAGATACTTTCCGTGGCCTCTTCCTGGACTACACGAATGCCAACCACACTGCGGCCGGCAACTTTTACGGGATAGATATCGATGCCATAACCGGAGACGCAGAAGGTGTCGAAACCGCCATCAACATCGGTTCGGGGTGGGACAACATACTTTCTGGCACAACTGCCGGAACAAACCTGATATCCTTTACTAATTTCTCGGTAACAACTGCCGGTCTACTAACGTATGCTGCCAATGGTACAGCGGACAATAATACTTACGTTTGTAAAAACAGTTCCAACCAACTGGCAACTTGTTCGAATGCTGGTGGCACTGGTGGTTTTGTTCAACTTCAACCCAGTTCTGCCCAAACCACGCAAAACAACGCCAATTCTCTGATCTGGCTGAATGAAGACCAAGCCAGCACCCCCAACCTTTTGGAGCTAGAGGTCGGTGGCAGCGATGAGTTCGTCATCGCCAATAATGGTAATATCACCGCCAATGGAGACCTGGACGTCGAAGGTCACGGTGCTTTTGGAACCGCTGCGGGTATAGAAACAGATCGGGTTCTAAACATTGGTGAGGGTTTCTCCGGATCTACAGCAGTTGCTGGGATGGTTGTGAGGGCAGGGACATTGGTCGGTCTATCCTGCAGCCTAACCAATACTTTTGTAGGTATTTCTACGTGCGCTGTTCCAACTGACGAAAGTCATACAAACGTGATCGGTTTGGATGCTTATGCGAGTACTGGAGCTTCTCCTACGGCAGTGACTAATATCTTTGGAGTTCAAAGTACCTTATACGGAGGTGCGGCTATTAGCTCAACCAACGGCGCTTATTACACAACCAGAAAAGATACCTCTCCCTGGAACTCAGCTATTACAAATCTATATGGGCTACAAATTACTGATATTAGTGATAGTCTTGCCACCAATCATTTTGGTATCAGTATGGTCAATATGACGCTGGGAAATGCCTACGGCATCTTTCTTGATGATGCAGCAAACGGACCGGGTTTGACTGGCGATTTTGGTATTTACTCAGAAACTAGTAGACAAAATGTTCTTGTTGGTAATACTCGAATCGGCGGCAATACTGCCCCAACTGTCGCCCTGGATGTCACTGGACAGTTTTTGGTAACAGCTTCCAATAGCTCCGGCAACTCAGCTAGTATCGTAGCTGATTCTTTGAGCGGCGGCACTGGTCTTTCTGTATCTTCCACCGGTGCCATCATCTCTGGAGGTGAGTTAGTTCAATTCACGGGGAATAGTATTGCTACCGGCACACTTCTGGATCTTTCCGCTACTGCCCTGACTACGGGTAAAGCAATAAATCTCACCGCCACGCACGCGTCTGCCGGTAATGCTCAGCAAAGTAGTATCGACATCACTCTGACCAACAACCAAATAACTTTTAGCAATAGTACTGGTTACAACGGAATCAATCTTACTTATACTCATGACCCTGCTTCTGGTCTCACAATTTCAAACGAGTACATAATGAACATTGTGCTTCGATCTACTTCAGACACAGACGATACTACTGTAGACGTTGGCTTGCGCATTAATAACGCAGATACCTCCGCCTCAGGATCTACAGTTCTTACTGATGCAATCCGAATAGACGCTACTGGAAACGTAGCAAATGCTATCACTAATGCTATTAACATTGCCAGTAGTGACGTGGTAAATGATATTATTCTTCAAAATGGCGAAAGGATTAATAACGATACTAACGGGACTGTTTTGATTGATGATGGTACTACCACCCTTATCTCAACCAGTACCAGTACTACCTCGATAAATCTAAGTGCACAGGTAGGTGGTACTGCCCAACGTCTCTGCCACGATGGTGCTGATGCAGCTACTGGAGTTCAAGCAATTGGTGATTGTGGCGCCACCCAGGCAGATCTCGCCGAATATTACGGCACTAGTGGATCTGAAGAATCCGGTGACCTAGTCATCCTTTCAGGCGAATCAACACAAATAGATACTCCCTCCGGTCTCTCTTCCACAGCCGATGTTGAGAAAAGTACTTCAGTTTACGACCCGAAAATAATTGGTGTAGTATCCACCAATCCTTCTGGCGAAGTGCTAGGCGAAGCTGCCAAAGACTTTCTTAACAATCCGAAACCAATTGCGATCATTGGACGGGTGCCGGTGAAAGTTTCTGCTGAGAATGGAGATATTGCTCCAGGAGATCCGCTGACCTCCTCCAGCACGCCTGGAGTAGCCATGAAGGCTACGCAGAGCGGCCCTATTGTAGGTAAGGCGTTGGAATCCTTCGACGGGGCTCAGGACGACATAGGTCGGATAATGGTGTTTGTGAGTGTGGGATGGTTCGTAGCTCCTCTGGATTCTGGATCTGGTATGGAGGATCTAGGCAGTATGAGCAGCCTGCATATCGAGGGCCTAACATCCAACACCATCAATACTCAACTACTGTTCGTCGGTGATAGGCAGCTATCCATGGGCCCAGCCGGCGAGCTGGTGGTGGACGGCGACGTGAACGTGCTGGGCGACGTCACTATCGAAGGTGATTTAAACATAGATGGAGCTGTGCTTGCTAAGTCATTAAGAACTAAAAGTATAGAGATTGATATACCCGCACCGGATCCAACAACTGGCAAATCCGCCGCAACTATTGGTGACGCTACGATTGTCGCTGGACAGACTGAAATAGTAGTCAAGACCACCGCTGTGAAACCTGATAGCAAGATTTTCGTCACTGCCACCAGTACAACTAGCGGCCAGATCCCCTACGTAGTTGAAAAACTAGCCGGTGAAAGCTTCAAGGTGAGGATCGACTCCCCAATCGGAACAGCTATTAAGTTCGATTGGTGGATAATCCAAGTGGCTAGTAGTGGCAACTGACGTATCGTCAACTAAAGAGTTTTTCTTTAAAATGAGGTCGTTATGGAAAAAATGCTACAGCACCTTTGTACCTACTTTGGGACTAGCTGATTATGGAGATGGTATTGAGGAGGCGGTTAAAAGAGAAATACCAGTTGATGATCCCAGCAAAGAACTGGTAACTGAGCTCCAAGTTTAATTTTCTTGATGTCCAAGCCCCCAGTAGTTAGACCGAATGAACTCTTGCGTGCTGCCTCCATCTCCGTCCATCCAAAACCAACCCCACCTGGAACTCTTCGTGCAATTCTCAAACAAACCGAGATTTCTGCCGAAAAGCTCAAAAAGCTTCTACCGGAGTCGTCAAGCCCATGACAAGGCCTGGCCCTGTCAAGGGTTGATAGGTCAGTCTTTTTCGATAAGTAGGTGTCCGAGTATTTCCTCGGGCTCCACGTCGTAGGTTTCTACAAAATCTTTATAATTGGAATATTTATTTAGATTTAAGTTACCAAGTTTGGCAGGTTCAAAAAGTGACAAGATGGGCTGTGTATTTATCCAACTAGCTTTCCTCTCCCCTATATAAATAGGGTAGCTGGAGTAAGGGTACTCTGCCAGAAAGCCTTTGGTCAAACTAGGATTTTGGTGTATATAGCGCGATAGATGCAGTAGGTAATTGTCGTTGTCAACGAGCGTGGCCCTATACGGCCCTTGGAATAAATGACCGACCCGATTATAGCGCCTATTAAAATACATAGAGTAAGTTGTCGATAACCGCAGTAGTAACTTTTTCATTCCTTCTTTCCCCTTTTGTCGAACCATTAAGTGAAAATGATTAGGCATCAGGCAGTAACAGAACAGATCGATTTCTCCGCTTAGTGTGGATATAGGTCTGACACGATTGGGGACAAATCCAGTGAGATCTGTCAGTGGGTGCTTTTCTGGATTGGCGTTTGGCTCCAGATAAAACTTTAACAGGTGTAGAAACACTCGATAATCTTGATCGTCTAGAAAGATCCTTCTCTTTTCTACCCCCCGATTATAAACATGATAATGACCATTTTCTACGTATTGCTTGATCCTATTCTTTGCGGGCATAATCCCATTATCTTTGACAAGGCCTGGCCCTGTCAAGGGCCTTGGATGACAGGGCCAGGCCTTGTCCATTGGGGGGTTGACAGGGTATATTTTGGAGGGTTAGTGTTTAATTGTAAGGATTAATTTGAGCGCATAATGAAGGAAAATATTTCAATACTCTCTTTTAAGACGGTGCAAGTGGGACTTGTAATTCTCGCTTTTTTGATCCCGCTTTTTTTCCTACCAACCACTAGCGAATTTTACAATTTCAATAAAACCACCTTACTTACCATCGGAGCTTTCTTCCTATTTTTTGTCTGGTCAATAAGGATGGTTGCGGAACAACGAGTAAAGATGACCCGCACCGCATTAGATATACCTCTACTTATCTTTTTAGGGGTATACATAATTGCAACAGTTTTTTCCGTCGACCCAGTCGTTTCTTTTTTGGGCTGGCACCCAGTATTTTTTGGCTCGCTCCCTAGTGTAGCCGCACTTGTGATAATTTACTTTTTGGCTACAACTCATCTCGACTCTAGTTACAGAAAAGTAATTGTTTTAGCGATTTGTACCTCTGCTTCTATATTAGCGGCGCTTCTTATCGCCTATTACTTCGGACACCCGCTGGTAGGTACGGATTGGGCTCAATTGAGATCTTGGACACCGGCTGGAGATTTAAATAAATTAGTTGCCTTTTTGGGTATAACTATTCCCCTCACATTTTCGCTTTCCTTCTTATTAAAGGTAGAGGTGGGTAGGTACTTGGCTTTTGCATTGGCAGCTTTGCAGATCATCGCTTTCGCGTTGATTAACAGCTTGTTCGGCTATGTAATCCTGGCGATAGCTGCCCTGGTGATTTTGATCTTCCTACCCAGACTATCTCTTTCTGTTGAAGAGAAGGTGATTTTTGGCGCCCTCGGTGCACTACTGGCAGCTATCATTTTGATGGTTAATATCCAAGGTCTTGGCGATTCGATACTCAAACCTTTGATAGCCGGCGAAAACACTTCTGTAAATATAACCAAACCGATAAGGCTGCCTATCACTTCTTCTTGGCAAACCGGCGCCCGGGCGATTTCAGACCGACCGGTGTTTGGCACTGGACCTTCTACTTTTGGTCTGATATTCCCCACCTACAAACCACTCTCTCTCAACAGAGTGAACGAAAATAATCTTTGGAATATCCGCTTTGATGAATCCGGCAGCGGTGTACTGGACATTTTGGCCACCACTGGAGTGGTTGGGGCTTTGGCATTTATCCTAGTCATAGTAGTGCTGGTTCGCAGCGTGATCAAATTTTCGGCTCGGGGTGAGGCAACCCGCGGCAGAACCGAATTTGTCTTTCTACAGGGAGCAATGGTGGCAGCCCTGGCAAGCCTCATATTTTTTAATCTATCCATACTAAATAGCCTGGCTCTTATTTTTCTGATCGCTATATTCTTCTCTACTCTCAGGGACTGGGGCTCGAACTTGGCTAGTGAAGTAAGCGTGGAGCTGATAGCGCTACGTAGTGGCGCGATACGCCAAATCGAAGGTGAAAGTAAATCGCCCAATTCTCTTGCTTGGGTATTCTTTATCCCCGCTTTGATACTATTTGCCGGTATCATCTTTTACTCCTGGAGTAGCTATCTGGCCGAAATAAATTACCAAAAGGCAATTTTAAATTCTCAGGCAAACAAGGGCAGCGAGACTAGGGAGGCCCTGGTGGCCGCGATCAACGCCAACCCATACCGAGACACATACCACCGCGCCCTTTTGGTTACCGATCTTGCTTTGGCCAGATCTTTGAACCAACAGGGGCAGCTGAATGAAGAGCAACAAACCACCCTTTTGGCGCTGGTACGCGAAGCAATAGATCAGGGAAGAATAATCACCGGCTACGAAGGCCGCGGCTTGGGACAGTTCCAAGTCAAGAGAGTCCCAGGGACATCGTCGGTAAATGTCGCCAACTGGGAAAGTATCGCGACTGTTTACGCCAACATAGGTGGGGAGCTGCGTTCTGACGCCAGTGCCCACGCGATAAATACCTACACTCAAGCTATAAACCTAGACCCCACCAACCCCAGGCTCTACGAGGCTCTGGGTAATGTTTACTTCAATGTCGGTGACGTGGATAACGCGATAAAAAATTATGAGATAGCCGTGGCCGCAAAAGGCGATTATGCCTCTGGCCACTACAATCTTGCCCAAGCGGTAAGGAGAAAGGGTGACAACCCAGCCAGAGTAGTGAATGAACTCCGAGCCACACTGCAACTGCTACGGGCAAATGAAACCGCCAATGAAGATCAGATCAAACAAGTTGAGGACGAATTAAAAGAAGCGGAGGCAGAACTAGCCAAGACTCAACAGAGCCAACAGCAACAACAGCAAAGGCAAGAGCTGCAGTTGCAACAAGAACAATCTACCTCTAGTGCCTTACCTTCCTCCAACCCCGGCCAATAGTCAGTTTTCAAAATATATTTGAAGTTAAGTTCATTATTTGCTAAAATCCCCTTGCTCTCTTACATCTTATATCTTAAGTCTTAGATCTAAATAGGGGCCTGTGGCGCAATTGGTAGCGCGCCTCCATGGCATGGAGGAGGTTAGGGGTTCAAGTCCCCTCAGGTCCACCAAGGGCCGTTAGCTCAGTGATCAGAGCGCTGCCTTCGCATGGCAGAGGTCGTGGGTTTAAATCCCACACGGTCCACCATTCGACGCGCTGCGCTTGCTCTCTTCGAGTCTGAGCCTGAGGTCTCCTCCCTCAGAGTCGAAGACATGGCAAGCCAGCAAGGAGAATGTCCTGAGCGTAGTCGAAGGACAAATTTCATAAATCTAAGATTTAAATTTTAAGATATCTTAAATCTAAAGTCTGAGATCTGACATCTATAATTAATGAAAATAACCAAATACCCACAATCTAATTTCTTAATCGAAGACCAAAAGAAAAGAATTTTAATAGACCCAGGTTACCTAACGTTTGAGAACTATCCGGAAGATGATTTTGGAGATCTGGAAGCCGTCCTAATCACTCATCAACACAAGGATCATCTAGACATCGAACGGGTTAAGAATCTAGTAGGAAGCGAGATCCCACTATACACTAATAATGACGTTGCTTCTCTATTTGAATCTTCCAATATCGAAATAGCCAAGGTAAAGCAAGGTGAAGAATTCGAGGTAGCTGGTTTCAAAATTGAGCCAATTAACATTCCTCATTGTAAGCTACTTTACTGCAGGAAAGAAGGAAAAACTTTAGCTGCCACCGATATAGTTCCCGGCAAAAAAGTTTGCAAGTCGCATCCGGACTTGGTGCCGGAAGAGATAGCTGGACCACCCAACACTGGTTTTGTGGTGAACAACATTTTCTTTCATCCTGGAGATGGGATAGAAATTGATGGGTTAAAAGTTGCCAACGCAGCGATCCCCATTACCGGCCCTACAATCAACTATGATCGAGCTTGGAAATTCGCGGAATCTCTTGAAGCAAAAAGAGTAATCCCAATGCACTACTCCAACCCTCGCTTCCCTGCCGATCCTAATGAATTTATTAAGCATAAACTAGCAGGAGTAGAGGTAATAGTATTAAAAGACGGTGCCCCCACCAAAATTTCCTGACCCACCAACCCAAGAAAGGGACGGACCCTGTCAAGGGTCAGGAAGTTTGGGTGATGATGGCGTCCTTGAGTTCTTCCAACCCATCGCCCGAGACTGAAGATATTGGTAGTATTTTTACTCTTTTCTTTTTAATTTGACCTATTTTGTTCTTAAATTCTTCTAGATCGACTACATCTATCTTGCTCAAAATATATATTTGTGGTTTATCCAACAAGTCCTGTTTGGCAGCAGTCAGGTTCTTCGAATACTCTTTTAACTCATTATCAACTGTTTTTATGTCCGCAATTGGATCATCGCTATCAGCCGATACCAAGTGCACTAAAACCTGAGTTCTCTCAACATGCCGCAGAAATTGATCGCCTAGGCCCTTCCCACGACTTGCACCTTCAATTAGTCCTGGAATATCGGCGACTACGATCTCTATCCCCTTGTGTTTCATGACACCCAGGTTTGGCTCCGTAGTCGTAAACGGATATGGTCCGATCTTTGGGTGGGCGGCGGTAAGAACTGAAAGCAGCGTACTCTTGCCTGCATTTGGCAAACCGATCAGGCCCACATCTGCCAAAAGCTTCAGCTCCAGGGTAATTGCGATTTCCTGCCCATCTTCCCCTTTTTCAAACCAACGCCAATCTTCTTTGCTCATCTTGGGCCCAAAGTCACTTCTTTTGATATGCATGTTTCCCCGGCCACCTTTGCCTCCTTTTACGACCATTACTTTTTCTCCGTCTTTAGTAAGATCAAAAATCTGGTTTCCCTTTTGATCGGTAACTTTTGTCCCAGGGGGGATTTTTAGCAGTAAATCACCGCCGTGTTTACCTTTTTTCTGATTTTTCCCGCCGCGGGTGCCGTCCTGTGCCTGAAAATCCTTTTTATATCGAAAAGGAAGTAATGTAGTTAAATCTTTTGCTACAACTAGATACACGCTCCCTCCGTCACCGCCATCACCACCATCTGGTGGCCCCATTGGGCGTTTGGGCAATCTCTGAAAGGAAGCCGCACCATCACCGCCCTTCCCTGCTTTTAGTTTTAAACGGACGTAATCGACCACGCAGCCAGTATAGCATTCCCCGTAACCAAATTCATTCGCTTCTCATTCAAGTAATTTGGGTACTCTCAAATGCTGCCCGCCCTCCACAGTGTTACGGCGGACGGGCGACCACTGTCGTGGGCTACAAGTATTATTAAGTGGTAAAATGGAAATAATGTTGAGAACCCTGCCAGCAATTTTAATTATTGGTTTTCTGGCCCTTATAGCTTACAACTTAGATCTTGCCTCAAAAGCGCTAGCGTTTAGCAGCAGTTCCACCAATTTTAATCTGGAGGCAGAATTTGGGATTTTTGGCGGTAGTAAATCTTCCGCTAGTTATACTCTAACCGACACTGGCGGAGGCTTTGCAGTTGGTTTTGGCAGCAGTACAAATTACGGTACTGGTAGTGGCTTTCAATACAATTACCAAGTGGCCGAAATACCAGAAATAATTTTCGCTATCTCCACCACCACAGTAAATCTAGGAACATTAAGTACTGCTTCGGTTTCCACCTCTTCACACACGATCACTGTCACGGCCAACAGCAGCGGTTACAACGCCACTGTTGTAGAAGATGGCAATCTGCGCAGCGGCGGCAACGACGTAAATGATGTTTCTGGTGGCACGGTGGATGCTGGCAGTGAGGAATACGGCCTGGCCACTAGTAAATCTGGTCAAAATATCACTCAGGATACCTCTTGCGGCCCAGATCCAGACAATGCCAGCGCTATCACTGGTTCACCCCAAACCGTCGCCAGTGCCGCTACCTCGGTGACCGGCGATTCAACAACCCTCTGCTACGCTGCTTCAATTTCCGGCACCACCCCCACCGGTTCTTACACTCACGTTTTAACTTACATAGCAACAGGTACGTTTTAACTTTAGTCCACTTGACCCACACAAACATCCCACCCCCTAAATCACACCCCCGAGGAGTGATGCTAGGCCTGTGAAGATGTCAACTCCCGGTTGTGGATAGTTTTGCGGTGCTTGACAGCTTGTTTTCCGTTATGTCAAAATTAAACAGAGAATGCTACTACGTCTAATCATCTTTATTTCCGTCCTGACCTTGGCCATTTCGCCTATCTATTTCCAACAGCAGGTGCAGGCTGCTCCTCACACCACAGTATCGGACACACTGAGCCGTTTGCAAACCTCTACAGCGGCCAACCACACCATTCAGTTTGATCTCGCCTCGGCTTGGAACGCCAGTGAAACTGTTGTTATAGATTTTGTGGACGGTGACGGCTTTGATACCAGCGGTTTTGCCAATAGTGAGGCTGAGGACTACGACATCACCTGGGAAGGAAGTGAAAAGACGATAGTTGCCAACGGAGGCTGTGCTGCTGACTCCATTGAAATTACTACGGTAAACACCTCCACCGACACTTTCACCTTTACTCTTTGCGCTGGTTCAACTGCTTCCGCAGCGAATGACACTATCGTTATTGAAATCGGTACCCACGCTTCTGCCGGTGGCGGTGGTAATGATCAGATCACCAACGCCACCAGTACCGGTAGCAAGACGGTTACTATCACCGGGCCCACATCTGGAGACAGCGCCACCTTTGCTGTCGCTATGATGAGTAGCGATCAGGTAACTGTTTCAGCTACAGTAGATCCAACCATCACTTCTTCACTCAGTGCTTCGACTTGTAGTTTGGGCACCCTGGGTAGCGGTGCTATTAATTTCTGCTCCTACACCAACACTGTTTCGACCAATGCTAGCAGCGGATATGTGTCCACTATTTTAGAGGATGGCAACCTCTGTTCCCCATCGGTGGCTAGTTGTACCAACGATATAGATGATGCCGATGGTGATGTGGATCAAGGAACCGAAGAATACGGAGTCAGTAGCAACGATACCACCGGTACTCAAGACATTGTGGATAGCACTGGTTGTGACGACTCTGGTACAGCTGAAAATGCTAGCGCCATTACGGGTACCGCTCAGGTTTATGCTGACAGCGGTGATGGGGATGCTGGTCCGGTATCTAGTGCGGTAACTACGGTGTGTCACTCTGCTTCAATAGCTGGAACTACTCCAGCCGGAAGCTATGAACACACCGTAACCCACATCACTACTGGCACTTTCTGATAGTTAGATGTAAGATGTTGGATCTAGGGTGTAAGATTTTTTTATCTTAAATCCTAAATCTTAGATCTTAAATCCAAACTATGACTGCTCAACTGTCCTACAAAAAAATAATTACCATCATCGCTGCTACAGCGTTTCTCCTCTCAACCTTTTTTGCAACCGTCGCGGCCCAGGAAGACACAACCGAGAACGGTACCACTGCCGGCATCGGTATCCAAGTCTCCGCACCGATCTACAACTTTCAAATTGATCCAGGAGATAGCGGTCAAGAAATAATTAAAGTACGCAACGTGGGTGATAAAGCAGAGACCTTTTACCCGGAGGTTTTTGATTTTCGTGCCTCCGGCGAAACTGGTACACCGGCCTTTATCCTAGACTCCCAAGCCGAGACTTATACCTACTCACTGGCTGCCTGGATAACTATTTCCAAGCAGCCCATTACTCTGAAACCCAACGAGTCCACCGCTCTAAACTTTACTATAAACGTACCCAAAAACGCTGAGCCGGGTGGCCGCTACGCCGGCGTACTTTTTGGCACAGCGCCTCCGACAGCTGGCGCCAACCAAGTAGCCATTTCCAACAAAGTCGGTTCTCTCGTTCTTGTTCGAGTCTCTGGAGATGCCAAAGAAGAAGCTAGTGTCGAAGAATTTTCCACTCCCAAGAATTTTTATCGTGAAGGTCCGGTGGATTTTGTAGCTAGAATTAAAAATACCGGCAATGTCCACGTGATACCCAAAGGAAATATTGATATTAAAGACACCTTTGGTCGCAAGGTCGCCAGCTTACCGGTAAATGAAAAAAATGGCAACGTGCTACCAGAAAGCATCCGCCGCTTTGACAAAGACAGCAGCAATCTCATCTGGGAACCGGGCGGGTTCACTGTTGGCCGCTACACCGCTACTTTGGCTCTGACATACGGCGATCCAGCCAAAAATCTGACCGCCCAGGTCACTTTTTGGGTCGTACCTTGGGTACAGCTACTGATAATTGCTCTGGCAGTAATCATCGTAATACTACTGCTCATCTTCCTGGTAAAACGCTACAACAAATGGGTTGTGGAGCAGGCTGAAAAGAACCAAACCAAAGAAACTCCTCCTGCCGGCACCTAAAGCCGATGAGCTATAAAAACTTATTATTGCTGCTGCTAATAGGCCTCCCTATTCTTTTTCCTCCCATCGTCTCAGCTCAAGATGTTGATGTTGGTGCTACGGTGGACAGAGAACCTCCCACCATCAATATCACCTCCCCTCTGGATGGCTCCACTGTTTCCGAAATTGTAAATGTAACCACGAGTGTGGGCGACGATGCTGGGATTGATAAAGTAGAGTTTTATGTTGACGGGTTTTTGAAACTGACGGACAGCTCTGCCCCTTACTCTTTTTCTTGGGATAGTGGTACGGTTGGCAACGGCAGCCACATCATCCGGGCGCGGGTTTACGATATTGTGGGCAAAACTGCCCAAGATTCCATTACAGTTACTGTTAACAACAGTACAACACCTGCTTCTCCGCCACCTGCGATCGAAACTCCGACTGACGATGGCGGAGAAACTCCAGAAGTCCCAGCCACACAACTACGAAGAGTCACGCTGATCCAAGATCCACTTGGTTACCTGGAGCAAGAAACCGAGAAGGGGCTACTTTTTGGCCTGGACAAAGACGCCCTACTAGGATTTATTGTCGCAATACAACTTGCCATCATCCTACTTCTCCTTTACCTACTTAAACACCTCCGTTCTCGACGCAGTAAGGCCAGAGGATCCTCCTCATCAGAGCCAAACTCTTCACTCAACAAATAGTGAAATCGCAACTCAACCTTTTCTCTTAGCCGCCTTACGAGCAGCACCTCAACTTACCGGCCTTGGAATAGTCAGCGTCAAAAATTGAGGTTTTCGAGCCGACTTAAAAAGGAATTTTTCACGTCCGATCCGCCAACTGGCGGAGAGTTTGAAAAATTAGGTGAGAAAACCGATATTTTAGCTGGAGGTTCCCGGCCGGCAGTTTTGGCTCCACCTTTGCTGTCAAAGGTGGAAAAAGAAATCTTTCCACGAATTTGACAAGCAAGCAGACTACAGGTTAAAATTAAGGGTATAAATAGGTATAATTATACCCTGCTAAGGGTACAATACGCAGGGTGTAATCCTGCGGATTATACCTTAGGACCTACCCATGGAGCTGCCCAACTCTAGCTTCTCTGTAAGCGAGATCATCTCGCAGTACAGAGAGTACTTAAAATCTCATAACTACTCTACCCCCACGGTCAAAAACTATTTATCTGACCTGCGTCATCTTTTTGTTTGGCTCTCAGAACATCACGGTGAATTTCGCTTCTTTCATATAAACGAAGCAAGTCTGCGCACTTACCGTTCTTACCTAAAAGAAAAATTTCGTGCCAGACCCTCCATCGGCGCGCGACGTCTCTCTTCCCTGCGCAAATTCCTCACTTGGGCAGCTGGGAAAAACTTCATTACACCACAGCTTTACCAGTCAGTAACGCCGGTACTTGAGGCTCTCGAGCGCGAGCCAGCTACCCCAATTACTCTGGTCCCAGGCAGCGGCATTGCTGGGCAAGCCAAAAAGGAACCCCCCCCCTGTCCCGGACAAAATACATCAAAAAATAATACACCATATCAAACACACTCGACCAGGCTGGTACCATCGCTACCACCAGCGGGATTGGGCCAGCACTTTGCACACCGTGATAATGATCCTCTTTGTGATCGCCGTTGGATCTTTGATCCTCTACACCGAAGTGATCAAACCGCAGCTGGATAGTACTCGAGATCAATTTGCCGAAGATCTGGGCGACGTGCTAGCCGCCGCTTCCCCACCGCGGATACTTTCTTTTCAAGGTAGGCTGACAGACAGCTCTGGAGATCCGGTCACCAGTGCTACCGACGTGGTTTTCAAAATCTATGACGCGCGAACTGGCGGTACTCTGCTTTGGACATCAAAAACTTGGTCCGTAACTCCGGATTCCAATGGCATTTTCTCGGTTTGTCTTGGCGGCCAAGACACTACTGATGACTGTCTGCTCAATGGTGTCGCTGACACCGCTATCCCCTCTACTCTATTTTCCGAAAACGCAGCTTTGTATCTTGGTGTCACCGCCGGAAGCGACAGTGAAATGACGCCTCGCCAAAGAATCGCTTCTGTTTCTTACGCCTTAAATTCAGATACTTTGGACGGCTTCCACGGCTCCCAGTCCCCTGGTGCGAACCAAGTACCGGTGCTTGACGGCAGTGGGAACCTGGCCTTCGCCGGAGCCGCGACCATAAGTACTGGTAGTTCTGGCGCCTTAACCTTGGACTCTGCTTCTGGAACAGTTGGTCTCGGGTCTGGTGATTTGTTTTTAACAACCGGTCAGACTTCTACTTTTACTTCCAGTACCTCACTTATCACCGCGGACAATGTCTTTGTGATTGGTGCCTCAACTGGTACTTTTGTTCAGATGGACGCTCAATCACTTCCCATCCACACGGGTGATATAACAGGTGCGGGCAAATTAATCGGCGTGCGATCTTTGTTTGATGATATTGCTGGCAACACCAGCAGAAGGACCCTTGCATCAGTACGTAATTTTGAATCTAGTCTTACCACTATCAGCTATGCCCAGGCGGGAATCACCATAACTAACTATGCGGGTCTTTGGATAATTGACCCGGAAATGGATGGAGGTGCAAACGACACTATAATCACCAATCCTTACGGTATCTATATTGAAGATTTCAGCACTAGCGAGGGTGGAACATTTACCAACACGCCCCGCGCAATTTATCAAGCTGGTACAGATGATTACAATATCCTCGCTGGCCAGACCCGAATCGGTGGCACCAGCGACCCAGCCTCTGGCATCGAGTTGGATGTGACTGGTGACGCAAACGTATCCGGCAGTTATTACCAAGGTGGCACCCAAGGTATTACTGCCAATTGCGGTGCCAGCGAATTCCTCCAAGACCCAACTGTCTCCGGCGGTATTGTGACTGCAGGAACCTGTGCCTCAGCTGGAGGTAGTGGCGAGAGTTTCTTTTCGTTTCTCACCAGCACCAAGACCGGCGCTGGTTATCAGTTTTCGGCGACCGGCCAGGTAAATTCAAACTCGACCGATTTTACGCCAAATAACACCGATGGCTCGGTCCAGGCAAATTTTGCCGGCTATGTCTTTGTCACCGCCACCGTCAATTTCGAGTCATATGATGACTCCACCACAGTCACCGCAGTTGAGGTAAATGGATCCGTGGTAGCTCAAGACAGACTAAGTTACAGCAACGACGAAACAGACATAATTAATTACATCAGCCAGACTGTCACCTGGGCTGGGGCAGTGGCCGATGGCGATGATATCAGCGTGGATATTCCGACCTTGTCTGGTGCGACCGTCAACAATGATGGAACGGCGGGCGAACAAGCCGGTACACTAGTAGTCCAGAAGATAAGAACCGGGGCCGATGTAGCCGAGATGTATCCAACGGCTGATCCTACACTTAATGCAGGAGATGTGGTTAGTATAGACCCCTCTCTTCGCGGCGGAGTAAAAAAATCGGATAAACAATACGATTCACAAGTACTTGGGGTTGTCTCAACTCTTCCCAGTCTAGTGATCGGATCTCCGATTGGGACAGGTAGTGGGCCTCATCACACGGCAGTTGCTTTGACCGGTCGAGTCCCAGTGAAAGTTTCGGGTGAGAATGGGCCGATTGAGCCCGGAGACTTGCTCACTTCTTCGTCCACACCAGGTGTGGGAATGAAAGCAACCCGTGCAGGGTACGTAATCGGTCGGGCTCTCACCAGCCTCAGCTGTCCGGGCGTTAACACCTCGGAGGTGGATAGAACGGTCTCGCCAGATGGTGGCAACCCCTGCCAAGGCACGGTCGTAGTTTTCGTAGGTACCCACTACGCCAACCCCGCTCAACTGGATGAGTCTGGAGATCTATCCTCAACCTTCGATTGGGATCTGGAAAATGAAGAGAACTTGAAAGCGCTGGCGAAATTGCGAGTGGACAAAGATAACAATATAGTTACTTCTATATCAGATGGTAGCAGGTTTATCTGGGAAAACTCTCTCGGTGAGGCAGTCGCTTGGGTAAACAGCGCTGGCGAAGCTTTTTTCCAGAAAGTAACCGCCACTGTGGCTGATTTTGGCAAGCTGGTCTTCGGTGAGGCCGTGGTGAAAAAAGAAGCCAAAACGGCCGGGGAAGCCTCCTTCCAGACCAACGAAACCGAAGTACTGATCAGATCAGACAAAGTGACAGAAGATTCCTTGATAAATCTAACCCCAACTACCAAAACTGGTGGCGTCTCACTCTATGTCAAAGAGAAAAAGCCTGGTGAAGGCTTCGTAGTAGCTTTAGAGAGGAACTCCGGCGATCTCCCCGACCAAGCTACCGCTTCGGCAACGCAAGCAATCAAATTTACCTGGTTCATCCTCAACCAAGAATAACAAACCTACACACCAGGGGTGTCAATATAGATTAATCAAGGGTTTGATGTTTGGCAAGCTCCAAGGTTCTACCATAATCTGCTTGGTCCAAGACGAAAGATCTGTATTTATTTTTAGAAGCTCCTGGAAATAAATCCAGGGTCAATTCGGTATTCACTACACCCAAAGAATTTTTTCCTATATACTCCAGATACGACGACCACTCGTAGGTTGACAAATCATTAGTAAGTCCCCCTACAAGTGGGTTCAAATGAATATATCTCGAAACGTGAAGCAGTAGCTCGTCAGATTCGATTTTCACTGCTTTAAACGGCCCTTGGAACAGGTGCCCGACTCTCTTGTGTTTTGTGTTGAAATATTTTGTATAACTATTTGACAACCTGCCAATAAAAGTAGATATTCCATTTTCGGTGTTTTGCCGAAGGAGCATGTGAAAATGGTTTGGCATCAAGCAGTAAACGTAGATTTCAACCAGATTTTGAGCCGGTGTTTCGTGATCTTTTATCATTTTATGGGATTTAAAAGAAAATCTAGTTGGAACATTGGTTTTTAGATAATAAATCAAAGTATTATAAAAACGACGATAGTCTCTTCTATCGTAAAAAATATTTCTTTTTTCTACACCCCTATTGAAAACGTGATAAATACCCCCATCTCCCAATGCTTCTTTACGATATGGCATACCTATAATTTAAACTCACACACCAGGGGTGTCAATACAACATTTTGATCAGACTCAAAACAAGGATGGTCTCCAAAAAGATAACTCTGGGGAAAACTAGCCCTTAAGGCAAGACTGAAAGAGGATTTACGTTGCGGTTACCACGTCTTACCTCCAAATGTAGGTGTGGTCCAGTACAAAAGCCAGTACAACCCACATTTCCTATTTGTTGCCCCTTTACAACTGCTTGTCCTGCCTTAGCTTTTATTGAAGATAAATGGGCGTAGAGAGTTGTGTAACCATTAGGGTGTGCAATCACCAAATCATTGCCAAAACCCAAATTACTCCACCCCGCCTCCACTACTGTTCCAGCCATAGCCGCACTCACCACAGCTCCATAAGGAGCACCAATATCAATTGCCGGGTGCCACCAAGAAGGTGCTTGGTTAAGTGTACCTTTTACAGGCCAGGCGAAAAGACCACTACCACCAGCGTAGTAAATTGGGTAATTCCTTGGTCCGCTCGGTGCTGTAGGAAGAGGTGTGGGTGGAGGCATCTTGCCTCCAGGTACTATCAAAGACTCGCCAACTCGCAGCTTCAAGGTGTCGTCAATATAATTAAATGGGTAGTTGGCAATAGTCTGCGCGTTAGCCTTGTACTTTTTTGCGACCGAGTAAATAGTATCGCTCTTTTTTACTTTGTGTATTACACCAGTAACCGGAGGGACCGCCAAGGTATCCCCTGGCTTTACGGTGTCAACATCGTCCAAATTGTTTGCCCATTTTATAGAATCAACACTAATACTGTAGGCAGAGGCTACTTTTGATAAGGTGTCGCCTTTTTCTACCTTATATTTTACTATTTCGGATCGTGGCCGATCGCTTGGGATGAGAGTCACCGGGGTATTTTCTGCGGAAAGTACCTGATCTCGTGAAAAATCTTCCGCCGCTACACCGGCTCTAAACAAACTTCCAACCACCAAAGCCACCGAAGCCAAAACTAGTAACCCAACGTGCGTACTAGGACGAAAAAGAAGACCTCGCCTCCACATCAACACACTCACAAGAGCATCTTTTATCTGCTCCAGAAAATAAACAAAGGCGACGGCTCGCCTCTGGGTAAACATAATGTAGTGTAGGGAAAAAGTAAGATAATCCCAGGAAATTTTTAGGCTTGAGACTGAAACAAGCTTCAGCAGCGTCCAAATGAATTTGGCTACCCCAAGTGGCCACGAAAACCAATTAGGACGCGTGTAAAAATTATCCTGAACAAAATCTAATTCGTATGGATAAGTTGTAGTTGGGTAAGATAAACTACCTTCCGGATCTTGTTGATTTGTCATTTGGCATATTCCCGTCCTGAGCGGAAATGCTTACGTTTTGCAACCACTTCCCGCTCTTCTGGGAGCCCTCCTTAACCTCGTCTAAACGGGGTCAGCCTGCCTGGCAAAGGAGTCTATAAAAACTATAAAAGCTTAAGTGAACCTCCACTTAAGCTCGACCCCAAAATTATATCACCACCGTTGCTAGAGTGTCAAAACCAGGGTACCAAAATTTAGTTGATAGTTAAAGGAAAAAGGGTCGTAAAAAACTTACAAGAGGAATTAACCCACTTCTTTGTGTAAACTATCCAAAAATTCCTCATTAGTGGCTGTTTTGGATAGTCTTTCCATGAAAAGCTCGGTGCGCTCCATCTCGTTTAGAGTCTCTAGCATCCTTCGTAATCTCCAAATTTTCTGAAGCGATTTGTCCGCAATTAACAGCTCTTCGTTCCTAGTCCCACTCTTGGATACATCAATAGATGGGAATATTCGTCTCTCCGACAAACCTCTATCAAGATGAAGTTCCATGTTTCCAGTTCCTTTAAACTCTTCGTAAATCAGATCGTCCATGCGACTGCCTGTTTCGACCAATGCAGTCGCGATAATAGTCAGCGAGCCGCCATTTTCCAGGTTTCTAGCCGCTCCGAAAAACTTTTTCGGTGGGAAGAGGGCGACCGGGTCAAAACCACCCGAAAGGGTCCGTCCCGACGGAGGCAGAGCCAGATTGTAGGCGCGGCCCAGACGGGTCATAGAATCAAGAATAATAAATACGTCTCTTCCAGTTTCCACCAAACGCTTTGCGCGCTCCAGGGAAAGTTCGGCAACTCTAGTTTGGTGTTCTGGCGGATCATCAAAGTTTGAAGACATTACTTCACCTTTTATACTTCGGCTAATATCGGTAACTTCCTCCGGTCGCTCACCTATAAGTACTGCCATCAGATGAGTTTTTGGGGAATTGGTGGCCACACCGTTGGCAATATCTTTCAAAATTGTCGTTTTTCCCGCTTTTGGAGGGGAAACTATCATACCTCTTTGACCAAATCCGATCGGTGCAAGAACATCTATAACCCGGGTTGATAGAGGTGTTTTGCCGGTTTCGAGTTTGACTTGTTTGTCTGGATAAACAGGGGTTAGACTTTCAAATCGAGGCCTTCGAGAGGTTTTTTCCACATCTACGCCATTGAGTTTCAATACTTTGAGCATTCCGTAGTAGCGCTCGGTGTCTTTTGGTGGTCGCACCTCTCCTTCAACCTCGTCACCAGGGCGAATATCAAAACGTCTTATTTGTGACTGGGAAATGTAAATATCCCCCGGACCGGGTGTAAGGCCGTTTGCCCTCAGGAAACCATAACCTTCGCTCATGAGTTCGAGCACGCCCTTTTTTACCTCGGAAGAAGTCGGTTCGGAGTAACTAGGCCGTTCGGATACTTCGGGGGTAACCAAACCAATTTCCCCAGTACCTTTTTCTAAATCTGCGGTTTGGGTTTGCTTAGTATCCTCGGAAACGGTTTTTGCAGTTTCTTTGTTTGTTTTTACTTTTGGCATGATGATTAAAAAATGAGTTTAATTTGGGACTTAATAATATTTAATTAGTCTCTTTCTAATTTGGGAAACATGGATGTTCCGTAGAGAAGTCAAACTTCCGGTAGGAATATCAGCCTAAGTTTTAGCACACAAAATTGTCTTTGTCAATAAGCTCAAACTTAGTCTAGGACACGCGGGGAAGCAATTTGCCGCCAGCGCAAGACGCTTCGGCGTCTTCTTTTTGAAGCTTTAGGCCTTTCTTCGAAACTTCTTTAGAGCCAAACCAGCTGGCACGCTACCAAAAAGTAGCAGCATAGCTAGTCCCGGACCAGTATCCGGCAGTACGCTCACTGGAACTTCTTTTTCCTCAAGTACTTCTGGCTTGATCACTTTAACTTTGAAGGTAACAAATCTTTCAAATTCAAAGCAACCTTTGATAGTTTTTAGGGAAACTCCACTAGAAAACAGTTTGCTTTGACCGTTTACATCAGCTACCAGCTGCCCTTCGCTTTTATCAGCGTGGACAAAAGTTCTAGTAGTACCAGGGATGTATTCAAGTCTAGCAAAGTATGGAGTCGTCACTGTCGCAGTATCAGAGATCGTGTCAAAATTGTCTCCCGAAACAAGAGCTTTGTTGACAAATTTTTCTGCTTCTGCAGTAGGAAGAACGTCTTTCACTACTACGTCTTTGGCTTCGCTACCAACCACGCTGTTGTGCACCCAAATTCTGTATTCCAGTATGTCACCATCACTAGTAGTTACACTATCATTTACGAAACCGCTGTTGGTGGTGATGTTTCTCACTTCTTTCTTCATCTCCATATTTGGATCTGGCTTTGGAGTCTGAACGCTCTCATTTACAATATCAGCGTAAAATACGTACCAATGTTTGTACTGCACATCGCCACCACGGATCTTGTTAATCTTCAGACCTTGTGGTGTGATAAGCGGAGAGAGTCCGTTTACATCTGGAATTGCGGTGCCAACGCTATCGTTGTAACCGTAAACCCGGGTGCTACCGATACGATAGATAAGTTTCTTACCAGAAGGCAATTTAATATTTGCATCAGAAAACGAAAGTGGTGTGTGGCTAGTCTTTAGTAAAGCCCTATTTTTTACGTTGCCTGTTTGATCAAAAGGAAACTCATCTCTCAAAAGACCATCTGTGTAGGTGGTATTTGTCGGATTGTAAACGTAAATACGAAATATTACAGGCTTACCAGTATCAGTAATATTAAGATCCTGAGTAAAGGACCCGCTGCCCTCTTGTTTAGCTTGTTTTATGAAATCAATCTGGTTGGTGGCGTCAGCGTTGCTGAGAAAAGGAACGGTGACAGAGCCGAGCAAAAACGCTAGACCAAAAGTAAATATTGAAAGTGATTTTAGAACTGTTCTGTTTTTCATTACTGCGTATAATAACATAGACTATAGGGCTTGTCAATACCCTAATTACTCTATCCCTTTCCGCAAGCTGCAATATCAATTACAGTCTATGAAAAGGGAGGGAGTACACCAACACGCAGATGCGCGGATGTACTCCCTTATCTCCCTCTCCTTTATTTCTTCCTCTCTATCTAAGCCGGGCCGCCGTAGCCGTCATCAGGGTCGGTGTCCGGAGGAGCCTGCGGTATCGGTGTCTCCGTCGGCAGGGGGTCCGTACCCGGGATGTCCTCACCAGGCGGTACTGACCCTTCGGCGAAGTCCAGCACCTCGTCGTAGCAGATGGTTTCCGATCCGTCCAGTATGTACACCCCCAGATCGTTCTCTTCGTTGAGAGGTATCATGAACTGGACGGCCTCACCACTACCGATGAAGTCGCCGTTTAGCCACCATTCGATCTGGTGATCGAAGTTGGGTAGCCGGTCCCACTGGATAGACGCCTGCATCCGGGCGTGGGTCTGCGTGTTGTCGACCCGATGCGGACCGAGGATCGTCACTTCGCACTTTTTCGGCGTCGGTGTTGGAGACGGTTTTGGTGTCGCCGTTGGGCTGGGCTTGGGAGTCGGCGTCGGCTCTGGACCAGGCGGCTTCACCGTCCGGTTCTTCCAGACCCCGGCGTCCTTGAACTTCTCGCCACGTTTGATGGTGAGAGTCTTCTCGCCGCTGGCCGGGTCGATCGGCTGCCACTTATCGCTAGGGGCTATCTCCCGGATCTTCACCGTCACCTGCTCGGCGTCGGTGTTGGGACCCGTAAAGATGTCCACGTCCTCGAACCGGAATTCGCCGGTTTCAGGATCGGTCTTGACCTTCAGGGTAGGCAGCCCGGGCACGGAAAGCTCGAAGGTGAAGACCTCGTTGGGAACGCGGTGCTTCTCACCGTGGACCCAGACCTTCTTGCCGACGATAGTTACCGGCGGCGGAGGCGGCGTCACCTTCCGGTTACCAAACTCCACGGGGGCTACGTCGCCGTCCTTCACCTCCACGGTCTGGGTGGTCGCCGTTGTCGCCTCCCAACCGTCGGGGATGTTGATCTCCTTCACCGTGTAGGTGCCCGGCGGCAGCGCGTCCGACACGAACAGGCCGTTGACGTCAGTGGTTACGGTCTTATCGAAGTCGGGGCCCTTGATGTGGAAGGTGAAGGTGACGTCTGCGGAAGGCGGGCCTTCACCCTTCTCCGGCTTACCGTCGCCGTCCTTGTCCTCCCATTTGATGATCTTGAGCCGGCCTTCCTTGGGGGTGGGGATGGTCAGGTTCACGCAATCGTCAAGCAGCGTGAACTTGTTGTCCTTACCCTTGACGCTGATCACCTTGGCGTCTGTTGGCGAGCCTGAGTAGTCGACGGTTCGGGCCTCGACGCTGTTGCAATCGTCGGAGCGCAGCAGCACGTTGGTCTTGACGATCTCTGTGAAGTGAGGGATCTCCTCGATGTTGGTGATGTCCGAGGCCTGCACATCGATGCCCTGGCAGCGCAGCCCGGAGGCCGCTTGCTCTTTGAGAGCATCGGTTTCCGAGGCGCTGGGTGCCGACGCGGTTGCCCCGGCAAACCCCTCATCGATCACGTAGGAGGCTTCACTCGCCGGTAAGGGTGCTGGCTGATCAAGCGTAGCCGGGTAGATGTCTACCTGCTGCCGACCTTCCGCTAGGAGGTTTGGTGTGTCCTGATCCCAGTACCCAAACGCGAAGGTCTGGAGCTCCACCACCTCGGCGTCAGCCACCTCGATTCGGTAGTAACCGGAGTCGTCGGTGGTCAGCACTTCGAGCTGACTGGAGCCGATTGGCGCGTCGCTACTCCTGGCCCGAACCGCCTGCAGCGCTGAGAGGTCTGTGACCGCCGCAACGCTGGGCTGGAAGTCCGGGTGGCGGTATCGAAGCACCTGCACGTGGGCGTTCGGTAACGCCTCGCCTGAGTGGCGATCACGCACGTAGCCCTCGAGTGAGGTAGTGCCGTCCGCAGATGGCCCCAGGTCAGTGACCTGGTAACCTGGCTCCTGGGAGTACTCCTGACTCACCATGGTGCCGTTGCGGAGATGGTCTCCACCTCCGGACAAGAGGACGAACGCGAGCATCACCGCCGCCCCTACGGCTACTCCTGCCGGGGCGACCGAGTACACGCGCCTCTTCTGGAAAACGATCACAGCGAGGAACGCTGCGATCACCAATATGAAAACCCACATGTGCGGGTCCTCCTTTCTTGAACTATCGACTGCCGATTTTGATTGCCTTAGGATTTATTAAGGTGCGAAGCAAAAATGAACCTACCTCGGGCTTACGCCCATGGTACCCTCTTTTGCTTACAAAATAAAAACTGCCTGGCAGACAGCCTTTATCTCTACTTATTAAAGTTAGCGAATTGTACAATCAATTTGTGGAAATGTCAACTATAGGGTTCTCATACCTTATGCCTTGCTCCGCAAGCCAGGTATTGCGAACCCTGCGTTCAAGCATAGTCTAACGGCTATTTGCTTGAACTAAGGTTGGTTTATACTATCGGGAATTTTAATGACTCCAGGATGTTTTTTTGTGGTAAAAAAAGAGAGTTGAGTATAAAAAAAAATAAAAACCGTGAACCTTATTCCTCAGCGCCCAGTATGAGTGTTACCCCAAACCAGACGCCGGGGAACAATTTCCACGGCCCCGCCAGCTGGCGGATTGAACCTAGTTGAACAACTTATTTATTCAAAAATGGCTTATTTTTGTAAATATCGTTGCTATACTTTGTTATAGTGCTACCCTTACAAAATCTTCTTGATCGACTTCAGGGTTGACTTTTCTCTCGCTTAACTGTTTAATAGAAATTAATCAGTACACCTGCTGTCCAGATGTACTTTCAGAAACACTGCCATCGGTGTCAAAGTCCTTCCGACCATGGCGGTGTTTCGTTTTATAAGCCTTTCAGATAATTCCTCCCCTACTCCGCATGACGCTTCGCAGGGGGTCGTCACAGTCCCCTGCCCAAAGACTGTGACCAAGGACCTACCATTACCCCTTTTGGGGGAACAAGGCAGAAGGCCTTGCTTTATCAAGTACCAGTTTCTCACAAATTCTTTTTTTTGTCAAGTTTTTTAGTCCCATAGAAAATTTACCCACGAAAAACGTGGGTCCTATAGTGGATTTAGGTTCAGAAATGGCCGCTTGAAGGCTTGCGGGAAATAAATCTCCCCCGGGTTTACTCCCGTGGTATCTTCTTTTGCTCGCAAAATAAATTTCTCGCGACGGGAAAACACACCTTTCGTGAATTATTTATCAGTTAAGAAGGTGGCTTAGGTACTGGAGGTTTAGTTGGTTTGTTTGGGCAGCACGAATATATGCCTAATCACTACGCTTCTTGTCTTTCCTCAGCTTGACCAAACTGAGTAAATATCATCCGACCGGCGGACGTTTGCAGCACTCGAAGGACTTTTGTAGAAACGCTCTTGCCTAGGTACGCTGCGCCATTTTCAACCACAATCATTGTGCCATCGGGTAAATACCCCACGCCCTGGGACTTCTCTTTCCCAACCTGAATTACCTTTACGTCTAGTGGTTCCCCGGGAAGCAAGGTAGTTTTCAGAGCGTTGACCAATTCGTTGATGTTAAGGATCTTGATGCCAGAAACCGTAGCTACTTTATTTAGATTAAAATCTGTGGTCATCACCTTCGCCTTCATAGATTTGGCCAGGTTCAACAGCTTTTCATCAATGTTTTTTCCTTTTACATCATCGTTATCATAAATTTGAGTTTTTACCTGCTTAGATTTTTTTAGATTTTCCAATATATCCAGACCCCTACGTCCTTTTCCTCTCCTCAAAGCATTGGAGGCATCGGCAATATGTTGAAGCTCAGAAAGGATAAATCTAGGCACGACCAGCGTACCGTGGAGGAAACCACTCTCAGCCATGTCAGCTACCCTACCGTCAATGAGGGCGCTGGTGTCAACTAAAATAGGATTTAGATAACCATTTTCTCCTCTTTTCTTCGGTTGCCTCCTGCTAATCCGATTGCGCAGATCTCGCATTCCGTCAAGGTTTGGTAAGTGCAGCTGTGATATGATCTCGTTGGCCACCCTTTTGGCAAAAATACTACTCCAATAACCGATCCACCGACTAACAATCGGTACAATAAAAATACCTGCCGCGCCAGCTGCCAGAGCAAGTATTAGATTTACACTCATCGCAGTTTGACTATTTTCTATTGTTAGAAGATTATTGGTCAAAAAGAAGCCTATTCCTCCAAAGGCAATACCAAGGACAATACGTGAAATAAATTGAATATTCATTTCTAGTGGGTTCCTTTCTGAAAGCCAAGCGGGATAAATATGGGGATAATTCCTTTTTGAACGAATTAACCGCTTACTCTCTTATTAACTTTTTAGAACGAGAGCAGCTTTTACTGCTTCTCGCAAGGTTCTTACTTTTTTACCGGTTATAAAATTTTTAAACCCAAGTTTTCTTGCTTCTCGCAGCCTCTTTTCTTCAAAAGGAGCGTTTCTTATCTCTCCGAGAAGCCCTACCTCACCAATAGCAACAGTAGTATTAGATATTACCCTATCTAGGGCGCTACTTGCAATAGCCAAGCAAATAGCCAAATCTATTCCTGGTTCTCTTACCTGAAGTCCGCCGGCTAAATTCACAAAGACATCCTGATTACCAAGTGGAATTGCCGCTCTTTTACTCAAAGTAGCTACTAGAAGTTGCAAACGGTTTGGATCTATACCCGAGGATCTCCGCACCGGCAGTCCAAAGCTAGTTGGGTTGGTAAGAGCTTGTACTTCAGTTAAAATGGGTCGGGAGCCTTCCATCACCGGTACCACAATTGATCCGGGTGCTTTCACCCTAGTGGATAAAAATTCTTTGGACGGGTTTTTTACCTCGTGCATCCCCCCCTCGTCCATCTCAAAAACACCTATCTCATCGACCGGCCCAAATCTATTTTTTGTGGCTGAAAGAATCCGAAATACCCTCCCGGTGTCACCCTGTAAGTAGAGAACTGTATCTACTAGATGCTCGAGAACTTTTGGCCCGGCGATCGAGCCCTCCTTTGTCACGTGCCCAACCAGAAATACCGCAATGTTTTTGGATTTTGCTAGCCTCTGCAATCTGTAAGCTGTTTCTCTCACCTGGCCAATACTTCCCGCCGCCGTTGATAAATCGTTTGTAACGACGGTTTGGATGGAATCAACAACTACAATTTGATAATCGCCCTCGTTTGCAGCCGCAAGTATTTGGTCGATATCTGTTTCGGTAAAGATGAAGAGGTCGTTGGCTTTTTTTCCGAGCCGGTCAAAACGCAACCTAACTTGCTGGGCGCTTTCTTCGCCTGATATATAAAGACTTTTAAAAAAGGAGGCTATCTGTAGCAGGAGGGTTGATTTGCCTATACCCGGATCCCCAGCCAAAAGGACCAGACTTCCAGGTACGATACCACCACCAAGCACCCTATCTAGCTCAGCTACTTTAGTTTCAATACGTTTTAGGGGTTTCTGAGCAGCCTCGGACAATCTTAGGGGTTTCGTAGTAAGTTGGACACTACCACCTCCAGCAACGCCTTTGGACGCAACAACTGTTTCAACCAAACTATTCCATGCGTTGCAATTTGGACATTTCCCTAAATACTGGGGGGATTGATAGTCACATTGTTGACAAATATAAGTAGTCGTCGCTTTGGCCATTGCCCAACCATTCTAGTAAACAGTGCTTGATTTGACAAGCTTTAAGCCTAGATTTATAATTCAGCCCGCTCAAAGAGATCGGTTAAACGAAAGGAGCATTGGAATTGCCCGAAGAAAGGACCGGCGAAGCGTTCGAGGACGAAGAGCAACTGACAGTCATCGGCCTCCAGCTTCAAGTTGGCGAAAAAGCACCTCCTTTCCAGCTTACTCTCTCGCACAGCCCCCTCAAAGAAGTAACGCCGGTGTTGTCGTCGTACTTCAGAGGCAGGGTTGTTCTGCTAAGTTTCGTAAACGCACTCAGTACGTCTGTCTGCCGAGACCAAACACGGTTCTTAGAAGACCATACCCAAGCCCTCCCTTTGCGGGAAAGCGGCGCAATCATTATTACCGTGAGCATGGAACCGTCAATTTACCTGGCTGGTTGGAGAGACGGCGCAGCTCTTTCGTTGCAACAACTACTTTCTGCAGAGCACAACCCAAAGCTCCTAGAAGCTTACGGTGTTAGCATCAAGGAGTGGCCAAACATGCCGCAGCGCGCTGTCTTTGTAATCGGCGGTGATGGTAACCTTGTCTTAGTTCGATACATCGCTGATCAAGGAAGCCAAGAAGAGGCTGACTCCGCAGTAATGGACGCTGTCGAGGCGGTCAACAAGCTGCTAAAAGCGTGACTCTAGGAGAAATTGCGGCGCTTGTGTTTATGCTCTGCATCTGCACCAGCGCCGTACGTCTTACTTGACAGTAATTTGGCCTTTTTCTATGGTTACTTGTACACTGTCGCCTTTTTTGGGACGAGTGGAGAGAATAGACTCCGATAGCGGGTCTTCAATGGTTTCTGTTATAACCCTTTGCAACTCCCTTGCACCAAACTCTTCTGAGAAACCTTTTTCGACGAGGAAATCATAAACCTTCTTATCTACCACAAGCTTCATACCGTGTTCTTCTTTTAATCTCTTGGCAGCTTCTTTCACTAGTATCTTGGCTATCTGTTTTACGTTTTTGGTAGAAAGTGGTCGGAAAACTACAACCGAATCTAGACGATTGAGAAATTCGATCTTAAACACACGTCGGAGCTCCTCGTTTAACTTTTGGGAAATATCACGGAAACGCTCTTTCTCAGCTGCTTTTGCTGAAGAACTCGTAAACCCAACATTTCCCTCCTTCCTTATCAGGTGACTACCAACATTACTGGTCATGATAATAAGGGTATTACGGAAATTTACGTTCCTACCTTTACCATCTACCAAGTGCCCGTCGTCTAGTACTTGGAGCAAAATATTGAAAACCTCAGGGTGGGCTTTTTCTATTTCATCAAACAAAACCACGCTGTATGGTTTCCGCCGCAGTTTCTCAGTAAGCTCTCCACCTTCTTCATACCCAACGTAGCCGGGTGGAGCACCGATGAGTCGAGCTACTGTGTGGTGTTCGGAAAATTCGCTCATGTCCAGCCGGATAAAATTCTCTGGGGTGTTAAACAAAATTTCTGCTAGCCTCTGAGCGACCAGTGTCTTTCCCACCCCGCTGGTACCTAGAAAAATAAAACTGCCCGCCGGTCTGGTTGGACTACGTAGTCCAACTCTGTTTCTTCGCAGCACCCCAGCTACTTGTCTGAGCACATGATTTTGGCCAACAACCCTTGTAGCCAATTGTTTCTCAAGATCCAGAAGCCTCTGGGCTTCAGTTGTGGTGAGTTCTTCAATGGGAATTCCAGTAATTGTTGACACCACTTCGGTTATGTCTTTTTCCTCAACTACTTTTGAATAAATTTTAGAGCTGCGGTTAAGAATTTTCTGAAGTCGGTCGCTGTAGTTTTTTTCCTTTTCGCGGACATTGTCGGCTTCAAACCAAATCTCATTTTTGACAAGCTGGTCCTTTTCTGTCTTTAATTTTTCCAACTTATCGCTTATCTTGGCGGCGGTCTTACTCAAATCACCGGAGGTTACCGTTTTTTTACTCGAGGCCTCATCCAAAATATCTATCGCCGAGTCTGGCAAGTGGCGATCCACAAGATAGCGCTGAGCCAGTTTCACGGCCGCTTCAATAGCGTTTCTCCTTATCCTTACCCCGTGGTAGGACTCATATTTGTGTTTCAGACCTTCAAGTATGGAAACTGTAGTTTTGGCATCTGGTTCTTCCACATATATTGGCTGAAATCGCCTCTCAAGAGCGGCGTCCTCTTCGATATATTCAGCGTACTCTTCAGCTGTAGTAGCCCCGATACAACGCAGCTCGCCGCGAGCCAGCGTCGGTTTAAGAATATTAGCTGCATCCAGGGCTCCACCGGCTCCACCAGCTCCAACTATTGTTTGGATTTCGTCTATGAAAAGGATGACGTTGCCGCCTTCCTTAATTTCATCAATGATACCCAATAGTCGCTCTTCAAAGTCGCCTCTAAACCTAGTCCCGGCCACCAAAGCATTAATATCCAAACTAATCAAACGGGTGTCAAAAAACTTTTGAGGCACCTCTTTTTGGACGATTCTTTGAGCCAGGCCTTCGACTATTGCTGTTTTGCCAACGCCGGCGTTCCCCAGAAGTACCGGGTTGTTTTTTATCCGCCGAGAAAGCACTTGAAGTACGCGGGTGATTTCCGGCTCTCTCATCAAAACTGGGTCCAGCTCCTTCTTTCTGGCTGAATTCGTCAAATCTCTACCGTAAGTATTTAGGAGAGGGGTGGTAGGCTCTTTCACGATCGTTGGTTGGGGTTGAATAGGAGTATAATTTTCTACTCTACCTTTGAGGCTATCGTAAGTAATGCCCCAGCTTCTTAGTATGTGGCAGGCTAAGCCAGAGGGAGTTTTGGCAAGACCACAAAGCAAATGTTCTGTACCTACGTAAGCACTGCCCCAGAGATAAGCTTGGAGCGCAGCAGTGGCAATAGCCTCTTGAGCACTTTCTGTAAAACCTTCGTCTTTCCCATCGCTCCTTCTCTTTTCAGCAGATTCTTGCGAATCGGTCGAGGAAAGGACTGACTCCTTTATTTTTTCACCATCTACTTGAAATGAGGCTAATACTTTGTAAGCAACAGAAGATCCATCCGCCAAAATACCCAGCAGTATGTGCTCGGTATCGACCAGCTCGGTTCCCAACGATTTAGCTTCCTTGGCTGCTTTGCCCAGGACCTTTTTTGCTCTTTCAGTGAATTTTTCAGTGACCTTTTTTGACATCCTTGGTGCGTTTATCTTTATTTACGGCTTTGGCTTTCGCTGGCTTGGACTTTGTATTATCCGGCTCTTTTTCCTCTTGCGCAAGTCTCAAGGCAACCCTTTTTTGGTCGCTGTTAAAAAGATCTACTTGTATCTTTACTTTATCACCGCCTTTAAATTCTACTCTGTAAGGGATTTTCGAGCTATGGATTAACCCTTCGATGCCTTCTTCCAGTTCAACAAACACACCGTAGCTACTTGTTCTAGAAACCGGGCGCTCAAATATTTCACCAACTTTGTATTTCTTTTCTGCCTCTTTCCAAGGATCTTTCTCCAGCTGCTTTATGGACAGGTTGATCCTACCACTACCTGCATCAATGGAAATAAGCTTTGCTTGGAGCTTTTGTCCCAATTTAAAATTTTCGGCCAGCCCTGTAACTTTCTTCCAGGAAATTTCACTTATGTGGACAAGACCGTCCGGCCCGGAGGGTGTTGAAACGAGCAACCCAAAAGGCAAGATCTTCGCCACTACTACGTCTAAAACATCACCCACCTTAAAGGGAAGTTCCATTTTGGGAAAGATCTCAGCGGTTGTATCTTTTTCGGAAAAAACTAGTTTGTTCTGACGAGCGTTTATCTGCAACACTTTCACTGTGATAGGCTTACCTACAGCTTGTTTCGGCTCGGTAACTAAATGCGAAGACGGCACAAAACCTCTAGTGCCTTTGTAATCAACGATTAAGCCACCCCTATTGTTGGTTACTCCTTTTACATCTACAGTTTCTCCTTTGTCATAAAGCTGTTGCAGGTTCTCCCAAGCCTTTTCCTTGATTGCTTTTTTTACGGTAAGAATTACAGTGCCGCTATCACCTTCTGATTGCGCTACTATAGTTTTTACTTTTTTACCAACCTCCGGCTTTTCTCCCACCTCTTCAAGCTCCCTGCGGGGGATAATACCTTCAGCTTTTACGCCAATATCTATAAGCACTGACTCTGGGAGTATGGAAACAACTGTGCCTTCTACAGTCTCGCCTCTGGAAAGAATTCTGGGTTCAAATCCTTTACCAACAAGAAGCTGGGCCATTTTCGACCCCGATGTATCGGGGGAAAAAACACGTCCTCGTATTTTTGATTGTGGGTTGGTTTCTTCATTAACATTTTTCTTGGTCATGTATTGTTTAAGTAAACCTACCTTTCCATAAGAATAAGAAGTAGAAACATTATATCTCACCAGAGAAACAATCGCGAGATGTAATCTTGCGATTATATCTCGCCAGAGAAAAAAGCGCGAGATGTAATCTTGCGATTATAACCAGGCGAGCAATAGATTTCAAATGAACAACCCAGCGTTGCTGTTGGGCTAATCATAAAAATGAGACGTGACCTTAGCCCACGACCTGGCTGACTTCAGGCAGGAGTGGTCGCAGACCATGTTACATATAAATAGGCCGTGAATCTTAAATAGTGGAATGCTATCTGACAACGATCAAGATAGCAATGCAACTATCGCAGGTCATGGCCAACAAATGAAAAGCCCCGATTTTAATCGGGGCTTAACATATTAATACGGCCATGACCTACTTTCCCAGGCCCTGCGGACCAAGTATCATCGGCGCTGCCAGTTTTTACGACCGAGTTCGGGATGGGATCGGGTAGAGCCCTGGCGCTCCAACGGCCTTGAGTTAGTCGTCAGTTGTAAGTTGTAAGCAACTTAACAACTAACCCAAAACCGTTTTTCTTACAACTTAGAAATTAAATCTTATAACTAAGTCCTGCACCCTGAAAACTGGATAGAAGTATTTTGGATCTGATGTGATCTTAGAGAACGGAGCACTATTGAAACAAAGATTTCAATAGTAGCGTAGTTCTCGCAGATCGCAACTGATCCTAAGGATCTTTTACGATCTGTTAGTACGGCTTAGCTGAACTCCTTACGGAGCTTACACATGCCGCCTATCAACCTGGTAGTCTTCCAGGGATCTATGAACCCTAATCTTGAGGTTGGCTTCGCACTTAGATGCTTTCAGCGCTTATCCAAAACCCAGCATAGCTACCCAGCGGTGCCGCTGCTGCGACAACTGGTACACCAGAGGCTGGTCCGCTCCGGTCCTCTCGTACTAGGAGCAGCCCCTCTCAAGGTTCTACGGGTATGCCGGATAGAGACCGAACTGTCTCACGACGTTCTGAACCCAGCTCGCGTACCCTTTTAATGGGCGAACAGCCCAACCCTTGGGTGGTACTACCCACCCAGGATAGGACGAGCCGACATCGAGGTGCCAAACAGTGCCGTCGATATGAACTCTTGGGCACTATTAGCCTGTTATCCCCGGGGTAGCTTTTATCCGTTAAGCTACGCGCCTCCCACATGGCATCGTAGGATCATTAAGCCCTGCTTTCGCACCTGCTCGGCTTGTAGGCCTCGCAGTCAAGCCCGCTTTTGCCTTTACACGTCCAACCCGATTTCCATCCGGGTTAAGCGGACCTTTGGGCAGCTGCGTTACTCTTTAGCAGCCGACCGCCCCAGTCAAACTACCCACCAGACCTTGTTTTCCGGCCGGTTTGAACGGCTCGGAGTTAGCGGAGGGTTACAAGAAGGGTGGTGTTTCATCGATGGCCGAAGCCTCCCACCTACGCTACACATCTTGAAACCAGCCGCAGGGCCAAGTTGTAGTAAAGCTCCACGGGGTCTTTTTGTCCTGGCATACCTAGGCCGCGTCTTCACAGCCATCTCAATTTCGCCGAGTCTACCTCCAAGACAGTCCTCAAGTCGTTCTGCCTTTCGTGCGGGTCGGAACTTACCCGACAAGGAATTTCGCTACCTTAGCACAGTTATAGTTACTGCGGACGTTTACCGGGGCTTCAGTCGAGAGCTTTCACCCCCTTCTTTAACCTTACGGCACTGGTCAGGCCTCAGGCCCTATACTTCCTCTTTCGAGTTTGCAGAGCCCTGTGTTTTTGTTAAACAGTCGCTTGAGGGTCTTTCGCTGCGCCCCGATTTGCATCGGGGAGGGCATCTTGCATAGCTTACGCCCAGCTGTTTTGCCGAGTTCCTTGGAGATAGGTCGCTCGATCGCCTTAGTATTCTCTACCAACCCACCTGTGTCGGTTTGCGGTACGGTCAAACTCAAACCTCATGACGAGTATTTTCTCGAAAGTTGAATCTGTTCCACTTCACCGTAGTTTCCCTTGGCAAAGCCATCATAGCTCGAATAAAACGTGGATATCCAGCGGATTTGCCTGCTCCCACTTCCTTGCTATTTAGAGCAACATATGCAAAGCTGCCTGGAGAGATCCTCCTTTGTCCACCCCTCATTGATAACGGTTTGAATTTGGTAGCCGAATCTTAACGGCTTATCCATCGCCTACGCCTACTACGGCCTTGGCTTAGGACCGACTAACCCTTCGTTGATTAACATCGCGAAGGAAACCTTGGGTATTCGGCGGTCCGGTTTTTCACCGGACTTACGCTACTCATGCCGGCATTCTCACTTCCGACCGCTCCAGCAAGTCTTACAACTCACCTTCACCGCTGATCGGAACGCTCCCCTACCACCCAGCAAAGCTGGGTCCGCAGTTTCGGTGTCAAGCTTAAGCCCCGTTGAATTTTCGGCGCGACACTCCCGACTCGGATAGTGAGCTGTTACGCACTCTTTAAAGGGTGGCTGCCTCTAAGCCAACCTTCTATCTGTCTAAGGAATGACACTTCCTTCCACACTTAGCTTGATCTTGGGGACCTTAACTGGCGATCTGGGCTGTTTCCCTTTAGACTAAGGAGCTTAGCCCCCCTAGTCTGACTCCTCTGCTGTAAAACTTGCGTATTCGGAGTTTGGTTAGCCTGTCTCGCTTGCGCTCGACAAGGCCATTCAGTAGCTCTACCCCACAAGTTGATCACAGAAGGCTATACTTAAATATATTTCGGGGAGAACCAGCTATTTCCGAGTTCGATTGGCATATCACCGCTACCCACAGGTCATCCCAGCCTTTTGCAACAGACACGGGTTCGGGCCTCCCCCACGACTTTCGTCGGGGTTCACCCTGCCCATGGGTAGATCACTCGGTTTCGGGTCTATCCCGATGTACTAAACGCTCAGTTAGAGCTTGCTTTCACTATGCCTCCGGACTTTTAAGCCCTTAAGCTAACGCACATCGAGATAACTCGCCGGCTCATTCTTCAATAGGCACGCGGTCACCCCGATTAAATCGGAGCTCCCACTGCTTGTTAGCATTTGGTTTCAGATCTATTTCACTCGGCTATCCGCCGTTCTTTTCACCTTTCCCTCACGGTACTTGTTCACTATCGGTCTCTCTTGGTATTTAGCCTTTCCTGGTTGGTCCAGGTAGATTCCCACAGGGTTTCACGTGTCCCGTGGTACTCAGGTGCTCACCAGAAGCCTTTTTGGTTTCGCATACAGGGCTTTCACCTTCTGCGGCGAACCATTTCCAGGCTCTTCTGCTACCAAAAAGGTTTGTAACTTCTCGACATTAAAGTCAGGTGAGTCCTACAACCCTCCGAGCAAGCTCGAAGTTTGGGCTAGTCCCCGTTCGCTCGCCACTACTAGGGGAATCACTATTGTTTTCTTTTCCTCCCCTTAATGAGATGTTTCAGTTCAGGGAGTTCCCTCCACACCGCTTATGTATTGGGCGGTGGGTACCCCGATTAAATCGGGGTTAGTTGCCTCATTCGGAAATCTCCGGTTGGTAACGCTTGTTGTCAGCTCACCGAAGCGTATCGCACGACTACCACGTCCTTCATCGGCCAAGAGAACCTAGGCATCCACCAAATGCATTAGTTAGATCCATTTCATCAGATAACAGTTACCAAGACGTTAACTGCTATCTGACCTTCTATCCAGTTTTTAAGGTACCATCTTAGATCAAAGATATAAGATGTTAGATGTAAGATATCTTAAAGTCTGACATCTTAAATCTGACATCCATACCTTGGCTTGCCATGAGCAAGACTTCGACGTTGAGCTCAGTCGAACCGCGCAGAGCGTCGAATGGTGGACCTGGCCGGATTCGAACCGGCGACCTCTGCCTTGCAAAGGCAGCGCTCTAACCAACTGAGCCACAGGCCCGCGCAAGCACAAGGCGCTATTCTAGCAATATTAAATTTTGGTGTCTAGAGGGAACTTTAGGTTGGAGGTGAATTACCTACGCTTCTACGAAGTGAGTAAGAAACAAATATAAGTTTTGCGTAAATCACTTGCCTAAAATCCCTCCTGTGAATGATCCTTCGACGCTGCTCAGGATCACCCCGAGCTTGCCGAAGGGTGAGAATAATTCACTCATCAACCGCAATATAGCACCAATTTGGGCTTCCGTCAAGGTAGAGACAGACCAGTTAGCACTCTTGAAAAGTGCTTTGCTAATTTTTAGCCCACGCTAGTGGTCGCAGCACGCAAGAGTATCTAAATAATGAGTTTCTAACGAAATTATTTAGTTACGGAGCGGGTTTAGCAACAGCGCAGCACGCGGAGTAGCTGGCTTTGAGCGCTAGCGAAACGGCATAAGCTACGAGCGGGCTATCTGTGGCTTTCGTTGAGGATCTTCCAGTTCCAGTTTCTTTTTTTGTTGGAGCCGATTTTCTTGATGATGGCTTTTTCGAGGTCAATTTTCAATGATCCAGAAAGATGTAGTAATCGTTGGAGTACGTCGCCAAGCTCTTCTTCAAAACCACCTTTGCCTTTAATTTTTTTGTGGCGATAAGCCTCATAAGCTTCGGAGATTTCGCTGTGAAGCAAGGCTATCTTTTCCGGCACGCTTATATCTTTCCGACTTGTGCCAAAACCTTTTTCCCGGGCTTGTTCCATAACGAGTTCCGTTAATTGTTTCAGGGTAAGATTTTTCACGAAGGTATTATATACCCGTAAATCCAATCGCGAACTTGGTCTGGATCATAAAAACTTCCATTAAGAATAAAATAATGTGTCTTGGGAAATTCAAGAATAGTGTCATTAATTAATTCAAGCTCGTTTTCTATCGAACCAAAAAAAGATTCGCAGGGTCTTACCCTGTGAGTAAAATGATACCGCCCAAGAGAGTGTATTTTGATAGTCATATGATTCTCCATGTGAGAAATTTTGGTACCCATAACTATATTATACAAATCTTATCTGACCCATTGAGTTCATCAAAAAAAAAGGGGGGGGGATTAAAACAAGGTTTCGGGTTTGACCCTGTGTTTAATCAAGCATTCATTGTAAAAAGCGTTTATTTCATCTGGTGTTTTCAACCCACCTTTTAACTGGATGTAGCTATAATAATCTGTAATGCCACCAACGTTAGGTATCAATTCCGGCTCGTAAATAGCTGCATTCAAGGGTCTGTTGTCAGCAATTTTCGCTTTTTTTCTAAATTCGCTTATACAGATTTGCCTTACCTCCACTGGTCTCCATTCAAACCAATAGAAACTACCAATCAAAAATAATGTTATTGAGGCTAAAGATACTGATAAAAAGATGGTCTTAGATTTGTTCATAAATATTTTTGAAAATATGGTGGGCGCGGATGGGATAAACCGCTCCATAATTCGAAACTTTCAGTTTCTTAAGTATTCCCGCGTTTTGCGACCACGCTAAGCGTGGGCTACGAACCTGGGACCCCTACATTAGACGCAACTAAAGCTGCTATCTTTTGCGATTCATGGTGCGCGCGCATGGATTCGAACCATGGACCCCTACATTATCAGTGTAGTGCTCTAACCACTGAGCTACGCGCGCAAAAGTGCACCGCTTCGCGTTTCGCTTTTTCTTACGCAAAAGTCATAGTTGTGCTCTAACCACTGAGCTATCCGCCCAGATTTTCAAAATACAGATCAACGCTCGTACCACTGACCTGCCTGCCGGCAGGCAGGGCTACGCGCCCAAATCGAGTTCAAATTCTAGCATAAACGCAAAAACCCCGCAACGTACGGGGTTTTCCAATTAATGTAATCCTTCGATCATCTCAGGATTTTGCTTCGCTCAACAACTCAACATGTAGCAAGAACGAACGTCCTTCCACCAAAGTGGTGGGTGACTTAGTCTTGCCGTGAGAGCAAGACCATAGAGCCATAAATATCGTAGCTCTGATTGCTCCTTTTGTCTCCCATACTTGGCAACCCTCCGATTTAATCGGAGTTTACCTAAATATAAAAAGAAAGGAGGTGATCCATCCCCACCTTCCAGTAGGGATACCTTGTTACGACTTAGCGCTCATCGCCGAATTTAGCCTCGGCCCACGCAAGGTGGGACTTCAGCTACCCCCGACTTTGCTCACTTGACGGGCGGTGTGTACAAGACCCGAGAACGTATTCACCGCAGTGTGCTGACCTGCGATTACTAGCAAGTCCGCGTTCATGTAGTCGAATTTCAGACTACAATCCCAACTGAGAACCGATTTCAGAGATTAGCTACCCCTCGCGAGGTCGCAGCCCGTTGTTTCGGCCCATTGTAACGTGTGTGTAGCCCAGGACATAAGGGCTATGATGACTTGACGTCGTCCCCTCCTTCCTCCCCGGTTTAACCGGGGCAGTCTCGCTTGAGTGATACAACAAACGATAGGGGTTGCGCTCGTTATCCCACTTAAGGGTACACCTCACGGCACGAGCTGACGACAGCCATGCAGCACCTGTGCTAGCTCCCTTGCGGGTTGTTACCCTTTCGGGTTCCTACCACTAGCATGTCAAACCCTGGTAAGGTTCTTCGCTTTGTCTCGAATTAAACCACACGTTCCCCTGCTTGTGCGGGTCCCCGTCAATTCCTTTGAGTTTTAGCCTTGCGGCCGTACTCCCCAGGCGGGACACTTAACGCGTTAGCTTACGACACCGAGCCGTCACCAGCCCGATATCTAGTGTCCAGAGTTTACGGCGTGGACTACGCGGGTATCTAATCCGCTTCGCTCCCCACGCTTTCGTGCAACAGTGTCAGAAAAGTCCCAGGTACCTGCCTTCGCCTTGGGTGTTCCAGATGATATCAACGCATTTCACTGCTTCACCATCTGTTCCGGTACCCCCTAACTTTCTCTAGTAAAGTAGTATTTTCGCGGTCCGCTGGTTGAGCCAGCGTATTTTAACGAAAACTTTCTCTACCACCTACGCACTCTTTACGCCCAATAAATCCGGGTAACGCTTGCCGCCTACGTATCACCGCGGCTGCTGGCACGTAGTTAGCAGCGGCTTATTCATAAGGTACAGTCAACCCCGATTAAATCGGGGCTTATTCCCTTATAAAAGGAGTTTACAACCCGAAGGCCTTCATCCTCCACGCGGCGTTGCGAGATCAGGCTTTCGCCCATTGTCTACGATTCCCGGTTGCTGCCTCCCGTAGGAGTAGAGCCCGTGTCTCAGTGCTCTTGTGGCTGGCCAACCTCTCAGTCCAGCTACCCGTCGTCGCCTTGGTAGGCCATTACCCTACCAACAAGCTGATGGGACGCGAGCCGCTCCTTTAGCGACCAGTTACGGCCTTTAACCTTGCGGTCATATGCGGTATTAGCCCCGCTTTCGTGGGGTTATTCCTCACTAAAGGGTACGTTCTCACGCGTTACTCACCCGTCCGCCACTCGTATTCCCAGGCAAGCCTGGGTACGTCGTTCGACTTGCATGCCTAAGGCACGCCGCTAGCGTTCACCCTGAGCCAGGATCAAACTCTCCAAAAAGATCGCTCCGTACTTCCCCACTCTTTGTAAAGGGCGGGTTCGGTACTCTCGCGTTCTGCGCTCTGCAAAGCAGAGCTTAGAAAAGTTGATCAGTTGTTCAGAATTGACGTTCTTTTCCTACTTACATTGTCCTTGCGGCAACTGTAAGAAGGGTTCTTGCTACATGTTGAATTGTCCTCCGATTTGATCGGAGAGCAATTTGTTAAATTGTCAAAGTGCTTGATTGGTATGTTCTCCAACGAAAAAGAGCTGGCACAAACCGAGCTCTTGCAAAGGGTCCAAATGTGCACTCAAAAATAAGTTTACATACCAATTCTCATTTCCGAACTCATTTTAGTTTAAAAATTATACTCTGTCAAGGGACAGCGGGTATTATTTCGCCAGGTATTTCTTCTTTATCATCTTGGCCTCGTATTCGATCGATTGCTGGGGAATATTTCGCCGATATTGGTCCAAAAAGAAAGCTACCCAACCGGCGGAAATAAGGACAAAAACCAGCTCAAACGCCCGCACTCCCAAAAAATCAATTCCCTGCCACCTAAATAAACTAAATATTGCTCCCAGGCTGCCAAGAATCAGTAGCCCAACCGCTAAAGGGCGGAAGATTTTGTTTTTTGGTGGGTAGTGGCCAACCACAATTCGGTTGTAAACGAGGAACGCTATACCAAGCACGACTATTACAAAGAAGATACCCAGAAGCAATATAAGTTCGGAGATGGAACCCACACCGGGATTACGTAACCAAAATGCAAATTGTAAAAATGGTATATCTTTGATAGTGTTTAACATATATTGTAGTGGTTAGGTTATATATAACCTAAATATATCTTTCTAATGTATTAGATAACTTTCCTTAGCCATTGTTAGTGGTCGCGGAGCGCAAGAATACCTAAATCATCGAATTCAACCCCGATAAAATCGGGGCCAACGAGATTATTTAGGTATGACGCGATCTATAGTCGCTCCACCAATAACTCTATCACCTTGGTAAAAAACTGCCGCTTGTCCCGGGGTGATCGCCCTTTCGGTCTGTTCTAACGCCACTTCTACTTCACCACTAGCCCCTTTGTGCAACTGCGCTGGAACATTTTGGGCACGGTAGCGCATCTTTACCTCTACTTTAACTGGATATTTAGGCTCCTGTCCTTGTACCCAACTAAGATCGGTTGCAGCGAATTTATCCTTGAAAAGCGCTAGGTGTCCAAAAGGCGCTACGATCAATTTATTAGTCTTTGTATCCTTACCTGCCACGTAAAAAGGTACGGAGGCAGATACACCTAGACCCTCACGCTGACCAATAGTGTAGAAGGCTAGCCCTATGTGTTTGCCTAGCACTTCTCCCTCGATACTGACAATATCACCGTGCTTTTTATTTATTTGTTGCAGTAAAAATTCTCTTATCCGTGCGGGGCCGACAAAACAAATCCCAGTACTGTCGGGTTTGCTAGCCGTGGGGAGATTAAACTTTTTGGCCAGTTGCCTGACCTTCTTCTTTGTAAGATCCCCCAGCGGAAAAATCGTTTGGGAAAGTTGTGCCTGGCCCAATAGGTAAAGGAAATAGGATTGATCCTTTGCACGATCAAATCCTGCGAGCAGTTGGTACTGCTCTAAGGATTGATCCTTGTCTTTATCGATTCCAGTCGCCAGTGACCCGTTGCCAGAATTCTGATCCCTAGTCTCTGGTGTCTGGTATCTGACGCGTGCATAGTGTCCAGTCGCTATGTAGTCAAACCCCAGCTCCAAGGCTTTTTCTAGAAACAGGCCAAATTTAATTTCCTTGTTACACATTACGTCCGGATTGGGGGTACGACCAGCTTCGTATTCCTTATAAAAATAGTCTATAACCGTGTCGCGGTACTTCCTTTCAAAATCAAAGACGTGAAATGGGATTTCTAGCGTTGCTGCTACTTTAGCAGCGTCTGCTTGATCCACTTCGGCGCTGCAATATGGTCCTTCGCTCCAGCAGCGCATGTACGCTCCCTCCACAGCGTAACCAGCCTTTTTCAGCAATGCAGCCGCCACAGAGCTATCCACCCCACCGCTCAAAGCTACAAGGACACGCTTCTTACTTGTGTCTTTGTGTTTATATGAAGTTCTGATTTGCCCATTCAGTCTTGTCATAAGTGACTAGTTTCTAGAGACTAGAGACCAGAAACTGATCAAGTTTAACAAAAATTAGGCCTAGAATCTAGTTGCCAGAGACTAGAGACCAGATACTATGCTAAAATATTTGACCATGAAAGAGAATAAGGGCTACAGAAATTTAAAAGCTTGGCAAAGAGCAAGTGAACTCGCGCACAAAATTTACGATGTCACGGATAAATTCCCGCGATCAGAACTTTTTGCTCTAACCTCGCAAATGAGGCGGGCATCAGTATCAGTTCCTGCGAATATTGCAGAAGGTTACAGTAGGAAAAGTATCAAAGAAAAAAGACATTTTTATACTATTTCACTTTCTTCCTTAACAGAACTTGAATTCTACATTGATTTTACCTTCGAGAGGAAATATTACAACCAATCCACTTACGCTAGCCTTACGGATTTGCAAACCGAAACCGCTAAGATATTAACCGGTCTGATAAATTCTTTCAGACGCTAATTGCTGGTCCCTGGAAGCTGGTCTCTAATTGCTAGCCCTTCGGGCTACGGCGCAACTTCACGGTAGATCACGTTTGTATCACCGGCAATATCCTGGAAAAGCCACAAGTATTTGGGTTCGTAATTAACGACCTCAGCAGCCTGGTTAAGATTATCAGAGTCTAGATCTCTTTCAAATTTTAATGTCCCACCGCCAAACCCACCTACCACCGCACCGTTTATCACCAACTGCTCCTCATTCCCGCCAGTACCATTAGAATCAAAATCGCCGTCAAAGATAAAGAAACCGTCCACCTCATCTACATCCGCGTCAATAATCAAATTGCCATTCACAATAAATATTATCCCCGTACCCGCTGCAATTTCCATGTTTTCCCGTATATTCATATCTCCTTTTACAAATACTACTGCTGGCAAACCATCATACCCCACCGTATTCCAAGAGGCGGCATTTATTGTCAAACTACCGCCTGAGAATTCGACAATCCTGCAATTAGCCGTGACTTTAGGTTTGATGTCTGTAGGTGCCACACCGCTAAATGATCCGCAGACATCGTATTTTGCTCTGAGGACGTCATAGATAGAGCCGCTGACTGGTTCCAAACCGCCGTAATCGTTTATCTTCCACTTTGCCACAAAGTTACCGTCAATTAGTGTGCTATCTTGTTGAATGACCAAATACTCTGCGTTAAACTCTCCTGCTCCAGCCGATGGACTATCAAGATTTCTGGCGATCGGCCCTATTGGCCCGATAGAACCTACGTCTCCCTCCGTAGTCTTCAGCCACGGCTTCGCCGGGTTTTCTATAACAATACTACCTTCTGGAATAGGAACGTTAGACTGGCCAAACATTAAGATAGCGCATGGTGTTAACTCAATGTTTGGCGTTATTACTCCATCACCATTCGAATCACAATCTACATCCAGATCCCAGGTAGAAGCTATTCGAGCGTCATCAACCGGAAAGGTGTTTCCACTTTCCGTGATACATTTGCCAAAAGTTTCGTTTGTGCCGGTCGCCTCACAAAATACAGTTTTACTTGCTTGGTGGATTTGGGCTTTAAATGAGATACAAACGTTAATATCTGAACCAATTTCACTTACAGTAATCAGAAATCCTTTATTACCGACCAAGGATTTTTTTGTATTCGGCCACGGACTTTTAGACGGGTCCAAACAGTTATAAACTTGAATATCAGCTGCAGAAGTAGCGACTATCTTTTCGAAAACATTGGGATTTACCGTATCTAATACCTGATATGAAGCAGTAGACTTTATTTCATTTGCTATCTCTTGGTAAATTTGGTTCAGCTTTGTCGGATCATCCCCAAAGTAATAGTGGTCTGGGTTATCAAGATCATTTATTGACGAGCTATTGCTGGTGTTCCAAACCATTATACAATTATCGGCTGGGTCGGGCCTTTGCTGGTCTGTTCTACAAGCAATATCCTTCAGGATCATCTCGCCGCTTGTTTGGCTGCCAGGGATATTAGGAATATCCGGACAACCAACACAATCACTATTTATATTTTTTGTGTCATTGATTTCGTTACTTATACCAACCGTAAATATCACAATCCCATTGTCTATCGCTGTTTGTAGGATATTGTTTTGGTACGGACTGGGAGGTTCGTTTTGTACCCCATCGGAAGCTAGTACAATGTATTTATTTACGTTATCGCGAGAAGTGCTTGGAGTTGGGCTGCTGGGGGGAGGCAAAGGTGGTGGGTTTACTAAGTTTAACAATTCTTTATTAGCCAGGTCTAAACCTGAACCTATAGGTGTGTTGGTTTCAGTAACCATAGAATCAATGGTGTTTTTTATAGCTGTCTTATTTGCTACCGTCATATTAGTTATAGGAAAGTTAAGTCTTGCACAAACACTGGCAACAAAACAGTTACCCCCAATGGTGCCTTTTAATTCTGAAAATGTAACCAGCCCGGTGTAATCTCCAGGATCAGTTAGCCCTCCATCCTCTTTCGTGTTGTCCACAAAAAGTTTCAATGCATTTTTTGCTGCAACCAGCCTAGTAGCACCAGCTGGAGGAGGGAAGGGGCTATTCATACTACCAGATTGGTCCATCACCAACATCGTATCTGCCGGGTCTCTTAACTCCTCGTTACAGCCAGGCAGTTTGATAGTTATTTCCACTATATCTCCGGGCTCTATGTCTTGCCCTATCGGTATAGATCCGACATCTTTCGTGAGCGTTGGTGAGCAACCGCCACTACCGCCTTGGGCAGACGTCCCGGTACTGTTTGTTAGGAAAAAAATTACAAGAGAGGCAAAAATAAATAATATCGTTAGCAGAAAAATTCTTAGTGTCAGCAATTTCTTTAAATTACCCATAAACTAATCCCACTCTCCTTCTTCAGTGGTCAAGCCAGAGTTCTTTAAGCCTTCAAAGCCGTCTTTTACCACGTAGATCTTGCCTTGATTTTTGTAATTCACTCTACCAGATTGCCCATTCTGCCAAATATCATCTGCAGCTCCTTTTGCTAAATCGTACCCATGCTGGCCTGAATAAACTACCACCACCACGTCCTCAATCGGATAAAATTCATCCTCTGCTCTGTTTGCCGGTAGACTCCCGGAACCTCTAAGGTGTTCCTTGGCGTAATCGTCACGGCTGCGGACATCCAGCAAATATATTTTTGCCGTTGGCCATACTGCCAAACCACCTTCCTGGAGTTCCTTGATTTTTGCGCCTTGCTCCAGCCTCAGCTGCCAAGCGCTTACCACTCGTACTGGCCGAAAGAAAAAATCATAAGCGAAATACCCCACCACGAGAGCTGCTATGATCACTACTATCCCAACAGCCAATGCTTTTGGTGATTTTATCTTGAATGATTTGAGGCTCAGGTTAAATGTAAATGTTGGAAGTGCAGGTTTCTTCTGATTAGAAGCGGCGGGCTTGGCCTCGGTTGTTTTTTCTGATTTTTCCTCCGGAGCCTTTATCGTCGGCAGCCCAAGTGATTTAAAGTACTTGAGAAGGGCTGGGAGGGTAAAGGCAAGTGCGATGACCACCGCCAGAGCAGCTACGATAATTAATACTGTCGGATCATTTTGTAAATTCTCTAAAAAGCTTTCCACTTGCACTCTTTCGTTGCAAACCTAAAGAGCGCTCCCCGAAGCCTCGTGCGAAGGGGAGGCAGGCAACCAGCGGCAATAAATACTAATAACCGCTTTAAGTTCAATTATATTCGTGGCCACTCATCTGTGTCAACTCGTTCAGATAAAATCCGAATGTCAAAGCACAGCATCGTGCTAATTTGAAATTTTCAATTTACAATTTTCAGTGAATTTTCAATGTTTTAAAATTTAAATTTGAATGAAAATTAAGAAATAAAAATTGAAATTTCTAGCCATCTTGATGGCTAGAATGTGGCTAATCCGAAGAAACTAAAGATGAAATAGATAATGGTGATGGTCAAGAAAGTGCCGATGGTAATTTCGGTAATATCGTGCGCCTTTAGGTAAAACCGTGACCAAGCCACCAGAGGTAAAAGTAGGACCAAATAAAAGAGCTCCACCGATACAGCTAGTATCGCAGTGATCACCATTACCGTAACAAGCTCCATGTGAACTGAAATTTTGAAAGTAGAAGCTAAAAGTAAGTTAACCACGCCCAAAGCGAGAAATACCAACCCTAGAGCTACTATCAACCGCGGTGCCTCGAAGTAAAAAGCCGCTAGAGAAGCTACCGATGCCAGTAAAACCCAAGCGATATACGCGTTTCTTCTCTCTGCTCCCTTTGGTGACCAAAGTGAGGAAACCTTTCCTTTTTTATATTGGTAGTAAAGTACTGCGGCCGGCAGTGCCGCCACGAAAAAGGTAACTATCGCCAAAAGTACTTTTGCTGAAACTGAAATTTGCTGAACGGAAATGGCCAAGATAGCGGTAACAAAAGCAGTAAAAACCGGATTGAATATCTTTGTTACCGCAGCGGCAAAGAGGTGCATGACCCAATTTTATCATATCCGCCTTACGAGCACAGCCGTCTTGGACTGGCAAAAATGCGAAGAGGAAACGGAAACTGAACCTGAGCTTGTCGAAGGTGAATTTCCGAGGAAGTCCCGAGTATGTTTGCCTCAGTTCAAAGGCTAGCGCAGTCGGCGGCCGCTTTGGTGCCACCTTTGCGGCCAAAGGTGGCAAAGAAAATTACTCTTAGATTAATATCTGACTTCAAAGCCGCGAAACTCGCTGGTTGCTTTTTCCCAGCTGGTTTCGACCCTTTCTACTTTTGCAAAAGATGGTCCTTGTTTCACCCACTGGACCAACTGCGCGAGTTTCTCTTTTTCTCCCTCGGCCACTATTTGCACGCTACCATCGGAAGCATTCATCACCCAGCCGCGCAGGTCTAGATCTTGGGCTGTTTCAACCGTCCGAAAACGAAAACCCACCCCATGCACGTCTCCTATTACTTTGATCGAGATTCGCATTTGATCCATTTTGTGTAGATTATAGCAGTGGAAGGGTAGATAACATTAGAAAAACAGAAGGGTCCCGGCACGCTGGCTGCGTGTTGGTCCGAGACCCTGACGTTTTAACCAAATTGGTTTTTATTTTTTCGGTGCCAAAGGGTCCTTACGGACTCGCTCTGGCGTAGACCATGTACATCCCTCCTCTCAGGGCTCAGCAGCCTTTCGCTTCGACCTCTCCTACCTAGATGGTTACTAGACTCGGAGCGCTGCTGGCAAGTGATTGGCCCTTCCGTGACCTGTGGTCAGGGAAGGTGGCGGATCCCGATCGCTCAGAACCGGCTGGTTGACTTGTCGTGACACCGGTTAGACGGGCTTCGGGATCTGGCGTCGGCGCCGTCGATCAGGTGTCGATGTTGCCGGCGCGGGAGATGTCCGGGCCCACGTCGTCGTTGAGGCCGGCGTCGAAGCCCTTGAGCTTTATGCAAGTCTCGCCGCAGCTGGCGATCGGCGGGCTGTTCGAGTAGAGCATTTCTGCACCTACCTTTCTTCCTTGGCTGAAACAGCATGTGAGCAAAAGATTTTGCCCAGACCACTTCAGCAAAAAATCCGATGGGAGTATTTTAGCAAACTAGCAAGGCCCAGTCAATCCCATAATACTAGAGGTTGATGGTGTGAGTGAGTTCTGTCACGAGCGGTAAGTACCATTTATTGCCTTTTATAGCCTTATACGCACCGTAAACAAGAACTGCGTAGATGACCACCGCTAAAAACATTTTTAGATAACCTGGCAGAAGAAGTAAAAGTACTATGGCGATCAGTAAAATTACCAAAGCCTGGCGGGCGTGAAAAGAGACAAATTCACTGTTGTTTTTTCGCAGTACCAAAACAGCTGCGGAAATAAAGGGGACGTATGAGGCACACGCCACCCACGTTTCCTCCCCAGAGTAAGTTCGGACTAGAGTTTCGCTCTGGCCATGGGCGGCAAACTGGTTCTTCAAATAATTCCTTACACTGTTGAAAGAATCTTCAAATAGCATAATTCCTCTTCTTATATTAGAATTATATTCTTTTTAATCGAAAAACCCAACTTGACCTTCGGCTTGTTTGACGATCTGTTTTGGTTTTTCACTGCTAGGGATACCAGCTTCCGAAGGCCAAATTTTTACTACGCCAAACACTCCATCGTACCCTGGCTCTATCACAATATCACCCTCCCTCACCTTCCTCACTCCCTCGACTATTCTGTGGACAGAAGCCTGTTTTTCCAAATCAGAGAGAGGCGCTTTCATCAAGATATTCATCTCAGAATCAAAATAGTTTACTAACTTCTTGTATTCCTCAATGACTTTTGGCGAAGTCACCGGCGAGCCAACAGCCTCGGATATTATTTCTATCAAAGGCACGAGGTTTTTATATTTTGGCCGGTTTCCTGGAGTAAAACCCTCTGGTCTATTTTTATCCGCCAGCTGCTCAACCCGGTGCATTACGCCGATGGTTAACCGCCGTCTGCATTTTGGACAAATCATTCCTGCCTTAGCAGTCTCGGACGGCGAGTGACGAACGTTGCAGTTTCTGTGCCCAGTGAAATGATATTTACCTTCTTCCGGAAAAAATTCAAGAGTAAATGCTACTTTTGACTCCCTGCTCTTTTGCGAGTGGGCTTGATCCAATTTGTAGATCGCTTCGCGCTCTGCGACCACTTCGTGGGCTAAGGTCTCCACAGGAAGTCCGCGTTTACCACGCTCGGATAAAGCATTTTGCGATTCATCGCGGAACCTTTTTGGAGACGAATTAGATTGTTGATCGCCGAGCACAGCCGACTGACTTTTCAACGCTGCCAGCAACCCATCGTAGCTAAAATCGCTGTCAAAAACGGTCAGCTCTCGGCTCATCTTTGGTGCGCTGTGAGCATCGGAAAAGGAAACTATTGATCGGCCATCAAGCTCTGGTATTCGCCAATTCATCGCCGGATCGCTAGACAATCCCGTTTCAATAGCGTAAATATATTTGGCTAGGTCTCCAAAAGCTTCATCAATGCTGTCAAAACCAGAGTTAGAACCGTACAAACTAAACCACGGCGTCCAAGCGTGGGCCGGGATAAAAATAGTCTTTTCGTTTACTTGCAATGCCATTTCGAGAAGTTGCTTTGCACTTAACCCAACGATTGGCCGCCCATCTGCTTTTAAGTTTCCAATTTTGCCAAGAGCTTCATTAAATTTTTCTACGCCACTTTTTTCCGAAAAATAAAGCAAACAGTGGATCCGCCTTACCTTTCCCCCTTGGGAATAGATGCAGGAAATCTCAGTACCCAAAACGTAATGAGCGCCGCCGTATTCATAAAAACCGGAAGATTCGGATTCTTTTAATTTCTTCTTGGTTTCTTCCCACCAAACCGGATGAGTAAAATCTGCACTGGAAAGAAGGCTAATGCCTTTGTATTTGGCCCATTCTGAAAGTGTATCGAAGTTTAAATTGCGGCTGGTGGCACGAGCGTAAGCGGAATGAAGGTGTAAGTCGGCGACGAATTTAGCCATCATCGCCATATTCTAGCATAAAGTCCGTGGTGGATAAATTCAAATCGCTGTGCGAGCACGGCGTTTTTGAACTTGCTGAAAAGCAGAGAGGAAACTGGAACTGAACCTGAGCTTGTCGAAGGTGAATTCCAGAGGAAGTCCCAAAGCTTTTCAGCTTAGTCCAACAGTCAGCACAGCCCAGCGACAGTTTTGGTTCCACCTTTGCTGCCAAAGGTGGAAACAACTTAGAGATTGATTTTACTCGCAATATCTCCAATTACAGGAAGGTTGTACCTTTCACCTCCGTGAGCTTTAATGAAACCCATTATAGAGGCGACCAAGAAAACCAGACTAACCAACCACCAAACAAAGAACAGGAAACCAAGTATCATGAACAGCGCGTACAAAATTATTTCGCCAGCAAATAGGACCACGCCTTGCTTGGCGTGAAACTGAGCAAATTCGCTGTCTTTCTTCGCGAAAAGGACAACTACTGAAATAACTCCGATGTAACTAAGTGCTGCTATCATGTTGTCATCACCGCCGCTTTTTGCAGCTGGTGTTGGTTGTTGTGAGGCTGGTTGTTGTGGAGACTGAGTAGTTTCTTCTTGCAGAAAAATCACCTCCTTTTTAGGACTAATTTAATTAAATCACACGCTCGCTCACCTGTCAAAATTCATCTTGACTTATTTCTATAGGGTGCTATTATTGAGGCCAAAATCTGCACTTGAACAAGTGAATAAACCTAGCAGAAGGAGATGAAATCATGCCGATGTCAAATGACTTCAAAGAACGTCTGAACCAAATCCTTCCACAGATCGTAAAGCACTACGGAACTCCTTTCCACGTCTATGATGAGGTTGGGATAACCGAAAATGCTCAAGATCTATACAGCCAGTTCAGCGAAGGAAGCGGCTTCCGCAACTACTTTGCGGTCAAGGCCCTACCAAATCCAAGGATTATCAGTTTACTGTTGTCCTTGGAAATGGGGTTCGATTGCAGCTCCATACCAGAGCTCGTGATAGCTCGGTCCGTAGGTGCAAAACCTGACCAGATCATATTCACTTCGAACAATACTGATGCCCCAGAGTACGAAGCGGCTCTGGCCGATGGCGGTTGCATACTCAATCTAGACGATCTCACGTTCGTCGAAAAGGTACCTGAACCCTTCCCAGAGCAAATCTGTTTTCGGTTCAACCCAGGAAAAAAGCGTTCCGGAAGTCGGTTTATCGGCGACCCCTCCGACGCCAAGTATGGGCTTCGTGAAGATCAACTTATCACGGCGTACAGATTGGCGCGAGACCGAGGTGCCAAACGATTCGGTCTCCACACCATGATAATCAGCAACGAACTCGACTACAAGTTCATGCTCACAACCGTGCATATGCTCCTCGAAATCATTGAGGACTTGGAACGGAAGACTGGCATAATTTTTGAGTTCATCAACATTGGGGGTGGCATAGGAATCCCATACAAACCAGATGACCATGGTTTTCATATCACCTCCCTTGGTCATTACACTCAGTTGATTTTGAAGGAGTTTCTGACAAAGAACGGATACGCCCCAACGCTCTACTCCGAATGTGGACGTTACGTCACTGGCCCTCATGGAGTCCTCGTCACTACTTGCATCAACCGAATGATCAAGCACAAGGAATACGTAGGGGTGGATGCAAGTATGTCAGCTCTCATGAGACCTGGAATGTATGGCGCCTACCACCATATCAACATCGTTGACCCGAACGGTCAGGAAAAAGACGGGGTTACCGAAGTCGTAGACGTCGTTGGCTCTCTGTGTGAGAACAACGACAAGTTTGCTGTTGATCGAGAACTTCCAAAAGTCGTGGGAGGTGACTTTGTCATCATCCACGACACTGGTGCTCATGGACACGCGATGGGGTTCAACTACAACGGTCGCCTGCGACCAAAGGAGCTGTTGCTCCGCTCCGACGGAAAAGTGGAGCTTATCCGCCGAGCCGAAACTCACGAGGACTATACCGCAACCCTGCGGTTTGAACCGGACGTTTTGGACCTAACAGCATAAGGAGGTGCTGAAATGGAAATCCAGGTAGCCCAACGGGTCAAAAATCTTCCCGAGAGTTACGTCTTCGGGAAGATTGCTAAGGCGAAAGCGGCGGCCAGAGAAGCCGGCAGAAGGGTCTACGATTTCGGCATCGGTGATCCGGACTGGGGTGCTCCAATAGAGATGGTCGAGGACATCATAACGGCTCTCCGCGACCCAACCACCCACGATTATCCGGATACCGAAGGGCTCCGAGTCTACCGAGAGGCTTGGGCAGGTCTCTACAGACAGGTTTGGGGTGTCCTTCTGGATCCGGAGACTGAGGTACACGCCTTAATCGGCGGTAAAGAAGGTATCGGCCACGTGCCCCTAGCCTTCGTAAACCCCGGCGACATCGTGATTTGCCCCGACCCTGCCTACCCTGTCTACGATGAGGGCACCATCATCGCCGGCGGCGAACCCTACTACCTACCCCTGCTCGAGGAGAACGGATTTCTTCCGGACTTCGAGTCAGTTCCGCAAGATATCGCTGCGCGGGCGAAGATATTCTGGATCAACTCTCCCAACAACCCCACTGGGTCTAAAGCCAACCTGAAATACTTCACTCGCCTAGCCAAGTGGGGAAAGCAGACTGAGACGATGGTTTTTTCAGACGCCACCTACTCCCACATAGGTTCGGAGCGGCCATCGCCCAGCTTCCTCCAGGCTCCTGGGTCTATGGAGGTAGGTGTGGAGTTTCACTCCATTTCCAAGACTTTCAGCTTCACTGGCGCCAGGTGTGCTGCGGTAGTGGGCAACAGCGACATCATCAAGGGACTCCACCGGATCAAGGCCAGCCTGGACTCCGGCGTCCCAGACTTCATCCAAGAGGCTGTGGCAACACACCTCCTGAGCTGCGAGGAGTACACCGACCGCATAAACAACGAGTATTCTCGGCTCCGCGTGGCACTACAGCAAGAACTCGCGAACTTGGGCTTCGCTCCCTACAAGTCTGAGGCCACCTTCTACGTCTGGGCGAAGAACCCTACCGGCTTCGAGGATTCTGAGGCGTTTGCCTACGACCTCATTGAGAAAACCGGTGTGGTCTGCGTCCCCGGCAAAGGCCTTGGACGCCAGAATGGAGAAGGTTACACCCGCTGGTCGGTGGCTCGCGCCACAATGGGTGACATTAGAAACGCGACAGTGCTAGTCGGCAACTACCTCACCACGAAGAAAGCATAGGAAGATCCGGAAGGACGAGGAGATCTATGGCCCGCTTGAACCAAGCATCAGCTTGGTGATGGCGGGCCTCATCTTTTCTTATCGAACCTTAACTTTACGTTGCTGATTAAACATCTTGATCAACTCAATAACTGTAGTCGCATCTTCCGCACGTTTATCGGCGCCGCGGAAGGAAACCAGACGAGGAAAACGTAGTGCGTACCCTGGCTCATCGCCTACTTTACCAGCGGTGTGAACAGGGCTGCGAGTGATCTCATCAGCAAAAATTTCTAGTACTTCCTTTGGTTCCACCCAATAGCTGGGGTTTATCAAAGAATTAACTCGCGCTGGCTTGTGATCCACTTTTATTTTTTGGGCGAGATCATTAACTTTTCGAAACTCTTCATCAGTAAGCCCTGTACCAATACGACTAACCGTCACGAAACTATCACTTTCTGTATCATATATACCCACAAGGAGCCCACCGACTCCAAACTGCGTCCTTTTTCCAGTACCCGTGTATATGCCCAACAAAACGGCGTCGATAGTGTCAGAGAGCTCTCCGGCTGCTACACGCTTGAATTTCACCCAGTGAAAGCCTCTATTGCCGGCTTTGTACGGTGCATCCAGCTTTTTCACCATTACACCCTCCAGGCCAGCCGCAATTTGTTCTTCAAACATCTTTTTCAGCTCCTGCGCCGAATGCAAAATCTCCTCTCGGGCTACGAGGATTTGGCCTTGCGAGGAAACAACCCGGGAAAGTTTTTGCCTCCTCTCCTTGTACGGTTGGCCTGTGATATCCTTACCGTTTAAGTAAAGCAAATCAAAAGTAAAAAGTTTCAGAGGCAATTTGGTGGCAAACTCCTCTACCCCATATTTCCTGCGTCTTTTTGTGGTTTCTTGAAAAGGAAGGAACTCATCCGTAAGAGGGTTGTACGCAATCGCCTCCCCTTCAAAAATAGCAGAATCCGCCCGCACTTCTTTCTTCACTGCTTCGATGAGATCCGGAAACATGTGGCTCATGTCCTCCAAGTTCCTCGAAAAGATTTTAACCTCGTTTTTTATTTTGTGGACTTGATTGCGAAACCCGTCGTATTTTGGTTCAGCGGCAAAGCGGTCTCCCATCCTTTTGACCATCGCTTCTGCGCTAGGGAGCCTTTCTGCCAGAGCGGGACGGACCGGCTTCCCAACTTGCAACTGAATTTTTTCAACTGCGGTTAAACCTTTTTGCCAGTAAGTTTTCGCAACGAATCCCAGATCACTTGTTTTATTATAAGCTTCTTCCAGCGCTTTTCTATGGGACTTATCACCCGTTTTGGCCACGGAAAGGGCGTCTAAGACGGTCGGATCGCCAATTCCAAGCCGAAGCTTGGACAGGGTAATCTTCACCAGATGTTTGGCGCTCTTGGCGTCCAATTTTTTTAATAAAAGTGCCAGTATATTTATTTTCGTCTCAACGCTCCCCTCACCTGCCGTTGTAGCAATATCATGCAAACCAGCGTGGACATCATTAATTGTGAGGCTAGAATCTTTTTTGCTACCGTTAAGTTCTTCGGCGGCAAGACCCATATCGCCTTTTTGGGATAGAAGTTTCTGTACTTTCTCTCTGGGAACATCGTAGGCCTGGGCAAGCGCTTGATCTACCAATTTATCGGCCATTCCTATTTCGGTGGGATCAAAAAACGGAACCACTCGGCCTTGGAGAAGATAACAAACCTTGTCTATCTCGCCAGCGGAGATATTTTTGAAAAGATCAGCGAGGATATTGGTCAGCTCAATCCGGCTAGAGGTAGCCTCAAGCTTCTCTAAATACTGTGCGAACTCAGAGAATTTCATGGTGAAGGGATTATACCGCAAAAAAGTGGTTGTAAAAAGGAGAAGCGCTGATGTTCCCGCGAAACATCAGCGCCATGGACATCCCTCGACCCGTTCCTTTAGTTGATCGCCCGTACCATAGTCACTCCATCTATACGTCGGAGTGCCCGTAGTACGAATTGATCGACCGGCTCATCCAGGTCAAGGATGTTGTATGCTACATTTCCACGGTGTCTGTTCTCCATGTTATCGATATTGACACCCGCCCGACCCACGGTTGTTGTGATCTGGGCAATCATCTCGGGCACGTTAACGTTGGCCACCACCAACCGAAACTCTGTGGATCGCGGCAGAGAAATTTCCGGGAAGTTGACGCTGTTGTGGATATTCCCATCTTCCAAGAAATCGCGAACCTGCTGCGCGATCATTCGGGCGCAGTTTTCTTCGGATTCCTGTGTCAACGCTCCTACATGGGGTAGAGAGCTTACCCGTGGGTGGCCTTTGACTTTACTCGTCGGAAAGTCCGTTACGTAAGCCCGAACTTTTCCTGAGTCTAAAGCTGAGATTAGAGCAGCTTCATCCACGATTCCTTCTCTGGAGAAATTGAGGACTATCACCCCATCCCTCATCTTCTCAAGCCGAGACGTATCGATCATGTTCTGAGTAGTGGCAGAGAGCGGAACATGAAAAGTGATGAAGTCAGCTCGACTCAAAACCTCGTCTAGAGAATGGGCCGGTTGGACTTGGGGCGAAAGTTTCCAAGCACCCTCAACCGTAATATCTGGGTCGAAGCCAAGAACACGCATACCCAAAAATAGGGCCCCGTTGGCAACCTCTCCCCCCACAGCTCCTAAACCAACAACGCCTAATGTCTTTCCGGCAATTTCGATGCCACGGAATTGACCTTTTCCTACCTCCAGCACTTTCTTTATATCCTCATCAGTACCTTGAAGGTTCCGAACGAACTCAAAGGCTGGAGCAATATTACGAGCTGCCGCTGTGAGGCAGGACAGGACGACCTCTTTCACGGCGTTGGCATTGGCGCCTGGAGTGTTGAAAACCACGACGCCGCTCCTTGAAAGCTCCTCGACCGGAATGTTGTCTACCCCGACACCAGCTCTTCCCACCGCTTTCAACGAGATTGGAAATTTCTGTCCATGAAGAATAGCGGAACGAACCAGTATTGCGTCTGAATTTTCCATCTTGGAAACCATCAAGTACAGCTCTGATGGGAACTGGCCAAGACCAGCAGATGAGATAGCATCCAACACCTGAACCCTAAACAATTCTTGCTCCCTCCAGTCTACTCGGACCTAAACCTCTTCTGTTCCAGGTTTATTTGATAAATAAATTATACCGAAGGGGAAAGATTTTTCAACTAGTTAGATAGATTTCCAGATATCTTCTAGGGCGGCTTTGGGAGGCTTGTTTTGAAAGATAGTTTCGTAGACGTTTTGGAAAAGTGGCACATCAATTTTGAATCTTTTAGCTAGGGCGTAGGCAGATTCGGCTGTCCCCACACCTTCAATGGCTGTTTTCGTAGCCAGAGCTTCTTTCACATCTGTACCGCTGCCAAGTTTGTAGCCAAAAGTGAAATTACGTGATTGATCACTTGTTGCGGTCAGGAAAAGATCGCCCAGACCGGCAACAGTATAAAAAGTTTCAGCTTTTGCACCCATTTTATTACCCAACTTTGCAATTTCTCTCAACCCTTCAGTAAAAACGGCAGCAGTGAAATCACGCCCTAACTGCGCTCCAGCAGCCATTCCGGCCAAAATTGCCAAGACATTTTTCAGTGCTCCTCCTAGTTCCAGACCAACTACATCGCCGGTAACCTCTACTTTGAAATTCTCTGTCTCAATAATTTTTTTGATTTTTTCTGCCGCTTCCTTGTCACTACTGGCCACCAGTATCTTGGTATCCAACCCCTTGCCCACTTCTTTGGCGAAAGATGGGCCGGAAATTGCTGACACTTTGTAATCTCCAGTTACCACTTCCTCCACTATTTCATTGGCTAATTTGTGTGTGTCTTTCTCAATACCTTTTGAAGCACAGACGAAGATTTTGCCGCTAATTTTTTTGGGGAGAAGACTACGGAGTGAGAAAAATGGAGGCGCCAGGAAAACTATATCAGAATAGTCGTACGCCTCTTGGAGGTTGTTGGTGGCGACTATTTCGGGCGGAAGCTCGATATCTGGCAAGTATGATAGGTTTTGATGCAGTTTATTTATCTCCTCCACTACCTTCTTTTCGTACGCCCAAATCTTCACGTGGTTCCCAGCTCTATTTAGTTGTACTGCCAGGGCTGTCCCAAAAGCCCCAGCTCCAATCACCGCTACTTTCATTGTTTCAACAAATACACTGCTGACTTGGTGCTACCCCGCTTCCTGACCAACCCCTTGCGCATAAGGTATCTCAAATCACGCAAGATAGTATCATCGCTTACCATTGGCAGTAAATAACTCCATTCTTTATTAGAAACCTGCCCGTATTCCTGCATATATTCTACCAACTGCAACTGCCGCTCGTTCAGCGGTATCTGGCCTAGTCTCCCTTTCATTTTTATATCGACAGAAAGTTTTTGCACCTTTTCCTTCACTCTTTGCAGTTCTATTGCCAAGCCAGCCGTAAAATATTCTATCCAGGCTGTTAAATCTCTTTCCGGAATACTTTTTGATTGATTGCTGGTTTTTTGCAAAACCAAGTAGTAGCTTCTGCTGTCTCGGTCAAAATATTCCTCGATTGAAAAAAGCTTTTTGATATCATAGTCATCTTTAAAAAGGACAAGAGTAGACAAGATCCGGGCGGTCCTACCGTTACCATCCACAAAGGGGTGGATGGCCGTAATAACGTAGTGGGTGATGGCGGCTTTTATCACCGGATGGATCTCACCGGGTTCTACTCGATCCACCCAAAACAAAAAATCGCGGACCAGAGGTGAGATCTGTTTTGGTGGTGGTGGCGTGTATGAGGTCTCGCCTGTTTTCGAGTTTGTCACCCGGACTTGAACAGAACGGTACCTACCAGAGCTTTCTGTTTTCAAAATTTTCCTAGTGGTGACCTGGTGAATTTCTAAAAGGATTTTCTCGGTTATTGCTTCGTCTTTGTGGCTATCAATGTATTTTAAAACTTCGCGATAGTTCAAAACTTCCTGTACGTCCCGATCCCGAGCGGAAACACTCTGCCCTGCCAATACTTTTTCCACTTCTTTTTGCTCCAGAGCGTTACCCTCAATGTGAGTACCGTGGTGGACAGTGCGGATAACTGCTTCATTGCGAAATTTTGCTTCATAGGCCGGTATTAGGGGTGAATTTTCTATAGTTGCTTTTGCCGCTTCAATCTTTCCGATATTAGTCAATATCTTGTTGGTTATTTTGTACGCAGGAGTAAACACAACTTACAACTTAACATTTATTACGTACAACTTCAATACCCGCACATTTACCGCAGATTGTCAATGGATCTGCAAAGAAAGTGGCCACTCCCAGAGCGCGGATCCGGCGAACCGCCCGACTTGCTCCAAGAGTGGCCTACAATCGATCGTCAGGTACTAATGTCAGGGTTGGTTAAGACCCGGAAATGCCCGCGCTACCACCTATCGCGCCACCACAGCTCAGGTATAGAACCGTAAGCAGCGCGATGATCAGTAGCGCAATGCCAATGATGCGGTCGAGTCTGGTGAGTTTCATTTCACACCTCACCAGTAGCCCCAGGCCCGACAGTAGCCACTTCCGTAACCGTCCACCCCGATGGTTGGCTTGTACTGTTCCACAGTGAACCAAGCCACCTTCAAAGTGAACGTGCCGGAAGCCCAGCTGCGTTTTGACCAGAGACTCTTGAGCCAGTAGCTTCCGTTGGTAAAGTCGCTACCGCTCCAACCCCACTTCGTGGAACTGGTAACGACAGGTGCGTACCAGCTCACGATCCTACTCCCGTTGTAGGTGAAGGTCTGGCGGAGTTTGTAGGAAATGACCTTCTGCCCGTAGATGTTCTTCAGATAGAACTCCACGGTGCACGTCTTGGAGTAGGTGCTAGCCGACGTCGCAGCGGTTGCGGTTACTGCCTCGGGTAACTGACTCTCCGCAGCGGCAACCTCGCTGGCGACTATCTCTGCCTGGCCGATGAGCCTACCGTTCCTTGCGAAAACCGGCTCGCTCTTCAGCAGCCGAGACGAGGAAGCAATCGGCGTTGCTGGCTCCTGCTCATCTGCAAAGGCTGGCTGAAGGCCGGCCAAAGCTAGAGCTGCCAGTGTGATGACGATCCCTAGGGTACGTTTCATTTGGTTCCTCCTTAACCTTTAAGGTTGGAAGTCCCAAAACCGTACCCTTTGGACTCTCGCTATTTAATTGTAAAAACCTCCTCTTCCTCCTGACGACCGAAGTCGTCCCTCTTCCTCCCAAATGGAGGCTCATTTTCGCATATTTCTATCTTTTTGTCAATTACTCTGGGATAAATAATTTACTCATGAAAAAAGCCGATCGATTTGCACCAATCGGCTCTTCTCTCTCGTTTTCTTCCGGTCACTGCACAGTTGGGTTTTGCTCTGTGAACAGTCCGTCTGGGTTTAGTCGGTATAGCCAAGCAATTAGGCTGTAACCAAGCTCCTCCCAGTATTGGAAGCCGCCGGCATTGAGGCACTGCTCTTCGGTTAGATCCCACACTGGTAGGAGGTTACCGTCGATGCAGAAACCTTGACGGGTAGTCCAGACGTCGCCAGAACCTACGAAACCCTCGGGCGCTGGTGCTCCAGTCCACATCGGGCCGAAGTAGAGGGCACCAGACAGCAGACCATTGGAATCGTACAAGAGACCCTCCGGCTGGTTGGGATCGAACGTGTCATCCGTCCAGAGGCTCTCGTTCAGGAAGATGGCCCCGTAGCCTGAGATCGGCTGAGTAATCTGTTGATACCCGGCTGATTCAGCTGTGTCCAGCGTTCGGTACTGTTCAGTCGCTTCAATAGCATCTACGGCTTGGGTTTCAACCTTGGTGGTGCAGGTGGTCAGGATGACACCCCCACCAAAAGCCGCTGTGACGTCCCCGATGTTCAACGAGAGGTTGGCATCCATGTCCGAGCGCGCCTGGTACAAGGGGTTCTGGTGGCTGATCAGCAGCTTGCCGTGACCAAAGAGCTGCACGACGTCCCCTATACTGGCGCTCCCGTTCTTGTCCGGATCTGGCGGCCAGGCATCGTGAGAACTGTTGTCGCGACAGTTGTCCAGTGGATCCGTGCCCATGTAGTTCTCGGCTGTGTCTGGGCGACCGTCGCCATCGTCATCGTTGTCGCAGGCGTTGCCGGCGCCGTCGATGTCGCGGTCCTGCTGTAGTGGGTTGGGGTTCGTCATGCAGTTATCCACCGCGTCTTCAATCCCATCACCGTCATAGTCCGGACCTATCGAAGCTGCATTAAACCCTCCGTTTACAGGGCAGCTGCGATCGTAATTAAGGCAGACTCCGTAAATATCCCCTCCAGGCCAGCTAGCGCAGGGTGGGTTCGACACGTAGTCGTTGATCCTACCCATCACGGTGGAAGCACCGTAGTAGGGATCGACGTAGCAGTTGTCGGTGATGTGCTTCTTCAGGCCAAGGACCTGACCAAGCCCCTTCAGAGCAGCCGCCATTTTCCAGCCGGACCAGTACGTGTCCAGGTTGTTCCAAGATTGATCGAACCTCACGAACGCTCGGTTGATATAGCCATCGGACGGACTAATGTTGAGCTGAGTGCAGGCATAGTGAGGAGCTGGACAGATGCCCCAAGTCATGCTGACTGTACCACACCCTCCGATTACTTTCCCGAAAGGTTGGTACCCTATGACTGCCTCATAGACGGCGTTCCAAGTACCGACTGCGCTGTCCCATTCCGAGGGCTGGGGATTACCACCACAGGAGGTGTCGTATGAGACGACCGAGTCTATCCCAGGCTGTAGCTGTATAAGCTCGTCGCCGCTCGGGTCACAAGCCACCAGAAACAACGCGGCGGCAGCAATGAAGACCAAAATGACCGTCTTCATTGCTCACCCCTCACCGTCAGGCTCTCGAGGAATGTCTGGAAGGCTGCTCCATCATCGGGATGGACCTCTCCAGGTCGTCCGCCGTCCTTTTGTCCTTGCTCTACAGTGTAGCTACCATCTTCGGATGCTCTTACCTCCATCCAGGAACGGCAGTTCTCCACCCTTAAGAAGCCCAGGGTGGCATCAGTGATGGTATTGATACCAGTCCCGGGATCAGGCACCCGATACTTGAAGTAGCCACCCTCTTGGCCCCACCACATTTCAGGTTGCTGCCCGAAGTCGTTGTACGGCCAGGGCGCTTTGGCGGGGTCGAGCGGCTCCTGCCTCTTCGTAGCCAGTATCTCAGCAATCTGTGCGTTGGCTGCAGCGGCGGCAACCTCCCGCTGATCCTGCACCAGATTACCCTGACCGTCCAGAACTACTCGCGACTTTAGCTTTTCTGACCCCTCCGCACCTTGGACGGTTTTTTCGATATCAATTTCCATTTGCGGTGTTGGACCCGACGGGTGGAGGAAGAATAGACCTACTCTGCTATACCCGCCACTTTCTGTCTGGGTGGGCGAAGCTTCGAGTACGGTGTCGCAGATCCGGTACTCGATTAGGTCTGCCTCCACCGGCTGGGTATGTACGTGTGTGCTGCTGTCCCAAGGCTGCCACACGAACAACACCGCCAAGACGGCTATTAGGGCTGCGACGACTATAACGGCCCTAAGAATTCTCGCTCCCATGCTGTTCCTCCTTTTCCTCCTTAGGAAATATCCGCTTGTTAATTTGCCAATCCTCTATAGCACTTTTGGCCTATAAAGTCAAGCAAGCAGCGACGAACAAACGTTGTTTTTTAATTTACCCAAATCCTGTAGTATCTTCGGATTTAATTGTCTAGGCGAGCTGTTTAAATATGATATGAATAGAGGCCGAGAGTTATTTACTCGCGGCCTCTACCTGGGTCAGGGTTGGGTGATACTTCCTTCAGCTGTTATGGAACAGACCTGGCTACCTTGGTGCCAGATGAATCCTCTACCCACGTACTGCTCTAGTCTCGAGCCAAAAACGCGCAAGGGATCAACATCGTAGGTCAGCAACCAGTCTGGCCAGTCTCTGTGCCAATACCTGGCTTCGAAATCGAATAAGAGGTCTGGTCTTGATGCAGTAGCCAAATCAACAAACTCACGGACCTTTTCCGCGGTTTGTCTCAAGATACGCCTGGGCATCCGTAGGCTCACTACTCCCGACCAAAGAACCTCATCGTGTCGAGTCAAGAATTCATGGATCTTCTGCGACCTCCAAGTCCCACTATCTACTAGCCGCAAGGCGGTGTAGCGGAATGGGGCACTTGGGTGTTGCAGAAGCCTAAATGGTAGGAACGATCCATTACCGACAAGTAGTTCACCCCTTTGGGGCCAGGTTTTCTGTCTCCCCTCAACGATCTTCTCTCTTACCACGTGAAGCAGCGGACTCTTCACTTCATCTCCTCCTAACTTCTTAGATTTCTCCACTCGTCGATTCTTTCGAACAAACCGTTTGCTTTCCCTTGACTTAGTATCGAACTTACCCGTGTCCTCACAAGTTGAACGGTTGAGTGAGCCAACCTAGGGTCCTTTGGTCGCAGCAAGTCAAAGTACTTCAGACAAATGTAGTTGGCTATCTGGCGTTGCGATGCACCTCCGCCCAATGCCTTGATTGCTTCCGAAACGTGAATGTGCTCGATGGGTACGCTAGCTCTTCTAGCCATCTAACCTCCCTCCTAAAACTTGCAAAAATTTTACCACCCTAGTCAAATTAGCAGAAGGGGGTTGAAAGTGCTAACTAGTTATGTTATAAGTTCTATTGGAGTTTTAAGTTCTAAGTTATAAGATTTTCTACACTACTTAGATATTATAATTTACATCTAAACTATGGATGGAATTCCTGAACAAACAATTGGTCCACAAGTAGCCAAAAACCCCTTGGAGGCCTACGGCCGTGATCTTACTTCCCTAGCTAAGAACGGAAAATTGGATCCGGTTATTGGTCGTGATGGTGAGATCCGTCGGGTGATGCAAATCCTTTCCAGAAGGACGAAAAATAATCCCGTTTTGGTAGGTGAAGCTGGCGTGGGTAAAACCGCCATCGTGGAAGGTCTTGCCCAAAGAATGGTGGCCGGTGACGTGCCAGACACTTTGAAAAACAAAGAACTGGTGCAACTGGATATGGCGGCTATTGTCGCCGGAGCCGCGTTCCGCGGTGAATTTGAAGAAAGGCTAAAGGCGGTTCTCAAAGCTGTAACTGAAGGCGACGGTAAATATATTTTATTTATCGACGAGCTGCACACCGTGGTTGGTACCGGCAAAGCTGAAGGTGCCGTAGATGCCGCCAATATCCTCAAGCCTTCTCTTGCTCGCGGCGAACTACATATGATCGGCGCTACGACAAATAAAGAGTACCGCGAGTACATAGAGCGCGACCCGGCCTTTGAACGCAGATTCCAACCGGTTTACGTGGAGCAGCCTAGTGTCGAAGACACTGTCGCTATATTGCGTGGTTTAAAGGAGCGCTACGAGGTCCACCACGGAGTAAGGATCACCGACGCAGCGATCATTGCCGCGGCAGGGCTTTCCGCTCGTTATATTTCTGGTCGTTTTCTGCCAGACAAAGCAGTTGACCTCATCGACGAAGCCACATCTTCTCTAAAAATGGAAGTAGAATCTATGCCGGTAGAACTCGACAGCCTTAAGAGAAACGTTTTGCAACTAGAAATTGAGCAACAAGCCTTAAAAAAGGAAAAGGACTCATCCAGTCGGGAACGTCTACAAAATCTCGAGAAAGAGTTAAAGAGCAAAAAGCAAAAATTTGATGATCTTGAGGCACAATGGAAAAAAGAAAAAGACGCTATCGGTAAGCTACAATCTATCAGTTCTGAACTCGAAAAAAACAAAATCGCTCTTGAAACAGCTGAAAGAGACGCAGATTTAAACCGGGCAGCGGAGATCAAATTTGGTAAAATTCCACAGCTTAAAGAAAAAATTAAAGAGGCAAATAAAGCTCTTCAGCAAGTAACAGATGGCAGTCCTGCCCTACTGCGAGAAGAAGTAACGGCGGAAGATATTGCCAAAGTTGTCTCCCTTTGGACAGGTATTCCTGTTGCCCGGCTACTAGAAGGAGAAGCAGCAAAACTCTCCAAAATGGAAGAGGAACTTCACGCTCGTATGGTGGATCAAGACGAGGCGATCAAATCGGTTGCCAACGCTATCCGCCGCCACCGGGCTGGAGTAAGTGAAGAAAGCAAACCAATCGGTAGTTTTATTTTCTTTGGACCAACTGGTGTCGGTAAAACAGAATTGGCCAGATCTTTAGCTGATTTTCTATTTAATGACGAGCACGCTATGGTGCGCATCGATATGAGTGAGTATATGGAACAGCACACTGTGGCCAGACTCATCGGTGCGCCGCCAGGATACATTGGTTTTGAGGAAGGTGGGCAGCTGACAGAAGCGGTGCGGAGAAAACCCTACAGCGTGATACTTTTTGATGAACTAGAAAAAGCCCATCGAGACGTTTTCAATCTCCTACTTCAAGTGCTAGAACCTGGAAGATTGACTGATGGACGTGGTAGAACCGTAGATTTTCGAAACAGTGTAATTATTATGACCAGTAATTTAGGAAGCGAGATAATTCAAAAATATGAAGGGAAAACCCCGGGGGTAATGAAAGAAGAGCTTATAGGGCTGGTGAGGAAATCTTTTCGACCAGAATTCCTCAACCGAGTGGATGAAATTGTCGTGTTTAATCCTCTTGGCGAGAAGGAAATAAGACAAATTACTGGTTTACAATTAAACAAAGTTATAAGCCGTTTCAAGGAAAAAGGGATCACTCTCAAAATTTCTGACGAGGTGGCATTAAAAATAGCCAAAGAAGGCTTTGATCCTGTTTGGGGTGCCCGCCCATTAAAGCGAGTCGTACAAAACCAGCTTCTGGACGAACTTTCAATGCAGATTGTGGAAGGTGGAATCAAGGGCGGCGATACGGTGACCGTCGCCCTTGATAATGGCAGGATCGTGTTTAGCAGATCCGGCTAATCTGCTTGTATTGGGCCTCTGCCTCCTTCAGCTTTCTCCTTTAGCTAAACATCTCCCCGATTTCTACTAGCTGGCTTGCGTAGGGTCCTTCTTTGAGCTGCTCCTTAACGAGTCTTTCAAACGCCACGGACAGCGTGCAATCCCACATCACGGGTTTTTTCTACGTGGTCCGTGTTGGGCCGGGGTCGGGTAAGCCAAAAGAAGAGACAAACGCCAACCACAATGCCGACGAGTAACCACCAGTTTGGCTTCATCACCCGCTCCTTTCTAGATAGTCATCTCTTTAATCTACGCAACCGGCTGGCATACGGCTCTTCTTGTAGCTGATCCGTGACAATAATCTCAAATGCCTCAGACAGCGTACGATCCCACATTACGGCGATGTAATGCAGCTGCGCCACCAGCGTCCTAGGCAAGGAGACCGTCATCCTGGCTCTGTCTTCTTTACCCTTCACGCCGCCGCTCGGAGAATCCAAACAGGTTCTTCGCCCTTCTTGTAGGCCTTCTTGATCACCACCTTGTGAACAGGCTGGCCGCGACGACGAAGTCTGTAGATAAGCCGGTGGTAATCCTTACCCCAACCAACTACTTTATTTTCGTAAACCGCTACGAAGCAGTTTGGATACCTACCCTGGAGATCTTCGTAATGGGCGGAAAAGTACCCCAGATCAGCTTGGAGTTGCCTCATCTGCTCAACGAGATCTTGTGGAGTCAGACCAACTCTTTGAAAGTAGGCCTCTAAATCCGCAGCCTTCATCGTCCACTCCTTTCTCGATTTTCTCCTAAATATTTCGAACTCTGCCACGGCCGTGCGATCCAGAAGAAGAGATAAACACCAACTATAATGCCAATCAACAGGACGTGATTTGTCTTCCGTTCATCTCCTTCGACAGCCGTACCTTTAGTTGGCATGAACTAGAACTCCCTCGGGATGATAGATATCACCTCTAGAGAGCGGGGGTCCGGAGAAAGGATCCTCGCCCTCCTCGACTTGATCTTCTGGTACAAATTCGAACCCAAACTCACCCGAACCCTCTACCAGTACTAGATGTTTGCTTGGCCTTGGGCTCCAGAACGCTGCCCATAAGTCCAGGTAGAAGCGGATTCTCTCGTGCCTCAGCCGCGCGTCCTCCTGGATGAGCAATATCGGCAGCCCGATCGCTATATCAAAAAGGGTCGGCATGATTATCACCACCTTTTGCATCGACCGACCAAACTCTCCTCCGTTTGATTCAAAAGTAGCACTATGGGGTGAGGTTGTCAATTAGATTCCTTGAAAAAGAAGATGCCGGCTCACTGGTGGTGAAACCGGCACTCGTGATCTCTTGGGGACGTTGGGTCAGATCTCTACGTCTGGGCCCACTTCCTCCGAATCGAAGGCGAGAAAGACGAAGGTAGCAATCGGAAGAGCGGCCGCCAGCATAATGGCTGCCTTCTCGATCCGACTAAGTCTCTCCTGCTTTTTCTCCATCTTGATCTCCTCCTTAGACTTCCAAGGTAAGCGGCAGAAACATGTGCTGCTGTGGGTCGACGTGTGTGTCGGTTAGTTCGTCCAGCTTCCTCCCTAGGAATCGCCGGCGAGTGTTAAATACCCTTGGTGCTTGTGCCAAAAGGTGGCGAGGATCGGGACTGAGCATCTGCCCAAGGCCTGGAGCTTGCGCTCTTAATCTAATGGCTTGGCGATGCCCGTTCTCCCGTATGCCCTCCAAACGCTCCACCTTGACACGAAGCTGTTTCGTCAATGTGCGCCTCCTTCTTCCGACTTTTTTGAAATTATATACCTACCAAGCAACCATTTCAACATGAAAAACCGCCCCTGTTCCGGAATCAGATCAGCGGCGGTGATACCTCTTTACCCACTCTTCTTTCCTGTGTCTCTCAATGGCTTTAGCGGTATCCTTTGGATCCTCTGGTCCAATTGGATCACGGCTGATACCCTCGTTACTAGGTCGTACTTCCTGCTGTAGTGGGCCATCGTTGAACTGCTCGACCAGCTCGCCTTCCAATCCGACGTTCCGGTTACAAAGCGCTAGGATAGCCTTCCCTATGTATGCGCTCATCAACGCCGGGACTACCACCAGCAGAACTATTATTATCACGCGTGCATAAAAGGCTGAATCAGAGTCTCCAAACAGCCAGTCGATCATGCCTCTTCATCCTCCGGTTGCTTATCCGCGTACGGGATCTTACTCGCTGCCTCGTCCGTACCAACTTTTATCCAAGACCAAAGTATGGACACGATTGCAACAGCGGTGATTATAGACAGCAAGGCGACTACTACCCAACCCCAAATTGCATCTGGATCGGACGCGGAGGCTAGGAACACTTGATCAACCATTATGTTCATTACTCAACCCTCCGATCACTGCTCTTCTGGGTCCTTGAAAGATTCCCTGATCAAATCGGCGATCCCAAGCTCCTCAATGTGTTGCCCCAAAATATCAAGGAGCCTGCTTTCATCTACTGTGGCGTATCCAAGTGACTTTTGCAGCAAGGTTTGTCCGATTTCGCGAATTTCTTCCGATGTGAATTCGCTAATTAGGATCTCGAGCTGCTTAGGCTCATCGTCGGTTCGAAGTAGACGCCAAAGCCTTTCAGCATAGTCTGGGTGCCCGAGTATAGTTGCCTCAATCATTTCTCCTCAATCCTCCTTCCCAAAAGTGGAAAGATATTACATTACAATTGGGCAAATTACAAGATGATACAGAAGTTATTTAGAGGCGGCTTCGACGAGGTTCATCATGAGTCCGGCCACTATCATCGGGCCTACCCCACCGGGAACAGGACTGATAGCAGCGGCTACATTTTTAACATTTTCGTAGTCAACATCACCAACTAATTTTTTTGTATTTGGCACTCTATTTGTACCGACATCAACCACAACTGCTCCCTGTTTCACCATATCGGCCCCTATAAGCTTTGGTACACCGGCAGCAACCACGAGGATATCTGCCTTTGTAGTTTTTCCTTTAAGGCCCACCGTTTTACTGTGACAGATAGTTACGGTGGCATTTTCTTTAAGAAGAAGTAGCGCTGTCGGCAAGCCGCTAAGCTTACTCCTACCAACCACCACAGCGTCTTTTCCGGCTATTTTGACGCCAGCTTCTTTTAACAGCTTAATTACTCCTCGCGCGGTTGTCGGGAAAAGTTCTGAAGCAGGATTTAAACCGTCAACGTCTTTTTCTGGGCTGATTAACAAATCAACCCTGTCGTCGTCAATTTGGCGCGGTAAAGGTTTTTGAACCACAATTCCTTTCACAGACTGGTCTCTATTTAATTTTTCGATAAGTGTTTCTAGCTGCCTTTGGGAAACCGATGAGGTCTTTTTTATAAGTTCAAAGTTCACCCCAATTATTTTTGCTGCTTTTTCTTTTTCTCGCACGTAAATTTGTGAAGCCGGATCATCACCTACCAAAACGATCGCCAAGGTCGGTTTTGGCTTTAAGTCTCTTACTTTTTCAGTAAGCTGTGCCAGCACGGCGTCTCTAGTTGCTCTACCGTCCAGTATTTTTGTCATAGTTTTTATTATAGTTGTAAAAAAATCCGATTAAAAATCCGATCACCCAAGCTAGCGCTACTGATGTAATCAAACCAAGTATTACTTTTGGCAACGAAAAAGCGAAATTCTCTTCCAATACTAGTATCTTCAAATTAAATCCATGGAACCAAGAGTTGAATATTAATTTAACCGCTTTTGGTGATACCAAACTTAGAAAATCGAACCCAATGTGTATCAGGGCAAAGGCGACTGCAAGCGAGTTTCCTAATCTTACCGGGTTTATCTGGCTCATACATTTTAGCTAAGACCAAGAAATTTATTCACCTTTTCCGAAGCTTTTAATAAATAAACGAACGCCTTTCGGTCCACTATTCTTCTCAGAATTCTTTTCTTGTCCTTGTGCGAATTTATTACCACCTTGTAGTAATTTTCGAGCTGCGTGACCAGTTTTTCTGGTTCAAAGTTTTGCGCGGCTATTTTTACGGAGGATTTACCAAATCTCTCTCTTTTTATTCCGTCATCAACAAGGTCAAGGACATTTTTAGCAAATTCCCTTTCTTTAAGCGGCGGCTTCAAAGCGTTTTTGCCCTCTATAGCCACATTTTCAAAAGCAGGATCATCTACAACAACCAACGGTAGCTCCGACGCCGCTGCTTCCAATACACAAACCCCCTGGGTTTCTGTATTGGACGCAAACACAAAGACATCCGCGTCCGCATAGGCTAAAGGTATAGTATTTTCATCTAACCTGCCGGTAAAGTGGACTCTTTTTCTCAAACCTAGCTTTTGAGTCAGGTTTTTTAATGTAGCTTCTAGAGGCCCATGACCTACTATAACCAAGTCTACATCTTCTCTTTTCTTCGAGAGGATTTTGAACGTTTTTATCAGAAATTCAAAATTTTTTTCTTTCCCAAGCCTCCCCACAGTCAGCAAAATAAGATTTTTATCCGGTATATTTAATTTTTTGTGTAGATAGCCCTTTTTATTATGGCTAAAACGTGAAAAATCAATGAAGCTGGGAATTATTTTCACCTCTTTTTTTACCTTATAACCGGTAAGCTCTTGGTGCATTTTTTCCGAAGGCACAATAATCCCGTCGCACACATTTGCAAATACTCGCAGTCCCGCTGCTATCACACCGGGTCTGATGATTTTTCCATTCAGAAAATAGTGAGTGTACTTGGTGTGAATAGTGTGAAAGGTAAGGATAAAGGGAACATTTTTTATTCTAGCAGCCTGATAGCCTAGTACTGAGAAGGGGCCATTACCATGAGCGTGAACTACGTCAAAATCCAACCCAAAAATTTGGCGCAGGTTCCTATTTGGGACAAGAAGCGGCATCCGCACCTCTGGTTCTGAATCGATAACTTTAACAGAGCTTACTCGGTAAACGTCTTTATCTTCATCCTCGTAGCCACGAATTTTTGGAGCGAAGATGTAAACCTTGTGGCCTCTTTTTCTTAAGGCTTTGGAGAAATTATCAATCGAGATAGTGGCTCCGTTTAGTTGTGGGTAGTATGTATCTGTAAAATACGCAATCTTCATAATTATATCTCCTAGAACAAAGTTGATGTAATCTTACGATTATAGGTTTATATCATATTACTACTAATATAAAAACTTATGTATCATAGTACATCCTCTATCTTATAGGTTTAAAGGGCTCGGGATTTTTGCCCCTAATCATTAAATAATAATTCGTCAGATTGTGGCGGAAAAACCCAATTGGATCTTTTTGTATCCGCCTGCCTGAGGTGTAAACAAGAACATCCGAAAAATACCTCACTTTACCTTCTTTAGCCAGGCGAAATGAAAGATCTATATCCTCGGCACTGGCCAAATCCGGATTTATTCCGCCGATTTTACCATACGCCTCTGCTTTGACCGCATAATTGAACCCAGAAAAGGTAGGCTTGCCAATTAAAAAATTGAACCGCTGGAACAGATCAAAAGCAATGTAGGAAGATTTGGAGAAAAGGAAATTGGTTTTTTTTAAGTACGCTGGTCCCGTCAGGCCCACCAGTTCGTGGTCATTGTGAAAATGGAATAAGATTTTTTCCAGCCAGTTGTTACTCACAGCTGTGTCGGCATCGGTACCAGCGATTATTTCACCGTAGGCTGCTTCGCTCCCCACCGCTCTGGCGGCAGCTACTCCTTGGGTTTGGCAACCAACAACCCGGATGCCGTAATTTTCTGCTATCTCGGCGGTCTTGTCGCTAGAATTATTATCCACCACGATCACTTCGTAGTTGGCCCGGTGAAGGCTCTGGTTCTGCAGCGATTCCAAACAATCGGCGAGATACTTCTCCTCATTAAAGGCGGGGATTACAACTGATATTTTTGGATGCTTAATCATGGCTTTTGACACGAAGGGCAGAAATAATCTAAAGCTTGCTTTTGCCCAATTATAAACTCTGACATTGTGGGTAAAAGTGCGTCCCCCACCTCCGACTTTATAGTCCACGAACTCCGATATGATCGGGGGAAGTGGTCGCAGCACGCAAGAGTACCAAAAATTCTTGCAATTTTTGTTACGAGCGGGCTATTTTTGGCACTTGGGACAAAGGTGCGTTCCACGTCCCCCCACTTTAATTTTTTTTATTATACTCCCACACCTAGGACAGGGTCTCTTGTCTTGGCGAAAAACTTTTAGGTTCCGTGCGTGTTCCCCCTCATCGCCGTAGGCATCTAAATATTGATCCACGCTTGTACCTCTATCCTCTACACCTTGTTTTAGGACGAACAAAATTGCTTCAAAAAGATCCTTCAACTGCTTATCGCCCAGTTTATTACTTGGTTTTTCAGGATGGATCTTCGCTCGCCAAAGTGCCTCATCAGCGTAGATATTACCAACTCCAGCTATTTTACTCTGATCCATTATTACCGTCTTTATTGCTCTACTGCTCTTACCAATACTCTCTTTGAATTTTTCAAATGTAAACTCAGGTGTAAAAGGCTCTGGTCCAAACTCGGCTAAAAGTTTTTCCAGCTCCTTTTTGTTTTCTACGACTCTCATAAACCCAAATTTGCGTAGATCATTGAACCTCAGCTCCTTTCCGTTATCCAACTCAAGAACAATGTGGGTAAATCTATCCGGTGAATCAGTGGGTTTGCGTAGGATCAGTTGACCAGAAAGTTTTAAATGAAGTGCAATCGTGGTCCCGTTATCGTCTAGGTGCACGAGAAGTAATTTTGCCCGACGGCCAAAATCCCGAATTTTTTTACCCTCGATCGCCTTTTTTACTGCCGCGGGTGTTGGTTTCAACATTTTCGCCCAATCATAAAATTTCAGCCTTACGATCTTCCGACCTTTTAACTCTCTGTTTAAATCCCTACGAATTGTCTCAACCTCGGGTAATTCTGGCACAACTCCTCCTATCGATAAACGTCATGAGATCCTATATCAATAAAGCCAACGAACTCTTTATTTAAAAACTCAAAAACAACTCTATCACTGTGAGTGATGGAAAACGACCAAAGATTTTTTAACTTTCCTCTTAGTTTATGAGTATTGAGTTTTGGATTAAAGGGATTTCGAATAAAGAGCTCCAAGTTCTTTTCAAACTCGGTTCTCTTCGAAACTTCTAGCTTCTTTAAAGCTCTCTTAAATCCAGGGTGGTAGTAAACATTTTTGATCACTAGTTCCAAAGCTCATCAAATGATTCAAGTTTCTTGAGCTTACCTTCCTTCTTGACCTTCTCATAGGCACGAACAGCTTTCAAAGCCTCTTTCTCCTGATCATAAAGCGACTTCTTAACTTCAGCTACTTCCTTTTCTATTTTCTTAACTCTTTCAAGTAAGTTTATCTTTGCCATAACGGGTCAATGATACAGATTTACAGCCCACTTTTCAACTTTCCTTGCAATTAACTGTAGCCAATTAATATCCTTGATCTTCTCAAAAAAGGCATCTAACACCTCAAAACCAGCCTCCTCCAATAACCTTTTTATCTCAGCTTTTCTATAAAAAGCAAAGAATCTAGTTCCCCTTTCGGGATGTGAAACTTCTCGTTCGCCTTCACCTTCTTTTAGAGCAATATAAATTATACCGTTTCCCTTCAGGATTTCATTTAGTTTTTCCAAAACCTGGCCAATATCTTTCTTTTTTATGTGTAAGAGCGACGCACGCGCAAAAATTCCGTCAAAAGAATTGGCAGGAAAACTTAAGTTCAAAATATCCATCACGAGGAATTCGGGACCTGGCACCTTTTTCTTTGCTTCTTTGATCATCCTTTCCGCAAAATCAACACCCACAACTTCAAATCCTGCGTCTTGCAATAGCTTGGCTTGAATACCCGAACCACAGCCAAGATCCAACACCCGACCTTTACCAACCGATCTAATAAATTTCTGTATTCCTTCGTGGCCCCAAGTTGCTTGAGCCGTCCACCCAGAAGCCAGCCTGTTATAAATCTCCTTCAAATTTTCCTTGATCAATTCTGACTTCTGCATTCGTAATTCATCCTTCTAGAACAACGATAGCTGCTCTTTCGGCTGACAGTTTGGGCAAAAGTGCGTCCGTCTTCCTTTTATCTCAGTGTATTCAATACGGGTTGCACACCTTTTGCAGGGTTTACCGGCTTTTCCGTAAACCAAAAGGTGAAACTGATGGGTCCCGGGCCGACCATCTGTATCTTGGTATGAATCTATTGTCGTGCCCCTATGTTTAATACCTTCATTCAAAACCTGCTTAATTGAATCAAGTAGTCTCACTACTTCGTTTGTTGAAAGTGCTTTTGGAGACCGAAACGGATTTATTTTGGCTAGAAAAAGGGCTTCGTCTGCATAAATATTACCAACACCGCTCACCAAACTTTGGCCCAAAAGAGCCTCCTTAATAGTTGCCCTTCCCCTTTTACTCAAGGAGGTTTGCAATTGTTGATTCGACATTTCGAAGGGATCAGGCGCAAGATTAGTGATTACTTCGCTTGCGGAATCAACCAACCTAACTTCGCCAAATCCATTTCGATCTGCAAATCGAATTTGGCGCCCATCATCCAATTTTAAAATTAATCTTGTGAATTCGTCATCGGGGCTGGATCCGTTTCGGACCAAAATACGGCCGGTGAGTTTTAGGTGAAAAACCAACTTTTTACCGTTTGAAAGTTCTAAAACTAGATATTTAGCCTTTCTCCCCACTCCACTGATTTTTTGACCTGGTAGTATGTTTGAAAGATCTTGACCAGTTTTACTGATCAATTTTTGTCCCTCACTTGTGTAGAAAACGTCAGTGATTTGTGAGTTAACAACTTTTTCTAAGAGATCGTTTTTTATGGTTTCAACTTCGGGAAGCTCCGGCATAACCGATATTCTAGCATACAAAAAGCGGAAGCCGTCCCTAGAGGTGTCGGGACGGCTGTAGGAACTCTCTCGCTGCTTCCACTATTTGTACCTGAGCACTCCCACCAGCAAAATGGCGCAGCCCAGGTAGTTGCATGTGGCTGATGTAACGGCCGCTCAGCTCCTCAAGCGTTTTCGGAGGAACCAGGCCACCTTTTCCATCGCCCCGTATTATCAGAACTGGAATCTCAAGTGAAGTCAGCTGCTGTGTCAAATCGCAACGAAGCAGTGATCTCCCGAGCTCACCAGCACAACGAGGCGAACGTACACCCTCTACTAATCGAAGTCTCTTTTTATAAGAGACCTCGCTTACTCCAGGAAGCAGGGGGGCAAGGTGTGGCGCAGTCTTAAGTATCACTGACGCCGCCCCGGGTATGAAGGTGGCGACTATGAATCCTTTTAGCCACGTTGGGAGCTCTCGGCCTCGGATGATTGGCTCGTAAAGCACCAGCTTCTCTACTGCACCTGGGTGAGTAGCTGCGTATTGTATTAGAGCGCTCGCTCCAGCTGAAAACCCAAGCCCAACGATTGCCCTGCGGCCGATAGCTTCGGCGTGGAATTCCGGCTTCCATCTACCGGCTAGAAACTCCATGGTCAACCGTTCGCTTGGGGGCTCACTGTCGCGAAACCCAGGTGGATCAGGCGCATAAGTTTCGTGTGTGGTGCTGGCAGCTTCAGCTGCCGGCATTGCATCACCACCTAGAAGACCAGAGATCGCCAGCATCGGTGATCCCTTGCCCAACCTACGGAATCGAGTCTTGACACCGGCAACTACAACTTCGAGTTTGTCCTTTAGATCCATCTCCTTCCTCCAAATTATGCCCTTTTGTGTTGACTTAGTTCGGACTTAATCTTACTGATCAATTGGGCCCTCATCTGGCTTGTGAGACCGAAGGCGGTTCCGCACTCGGAGCAGAGTTGAATTTCCCCGTACCAATTAAGCTGCATAGCTGTGGGGTCATCATCAAATCCGCCCTCCAGTTCCACATTACCACCACAGCCTTCTGGCTTCCTGGGACACTCAGCAGTGATTTTGGCGTCTCCCCAATCATCACCTTTCACCGTCACCAAAATTCCAAGGATCGCCACGGTTTTTGACCTCCCTACTGATTTTTTTGAAATTATAGCACAGGAGAATTTGAGGATTAAACTTTACTCTGAACGAAGGTTCAGGAGTGATTTGTAAACAACAAAACCGTAGACTATAGCAACTAGGCTACTAAGAGTAAGACCGACAGAATCTATTGAAACCTTAAAGTTTTCTATATTGATGAGTATAAATTGACTTATGGCAAACAGAACTACCAAGAAAGCTAAAATAATCAGACCAAGCAAAAACACGCCAAAAAAATTTCCTTTAACTAATTCTTTGCTTTCCATCAAAGCCTTCCATGGACCAAGATTTTTCTCCACGACTAAATAATCCGCGGCGAAAAACCAAACCCCGAACACGATACCGGGGATGACAAAAAGGACTAAGCCCAGCACAATAAATATAATTTGTAAAATGGTCACCGCCAAAAGTTTAGGAAATCTTTGTAGAGCTATGTTGAAAGATTCGTTTAAATTCGGTTTTTCACCCTTACTTAGCTTTAAAACAGACCAAACTACAACTCCGCCAAACAGGGGCTGAAGTAATAAAACGTTAATTAAAGTAACCGTAATAGAAATTATAACGCTAACGGTATTTGAAAATTGGTCAGACACTAAGATGAGAACAGGTGCTTGAAGAACCCCATATATTACACTTATCAAGAGGAAAGCCCCAAAACCTTTACTTATTAAGCTATAAGTTTGGGAGATAACCTCACTGGCAGAGATTAATCTCTTAGTATTTTCCATAAATTGAATTTAATTCTAACATGCTTAATCAACTGGGGAGTGATTTCATCTGACCCCAGTTCTTGCCGCTTTTTAGCTCAACCACAAGGGGAACATCAAGTTTAAAACAATCTTCCATTATTTCTTTAACCATTTTTGCAGTTTGTTTTAGTTCTTTCTCCGGCACTTCAAACACGAGTTCATCATGAACTTGTAAAATCATTTTTGATTTATCATTTAATATTTGGGGTGTGTTGAATATCTCTACCATTGCTTTTTTTATAATATCGGCGGCTGTACCTTGGATGGGAGAATTTACCGCAATACGCTCGCCTAGCTTGCGAACGGTTTGATTATTACTTCGCATCTCCAAAACATACCGTTTGAAGCCTCCTAGGGTCTCCACAAAGCCTTTTTCATAGGCATCTCGTAGAGTAGTGCCCATCCACTCTTTCACAGCTGGAAAACGGCTAAAATAGCGCTCAATGATTTCGCGTGCCTCACCATGCTCAATTTTGAGTTGCTTCGCCAGACCAAATGGGGAAATACCGTACATTATTCCAAAATTAATAATTTTTGCAACTCTTCTATCTTCTTTGGTGACTTCTTTTAACTTCTTGTTGAAAGCAGCCGCTGCCGCTTGGGTGTGTATATCCTCCCCAGCCTCAAAAACTCTTTTTAGCTCTTTATCACCGCTCATATGAGCCATGACGCGCAGTTCTATCTGGTTATAATCGGCTGAAAGTAAAACCGACCCTTTTGGAGTTATAAAAGCGCTGCGAATTTTATCCCCCCACTCGCCACGAGCCGGAATATTTTGCAGGTTTGGATTTTTGCTTGAAAGTCTGCCTGTTCTCGTCGTGTCAGCGTGGTAGTGGGTGTGAATACGCCCGTCGGATCCGATTTGAGCTGGAAGGGCGTCAACGTACGTGGATTTTAGTTTAAAAAGCTCTCGATATCGCAAGATCGACTCTATTACCGGATGGGCAGCAGACAGAGTAGAAAGGGTCGCCTCATCAGTAGATTTGTGCGTTTTTATTCGGGTCGAACGCTCCGGAACTAAGTTTAACTCGTCGTAAAGAACCGTGGAGAGCTGCTTTGGTGAGTTTAAATTAAACTCGTGGCCTACTTCTTTGTAAATTTGTTTTTCCAGTTTTCCAATTTCTTTGTTTATTTCCTCTGAAAACTGGTCCAGTTTTTTCTGGTCAATCAGAACACCCCATTCTTCCATCCGCCGTAAAACCGCGTCTAGCTGTTCATTTGTCCCAGTTTTTTCTTCCTTTTCTTTATCAAAAAGTCCTTCTTGGCCACCTGCTTTTGCATTTTTCGAGGAAGTTTTTTGCTCAGATCCAGGAAGTTTCGGAAGTAAACTTCGGAACTCTAAATCCAGGAAGAGATTTGTCGCGGCTTCTTTATCATAGTCAGCCAAAACACACTTAGAAAGTTCCAACTTTATCGGTGTGTCTTGATCTATCGTGGCCAGACTCTTGCTCATGACAGCGGCTTCAGCATCCGCCTCAAGTAGCTTACGAGTCCTTTCTGGGATTTTATCTAAATTCTTATAAACATTTTCTACAGAACCAAATTCTTGCAGGAGCTTTGTCGCGCCTTTTTCCCCAATTCCTCGCACCCCTGGAATATTATCTGACGCGTCTCCAGCCAGTGCTTTGAAATCAATCAGCTGTCCCGGCTCCAACCCGTATTTTTCTTTAGTGATTTTTTCATCGTAATAGACAACGTCGGAGAAGGATTTCCCCGGGGTGTAAATTTTCACACGAGGTCGGAGCAGTTGAAGAGTATCGCGATCCCCAGTAACTATAATAATCTCAAGATCATTGATCTTTGATCCTTGATCAACAAGAGTTCCAATGATATCGTCGGCTTCATACCCAGCCAGTTCAAATATGGGAATGTTTAGGACCTCCAAAACTTCTTTGGATCGAGGCATTTGTTCGTGAAGTTCTTCCGGAGCGGCTACCCGTTGGGCCTTATAACCAGTGTACGCTTGATGACGAAAAGTGGGCTCGGCTCGATCAAAAGCGACCGCGATGTATTCTGGCTTTATATCATTAATCGCCCTTAGCAACATACTAGTAAAGCCAAAGACAGCGTTGACCAGCTCACCTTTTGAGGTGGTTAGTGGTGGCAAGGCGTGATAAGCGCGGTGAAAAACAGCGTGCCCATCTACTAAAACTAGCTTTTTCATAATATTGAGTCAGGCTAAAAATTCTACAATTTATTAAGTAATTTTTTATGGCGAAAGATTACGTCACGCTTCAGCGGGACATAAAACGGATTTTACTCAATTTGACTGGGGTTGTAAATGAAATCTAAGAAGCCTCGGCAGCGGCTGGGGCTTCTCCATCTTCTGAGGATTTGGTGGAGGAAGGCTCTTCTTTATCAATCTGCTCCTTGACTTGGTGGAGTTTTTCGCCTCTCTCAACCAGAGCTTCAAATTCCTCGCCCTCAAGAGTCTCCTTCTTCATCAGTTCACCGGCAACCAGATTCAGCTTCTCTTTATTTTCTTTCAAGATTTTTTTCGCTCTAGCAAAACAGTCTTCAATAATTTTTTCAATTTCATTATCCACACGAGCGGCTAAATGCTCAGAAAGTGGCTTTGGGTCGCCCAGTTCCCTGGCTAGCCAGGGGTTTTCACCCCGCACACCAGTAGTCAGTGGGCCAAGTTTGCTCATACCAAACTCTGTCACCATCTTACGAGCGATTTCCGTAGCTCTAGAGATGTCGCTACTAGCACCAACTGTGAATTCGTTGAATTCGATTTCCTCGGCTGCTCTACCTCCAAGGAGTGACGTAATAGTCTCTAGAAGCCTTGTTTTGGTTTCATTGTAGCGGTCTATTGCCGGCGGTATGAGAGTATGCCCACCTGTAGGACCCCGGGCCACAATCGAAATTCTATGCACTGGGTCGGTATGTGGTAGCATCTTGGTCACAAGGGCGTGCCCGGCTTCGTGATAAGCTGCAATTTTCTTTTCTTCCTCGCTAGTCATTCTTTTTCGCTCTGGCCCGAGTTGAACTTTCAGAGCTGCTTCTTCTAGATCATTGGCTTCCACTTGTCTTTTTCCGGCTCGCGCTGCCAGAATGGCAGCCTCGTTGAGCATATTTTCCAGATCGGCCCCAGAAAATCCGACAGTTCTTCGAGCAATTTTTTCGATATCCACACCGTGGGCAAGCGGTTTGTTTCTGGCGTGAATTTTGATAATCGCTTTCCTACCTTCAATATCTGGCATATCCAATACTACCCGACGGTCAAATCTTCCCGGCCGAACTAGAGCCGGATCGAGCATATCCGGACGGTTTGTAGCGGCCATCACGATCACGTTATCATTTGGCTCAAAACCATCCATCTCAACCAAGATTTGGTTTAGAGTCTGCTCTCGCTCATCATGACCTCCACCAATACCTAAACCTCTTTGTCTACCTATAGAATCTACCTCGTCAATAAATATAATCGTGGGTGCGCTTTTTTTCGCGGTTTCAAACAGATCACGGACACGACTAGCACCAACCCCTACCAGCATTTCCATAAACTCGCTTCCAGCGATCGAATAAAAGGGGACCCCAGCTTCTCCAGCTACTGCTCGAGCCAGAAGCGTTTTACCGACGCCAGAGGGGCCAACCAACAGAACTCCTTTTGGAATTTTCGCTCCCAGGTTGCGGAATTTATCCGGAAGTTTCAAAAACTGAACAACCTCTTGAAGCTCTTGTTTGGCTTCCTCCACCCCAGCTACATCCGAAAACTTCGTTATTGGTTTATCTTTATTAAATGTTTTTGCCCGACTTCTAGCAAAAGAGAGAATGTTGTCGCCTGCCCCTCTAGCTTGGCGTAGAAAGAAAATAAAAAAGCCGACTATTATCAGGACTGGTAAAAACGTAGCCACCAAATTGAAAATTGTCCGGGAAGTGGAAGTATCTTTTACGCTCCAAGCCACCTCTTTTGGATCTATCTCCGCGTCTTTTAATATCTCAGAGAAACTAACGTTTTCTTCTTTTACTGCTTTTACCTTAGTCCCGTCTTCCAATTCGGCATTAATATTAGCCCCTTCAATCTTTATTTCTTTTACTTTGTCTTCTTTTATTAAGTTGAGGACTTCGGAAAGTTTTTTCTCTTCACCACCTTGACCAGAAGGAAAAAGCGAAACGATGATAAAAGTAGCTATCAGAGCCAGCACAACATATAGAGCTATCGTGCGCAGCATATTCTGATTTTTACCTGGTTTTTTTAGACTTTCCATTTTATTTATGATGTGGAGATTTAACCTTGCGGATTTAGTCCGTAAGGACGCAAGACGCGCTAGCGGCTTATGTCGCGCAGCGAGATTATAGGTCGCTAAAGCGCTCTGTGTCACTAGCATTCCTACCGCGACGTAATCCATGCGGATTATATCATCCGATGGTAGCCTTAGCAATAAGGGTAAGCCAGCGCTAATATAGAATCAACTAAGCCCCATTGCCTCTTTTACTTCCTTGAGGGTTTCGATAGCTTGTTCCCTGGTTCTTTTTGTACCTTCTTCCAGAATTTGCTCAACGAGGCCTTTTTCCTTTTCAAGTTGTGATCTTTTTTCTCGAATTGGATCTAAGAATTTATTTAGAACCGCAGCTAAAAACTGCTTAACCTGCGTGTCTCCAACCGTTCCCTTTTTATATTGCTCTTTATAGTCCTCCACTTTTTTCTTATCTTCTCCTTGTGCAAAGGCGTTTAAGTACGTAAACACAGGGTTGCCTTCGACGTGTCCCGGATCGCTGGCGTGAATGCGGGTTGGGTCTGTGTACATTTTCATTACTTTTTCTTCAACAGTTTTTTCTTCATCGGAAAGAAAAATAGTGTTACCCAGGCTTTTACTCATTTTCATCTTGCCATCAATTCCTGGCAGGGTGCCTATGTCTTGTGGGATCAAAGCTTCGGGGATGGGAAGTACTTTTTTGTAGGTAGAGTTAAATTTTTGAGCTATTTCGCGGGTAAGTTCTATGTGGCTAGCTTGATCTTTCCCCACTGGCACAAGATCGGCTAAAACCATCAAAATGTCCGCCGCTTGAAGCACTGGGTAAGAAAGCAATCCGAGGGACGGGTTTTCAATTTTCAGATCTCGCAGCATATCTTTCAGAGTGGGAATACGTTCAAGCCGTGGTTTGTTTACCAGCATTGAAAAAATAACTGCGAGCTGCGCGTCTTCCGGAATTTGGCTTTGGACGCAAAAAGTTACCTTTTTTGGATCAATGCCAACTGCAAGTTGCTCTAAAACCAGGTCTTTAATATTTTGCTTCAGTTGTGAAGTATCTGTATTAGTAGTCAAGGCGTGTAAATCAGCCACGAGAAGGTAGACTTCGAACTCGTCTTGAAGCCTAATTCGATTTTTTAGTGAGCCAACGTAGTGGCCCAAATGCAATTTTCCTGTCGGTCGATCACCTGTCAGTATGCGTTTTTTCATACGGCCAAGTATAACAAAAAGTCTCCTAATTGACGAATTTGGAAGCATTTTGAAATAATGAAAGTATGAATGAGCGTGGAAGTCTTCTGATAGGTTTAATGATTTCTGGGGTAATAATAACAATGTTGCTTCTGCTCGTAACCTTTAGTTTATCCAGATACACCACCTCGGTAAATATTCCTGGAATTGGAAAAAACTCGGCAAGTAATAATAACTCGGCTGTTTCTCAAGTCGGAGGTACTCCAACCCAAATTGTGAAACAAGCGGAAACCGTAAAAATTCAGGCAGATTTAAAGGCGCTTCAGACCCTGATGGCGGCTTTTTATGCAGAGCAGGGTGTGTACCCAAGCACATTAGCGGAGCTAACCTCTTATTCTGGAGTGCAGGTGGCCACGACAAACATAAAATATATTTCTTGCTCTGACCAATCCGTGGTGTTGTACTACGACGCGGAAGGTTACCAAGGCTACGTTTTCAATCAGGGGCAGATAACTCCCACAAGTGAATCTCCGCCTTCTTGCTGATAAAACTGGCGCAAGTAAGTAAGTTTAAGAAATTTTTGAACCTGCGGGTACATCTTGGAGTGGGGACAAACACACAGGTTTTCCGCCAACATCTGCACAGAGGATCATTCCTTGAGACTCCAAGCCCATAAGTTTTTCGGTTCTAGGTTCGTCAGCACCACAAATTCCTTGCCAACTATTTCTTTTGGTTCAACTGCTTTTGCAATGCCAGCAATAATCTGCCGCTTTTCATCACCAATATCAATACTGAGTCTGAGCAGTTTCTCAGAATTTTCCATTCTCTCAGCACTGGGTATTTTTCCAACTCGTAAGTCTAGTTTTTTAAACTCCTCAAAGGAAATCTTATCCATATTAATTCTCTATTTCTCCCCTCATCCAATGTAAATAATCTTTCTCGAGCCCCTTTATTTCAACGTAACCAACAAACGGAAGCTTATCACTGTGCATATCTTTAACAAAATCTTGAAGTTTTCGGTATTTTTCCGCAAAGGTTTCGAAGGTAAGTAATGCTCCCGCGCCGGTTTCTATTTTAGAAGTCTTTGGTGGCCAAAAATATCCGGTCTTTTTTCTCGGAAATACATCAAAACAGCTGGCAAGTCTTGCATCCAAACACTTAGATCCTATTTTCTCCGCTTCTTGAACACTATTACAATTTACAAGAACCCATATCGGGTGCATAGTGGGTGTAATTGGTGACTGGGGTGGGACTCGAACCCACAACCGCCGGCTTATGAGTCCGGTGCTCTAACCAATTGAGCTACCCAGTCTCGCAATTTTCTAGATTCCGCTGCTCTACCCTGGCAAATTACTAGAGCCCAATGTTCTAACGTCACAGCTCCTTAAGAAGTCCCAGATTACCTGAAATTAAAGCATCTTTTTTCGCTCTTGTCCAACCTTTTAGTTGATTCTCTCTACGCCTTGACTCTAGAAGAGTTTGGAACTTCTCAAAGTAAACTAACTTGAACCCTTTGTGCTTTTTCGTAAACACGGCAGCTTTTGAACGTGTATGGTCTTTAAGCCGACGGTTTAAATCGCTGGTTTGTCCGATATAAAGTTTATTGTCGGAGTTTTTTAGGATATAAACGAAGTAAGTCCCCAAATAAGTCCTTCGACTACGCTCAGGACATTCGACTCAAAACTGGCCGATGGCCATGAGCGAATGCTAATGAGTCGAATGGTAGCGGGTGCCGGAATCGCACCGGCTTAAGTGAGATTATGAGCCTCACGGGATACTAAACCCCCCACCCGCGTCGAATCGAACTCGACAGCCGCGTTTGACTGCGGCGTCGTGAGTGATCATTTTAGCAAAAAGGCTATTATACGTCAACGGTGCTTCATACAAGTCCAACCCAGTTTGACTTCCGCCGACTAGTAACTTACTATCAAATTAAGGTGCTAAAGAAGATCCAAACTGCCATTAATAACCCACTCGACCTTAGAAATTTTTTCGTTCTTTTTGCAGTTGGATTTACCCTTCTCTTTACTTCATACCTACTGACCGTTACCTTTGAAGGTCTTCAAAACCCATGCCCCGCCAAAAATATGAATTTCGCTGATACTCTACCTGGACGAACAAGTAGAACGTTTGGGTTGATTTACAAAGGCGGCGGTAGCTGCAACATAGTCATTTCTCCTCGGGATAATAATTACAAAGACCTATCGCTCTGGGTGTATAAACCGGGTGAGGAAATAACAGTGTCTAGAAATCACAGCTACGAGAGCAACCTAATAATAGAAGATTCTGAACCGGGTTTATATAGAATTTCCGTACATAATAATGCCAATACCACTGCTGAATTCCAGATCAAAGTAGCTATCGTACCAAAACAGCGCTAATTGAAGAGTAGGTTGAACCACTTCTCCCAATTTTCGAGATCTTCACTTTTTTCCTTTTCCTCAGCTTTCTGCGACTGCGGAACAACGTAGAGTACCTCCCCCGGTTTTTGATAACCAAGCTTGTCTCTGGCTTGTCTCTCGAGCGAAAAAGAACCCCTCTCGTTCTCGAGAGTTTCTTTCAGCTCTTCGTTCTGTTTTTCCAAAACTTTAGCTTTACCTTCAGCCTCGTGGATTTTTTGAAATTTTGAAGCCTGGTCGTAAACACTCCTACTTAAAGCTACAATAATGACAAGAAGCAATGTTATTACAAGGAAGCGCAGGAAAGTCTTCATAGGCAGGTAATATAGCTTAATTATATACTATAAGAAAATAGCTTTTTTGGGTTATCTACATGACCCTAGCCCACGAACTCAGATTTGATCAGAGGAAGTGGTCGCCCGCCTGCCGGACGGTCAGGCAGGATGCGGGGTAGCTGGCTTTGAGCGAAGCGAAATGGCATAAGCTACGAGCAACCTATAGTCTCTTGACAAGTATCTTCTCGTAATGTTAAGATTTTAATAAACATAGGCCTGCTAAGATATGATTCCAGTTCACGAGGCTCATGACAAATTTATTGATCATCTAAAGAGTCAAGGTCGCAGCAGTGCGACTGTTTTAGCATATGGAAAAGATATTGAGCAGCTCAAAAATTTTCTCGGCGAGCTAAAGAAAACTCACGTGCACAGTATTGATACCAAAGATCTCCAAGCGTTTATGGCCAAACTCTCAAAAGAAGGTTACACTCCAAAAAGTATCTCAAGAAAAACAAACTCCACCAAAACTTTTTTCCGTTTCCTAAAAATTAATGACTACATAACAGATGATCCTGCCTCCCTACTGGAGCACCCTAAATTTGAAATGAAGCCGCCCCGCATCCTGACCAAAACCGAATACAGGGCCTTACGAGACGCGGCCAGAAGTGATATTCGAATGAGCGCCATCATCGAGCTTCTACTTCAAACCGGAATAAGGATCGGAGAGCTGGCTCGGTTAAAAATTTCTGATGCAAAATTCGGTAATAATAAACCTGGTGAACTCCATGTCCCAGCTGGAGAAAGCTACCCTGAGCGCAATGTTCCGCTGAACAAAGCTGGTGAGGACGCTTTAAAAAAATACCTAGAGATCCGTCCCAAAACTAAAGACGATACTTTGTTTGTTACAAAAACAGGTCGGCCCCTATTAGTTAGAAACATCAGAACTGCGATAGACCGCTACTTTAAATTAGCTGGGATAAAGGACGCAAAGGTAAACGATCTACGCCACACTTTTGTTGCCCACCATCTCATGGCCGGTACCTCTCTAGTACTTGTCTCCAAACTCGCCGGACACAAAAGACTGGCTACCACTGAGAAGTATTTGAACCTGATACAGGGAAGGCTAGAAGAGCCAATTAAACTCGAGGAGCTTTAAGAAGGCGATCCGAGACTATGTAGTTTATTTTCAACCAATCTTAAAGGTATCTCCCCCAAAATCTCCCCGTCAATTTTTATTTCAATTGTGTAAGCACCGGGATGAGTGAAGTTTGTGTTGATAACTTCAACAATAAAATTAAAATTTTGCCCTTTGTCCTCTGGTAGCTTTACTTCCCGCTCATGGATGTCTCCAAGAATTGAGGACCCACTTTCTTTATCTACAACATTCAGGCTCATTTTAAACTCTTTTTTACTTGGCGCGATAGAACCAACAATAACAAATTTTGGATGAGTTACCGGAAATTTCTGAGCATTTATAGTCTCAAAGACACCAATTATATTTACCTTTCTATCTATCGACAAAAAGGCGCTGTCGCAAAGAAGAGCATAAGTTAGTTTCATAACGTTGGTGTAGGTAAGACTGAGAAACCACTGTGATCAAGTCGATTAAGACCTATGGTGGGCTCGGATGGATTCGAACCATCGGCCCCCACTTTATAAGAGTGGTGCTCTGCCGCTGAGCTACGAGCCCAGCAAATCCCTCAGCCCTACCTTTATTGACGAAAGAATTTTAGCACACAGCAGGGATCCAATCAATTTGGAATTAAAAAAACCCACCCTGCTTAGGGTGAGTTTTTGATTATGCCACCAAGAGTAGTCGAGGGCATCACCACTCTTGGCTCCTGCCTGCCGCCCTTTATTCAAACGGCTCATCCCGGAGGACTTCTTACCATATTAACCTCCCCCACCCGGTCGGGTGCGTACCTAAACATGGTAGCGGGTGTGTAACCAAATCTAACACTATTATTATCAATTAATAGAAATTGTGCAACAAACAAGGGGCGGGTTGAAACAGAAATTTCGTTTTATTTAAACGCAGATCAACAAGGATCAATTTAAGTACCTATTGTTTTTTTTGCTCTGTGTAATAATTAAATTATGAATCCACACATCTCCAGTAAAAAAAGTGTCTACCTGTATGACGTTGCCGGTGCTGTTTTTGTCACTTTCTCGGCCCCGTTTGTTAGTTTTGCCTGGAATGCGATTGTTTTAGTAGGATTTTTATTTTTTGTTGGTAAATTAAAGTATTTAGGTTTCAAAAAAATACTGGGAAGTGTGCTTCTAATAACACTTGGTGGCGGTGTTTTGGACATTCTCACGTATATGGTACCATTACAAGTTTACCAGGATAACGTTTCTGTAGATTTAAATAATTTCGGGTTATTCACTATGATTCTTCCAATTTTATCTATCGGAATATTTAATTATTTTATAGCAAGAAGATTATTCAAATTAGATACCAATTACTCTAGGTATTTTGGGTTAGTAATGGGGCTCCTAACCTCTCCTTGGATATTGTATTACTTCCAATATCGTTAGTCAGTAAATTCTTGGCAAAACATTTTTCCGTTTATACCACCATCAATTACTCCAACTCCTAAATGGCCAAACTCGGCTCGCAGTATGTTTTCCTTGTGCCCAGGTGAATCCATCAGTCCTTGATGGGCCACTTCCACGTTTGGTGCGTAGGCCAGGTTTTCACCGGCAGCTTTGTAATCTATCCCAGCCTTGTCCATCCGATCAAATGGAGAGGTTCCTTCTGGAGAGTAGTGGGAAAAATAACCTCTTTCAAACATATCCAGGCAGTGAGCTCGACCAACTTTTTTCAGTTCATCGTCCCATTTTAAAATACTCACCCCTCTTTTCTTTCTTTCCGCATTTACCAGATCAAACATCGCTTTTTCACTTTTAGTATCAGCGGTAAGTTTAATTTCCTTTGGGAAAGAGAGCTCAATTGACTCTTCACTTAGTGGTTGTGGTGTAATTAGGTAGGCCAGGTTCTTATAAGGCAACCTATTGAGCACACCCTCTATTTGCGGTTGGTAGGCCAAGGCTTTCGAGAGAACGTTTTTTCCCCACCAAGAACCGGCAACCACTGCGCGAACATTTTCTTTGATCGGGAGGATCAGCGGCAACAAAAGGAAAAGGCTGACTAGAAATAAACCAACCAGAACGGAAGGTATTATTCCAAAAACTTTATCCCAAACCAAAATAGATTTTATTTTTTTGTAGGCTGGTGCAAAGATAAGGTAAACCCGGTGAAAAACGAAGCTAAAAACCAATTCAGCCAGAATCAAAATCCCAAAAAAAGCAATTACTAGGGCTAGATTTTCGGTCCAACCAAACTGCCGTGCAAGGTAAGAAGCCAGATTGGGGTAAAATAAAATCGCCGCACCAAAAGAAATTGCCGTACTAAAAATATTCAACACACCACCGACAAACCCAGTCTGATAGCCTTGCCAAATGAAATAAATCAGAAAAACAAGAACAATTATATCGATAAAATTAAATTCCATCGGCTACCCAACCCGTTCGACTAAATATTTTACCCAAAACTTACATTTACACCGGTCTAACTATATAATTCCCAGCTGCGCTTTTGCTTCTTCACTTACCTTTGAAAAATCCCAAGGCGGGTCAAAAGTTATCCGTATGTCGATATTTTCGATGCCCTCCAAACCCTTAAGTTCCTCATTAATTTCTTTGTGAATTACCGAGCCTAATGGGCAGCCCGGAAAGGTAAGGGTCATCAGAATCTTTACTTTATTTTTCTCTACTTTAACATCGTAAATCAGACCAAGATCTACAATGTTGATGTGGAGCTCGGGATCAAAAACTTTTTTTAAACGATCGTAAATTTGGCTCCTGGTAACCATATTGTGATTTTAAAATTATATCAAATTACCAGGAGAGCTCTTCAGCTGCTTTTTTAGGGTAAGTGGAGTGAACATTGATACCGGTCGCTAACTCAAACCCTCCTTGGACTCGGAGTCTCGGTATCAAACGAAGATACCAGTCTCCACCGTGGTAAATGTGGAAATTGAACGGAAATTTCTCTCCCAAAGGTTTCTCTAAATTATGCATTACTTTTGAAAGAAGTTCAGCCAGATTTTCAATTTCCTCGTTTGTTATATCCCCAAAGAGACGGCCTCGCTTTTTCGGCAAAAACCAAACCTCGTAGGGCCACTCACTTGCCTGAGGAATAAATACGCTGAAATAGCGGCTCTCGTGGACTATATTTTCCGGCGAAATAGACATTGGTACATCCATTTTGATTTTTTTAGGTATTACCGCCAGCTGGGCGTGAGGGTGTGGGAGAGAAGCCGCTGATTCGACTCCAAAATTGTAAAAAATTACTACCTGGCTATCATCTTTCCAGTGGTTAAAACGCTCTTTATAAACTTTGAAAAGCCTGGCGATGTAGAGGGGATCGTGATCAAAAAAACTGGCGTCATGATCGGGAGAATCGATGATCACTTCGTGTATCGGTGCAAATGGATATTTGTTGGGGACAATCCGGATTTGCCAACCTGGTGTGTCTTTCCCACCTTTACCACTACGGAAGACTTCCGGCGGCGTCATTTTTTCATGGCCAGGGCAAAAGGGGCAAACCGGCTCTGTCCCTTTGGCGACTGTAGGGCGTTTTGCTCTTTTTGGAGACAGGATCACCCATTTTCCTGTGGTTGGATTTTTGACAAATTCCAGATCTTTACTCATTCACCTAGAAACTTACGGCACTCTTCTACTACTTGGGCGGGGGTATAGGAAACTTTTAGCAAATATCCGTCGGCACCGAGGCTAAAACCTTCTTTGATGATTTGTTCCTCACCTAGGTTTGTCAGAAGCAAGGTAGGAACGTTCTTGGTAAGTTCGTTCTTCTTTAAAGCTTTTAGGGCGTCTATCCCACTCATTTTGGGCATCATAACATCTAGCAGGATAAGGTCCGGGATTTCTTCCCCAGCCTTGAGGAGTCCCTCTTCGCCGTTTGTAGCTACAATAGTTTTAAAACCAGAATTGGTAAATTCCCGGTTGTAGATTTCTCTGACAGAACTTTCGTCATCTACTATCAATACTTTTTTGGGTTCGGTTGGCATTTTTCTTACCACAATCGTATTCTAGCCTCTAGGAAATGTCAACCCAAACTACACCAGAGGTTACGTTGGGTTGATGCCTCGTAGCCTCGAGCTTGTGGTTCGACTTTACTCACCACCATGAGCTTGTCGAATGGTCGAGAGGCGAAATGGCCTCAAGAAAAAGAGAAGCCGCCAGCTACTTCGGATATTATCCTTTTCGCTGGCGGCAGATGTGGCAGCTGATCGCGTGGTTAGCGGACGAGCCACCTGTCGCGTACGAGTAGAGCGACTCCAGCAGCTCCCCAGAGGCCAACTCCTAAAAGCAGGTAGCCCCAGGGAGAGTGCCGTGGCCGCTCCGGTTCACCTCCGGTGTCTGGGAAACTGGTCGGCACCTGCGGTTCAGGCGTCGGCGTCACCGATATCGATGTACCGATTTCCGGTGTCGGCGTTGGCGACGGTATCGACGTTGCCTCAGGGGTCGGAGTAGGCGTCGCCTCTATCTTGCAGAACTGCAGGAGTGTAACACCCCCACTGTCTGCGTAGACAATCTCCAGCCTCCGCACACCTTCGGCTTGTACGTCGACGGCTTGAACGCTGCCATCGCCAAGGACCTTTATCGGTACCTCCTTGATGGTGGCGCCGTTGCCATCGTAAGCGACCGCGATCGGTGTAGTGTCCTCCCGGTCACTATCAACGAAGGCGAAGCCCAGGATCTTCACCTCTTCGTCGAAAGTGTAGATCTGGGTACCGCCGCTCGCCGAGTCGTTCGGCTGGTCCGCCAAGCCATCCCCATTTCCATCTTTCAGGTTGTCTGGGAGAATGGCCAGGTTACCGATGGCCGGGTCCCACTGCGGGTCAGTGACCTCAAGGTCCGGGTCCGGCGTGCCTACGGCGTCAGAGTCAAAGACCATGACGGCGTCAGGCCTGGAGCCTGAGGTTACCCCTGTGATGTGGACGCCCTGAGGAGCGTACTGCTCACCCAGGATCGTACCCGCGGGCAAACCCTCGAACGTGAGTGCCGTGCACTGATCCTGCGCCGAGCTGCTACTCGACGTGACGATGCCAACTGCCAACAGCAGTAATACTGCCAACAGCGAACCGATAATGATCCCTCTCATTTCGCACCTCCTTTGTGCTGAGAGAATACAAAAAGCCAGCTTTCGCTGACTATCGATGTCCTTAGCCCACAGAGTGGACGCAGGACGCACAGTAGCTGACTTCCGCGAAGCGGAGGAGAAAGCTACCAGCGTCCTATAGTATACAATAATTTCGGGCTAAAGTCAACCCTATGGGGCTTTGAAAAAGAGTCCTACAGCGTAACCGATAAGAGCAGCAACTATTCCGATAACGGCAATTTCGGCACCACTCTTTTTCCAGTCACCTATCGTCGTTTTTGCCTTGTAAGAGCCAACGACGAACAGGGCCAAAGCAGAGATTACCAGCGAAACCCAAATGGCTTGTGGTATTGAAATATTCAAAGGTGATAGGAAAAAGAATGGTAAAAGTGGTATCAGAGATCCTACTACTGCCGATATACCTACTACGACGCCCGAACTGAGAGCGTTCCTTGTCTCTACCGGCTGCAAACCCAGCTCAAATTTCATCATTTCATCCAGCCACACTTCTTCATTGGAAGTAATCTTGGCGACGACATCTTCAAGCAGCTTGCCAGAAAAACCTTTGTTGCGATAAATTTCGCGTATCTCTTCTTTTTCCATTTCCGGAACTTCTTTTATTTCTCGTTTTTCCCTCTCTAGTTCGCTTTCATAGAAAGATTGCTCGGCGCGCTTTGAAGTGTAGGCTACTGCCGCCATGGACATGCTCTCGGCAAAAGTAGCTGCCAGCCCTGCCGCCAGAATAATTCGTAAATCCTGCGAAGCCACAGCCACTCCCAGCACTATCCCCAATACGTTTACCAACCCATCTTGACCGCCTAGAATAATGTCCCGCAGATTGCTGGTAGTTTTGTGTTGTTCTTCAAAAGCCTTTTTATTTTTTGACGTGACTGCCATTTTTAAGTAGGAAGCAATTCGCTGAAACTAAAGTTAGTGTCAGCCAGTTTTTCTCTGTTCACTTTTATCTTAACACGGTTTTTGATCAGCTCTTCCAGCGGTCGGCGATCGGCCGGAAGATTTATCAAGGCAGCTCCAGTAATGATGTCGCCACGCAGATGGATCCTAGCGAGCCTTCCCTCAGCAACTGAACCTCTTTCGACAAATTCGGTGTCTTGACTGGCTTCGGGATCACCCATAAAAGTAAACGATTTGTCAAAAATACTGATCGTGTATGCGGAAACTGTTACGAATTCTTCTCTACCGCTTTTCCCCCATCCAACTACCATGTTTGGGCCGACCGCTTTTCCCTGGGCACCCGCGTTGGACCAATTGCCCATTTGGTGGTGTTTGTCAAAAAGTATATCGTAAAATTCAGCGATGTCGCCTGCCGCCCAAATATTGCTAGTTTCTGTTTCTAAGTATTCATTTGTAATCAAGCCTTTGTTAATTTTTAATCCAGAGTCTTTCAAATGTTCCAAATCCATATGAATACCGATACCAACACCGGCGATTTCAGCAGGGACAGACTGACCCGCGCTTATTTTAACCTGTTCTAATGAGGCTGAACCCGCGAATTCGTCAATCTCTGTGTTGGAAATTATCTGTACGCCATTTTCCTTCAAAATTTTATTGATTAGCTTCCCCATATTTTCGCCGACCACGCTGCTCCAAAAATAAGGCTCACGGATGATTGCATTGGTTTTTATCCCAGCTTTGACAAAACTTTGAGCGTATTCGATACCGATGAAACCTCCGCCCACCACCACACCATTTTTGGCACGTGCCATCAGTTTTTTGATTTTCCTCACATCTTCGATGGTGCGCATATAGGTGACACCGGGTAAATCATTTCCAGGAACTTTGAGACGGTTTACTTTTCCGCCTGAAGCAATTAACAATTTATCGTAATCAATCATTTCTCCAGAACTCAACGTAACTTTTTTATTCTGAGTATCAATACTATTCGCCCTCACACCCTTAACTAATTCAATATGCTTCTCTTCGTAATTTCCTGGTTTTCGCACATAAAGTCGCTCAAAAGTAATTTGATCTCGGAGATAGTGTGGTAGCATGACGCGGGAGTAAAGCCTCTCTGGTTCTTCCATGACAATAGTTATCGATCCAGAAGGGTCGTCCATGCGGATAAACTCAGCCGCAGTAGTTCCAGCAATTCCCCCACCAACGATAAGATAGTCCGTACTCTTCATACCCCAATTTTAACAAATTACCGACCTAAATATTGACAAAATACTTTTATAGGACTAAAGTTTTCTTAATATGACAGTGATTACTAGATATCGATTTTTATTGTCACTACTATTAGCAATCCTATTTCTATTGCTCTTGGCCTCCCCGCTAGCCGACGGTGGGGTTTCTCTAAAAATTTACGAGCGAAAGATCAAACCAAAAACTAACCACCGAAATAACTTGATAGTTTGTAACGTCACCGATAAAGATTCTGATGAGTTTGGGGTAATAGGTACCAAGCTGCCAAGTAATACTACCTATAGGGTAAACCCCTATTCAGCGCCTTCATCTGTAAGAAATAATTTATCTACTATAGTGGCCGACTCGTTTGAGAGCTGGGACGCCGTCACCTCTGGCATTAGTTTCACAAAAGGAGCCAACACCTCGGTAAACCGCGCCAGGAGAGACGGCCAAAATATAATCGCTTGGAACCGACTTTCTAGTAACACGCTGGGAGCTACTTACATCTGGTACAACTCTGTCACTGGCGCGGTGGTGGAAGTTGATACTATCATGAATTCTCGCCAATCTTGGAAATGGACAAATCCTACCACTTTGGATCCAGATCAAGAGTGTCCGACAAATAATGCCTATGATGCCCAAAATATTTTGGTTCACGAACTTGGCCACTGGGTCGGTCTTGAGGATCTTTACAGTTCAAACGAAGAAGATCTGACCATGTACGGATATGGAAGTAAGCAGGAGCTAAAGAAGGACACCTTGGAGTCTGGAGATAGTCTTGGTGCTGGAGAAATATACCCATAAACCTAAACAGCGTTTTTTAATTAAGGAAACACCTGCTTTCCATCTTCGTCTTCGACAATTATCGCTAAAACCGGGCATACTTTGGCGGCTTCAAGGATTTTTTCGTCACTATCACCATTCTGTTTCTTAACAGTTGCTTTTGCCTCATCATCCAGCTCAAATGTATTTGGCGCGATCTTCACACAATCAGCTGTGCCTATACAAAGCATACGGTCTACCCTAACTCTATATGCCATATTCCTCCAAACTTTTACTTTTAACCTACTCGGTGGGCGCAGCACGCGAGAGTACCAAAATTTTTGAGTTACGCGAAAATATTTGGTTACAAAGCGTGCAATATGCCATAACTTATGTAAGATCTAAAATTTTGAATTCTGGCTTGTAATTTTGATCTTTGCAATTTGCATTTTAAACTTATTTAGCGATAGCTTTTCTCAACACTTCCAAACTTAGCAAGGCGCAACCCAACCGCGATGGTGTCGAGTTTATACCAATTAATCCTAGTATATCACTGCTATTTAATTTTCGAACCTCTTCCAAATTTTTACCTTCGATATATTCTGCCAAAAGTGAAGCAGACGCCTGCGAAATCGCGCATCCATTGCCTGAAAAGGTTGCCTTTTCAACCTTTTGGTTATTAGTTCTTAGTTCTTGGTTATTAGAAAGCTTCAGTTGAAGCTTTATCTCGTCCCCACACAAAGGATTAACTAGCCTGGCTTCCAGATCTGGCTTGGCTATCTCCCCTCGGTTCGAAGGATTACGGATTATATCTAGTAATTCCTGACGATATAGCTGATCTTCAAGCATAGTAATTTTTAGTTTTCAATTTTTAATTTTTATTGAATTTTCAATTTCAAATTTAGATCCGAAAGATCCTTTTCGCCTTTTCAATTCCGGGAACCAGCTTATCGATTTCTTCTTTTGTATTGTAAATATGAAAAGAAACTCTAGCCGCAGCCGGGATACCCAATACTCTCATTAAGGGCTGGGCGCAGTGGTGGCCACTTCGCGTAGCAATGCCTTCAGCATCTAGAATTGAGGCTAGATCGTGAGGATGGATGGCTACCTCACCATCCTTAACGATATTGAAGGAAACAACACCGCTTCTTTTTTCTATATCTCTTGGGCCGTAAATTACTAAATGCTCGACGCCTGAAAGTTTCTCAAGTGCGTATTCTGTCAATACTTTCTCATGTTCGCGCACATTTTTCATCCCGATTTTGTTCAGATAGTCAATTGCCGCTCCCAGTCCAATCGCGCCAGCAATGTTGCCAGTACCAGCCTCAAATTTCCAAGGAATGTAGTTCCAAGAACTTTTTTCCCAATCAACCTCCAGGATCATTTCCCCTCCGCCAAGAAATGGCTCCATTCCCTCCAGCAGTTCCTTTTTTGCGTACAAAACTCCGATTCCTGTCGGCCCCAGCATCTTATGTCCAGTAAAAACGTAAAAATCTGGGTTTATGTGTTGAATAGAAACTGGCAGATGCGGTACTGCTTGTGCTCCATCAATTAGAATTCGGGTGTCAGATCTCAGATTTCGGATATCAGAAATAATTTGCTTGACCGGATTGATTGTCCCAAGCACATTGGACACGTGCGTCAAAGCCACAAGTTTTGTTTTTGGGGTTAAATACTTTCCTAGCTCTGAACTATGAACTCTCAACTCGCCACTTTCATTGATTGGTATAAACTTAAGTTTTGCACCGACTTCTTTCGCTAAGACTTGCCAAGGAACCAAGTTGGAGTGGTGTTCCATTTGGGTGAGCAGGATTTCATCGTCTTTTTTAATGTTTTTACGACCCCAAGAATATGCAACCAGGTTAATTGCTTCAGTGGCATTGCGAGTGAAAACAATTTGGCGTCTGTCGCCGGCGTTTACGAAATCAGCAACCTTTTTTCTAGCCCCCTCGTAAGCCTCTGTGGCTTCCTCGGTGAGCTTGTGAACACCACGGTGCACATTGGCATTGTGCTGGGAATAATGAGTGGTAATGGCATCTATCACGCTCTGCGGTTTTTGGCTGGTGGCTGCATTATCCAAATAAATCAGTGGTTTGCCGTGGATTTTCCGCTGTAAAATAGGAAAATCCTTCCGAATTTTTTCAACATCAAATTTTGTTTTTTGTTTTGTTTGAATATTCACCGAGAGGCTATTTTACTTCCAAATAGGGTTAAATACAAGAAAAGAGGAGGGGCAGGATTTATCGATCTCCCAACCTCTTAGCGTGTTCATTTTCAATACGTAAGCCCATAGGCCCAAACAGCAGACACCCACAGGCGTATAATGTTGGAAAGATGGCAAGTCTTCCCATGTGACCGTCAAACTCAAAAGTCAGGTACCACAAGGGAATGGCTACAAAGATTAGAACCAAGACACCCGACACTATCATGACCTGGTACAGCCGCTGGTGATCTCGGATTGATTTTCTAGTGATCACTGGATCTCCTCCTTAGGCAGCGTCCAAGAGTTGCAGGGCTCTCTTCGCGGTGATTATTTGTCCTGGTTCGGCTGGCAGATGCGTAATTGCCAAACAAAGCATGGAAGTCTGATACATATCTGCCCACTTGGGGAAAAACGTCAGACTTCTACCAGCTTCGGATTCCCAACAGTTACCGTAAACGACAGCGTTTGGAAAGCCGTTCGCTTTTACGTAACTGTCCAGTGGTGAACTCTCGGTCCAGATCCGACCAACGACTTTTCTCGGATTCAATGATCTCAGCCAAGCTCGGAACCGCTTTTTGGTCATCACATCGCGTGCTCTCATGGATCTCCTCCTTTGGAGTTATTTCGATTTACAGAACAGGAAAATCATTCTACCACATACTAGCCAATAATTTGCTTTGAAATGATTTTGAATTATTAATTATTAATTTCAATCAGGATGTCGTCGCCTTCGACAAGCGTGAGATAAGTTTTTAGGGGTTCGGCCGCGGGGGGGACGGTGTTTTCGCCGGTTTTTATATTGAAATGGCTACCGTGACACGTGCATTCCACTTCCTCCCCTTGCAAATCATAATTTTCACTTATTACACACTGCTCATGGGTACAAATATCAGCAGTTGCAAAGACCTCATCCCCGAGACGAAACAGAGCAATTTCCTCATCGTTTACTTTCACACCTTTTACTTCACCATCATTCAATTCTGAAAGTTTCGCTGCTTTTTCCGTTGCCATAGTCGGATTATAACTAATAATTCTAAAACCCGCCATACGAGCAAAGCGTTTTAAATCTCGCAACAATTTCGAAGAAGAAAGCGGAAACCGACCGCAGGGAATTTCCGAAGTTTTCTCGAGAAATTTTGCTTAGATTTACAGCTCGCGCAGTCTGGCGGCAACTTTGGCGTTACCTTAACCCATGCAATGGTCGCAGTACGCGTAGCGGACTATTTTGCAAAAGGTAACAAAGTTATTATCAAAGAAGAGAGCCTAATCTCTTTTCCAGATCCCCCTTTTCTTTTTCTGGTAGTTTTTCAGAAACTGGAAAGAAGAAACCGCGCACCACCAGACTTTCTGCTTCTTTGCGAGTAATACCTCTACTCATTAGGTAAAAGAGCTGCTCTGGGTCGACTGGACCAACTGTGCTAGCGTGACCAGCCTTTACCTCATTTTCATCTATTTCCAGGGACGGAATTGCTTCAGCTTTGGCGGTATCGGAAAGCAGCAGGGCGTCTTCGCGGAAAAATGTGTCGGTATTTTTCGCTCCTTTGCGGATAGAAACCAGACCGTAAAAACCACCGACAGCCCTATCTGTCAAAACCGATTTGATCAACGTGTCGCTATTGGTATCCTGCGCTACATGATCGATCTTTACGTCTAGCTTCACTTCGTCTTTGTTTGCCAGGAAAAACGCCCCAATTAGGTTTAGCTTCGCTCCTCTACCAACGAGTTTCGCCCTCACGGAAATTTCACCAGAACCACTAGTCCAGACAAGTGGCAAGGTTTTCTCTTGGTTCTCTTTCAAAGTAACTACTATTTTTTTCACAGAAAATAATTGTATCAGAAGGAGAAAGAGCGCACCCGTGGTGTATGGTATGCGCCCTCCAAAACCTGCTTAAACTCAGTTGGTTTCCCGTGCCCTATGCGGCCTGTGTCACCTGAACATCGAAGCCGAAGGCGACCCCTTCCTCATCGCGAAGGTAATCCCTGAAGGTCATCAGCGGTTGAATACGTTCATAGCGCTGTTCATAACCTTCTTGGGTCGTACCGATCACGATGATAGCGCCGTTGCCTACAAAGTTGCAGACATGCAGCTCTGTCTCAGTCTCGGGAAAGAGTTGCTGGAGACAGAAGCGTATCGCCTCGAACGCCCTCTGTGTCTGGTCGGAAACAGAAGCGGTCGCTTGCATCGAAGTTCGCCCTCCTTGTTACGATCGACGCCGATTTTGCCCTCTCTACTTCAAAATTACACCCGTGGAAATCCGCCTGTCAACCAGGTATTTGTGCGACGAATTCCGAACGAGACGGTTGGACAGACAAGGAGAAGGCGAAATCTTTTTCCTCCATGATCTGTGCGATCAGGTCGTCCACTTCCGCCTCCACTTCGAAAGGACTGACCACCTCTGTCTTTACGTGGACTAACCAGATATCTGGCTCATAACTCGCGAAGATCTCTACTCGAGATTCTGGAAATGATTCCAGAATCGCCGCTTTGACCTGTGCAAACGCTTCTTCCACATCGACAGGAATTGTACTTTGCATATCTCCCTCCAATAGAACTGATCTGCTACCGCATACAAATTGTATCAGAAAAAAAGAAGCGCGGGTGGCAAATCCGCGCAATCGGTAGGTCTGTGGACTCTCTCATCACTCTCGTTTTTGCCTACTGCTGAACCACACGGCGGCTATCGCAATCACGATGGTTGTAGTGATTGCTACCAAGAGCGAGTAGAAAGCGGCTCTAGGATCCGCTAGAATCGATAGCACTGCGAATACTCCGAGCGCAGCGGCAACAACGAGAATCCCGGCGATTATCCAACTGGAACTCCTCACCAATCCCTACCTTCCTATAAGGACTCCCTCGATCTGGCATCATGTTGCTCCTGCAGCCGCTCGGCCAGATCTGCAATTGCTCCAAGCGGGGTTTGATCCGGAAGAAGCAGATCTCCCTCTTTCAATTCGAAGGAGACTTCGTACTCAGAAGACCACCTAAGAAGGCATCCTCTGATCCACGAAAGACAACTGGAATGACGAACGGGTAGGGCTCAAACAGCCTCAGGATTACCTTTCCAGGCTCTTCGCCCCTCAACACCTTCAACAATTGCCTGTGAGGACTCTTTAGTATCTGTTCAATCCTCCTATTTAGCTCTTCTTGTGCTCAGTCATCTCTCCCCTCCTATCAAAGTAAAATAAATATTAACCGACAGCGCCGATCATTTCAAGTTGGATGAGGCGGTTGAGTTCGAGGGCGTATTCGAGGGGGAGTTCCTTGACGATGGGTTCGATGAAGCCGTTGACTATCATGCTGGTAGCATCATTTTCGGAGAGGCCGCGGGACATCAGGTAAAAAAGCTGATCCTCACCTATTTTTGAAACGCTAGCCTCATGACCAATTTGGACATTTTCCTCATCTATTTGCATGGTGGGGTAAGTATCGCTTCGTGACTTTTCGTCGAGAATCAGGGCGTCACAACGCACATTGGCTTTTACACCTCTCGCACCTTTGATTACTTTGAGTAAACCTCGATAGCTACTGCGTCCGCCATCTTTGGAAATTGACTTGGAAATTATCTGGCTGCTAGTATCTGGCGCTAGATGGTAAGCTTTTCCACCCACGTCTTGGTGTTGGCCAGCCCCGGCAAAAGCCACCGAGAGGATATCACCTCGAGCGCCTCTACCGCGCAAGAAAACGCTGGGGTATTTCATGGAAATCTGCGAGCCCAGATTACCGTCGATCCATTCCATGTAAGCATCTTCCTCTACCATCGCTCGCTTCGTGACAAGATTGTACACATTTTTGCTCCAGTTTTGGATAGTAGTGTAGCGGCAGCGAGCACCACGCTTGACAAAAATTTCCACCACGGCGGCGTGCAAAGAATCGGTGGTGTAAATGGGCGCAGTGCAGCCTTCGACATAATGCACTTGCGCACCTTCGTCAACAATTATGAGAGTGCGCTCAAACTGGCCCATATTGGCGGCATTTATACGGAAATAGGCTTGCAGAGGTACTTCCACTTTCACTCCCGGCGGAACGTAGATGAAGCTTCCTCCGCTCCACACTGCCGAGTTTAGCGCGGCCAACTTATTATCCGCTGGTGGAATAGCTCTGGCAAAATATTCTTTAAACATTTCTGGGTACTGTTTCAGAGCGGTATCGGTATCCAGAAAAATCACGCCTTTTTTCGCGAGATCTTTTTTGAGCGAATGGTAGATCATTTCACTATCGTACTGGGCGCCCACACCACCTAAATATTTTCTTTCCGCTTCTGGCATACCTATCTTTTCATAAGTATCAAGAATTTCTGGAGGTAGGTCGGACCAAGATTTACTTTGTTTTTCGGTGGGTTTCAGATAGTAAAAAATTTCGTCATAATTTATCCGCGACAGATCCGCTCCCCACGCTGGTTGTTTTTTTGATTGGAATATTTTGTAGGCTCGCAGACGAAACTCGCGCATCCACGCGGGCTCCTCTTTCTGAAAAGAAATTTCACGAACGATCGACTCATCCAAACCTTTTCGAGTCTTAAATACGTATTTCTCAGGCTTCGAGAATCCGTACTGCTCCCTGTATCCCTTGTTTATATCAATTGTTGCCGTTTTAGCCATCTATTAACGCGTACCCTTTTTCTTCAATCTTCTCGGCGAGCTTGTGTCCACCGCTTTTTACGATCTTTCCGTCGACTAATATATGAACTTTGTCTGGCTGGATATGTTTAAGAATTCTTTGGTAATGAGTGATGAGAAGTATCCCAATCTTTGGACCGCTGGCTTTTTTTATTCCTTCTGCCACTAGCTTCAGGGCGTCCACATCGAGGCCGGAGTCTGTTTCATCAAGAACAGCATATTTTGGTTTAAGAATTGAAAGCTGCAAGATTTCCATTTTTTTCTTTTCGCCTCCGGAGAAACCATCATTGATGCTACGAGTGGCAAAAGATTCATCTATTTTTAGCTCTTCCATTGCCTTTTTGGTAGTTTGGACAAATTGAGCTGGAGTCGTTTTTTTATCTAAATTGCGCAAAGAACTGCGCAAAAAATTCGTCACAGATACTCCTGGGATAGCCACCGGGTATTGCATTGCCAAAAACAAACCCAATTTTGCGCGTTTGTCTGGGGTCAAGGTAGAAGCATCTTTTCCGTCAATTTTTATTTTACCTTTGGTGATTTTGTAACGAGGATGCCCCATCAAAGCCAGTGACAATGAGGATTTACCAGAACCATTTGGCCCCATCAGTGCGTGAATTTCTCCAGCTCTTACTGTAAGAGAGACACCCCGCAGTATTTCTTTTCCCGCTTCAGAACGGGACAAGCCTTCGGAAGAGACGTAAAGGTCTTGAATTTCCAACATATCTAGATGTTTTATTTTGCCTCTGGTCCTGGTTTGCCGGAGATGGCTGCTTCGATTACCTGTCTTGGCAGAGCGGCTGCGTTTAGCAGAGCTTTTCGGACACTTGATCCAGCTTCAGACCCTACCTCATCGGCAGCGTGGATCACTCCAACTACAGATTTTGTGGCTAGTGTACCACTATCAGTTCCGATTTTATCGGCTGCACCTATTGTACCCCGAACAGCTGATACCCCTACTTCACCCAGGTCGCCACCTACTTCGGCCGCGCCTTTGATAGCACCTTTAGATACCTCGGTGGCTGCAGCCTCTACATCACCGCCTACTTCGGAAACAGCTTCGATGGAGCTACCAACTACCTCTGCGCTACCGTCGCTAACAGCTTTTCCTCCTTGGACGACTCCCGCTACTGACCCAGAAACTATATCGGCAGCTGTTTGGATAGAAGCCTGGGTTACTTCTCCAGCACCTCTGATGGTGTCAACTACCAATTGTTTGGTGTTGTCGCGCACAGAAGCCACTATATCTGCCGAACCAGAAATGACTTCGGTGATGGAGCTTTTTGCTTTTTCACCAATTTCACTAAGCATTTAGTTCACCTCCTCTCACAGAAGTTTCATTATATCACGTCCCTTTTTGTACAATAGTATGGTTTCGATGGTTTAGACAACTCCGAAACGTTTCAGGAATTCTTCCAGGATCAGTCCTGATTGGATCATTTTTTGCGCGTTTTCGGTTCCTATGTAGCGCCAGTGCCAAGGCTCGTAAATGTAACCGGTGGTTTTTTCTTTTCCTTCCGGGTAAGAAAGAACCCAACCAAATTTATAAGCGTTTGCAAAAAGCCATTTCCCCTCGCGACTAGTATCAAATTTTTCCGCTAAGCCCAAGTTTACAGACTCGGCGGTAAAATCTACCGCCGTACCAAGTTGATGCTGCGAGTACCCCGCCCGCGCCGAAAAAGTCTCGGCCGTAGTAAATCCAGCTGAGCCTACCCAAGAGGAAAAGGTCGCTTCTTGGTTCCAGTAGGAACGGTACGCAGAAAGGACCATCAAGTTTACGTCTCTCTTTTTCGCCGCTTTCGCCATTTCACTCAAAGTTTTGGCTGCTTCGGACCGTAACATCATACCCGGGTGAGTTGTTTCAACTAGACCGTCGATACTAACTAAATCAGCTGGCTCGTAGGTTTCCGGTAGTCGGATATTTTTATTGATCAAAACTAATAAATTGTCCCCTTCGTCCGTGACAATTACACCAGCAGAAATCTCTGATGATTTTTTGGCCGACACAGAGGCAGTAATAGTCGTTTCCTTTGGGATTTTTATAGAAATTCCTTGAGTTTTTCGGCCGTCAACCACTGGTGCCGACGGGGACTCTTGCTGTTTATTTATCTGAACCAGAGCAACCACAGCAACAACGAGTATCAGTACAGGATAAAGGAAAAACCTCGGGTTAATTTTCACTGGTTCATAATAAGTTGGGGTGGCTGTTTTGTCTAGACCACGAAGTGGTTTAAAGTTGGGCGGCGGCCGAGCCGACGGCTTCGGACCAAGTGGGATAGGCAAATATCGCCCGGCCGAGGGCGTCGGCAGAAACGTTCCCAGCCATAGCCACTACAATTTGGTGGACCAGCTCACCGGCTTCTGGACCAACAATAAAGCCGCCCAGGATCTGGTTTTTCTCATCAACGAGCAGCTTGACGAAACCATCGTATTCAGCTTGAGTACTGGCCTTCCCCAGATTTTTAAATTCAAAAATGCTTTTTTCGTATTTTATCTCCTTTTCTCTCAACATGCGCTCTGTCATACCGACTCCGGCAATCTCCGGATCAGAAAAAGCAACCCAAGGTACCACTCGGTAATTTACTTTCTGCGGTTCCTTTGTCGTCAAAGCATTGTAGGTCGCGTAAACTGCTTGGTACGTAGCCATGTGGGTGAACTGCATGACCCCGGTGATATCACCGGCGGCGTAGATATTACTTATACTCGTTTTGAGCGTGTCGTCCACAACAATTCCCTTTTTGGTTGTTTCGACACGAGCCGCCTCTATATTTAGTCCGTCAAAATCTGGCCTTCTACCAGTCGCCATCATCACTTCCTCGGCTGAAAATTCCTTGGTTTTTCCGCTTCCTATATCAACCACTACTTTCTTTGTCTCGCCTACCTTTTCAAACTTGAGCACTTTAGCGTTTACGTGAAATTTAATTCCTTGCTTAGCCAAAAATTTCCCCAGAGTCTCAGCAGTTTCTTGGTCTGCGGCGGGGATGATATGAGGTGCGGCTTCAAAAACAGTCACATCAACGTCAAATCTAGAAAAAATCTGAGCAAATTCTATGCCGACGGCGCCACCACCCACTATCATTATCGACTTTGGTAGCTCCGGGAGATCAACGGCTTCGTTTGAAGTAATGTAACCAACTTTATCCAAACCTTCGATCGGAAAAACTGCCGGTTGGGAACCAGCGGTGATGATGATTTTTTTGGCTTTAAGGGAGGTGTCTTTAACCTTAACTTCTGTTGGCGAGACAAAACTGGTTTGACCCCAGAAGAGATCCACGCCTTGGGATTTGAGCGTTGCTTCACTTTCATATTTGCCTCTTTCAGCAACCACTTTGTCTTTCCAAGCTTGGATTTTCTTCCAATCAAAGGAAATGTTTTCAGCCGTAATTCCGTATTTTTCTGCTTGCTGGAACTGTTTGTAAAGTTTGGCGCTGTGAAGCAGAGCTTTGGTGGGAATACAGGCGCGGTTTGGGCAATCCCCACCCAGTTTCCATTTCTCAGTGATCGCTGTCTTTGCGCCCATAGCTGCTGCTTGAGCAGCCGCGACCATCCCAGCACTTCCCGCACCGATCACTAAACAATCATATTCTTTGGGCATATTAACTTTAGGATAACAATCCTCCCAACAAAAAACCAGCCCTTTTCAGGCTGGTTTCCTGTCCCAAGAAAACCTTTTTTAGCCTTAAATTCTAAGTTTTCAGTTGTAAGCTCTAAAACCTACGACTTACATCTTAGATCTAACCCGAAGATTTGCTTAGGAAGTGAGGCACCGATCGAAACCGGTGGTGGCAAAAGCCACAATCTCGCCGCTTGGCGGATTCCTCTATCGTGGTTGGTACTAGCCCACAAGCCAGGTTATCAGCATGGCGCCGCCATAAGCTACGAGCACCAATGCGACCGTAAAGGCTAACGGCTGCCAGTACTTCGGTAGGAACTTCATCACGTCCTCCTTTCTATCTTAGGTTGATCACTAGCTCATTGGGCAAGATCCGTCCGCGTGTCTTGTCGACCAACGGTGTTTGGTCGATGAACCACGCGAAGACGTAGACCGACAGCCCGACCCCAGCGATAAACGCTTGCCATGAGGGCCCGTCGCTTTCGAGCACCGCGGGAAGCACCGTGACCATCAGGTAGAACATTACACCGGCGATCACCGTATGATACACCTCACTCGCGTTGACGGCATCACTCCAGGAGAAGAACCCAGTCCGCAGGTTGTTTACGTGCAGACCCATGAAGAAAGCGTAGCCGACCACGAGAACCGCAATGTGCCACCAGATCTCGGTGTAGAAACCGGAGAACTCTCCGTCGGAGACTACAGCCGCGGCGAATCCAGCGTACACTGGAAGGCCGATCGTGTCTCCTACCTTGAAGCTCCACCAACGCAAGAAGTAGAGTTTCCGCTCCACATAGATCCGGATGGTCATAATGACCCCGAAATCGATGACGAAGACGAAGAATCCCACCAGCGCCGGGTGCCAATCCCATATCGGGAAGAAGCTCCCGAATTGATCGGGCAAGATAACACCTCCAGTGTGCTAGTAACAGATTTCAATGTGCGAGAGCACAACTTTCTTGTACTCAGTTACTCTAATATACTAGACTATGGGTTATTTTGCAAGTTTAGCGGGTTCGAACATGAAGCAAGGTAGGTAAATCTCTTTCTAGGCTAAGGTTTTGGGCTTATCTTCGTAAATATTAGGAAAATTCCACAGCGAAGCGATCGACCCTTTCGTATTCGCCCACGCAAAGCCTAGCCGACTATCCTTACGCTTCAGCAAAATTTTTAAGTTTACCAAGATCAATGATCGAAATAGGTAAAGCCAGTATTTAAGAAATTTTTCCCTTCGAATTACATAAAGATTACTACTTACTCCGTGAGGATATTTCCAAAGGTTGTGAGGCTCATCTGTAAATACATTTATGTCGCTGGTATTCTTCATATGATGATGGACGATACTGTCTGATACATAAAATCCCATCATTCCGGCCGACGTAATTCTATTGGAATATTCCAGATCGTCGCCCCATATCTTGAAACTTTTGATGGGGTAACCAACTTGTTCGATTGTTTTGCGGCCAATTAAAAAAGACACAAAAGAGCATTCTTTTACAATCAGCACGTTTTTATCTTCATACAAATTAAATGGTGTACCGTGCGAAAAAGTTTCAATTATCGGTAGGTTCATTTTTAAAATTGTATCGTCTTTCCAAAGGCACTTACTTCCCAGAAAGCCTATATTTTCATTTTTGACAAATCGGATCTTTTCCATGAGTTTTTCTAAAGTATCTGGCCGCGCCATGGTATCATCATCGACAATCCAAAACCAATCGTATCCGCTCTCATAGTCACTTTTAAGAGCGGTGTGACGCCCACCCCCGGAACCAAGATTCTTGGAATATCCCATGTACTTGAATTTAACCGGTCGTCCTTTTGCATCTTTAATTTCTGTTTCCGCCACCCCGGGTTCTTGCTGGTTTACTTTTGGCAATTTTGATATGTATTTTTCTTCCAATAGCATCTGGTCCGTGCCGTCTGTGGATCCGTTATTCAAAACTGTGATCGCCGCTAAAGGGTAGTTTTGTTTGGTGAGAGCGCTCAAACACTGTTTGAGAAGGCTCTTACGGTTCATTGTAACGACGTTGGCGGCGATTTTTGGATAATTACTCATAAAAATACCTTCTCTACTTGCTTCCAAACCTAAGTATCTTTCGGACCGGCCGGCGCCAGATTTCTACTACTTTCATTAATTGGTACTTACTGCTGTACGGTAAATCAAAAGGGGATTCATAACATTCTTTAGTCGCGCCAAAGGAAAGTTTGAAGCTGGTTACCCCACTCCAAGGGTGTTTCGGATCCTCCGTAGGTGCGGCTCCCCAAAAGTCAAACTTTTTCAAACCCGCCCTTTTTGCTTGCAAAATCGTGTGCCAAACCAAAGGGTAACTTGCTCTCAGATTTTTCTTTTCTAAAGAATTGGCGGCGTGCAAATAATAGGCGGTGTCAGCGTAATTTACCACTAAAGCTGCCGACAGAGGCTGCCCGTTACCCTCGGCTATGTAAAGCTTCATCAAACCCTCTGCCGCTAGAGTCTCATATTGTTTTTTATGGTAATTTTCTTGAGCCGATAAAACTAGTGTTTTCCTATCAGCGGTTTCTTTTAAAAGTTTCAAAAAAACACCAACTTCACTTTTTTTCCCCTCCCTTACTCTTACCCCTTTCCTCTGCGCGGAGTTAACATTGTAGCGGGTAGAACTACTCATGTTGTGACGTAACTCTTCTTCGCTTTTTGTTAAATCAATGATAGCGCTGCATTGGGGCTGAGTAAATTCTGGGGCTTCGGTGAAACCGGCTTCGACAAACAGATTTTTTTCTGTTTCGCTTACCTTTCGTGGATCTACCCGTAGAAACACCCCACCGTGTTTTTTTACCAAATCGCCCACATATTCCAACCATGTCTGGACTTTCTTTTTATCGAGTCCTTTAAACACAGGACCAGCCGAGCAGTAAAAAAATGACCCCAGCTTAGCTCTTTCTTCGTAAATTTGGGAGATCCCGACTAAATCTTCTCCATCAAAAATTCCGAGCCGAAATATGTTGAGGCCTAATGCTTTTTGAAACTGCCCCCACGCCCAGGACTGGAGAAATGACGGCTCGGAACTGGCTAAATTAAAGACCTCCCAGGTATTTTTGTCGGTTATTTCTTTTATCTGGAACACGCTGCGTCTAGATTAACAAAAAAGGGATGGTTTGTGTATCTTAAATTTATCTTTGGAGATCTTTTTGATTTTTGGGATCAGGCTTCAAACCCATTCGTCGCAGCCACCTACGCACTCTTAAGGGGATACCGCCCCAAGGCGTTATTTCGCCTTCCCAGTTTTCGAGGGTATGGTGGTCCTTTGCTTCGCCTCCAACCGACTTTGGAGTACGAAAAATAAAAAAGCTACCACCTTCTTTTTTCACCAAAAAATATTTTTTGCCGAAGGTTTCCCGGACAAATTCCCAGCTAAGTTCCTTCTTTGTTGCCATGACAAAACAATTGTACCCTAAGGGTCAATAAATTCTAGTATCACCAAGTAACAGACGAGTAAAATAAGCAATCGAATCTTGTCAGGACGTAACCTGCTATAATTTTGGAAAATAAACCTAATTAAGAAGCTGCCGATTTATCTAAATAGTGGATCGACTCTGGCTACAATATCGTAATTATGATAAAAAACCGTACATTACTTTTTGGAGATAATCTCGATATACTCCGCGAGAAATTCCCAAATAATAAAGAAGGTTACTTTAAATTTAGTAGTAAGGGTAGTCAGAACTGGGCGGTGTCGGTGTCGTTGGCGTCTAGATCAGTTTCGAGCTCATCAACATTCGTATTATTTAGTTCGTTTTCCAGCTTCTGTAGATCAGCGTCGGTTTTTATTTCGGCAGACCCCGTAGATTGGGTCGTAGTCGTAACAGTTGGGGTTTGGTTTGTAGTGTTAAAAGATACTAGGGCGAACCAAACAGAGGCAGCCACTACCGAGACAACCAGAATTACAATTATTCCGATAACCATATTTTTACTTCGCGCGCTGGGCGCTGGCGAAATAGACGGTGTCGGTGTATTTGATTGTTGTGGTTTTACTTCTAAAGCCATAGTTTATTGATTTGCACTGCTAGTGGCTTCCTTTTCCGCGGCTGCTTTAGCGGTCCTGACAGCAACAATAAGATCTACAACTGATTTCCGATGCGCCTTTAAAGCGGCCAAAACTCCCTTCATATCGTCCCGAAACAAAGCTAAAACTCCTTTGGGAGTATCGCCGCTACAATCAAACTCAGCAATTGCTGCTTTTGCATCCGCCAAAGCTGTATCAACGGCGGCACTTTTTGCAGCAATATCAGCTACCAGTGCATCGTAACCTTCCACCGTTACTCCAGCAGGTACTAGCTTGTCCGTATAATAATTTTCGACTCTACCGGCGATATTATCAAAACGGTTAGTCATATTTTGAGCTCTGGTAGTGAGGCGGTTCGATCTCCCTGTAATCCGAGATTCAACTCTCTCACAAAGTTTCTCTTTTCTGGCTTCCAATTTCTCCTCAAATTTTTCCCTAAGTTTCTCGACTCTATCGTGGATCTTATGCCTTATTTCGTCTCTTTTTGTAGCCGAGGAGGTCGCTTCGTCTTCTTCGTGAAGTACTCTAGATCTTTCAAAGATAAACCTGGCGGAGACGTTTGTTGCGAACACAAAGGAAAAAATCAAAAAGGAACTAAGAAATACCGTAAGAAATTTAGCAAGACCGCTTTTCATGGATTACTTAAACTATATCAACCTAGCTGGAAACCTGTCAAGAAACCTATCGTTTATTTCCTTGACGCTGGCAACTTAACCGCTTAAAATCGCTCCTATGGCCCGTTTTTTCTTCTCTCTCGAGCACGAACAATTTCAACCCGAAAAAATAGTTGGTCTGGCAAAATTGGTAGAAGAGGCTGGATTTGATGGCATCGCTGTTTCTGAACATTTCCACCCTTGGGTGGATGATATTGGCGCTGGTGGCTTTGCTTTTTCGACTCTTGGCGCAATAGCGGCTGTTACCAAGAAAGTCCGGCTAATGACTAATGTTGTCTCGCCCCTTTTCCGTTACCACCCGGCCATTGTCGCTCAAGCGGCTGCTACTATTGATAGGCTCTCTAGTGGTCGTTTCGAGCTTGGTGTTGGGACTGGTTGGAGCTTGAACGAAAGCCCGCTTGGCTACAAATTCCCCAATTATAAAGAGCGGGCTGAAAGAATGAGAGAAGCCTTAGAAATCATGCGTCGCCTGCTGGATGGAGAAAAGCTTACTTACACTGGTAAATATTACAAGACTGATCGAGCTAAACTTTATTCGCCGCCAAACAGAAAAATCCCAATTTATATGGCTGCGGCTGGACCAAAATCGGCGGCTCTTGCCGGCCAAAAAACAGATGGTGTCATCGTTAGTGTCAAAAACCCGGCTGAAAGCCTACAGAAAGTAATTGAGCCAGCAAAAAAAGCGGCTACCAGTGCCGGAAGGACCAATCCGAAAATTATTGCTTCTCGATGGACTATCATTGCCAGGGATTATGACGAGGCCTGGAAAGCGATACAGCCTTGGCGGGGTTTGAGAGTTCCTGGAAGAGACAAAGCAGTTGATCCGCAAGACCTTCGTATGGAAGCAGACATGCTCGGTCCAAAAGAACTATTAAAAAATTTTACACTTGTACAGGACCAAAAGGAACTAACAGAAGTTTACTCTACTCTTATCGAAGAGCTCGGCGCAGATACTGTGGTAACCAGTATCGCTTCAACCAATCCGGAAAGTATAATTAAGATGGTCGCGAAACAAGTCTTGCCCACTCTTAAAAAATTATGAAAGTAGGAATTGTAATAGCCGGTTACGATTGGCCAAATATCGGTCCAACGCTAGAAAAAATCGCTAAAACCAGCGAAGAGGTTGGCTTTGATAGCGTTTGGGTGGTGGATCATTTCTTTGGCATGGGCGACGCCACCGAACCCATGCTTGAATCTTACACAAATCTTGGCTTCATCGCTGCAGTAACAAAAAAGGTAACAATAGGTGCGATGGTAGCCGGAGTGATTTACCGTTACCCCGCTCTTTTGGTGAAGGCCGCCACAACTCTTGACGTAATTTCCGGTGGCCGCGCGTATTTTGGCATAGGGGCAGCTTGGTACGAACGGGAGGCGGTAGGCCTTGGTTTTCCATTTCCGCCGGTAAAGGAACGGTTTGAACGTCTGGAAGAGACACTGCAGATCGCGAAGCAAATGTGGTCCGGTGAAACTAAAGCATTCAGAGGTAAACACTATCAACTGGAGGAAACAATTAATTCACCCCAGCCTATATCTAAGCCTCATCCACCCATAATTATCGGTGGTGGTGGCGAGAAAAAAACATTGCGCCTGGTGGCAAAATATGGCGATGCTTGTAATTTATTTGTGAAAGGTGGTTTAAACCAAGTAGCTCACAAACTCGATGTGTTAAAAGATCATTGCCAGGATGTCGGCAGGAATTACGAAGAAATTGAAAAAACCGCTTACGCTGGCAGGGACGTTACTTCCAATCTAGCACCTTCCCGGTTGGTAGACATGTGTAAATCCCTGGCAAAAATGGGAATAGTGCACACAATATTTGCAATAACAGATATTGATAAAATCGCACCATTAGAAACCTTCGGAAAAGAAATTATTCCTGCTGTGAAAGAGTTTTAAATGGAATTACTCCTACTTCTTCTCACGACAACCGGATACAAATCTGGAAAGAAACATACGGTACCGCTCGGTTTTTTAAAAGACGGTACGAATTATATTGTAACCGCTTCTAATGCTGGCCGGGACCAAAATCCAGACTGGTTTTTAAATTTGAGAAGAAATCCAGAAGTTACGATCCGACTACAAGGTGTTGAGAGGAAAGTAAACGCAGAAGTCGTCAATCCAAAAGAACGAGAGCGTCTTTGGAAGAAACTAATGATCGAGGCTCCTTCTTATCAACGTTATGAGAAACAGACAAAACGCACTATTCCAATGGTAATATTACGCCCAATTAGCGAAAAATAACCTGATCTCTCTCCTCTATAGTCAGTATCCGTTTTCTTACATACCAGTCTGGCCGCCACTACTCTTATCACCGTTGTCTCCGCTTTCACCGCCTTCCTGGCCTTGTTCGCTGCCTTCGCCTTGGCCTTCGCCACCATTACCTTCCTTTTCCTCGCCATTATCATCTGATCCACCCGTTGCTGGGTTGTTTACATCTGGCATATCGTCCACAAACATCACCTCCTTTATAACTAGTTTATTATCTCAAAAAAGTGGGCAATTGCAACTATAACAATGGTTGTTAAATAACCCAAATCACGTAGATGATATACTGGATCTTCCATGAAAGATCTAGAAACAGCAACCCTGGCAGGAGGGTGCTTTTGGTGCACAGAAGCTGTCTTTAAAAGGTTAAGAGGGGTGATAAGGGTTCTCCCAGGGTATGCAGGAGGCGATGTAAAAAATCCCTCTTATGAGCAGGTTTCAGCAGGAACAACCGGTCACGCCGAAGCTGCCCAAATAAAATTTGACCCACAGGTGATTTCTTACGAGCAACTTCTCGAGGTATTTTTCAAACTTCACGATCCCACGCAAATGAATCGCCAAGGCAATGACGTGGGTAAGCAGTACCGATCGGCCATTTTTTATCACAACGAAAATCAAAAAAAGGCAGTTGAAGCAAAAATAAAAGCGTTGGAAATGAACCCAGATCTAAAAGGTAAAATAGTTACCCAAATAGAGCCTTTCCAATCTTTCTACGAAGCAGAAGATTATCACAAAGATTACTACGATAAAAATAAAACCGCTGGTTATTGCCAGGTGATAATCGATCCAAAAATCCACAAGCTTTACAAAGAATTTTCTGATCTAACGAAGGAAGGAGGTGACTAGATATGAAATACACCATGCATTGTCCTGTAGAAACCTGCGAGCACGTCATGGAAGCTGATGCAGAAAACGATGACGAAGCTGTAGGAAAGCTCATCGCGGCTGGAGACGCTCATTTTGCAGAAGTTGGGCACCCAATGGATCAATCTATGACTCCTGAAATGAAAGATAAAATGACCAGCGAGCACATGCAAAAGGAAGGCTAAGATGTTCTTGCTGAAGCTTCATTGAAGAGCGAGCCGCCTTTTATATACGCGTAAGCAAACGAGGCTAGTTCCAACACGAGAAAAACTCCTGCAAGGATACTCCAAATACTTATTCGCTGCAAAGCTGTGTGAAAAAGAATTAATAGTAAAGCCACGTAAACCAACCGGTGCAGGGGTTTCCACCACTTCCCCAGCCGCCGGACGCTGAAATTATTCGATGTAGCAAACATGAAAAACAAAATCATCAGTGCCGAAGAACCAAATATCTGAAAAAGTGGAATCATGATAGGTTCGATCCCCGCCAATTTGGGCAAAGTAACTAAATGGTAATGGGTGAAGGCGAGTAGAAAGACCAGTATTCCCAGTCTCCTTCGGTAAAGTGTAATGATTCGACTTATCTTAAATTCAATTCCAAGTCTTCCGATTATTCCGGGAGTAATCACAACCAAAAGTACAGAAAGCGCGGCTCTGCCAAACCACGCTCTCTTTACAGCAAAAAAATTGTAAATTTCCTGATCATTGTAAATTGAATACGCAGTAACAAGAACGACGCCAACTAACACTAGATACAATGCGTTGGTGAAGAGATGGACGACAGAACTGTTTCTCGCAAAAGCCTCAAACAAGCTATCTTGCCAAACTTACGGTTTATTTGGTGTGGAAGTACTCATCAGGAGAAATTATATCAAACTAGTTCGAAAACTTAGTTAAAAAAGTTCTGCCAACCGATCAAGGGCTTTTTACCAATACTCCTGCATTTTTTCGTACGTAAGTCAAAATTTACAACTTCTTGTATACTTTTAAACATGCAAAGTAATGCGAAGACAGTAGAGGAATACATTTCTTCCCTTACAGCTGAACGGGCTGAAGCAATAAAAAAAGTGCGCGAAGTTATTCTAAAAAATCTACCTCCTGGCTATGAAGAAAATATGAATTGGGGAATGATCAGCTACGAAATCCCTCTATCGAAATTTTCTGACACTTATAACAAACAGCCTTTAGGTATCGTTGCTCTTGCCTCGCAAAAACAGCATATGTCAGTGTATCTCATGAGTATATACGCGGATCCAAAGATGGAGAAGTGGTTTACGGATGAATATAAAAAATCTGGAAAAAGGATGGATATAGGTAAATCTTGTGTGAGATTTCGCAAACTGGAAAACCTCCCGCTTGATCTTATTGGCAAAGCGATAGCAAAATCTCCTTCTCCTGATGATTACATCTCATTCTACAAAAAAAGCAGGGGGTTACGTAAGTGACCACCTTTATATTTTTTCTCCTTGGTCTTGCTATTCTTATCAAAGGTGCTGACTATCTTGTAGACGGAGCCTCCTCTGTATCTTTAAAACTAAAGATAAGTCCTTTGGTAATTGGTCTCACCGTAGTCGCTTTTGGTACCTCTGCTCCAGAACTTGTGGTTTCGGTACTCAGCGCCCTGCGTGGTAGCACACAACTAGCCTTGGGTAACGCCGTAGGATCCAACATCTTCAATATCCTGGTAGTTTTGGGTTTGGCAGCGATAGTTTATCCCCTGACTGTCCAAAAAAGTACTGTTTGGAAAGAAATTCCAATGTCTTTCCTAGCGGCCGTGGTGCTTACTGTTCTAGGAGTGCAAGTCTTACTAGACGAAAAGGCTTTTTCTCCTCTTTTGAAGGCTCTCAATTCTCCAGAAATAATCGGTGGTATTACCCTCAGTAATGGTCTGATACTTCTATTCTTTTTCATAATTTTTCTTTACTACACGTTTGGGATGGCCAAAGAAAATGCGGATGAAGAAAGCACTATAAAGGAGGCGAGCATCCCTAAATCTGTTTTTTGGATATTCTTGGGGCTAATCGGTTTGGCACTTGGGAGCGGTTTGGCGGTGGAAAATGCCGTAACTATTGCTAAAAATCTGGGAGTTAGTGAGAGCTTGATTGGTCTTACCCTACTGGCGGTTGGTACCAGTTTGCCCGAACTTTTTACCAGTATATCAGCAGCTTTGAAGAAAAACACTGATATTGCAGTGGGCAATGTCGTGGGTTCCAATATTTTTAATATTATGCTGGTACTGGGGATCACTTCCCTTATTCACCCTATCCCCTTGAGCGGGCAAAATCTAGTGGATATCCTAGTGCTTTTTGGGGCTACGCTGCTGTTATTTGCGGCTCTTTTTGTAATCGGGAAACACAAAATTACCCGAGTGGAGGGTGCCTTGATGTTTACCTCTTACCTAGCATATCTAGGTTTTCTCATTTATAGAGGTTGACTACAAATCGTTAAAAATTTATTTCCTTGCTGCTGGAGGTTTCTTGCGGTTGCTAAAATACTGACGACGGGCTTCTTTGGCAGCAAGCTGTTCTTCAACCTTTTTTTGGCAATCTTTATCTGGGCAAACGAAAAGAGTTATCTTCACCACTGAAGAGTTTAGAACCATAGTCTTTTCGCTTGCTTTTACACGCTCTTTACCACACCGAATACACAGGGTTGCCTTCATAGGTATATTTCTCGGTGGGCAGGTAACCAAGAACCTTTAGTTTAGTATCTACGACCGCCGCCTCGACGATCTGGACCACGCTGGTTAAAACCGCCTGGTCGCTCTTCCCTAGGTCGGGCTTCATTTACAACGATGGTGCGTCCAGAAAGCTCTTTACCATTTAATTGCTCTACTGCTTTCTGAGCGTCTTCATCGCTTGCCATCTCAACAAAGCCAAAACCCTTTGAATTGCCGCTGAATTTATCTGTTATTAAATTTACAGACTCCACAGCCCCGACAGAAGAAAATAGCTCTTCCAGTTGGTCCTGGGTAACTTCATAAGCTAGGGAACCGACAAATAGTCGCTTAGCCATATTTTCCTTTCTAGCAAGATTCACACATCTGCCAAGCGCCCAACTTCTTCTTCTGGAGAACAGAGAGTAGAGAAATTAAGGAAATTGTAATGGAAGCATTATACCACAATCGTCTAAATATTGGTGGGAAGCGGAGGTTGAAAGAGGCTTAACCTTGCCCGTCACCAACGTCCTGGCCTTCTTGATTTTCTCCATTTTGACCTACCTCTACGTGATTTTCTCCTGGTACAGATGGGGCGTCAGGATGGGTTTCTTTGTGGTGACCATCTACTTCTTCGGGACTTTTGAAAACTTTGGTACCACAGGTTTTACAGGCTAAAGACCTATCCAGCATATACTTCACCTCCTGTTTTAATTATAGCCTAAATATTAAAATGGCTTTGAAGCGTAGAGGAAGATAGGCTCTCTTACTTGGTTTGCTATTGTTTTCAGGCAAGCTTTACGTTTTTTGCACTTGGGCCTTTGTCGCCATCCACAACATCAAACTCAACGGCGGCTCCTTCTTGAAGCTCGTCAAAAGTAACGCCATTTAAATCGTTTGAGTGGAAGAAAAGATCTTTTTCTTCACCTTCACGAGAAATAAATCCGTAGCCTTTATCTGTTTTTGTTTTGACTGTTCCGTTCATATGGTACCTCCTTTCGTTCCTTATTATAAAGTATCCAGGGGTAATTACCAAATTTTAAGGGAACGCAGCTAATATTCGTGGCTCCCCGGGCAGGATTCGAACCTGCAACCTTGAAGTTAACAGCTTCCTGCTCTACCATTGAGCTACCGGGGAATAATGGACTTCAAAAATTCTTTACCTATTCCGCTTTTTAGATATTTCTCTCTTTTCCTTGCTTGCAAACGAGTTGCTGTTTCCTCTTTATACAAAATTTTCCACGGTCTGTAACCTTTTGTTGAAAATACTCTTCCCAAATTATGTTCTCTTATTCTTCTGCCCAAATTCGTGGTGAAACCAACGTAAATCCTTCCGTCTTTTTCACTTATTAAACCATAAACTGTAACCATAGTTTACAGCTTCCTGCTCCCTGCCTACCGACAGGCAGGTACCATTGATCCGCCGGCTGGTGGAGAGCTACCGGGGAACGCGAATTGCTATTTTAGCATTTTACACCAACCTATTCAAGCCTTAGCCATTTTAACTGTTTACTTTTTCCTCTATCTTTGCTAAAGTGGGCCCCAGCAAAGGAAGGGCTTTATGAACAAAGTATTCGGAAAGCTGATCGACTTTATTTCCCCACCTACTCTTGTTTACGCTCATTGCGATATTCCTTGCGGAATTTATGACCCGCACAACGCCCAAATGGCTGCTCACACCGTAATCCGTATGACGACTCTTATCAACGAGCTTCCAGAGCCAAAACCGGATTGGAAAAAGAAAGAGGCTGACAGCTGGGCCCACAAACTTTCCAGATACACATCTGTCAAAGAAGAGCACGCCGAACTAGTGAACCGGGAGATAAGAATTTTGTGGGCTGACTACTTTAAACCCGAGCATCTGAATAAACATCCAAAACTGCACGAAATAGTCTGGAATATCCTGAAAACCGCATCAAAAGCTAGACAAGAGGTGGATATCCAAGTGGCCGATAAACTACTAGACGAGGTTAACACTCTAGCAGAAATTTTTTGGCAGACAAAAAATATGGGGCACACAAAATTCAGAGCGCCTTACCCTACCGAAAGAGAAACAGTGTACCCAACTTCGAAGAAAAATTGATTTATGCTACCTATCAGAAGCTTTATCGTCAAAGGTCACAGTATGCAGCCGAGCCTCTCTGAAGGCGATCACATTTTGGTAAACAAGTGGGCTTATTTGTTTTCCAGACCAAAAGTTGGAGATGTCGTAGTCTTCAAAAGTATAAACGAGGGTAAGTATATTCTAAAACGGATCCAAAAAATTGCTACCCAGGGATTAATTGTCAGGGGCGATAACAAAGTAGACAGCGCTGATAGTAGTTTCTTTGGAATTATTAAGCCAGAACAAGTACTGGGTAGGTTTTTAACCAAATATTAAAATGAAGTTAAAGATTAGTAGAGTACGGCTCTTTGAATTTTTTATTGTCGGTTTGCTGCTTGGTGTGATCGAAGATCTACTTGCTATTTGGCTGGCTACTGATTCAATGATCGATTTACGAGTAATATTAATTGCCGCCTTGGTAGCTCTTCCCTTTGCGTTTGTGAGTGAGATAGTTGTTGATCTCCGTCACTTACCAGCGGGCTTGAAGAGATTTCTAAAAATGGAAGAAGAGAGTATTTTCAAGAGACTAAAATTTTAGCCCGCCTTCGCTAAAGCTTCGGCGGATTTGCGCTGCGTTTCAACAAAATTCGCAGGTCAGGGCCTTACCTTCTTTTTTCTTCTGCTCTACTCTTGGCCCCGCGTCGCAGCAAGCATCACAACAAAAATGTCCGTCTTCTTTTCGAACGCCTTCACCGGGTGCAAGTTTTTTGCCACAGTTTGGGCAAGTCTTTCCGTCAGCTAACGGATTTTCTTTTGTGTCGGTTCCGCCAAAAAAACCCATATTAAATTTATATTACCTGTATGTATTGAATACTGTCAAATCTCCATTACAACTAACCTAGCAATACATTATAATGAACTCAGAGGATGCTGCCTTGAAAGAAACCGATCATCTATATTCCCTAACAAAAGAAGGCTTATTCGAAAGATTTGAAACGAGTGGTGATGGTCTTTCTGACCAAGAGGTCTCTCGCCGCCTGGAACAATATGGCCAAAATAAGCTTTCGGAAAAGAAACGTATTTCCCCGTTGGAAATTTTTGCCGGGCAATTCAAAAATTTTCTGATAATTATTCTACTTGTGGCTGCAGCGCTGACTTTTCTTGTTTTCTTTTTCGGCGATCAAGAGCGTTCAGACCTCATCGAGGGCTCTTTAATACTTGCAATCATTCTAATGATTGCTGTTCTAGGATTCATCCAAGAATATCGGGCTGAAAAAGCTATTGATGCTTTAAAAAAACTTTTGGCGTTTAAAGCCCAGGTGTGGCGTGGTGGAAAGGAGATGGAGATTGATACCGTAGGTCTAGTACCAGGAGATCTTGTGGTTCTTGAGGAGGGAGGGAAAATTCCAGCCGACATTCGACTGGTAGAAGTGGCTAGTTTGCAAACCAATGAAGCATCTTTGACTGGTGAATCCGCTCCGATCACGAAACAGATAGATACTTTATCCGGAGACCTTCAGATTGCTGACCAAAAAAATATGGTTTTCTCAGGAACTGCCATTACGAGTGGTCGTGGCCTGGGAGTGGTCGTGGCCACAGGCGATCGAACCCAAATTGGCAAAATTGCTCAGTCTGTAGCTGAAACAAAGGAGGAACAAACCCCCATCCAAATTCGTTTGGACAAACTAGCAAAAATTTTAGGGCTCATCACTCTTGCTGTAAGCATCGTCGTGTTTATTTTTATATTATTTTTTGCGAAGGACCTCGCCCACTTAGACCTAGTAGACAAAATGCTCACCGCTTTTATTGCCTCAGTTGCCTTGGCCGTGGCCGCCATACCAGAGGGCCTACCGGCAGTGGTGACTATTTCTTTAGCTTTTGGGACCCAGAGAATGCTAAAGAAAAATGCGCTGGTGAGGAAGCTCGCCAGCATCGAAACTCTCGGTAGTGTCGACGTGATTTGTGCCGATAAAACCGGCACGCTGACTCGAGGTGAAATGACGGTCAGACAAATTTATTTTGATGGTAACAGTATTTCGGTTTTGGGGCATGGTTATGACACCAAGGGTGATTTCATTTTTGATGGGAAGAAATCAAATCCAAAGGAACTTTCCCCCATCCTTTTAGCTGGTCTCGCCTGCAATAACGCGGCTCTTACCGAAAAGGGAACTATATTAGGCGATCCTACTGAAGCAGCCTTAGTAGTTTCTGCCGACAAAGCTGGTTTAAGCAAAAAGCCTGAGCGAATCTTTGAAATTCCATTTAGCTCTGAGAGGAAAAAGATGAGTGTTGCTGTAAAAGAAGGTTCGGGCGTTACAGTTTATGCCAAGGGTGCTCCCGAAGTAATTTTGTCAGCCAGCAAATATTTACTATCGGGAGGTAAAGAAATCCCTCTGACACAAAGCGAAAAAAGCAAGATTCTCAAAGAAAATTCAGACCTGGCGCACAAAGCTTTACGTGTACTAGGATTTGCTTATAAAAAGGTGGGGTCGCTAGACAAAAAAACAATGGAGGAAGAATTGGTATTTCTAGGCCTCCAAGGTATGATGGATCCTCCGCGAGAAAATATCCAGTCTTTGATAAAACAAACGACAGAAAACGGGATTGATGTGGTAATGATTACCGGTGATCATTTAGCTACCGCTACTGCTGTCGCTCGCGAAATAGGTATAGAGGGGGCATCAATCACTGGAAGTGATTTCGAGAAGCTTTCCGATGAAGAGTTTTCCAAAAGAGTCGAGAAAATAAAAATCTACGCTCGGGTGAACCCAGAGCATAAATTTAGGATTGTCGAAACACTTAAGAAGAACGGACACTTAGTAGCGATGACCGGTGATGGTGTAAACGACGCGCCAGCACTCAAACGGGCCGACATCGGCGTGGCCATGGGTATTACCGGTACCGATGTCGCCAAAGAAGCCAGTGATATGGTGCTTCTGGATGATAAATTTGACACGATAGTAGCCGCCATAGAAGAAGGGCGGGGTATTTTCCACAATATTCGCAAATTTGTAGATTATCTACTCTCCTGTAACGTGGGTGAAGTATTTGTCGTCTTTCTAGCTTTAATAATTTTTCAAGATGTCATCCTTACAGCTGTAATGCTTCTTTGGATCAATATTGTTACCGACGGAATCCCAGCGGTAGCTTTGGGTCTAGATCCTGCTGAAAAAGGGATTTTGAAATACTCTCCGAAAAAATTTCAAGAGCAAATAATAAATAGGAGGGTTTGGTTGGAAATAATTTTCTTTTCTATTACGTTAACCATAACCACCCTAGTTTTGTTTAGTATTAACCTTGGCGAAAGTTTGGAAGAAGCCAGAGCCGCAGCTTTTATAGCGATAGTAATTTTTGAACTTGTCCGGCTGATAAATATACGAAGTGACTACAAAATCCCTTGGACCCAAAATCTGTTTTTACCGATCTCAATAGTCATAGCAGTTTTACTCCAGCTCACCATAGTTTATGTACCTCTTTTCTCAAGTTGGTTTGAACTCACTCCAATAGATACTTTTGATTGGATTTATATCGTAGTTGTTGGGGTTGTCCTTTATTTTGCTTTTAGGATCTTCGACGGTTTCCTAGATAGAAATTTAGAAACTTCGGTGGAAAGATTATAACTCCTCTTACCCGCTAGCTTCTTTTGTGATATAAATATTAGTGAGGGTGTTAAAATTACTGCCTAAGATAGTTCCAATCCTATATCTTTTTCTTTCCTGGCCTGTTTCTTTTGTATCCGCCCATGAAGGAGAGGAGGAGACGGCCACCACCACTATAACCACCTTGGAAGATACCCTGCGGACTAACACCGTAAAGGTGGTGGTCGTAGCCGGAGTTATAATTCTTGGGTTTGTTACTATCACTATTTTACTCAAAAGTCTTGGCGAGGGCGTAAAAAAGCTACTTTTCGCCGGAATCGTAATTCCGACGTTAATCGCCACCATCTACATGGTTGGCTCAACCCTTTACTTAAACTTTACGTCCGAGAGCGGTGGCCCGGTCCACTGGCACGCTGATCTGGAGATCTGGGATTGTGGGCAGAAATTGGATCTAGAAGACCCCCAAGGTTTTTCAAACAAGGTAGGCACGGCTACTTTTCATGAACACAATGACGATCGTATCCACGTCGAAGGGGTGGTAACCAGAAAAGAAGAAGCTGCTTTAGGCGGATTTTTTGGGTTCATTGGCGGTTCTTTAACCGACGATAGTTACCGGATTCCTACAAATGAAGGTCTTATCGTTCGCCACAATGGCGATACGTGTCCTGACGGCAGTGAAGGAACCCTCCAAGTTTTTGTGTATAAGACGCATAATGATTCTTTTTCCCAGGAAAAACTCTCTGAGGGAGCAAGCTATATTTTGAGCCCAGAAGGTAATGTCCCACCCGGAGACTGCATAATAATCGAATTCGGGCAAGAAAAAGAAAAAACAGAGAAACTCTGCAATTTCTATAAGTTAAAGCTGCAGACTGGCGAGATAAAGGAAGCACCAGGTACCTTGCCACCTGAAACAAACTTCGAACCAGATGTAGACGAGGGAACCTCTACACAGCTAAATCATCAAGACGAGGAGGAACATGGGGATTGAGGCGCATCTACCAACCCTTGGTGTTGTAGTCGGCAGTGCCGCCATAGACAGCATTAACCCTTGCGCTATCGGTGTATTAATACTGATGATATCGGTGATTCTCTCCGGAAAAGGAAGCGTCGGTAGAATGCTTTTCTTGGGAGGATTGTATGTTTTCGCGGTGTTCATCACCTACCTGATAGCAGGTTTAGGCCTCATCTACTTTTTATCTTCGATTCCACTTTTTGTTACAGAATACATTTCTCTTTTTGTAGGTTCTTTTATAATTCTCGCTGGGCTAATAGAGGTCAAAGACTTCTTCTGGTACGGTCGTGGCTTTTCTTTGGGAATCCCGGTTTACTTTGCCGATAAGATTCACAAATTCGCGAAAAATACCACTATTCCAGGTGTTTTACTACTCGGGGCCTTCGTCTCCGGTGTTGAGCTACCTTGTACAGGGGCTCCCTACTTGGCAATTATTACAATACTATCTCTAAACTTCGATGCCGTCGCTTTCCTAATGCTGGTTTTGTACAATATTGTTTTTGTAGCACCATTGCTATTCATCTTGATCCTGGTGGCGTTCGGGGTTAAACTGCAACACGTAAAGCGCTGGAAGCAGGACTCCCGCGGCTACATGAGACTATTCATCGGCTTGCTTTTAATTGGCCTAGGCTGGTTATTAATTTTGATCGCTAATGGCACCGTAAATTTTGGATAGTAACATGACTCTAATTGTCAAACGTAAAGGACATAAAGAAAATTTTGACTCAAGAAAAGTGTACGCGAGTGTATACGCTGCATGTTTAAACGTGCATATGCACGAAGGCGAGGCAGAACTTATTGCCGACAAGGTAAGTAAAGAGGTGGGGGAACAATTAAAAAGTAAGGTGGAAATCAGCTCAAATCAAATCTTGCAGTCGACCGCAGAAACATTACGTAAATACAATTCTGACGCTGCTTTTATGTACGAGACCCACCGTGATGTTTCCTAATGTTTCACGCGTCAAGCGTCATGTATCATGTTTTTGGTTAATTAACACCCCTACTTGATTCTTGACGCCTGATACTTGAGACCGATCTACGTGTGACGATCAGCAACTTTTGTCGCTCCAAAAGACTCTGGCTTTATTTTGAAGGTAAATCCGCTACCAAGCACCATTCCAGTTACCCAGCGGATCATATCTCGGGTGAGACCACCCTCACCCACGTCAAGATGAACCTCTGGCTCATATTGGGACAGTCCATTATGACGAAAGGTATCTCTGAGTTGCCAAGCGAGCTCAATGGAAAATTGGGTTTCTTTGCTTATTCGGTCGGCTAAAGCAACCACGTTCTTAACCTTTTTTCGGTTCCAAAAATAAAGTCCGCCTTTACCAATACGGTGGATGATAATCGCCGTAACAAATTCGGTAACGCCGTTTCTTTTTTCAGAATCTGTACCAACAATAATTTTGTAGCGGAAATTAGTATCCGCTTTTATATAATCGCCTATTTTTCCTATTACCCCAGAGTAACCAAGTTCACCCCAGGTTGGTGATATATACTTCTCTTCCATAGTCCACAATTGTATCTAAACAAGGCTCAAAATGCAATTTCCACAGATCTCTTCAAAATCTCCACGATACTTCCCCAGAAAACTCCTGTCCAAATTATTGCGCTCACTAGTGAGGCAGCTACTAACAAAATTTCCGATCTACCTTCGGAATAGCGGAGCAGACGCAAAAAAATTGCGTAGGTGAAAACACCCAAAATAATGCTTGAAAAAAATAATGCGACTGGTCCTTGGCGTTCGATGTTTTTATGGGCCCAACTCGGTAACTTTCTCAGCAGTCTTTCCACAAAAGTTTTCCCAGAGGTGAGCTCAAGCAATCGGAAGAAAATTAAAGAAGTTACGCCAGTTAAAACCCCCATTCCCAGTATAGCCAGTACAATCCCCCCATAGAAAACAAGCAGAGGGGCTAATATTCTGAAGAGATTCACTGGCAACGGACCAGCAATTGGTCCGGGCCAAATAAAGGCGATGATTGTTTGGCGAAGTTTTTCAGTCATTTTCTCTGAGCGCAAGGAGTTGATTCAATTTGTGAGCCTTCAACAGCACAAGCGAGTATAAGAATGGGTTTAGTGTTTCTAACTTTTTTTCGGGCGGATTTGAAGGCGAACAAAGTGTTAATCAACGACTAAAGCGCTTTATTCCAGATAGTCTTTTAGTTTCTTGCTTCGAGTAGGGTGCCGTAGCTTCCTCAATGCCTTTGCTTCTATCTGTCTAATCCGTTCCCTGGTTACGCCAAATTCCTTGCCGACTTCTTCCAACGTCCTTTGGCGACCGTCCTCAAGACCAAAACGTAGCCGCAGCACTTTTTTTTCTCGGTCATTTAAAGTATCTAAAACTTCAGCTAAGTGAGATTTGAGCAATTCGGCGCTGGCCTGATCTTCTGGTCTAATTTCCTCATCTGGAATGAAATCGCCAAGAGTGGAATCTTTTTCCTCGCCCACCGGCGCTTCAAGACTGGTCGGTTCTTGCGAAACCTTAATGATTTCGCGCACTTTTTCGGGATCTATATCCATTTCTTTAGCGACTTCCTCTGGAGTTGGTTCACGGCCAAGCTCTTGCATAAGCTTCCTACTTGTCCGAATGAAACGATTTATCGTTTCTACCATGTGAACAGGAATTCGAATCGTTCTTGCTTGATCTGCAATTGCCCGAGTAATCGCTTGTCGTATCCACCAAGTAGCGTAAGTAGAAAATTTAAAGCCTTTTCGCCAATCAAATTTCTCTACCGCCCGCATAAGTCCAATATTTCCTTCCTCAATCAAATCCAGCAAAGTAAGACCACGACCTACGTATTTTTTGGCGATTGAGACCACTAAACGAAGGTTTGAGTTTATTAAAACTTCTTTTGACTTTGGGTCTCCTTTTTCTACGCCTTTTGCAAGAGTAATCTCCTCATCAGCGGTTAAAAGATTTATCCGACCGATTTCTTTTAGATACATACGAACCGGATCAGTTATTTGTCCACCTGCCAGGGCGGTCAAAACCTCGATCTCTTTATCGATATCGCCGCCCTTCATTTCTTCTTCGGCCCCTACCTCTAGCACATCTACCCCTTCCTCGCCCAAGCGTGTGTATAGCTGATCAATCTCCTCAACATGTTTCTCAGCTTCCGGATAAACCGCCAATATATCGTCTTGGGTTACAAAACCCACTTCTTTCCCTCTTTTAATTAGGTCGCTTACACTTGTCACTACCTTTGTTGCCATAGAAAAACGCGAAAATATTTGTTAGTTTGTTTCTAAACTGCTGAGGGCTTTGGACAAATCCCTAAATTGTTTACTAAGATTAATCACCTTAACTTGATTTTTTACACCTTCGGCTTGCCTGATTGCCAAAGAAAGCTCTTTTAGCTTAGTTCGTAAGTTTAACTCTTTTAGTCTTGAGCTGCAATAACGTATCTCCTTATTAATCTTTTCCTCATCTTCCAGGATCTCTGCTCTTATATCCAGGAGCAATAGTTCGTCAAAAATCGGCAAAAGCGCTTCAGGGATATTTTTTGCCAAGGATTTTATCTTTATACGTCTTTCCGCGCTGTTAAACTTGTCTATTATTCTAAACAGCTCCTTTATCTCCCGGTCGCTAAAAATTTTTTCATCCAGTATATCTGGTAGTTGACCGGCCTGCAAAATACAGGCTAACAAATATTTCTCTACCAATACTTGGCCTTTTGCACTCAGAGGTTTTTCTAGGATTTCTTTAATTTGCTCGCTTGTTTGCCCACCTTCGTATTTTTTTATCGCTTCCCTAAGTACTGACTCTTCTAGCCCGAGCTTTGAGGCCAACATCTGTAGATAATGAGATTTGAGAATTTCATCGCTAATTGTAGATAGGTTAGGTAAAACTTGGGCAGCCACTTTTCTTTTAGCCTCTGCATCAGAAACTCCAAACCTATCAATGGCCGAATTTATAAAATAGTCAAAGACCGGCACGGCGGCGCGTATGGCGCCCTTCCAGGCGAGGGGGTCTTTTCTGATGATCTCATCAGGATCTTTACCGCTCACCATTTTCACTACACGTATATTCAAACCAGCTGCTTCTGCTATTTCTATACCTCTCTTGGCAGCAACGTCCCCGGCTAGATCTTTATCAAAAGCAAAAAAAACCTGCTCGGCCCATCTTTTAACGAGTTCTATCTGAAGTTGAGTAAGTGCTGTCCCCAAAGGCGCGACTACGTTGCTTACGCCGATCTGGTGGGAAGAAATAACGTCTAGATTTCCTTCCACTAGCACAGCTGTTCCCTCCTTCTTTATGCTATTTTTGGCCAGATGAATACCGTATAAAGACTTGCTCTTATTAAAAATTGGTGTGTCTGGGCTATTTAAATATTTCGGTTCTACGCTACCTAGCGCTCGACCAGAAAAAGCAATCACTTTACCCTGAGCGTCGAAAATAGGAAACATTATTCTACCTCTAAAGCGGTCTCTTGGCTTGTTCTGGCCCACCATAGCTAATCCCGAGATAATTACCGCCTGGGCCGAAAAACCTTTTTTTGCAAGATAATCCAAGAGTATGCTTTCTCTATCGGGTGCCACTCCAAGAGAAAAATCACGGATAGCTGCTTGTTTTATACCTCGCGCTTTCAAGTATTCGAGCGCCTTTTTGCCTGTTGGGTGGTTGATGAGTAGGTGGTGATAAAGATTGGTTGCCGCCTCATGAGCTTTTAACAACACTTCTTTCTGCTGTTCAGCCCTTGTAGGCTTGTAATCCTGCAATTGCACGCCAGCTCTGACCGCCAGTGCCTTCATTGCCTCACCAAACTCGACGCCCTCCATCCTTTTGTAAAAGGCAAAGACATCGCCGCCCTCACTACAACCAAAACATTTGAATATTTGTCGGTCCGGACTGACCATAAAAGAAGGGGTTTTTTCATTGTGAAATGGGCAAAGTGCTTTGTAGTTTCGACCAGCTTTTTTTAGAGGCGTATATTCGTTAATCAGCCCAACAATATCAATTCTTTTCTTTACTTCATCCACCTGACTGTCCATCGGCTACCTTATACTAGTAGATTAGGTAAAATTTGACAAGATTGTTGAGGTTAAGCCAGTCTTTTGTTTCTAAATGCTTGTCCAGAACCAGTTTTTAGGTAACGTTCAAATCTTAATGCCTTTAATCTATCGGTAAATTCGCAGTACCAAACAAGTTTTACTGGCCTTAGGTCTTTCGTGGACCCAACCAAACCGTTTTGATGTTCATTAAGGCGTTCTTTTAGCTTGGGTGTGGAACCCGTGTAGACAGATTTGTCTTTCAATCGTAGTAGGTAAACGTAATACATAAGTGACCACCCTACGTTAAAACTTCTGGTGACACCCTCCGCTAACTTTACTAACCTAATTACCTACTCTATTTAGGTGGCTTGCAGCCACCTGAAGCTTTAGCGAAAGGTGGCGGAGGCGAGAGGATTCGAACCTCTGGTACCGTCACCGGCACACGCGATTTCCAGTCGCGCCCGTTCGACCACTCCGGCACGCCTCCAAAACACTAGGGCACTTAAGATAGCGCCCAAAGGCACTATCGCAAGACGCAAAGCGGCTTATATGGCCCCTCCAAAGTCAAAAGATTTTACTTCACCTAGGCTTATTTTTCAAGAAGGGTTGTTGCTTTTTCGATCATTTTTTTCTCGCCTGGATAATCAAGTTTTTCAATGGCGTCTTTTGAGTTTAGCCAGGCAAAATCTTCCATTTCCCAGCCCAGGTCTTTGGCTGGGTCGCCACTTTTGTATTTCATGAGGAAAAAATGGCTGGTTTTGCGGACTTTTTCTTTCTCAGGACTGGTGTAAAAAATCTTAACCTCGCCGAGATACTCTTGGATTTCAGCCTCCACCCCAGCTTCTTCTTTTACTTCCCGCGCAGCAGCCTGTTCTTTCGTCTCGCCAGGATCCACCCAACCTTTTGGCAATACCCATCGATGGTGACCAGAATGCTGAACAACTAGGAATTCGGTTTTGCCTCTAGATTTTCGGAATACAACCCCTCCTGCGCTAGTCTCGGTCTTCATATCAAAATTCTTTTTATTACTCGAAGGTCTTTTCTTGTCAAAAAATCTGTTACTTTTTCCTCAATTACTTTTTTTGCTTCTCCTCGGGCATTAATAACCTTACCTTTTCCCACATAAAGCGCTACGTGGCCGATACCCTCGGGAAATTCTGGGTTATAATGTCCCCAACCCCCTTTTATAAAAATTAAATCCCCGGGTTCTAATTTACTTTCTATTGGTTCGATAATCTTTCCTTCCGAAGCTTGGTCAAGAGCTGTTCGAGGTAATTCAACGCCGACTTTTTTATAAAGATATTGGATAAAACTTGAGCAATCAAAAACTTTGGGGGCTAGATAGAGTTTAGCGCCATAAACATAGGGTTTTCCCAGGTATTTACGAGCCAACCTAATTATTTTTCGAACCTTTTCTGTTTTAGTCACTTTGGTATCCTCGGCGGGAATCGAACCCACAATCTTCGGCTCCGGAGGCCGACGCTTTGTCCGATTAAGCTACGAGGACTTGGCGGAGGGAGGAGGATTCGAACCTCCGAGGGCCTTACGACCCAACCGCTTTTCGAGAGCGGCGCATTAAACCGGGCTCTGCCATCCCTCCAAGTTTTAAACTGGCGCGCTCGGTGAGACTCGAACTCACAACCTCCAGCTCCGCAAGCTGATGCTCTATCCTATTGAGCTACGAGCGCACTCTATAGACCGCTCCATACTTCAAAACCAAGGTTTTTCAGTATTCCCGCGTCCTGCGACCACTCGCCTCGCGAAGCGGGCTTCGTGGGCTACCAATTGAACTACGGGGACAAAGTTTTCCAATTGTATCAAATGAAGCTTTTTGTCGCAAAGCTAGCTAGTAAGTTTGTGGAAGCCGTTGGAGAAAAAATCTGCGGCTGTATCTAGCCAAGTAGTTTTTGGCAATTCTCGATAGGGAATGTAACGGGCGAGGATTTCCCTTATCTTTTCCAAATCATGTTTGTTTATTAAAATAATTAGTCTCCTTGGCCACTGTAAGTAAGTGTCTATGTACAAAATTGTAAAATTATTTTTTTCGCTGCTCCAAAAATCATCCAGTTCTTCCCAAATGTAACTATGCCCAGCAGTATTTATACCTTGCGTGGTGATTTCATTTTCAATTGTTTCTGGTGGTATCGTCGAAAGGATATAAGCCACAAAAGCAAGTGCTAAAACAGGTGCGATGATGAAAAATTCACGCACAAAAAGCAGGATTAGAATAATGGTCGCTACCAGCAAAAAGGTGTAGATAAACCATTTGGAACCTCTTTTGGTATATGGTCTGGAAAAACTCTGCCAACGAAATAGACTCTTTACTGATTTTTGCTTTTTCTTGCCTGTTTCAAGCCCCGAAATTTGCTCTTGCAGGCGCTCTACTTCTGCTTTTAAGGTTTTGACGGCACTTTGGGACGGCATTTGGTCTCCTAAAATTATTTTAAACCAAAAAATAAAATAGTGAAAGGGGTGTGGTTTACTCCTTAACACCTTGGCGGTGTCTGTTTGAAAATATCCGAACGGAACTCTCTGGGCTCGGTGGGCGGAATTCCCCCCTCACCACCCTTCCGCCCGCCTCGCCTTGAACGGGAGCGGAAAGGCAAACTGCCAAAGAACCTGTTGAGAATGTCGGTTCGAACTTTACGAAGGCCAAAAGCGGGCTTTTCTTTACGGAATGAACCTTTTTTGATATCATACTCTTGAAAACATATCCATGAGTTGATGATATCAAAGTTTTGAAACCATGGCAACAATAGGCGAGAATATCAAGAAATACCGCAACAAACTTGGCTTGACGCAAGACGATTTAGTGAGAAAGGCAGGTGTGAAGTACACCACCCTTACAAAAATCGAGGGCGACTTTGTGCAAAAGCCGAGTGTTCAGATGATAGCGAAAATCGCGAAGGCTTTGGACGTTTCAATAGAAGAATTGATAAAATAAATAACCTCCATGAAAGATTCCATAACAAAACAGGAAGAGCTTGCAGAGCGTAAAGAAAACAGGGAGGAAGATGTTATTAAGGAGCGAGTCGATCATCTCATTGAGCATCGGATTCCTTGGTTGATTCTGGGTATTTTAGGCGGATTTGTAGCTACTTTTGTTGTTTCAAAATACGAAGCAATTCTATCTGCCGATGTTCGACTCGCTTTTTTTATTCCCATCATTGTCTACTTAAGTGACGCGGTGGGAACTCAAACTGAAACTATCTATGTCCGCGTGCTTTCAGAAAAGAAAAAAATAAATTTTTACAAATACATTATTAAAGAAAGTTTTGTTGGGCTTGGTTTGGGTACCATTTCCGGAATACTTTTGGGGATTTTTGCTAACTATTGGCTTACATCGTCTCTGATTGGACTTACGATAGGAATTACAATGGTTATCAATCTTACTTTCGCGCCTATTCTTGCGGTTCTTATACCCAGCATTCTCTACAAGAAACATGCCGATCCTGCACTGGGCTCGGGCCCCGTTGCCACTATTATTCAAGATGTGATTAGTTTATTGGTTTATTTCCTAGTTGCGAGCTTTATTCTTTTTTGAGAATTTGCCGCCAAAGAACCTGGCCGAACGGTGTTCGGCGAAATGCTGGATCGGATTTGCGCGGGCGAGCCAATGACTTCATTTCCTAACTGGCGGAGAGGGTGGGATTCGAACCCACGAAGAGCTTGCGCCCTTAGCGGTTTTCAAGACCGCCGCACTAGTCCACTATGCGACCTCTCCACTTCAGTTCACAGTAAGTTCACTGCAAGCTACTCAGTGGAACGTTTCCATTGAGGGTAAGCGAAATGGCGGAGGGAGTGGGATTCGAACCCACGCGGCAGCTTTTAAACCACCAACGGTTTAGCAAACCGTCGCCTTAAACCACTCGGCCATCCCTCCAAACACGCCAATTTTAGCAAAAAACCCCTTCAAGTTCAATGAGAACTAGCCAAGGTGATACCCCACACCTTGTTTGCTCCTTTTCTTTTTATGGCTGCGCCAGCGGCTTTTAGAGTTGCTCCGGTTGTCCAGACATCGTCGAAAACGATAAAATTTCTTCCCGAAACAGTCTCTTTCGGTAAAGATTGAAAGCTCCACTTCATTTGTTTTAATCTTTCTTTTCTTTTCAACCATACCTGGGGCTGTGTTTCTCTTGTCTTTTTTAGGAACTCCGGTTCATAAACCGCTTTTATACTCTTACTAAACAAGTCTCCCAAAACTTCGGCTTGATTAAAACCTCTCCATCTTTTGCGAGAAGCGGAGAGGGGGATTGGAACCAGTGTGTAGCCAGAAAAATCGTACTTGCCCAGAGTTTTTATTTTTCGCAGTTCCGCTTTTAAAACTTGCCTCAGATCAGTTACAAATCTGTACTTCAACGCGGTAACAATTTCTTTCATTGGGCTTTTATACTCATATATACAAATCAGCCCGTCCAAAGACCAACTTCCTTTGCATTTACTGTGGGTGGTACCACCAATCGCTGCTTTTAAACATACCGGACAAAAAGATTTGGCTGGTTGTATTTTCGTTCTATCCGATTCGCACAAGTAACTTCCAAATTTTCCACAAGCTACACAGGTTTTTGGAAAGATTAGATCGAGTAACCCCATCATTGATATTATAGTTCGCTCCGCACTTCCCCGCTCTTACTAAGAAAGGGTGGGGTCAGTACTCCCGCGTCCTGCCTGACCGTCCGGCAGGCGGGCGACCATTTCCTCCGATCAAATCGGAGTTCGCGGTCGAAGCACACAAAAACCCACCTTTTAAGTGGGTTTTTGTGATGGTGGAGCTGCCCGGCTCTTCCCCGGGGTCCGAAAAAAGAAACGACTATTAGATACTACAAGCTTATCTAACCTTAAATTTCCTTTAAGCCTCCTGGTTAGAACGATAAAGCTTAAAAGTTAGGTCTAATTGTTTAAGGACCGTTTTCAAAATGACCGATTCTGAATAAGTCCTCTTGGCTAAAGTTGTATCCCACACACTCCACCAAGAAAGAGACGTGCGAGATACCCGCTTTACGCTACTGCGTAGGCGGGAGCCAAACGTTTGTTGGCAATTGTGTTTTGATCAGATTTTTTACGGTGTTTCCAATCGCCACCGGCTTGCACCAATAGTGCTTCTCTCCCGTCGAATATATACAGCCCCATGAAATTAGATTTAAGTTGTAAGTCTTAGGACTTAGGATTTGTTAAGGTGCTCTCTTTGGTACTTAAGTTTATCGCTGCGGAGGAATTTTTGTGCTTCTTTCTCTTCCTCCCTACGTTTTATTGCTTCCCGTTTGTCGTATTTCTTCTTGCCTCTCGCGAGAGCGATCTGTATTTTAGCATAATTGCGCATAAAATACAAGCGTGTGGGCACAATAGTCAGGTTGGTGCCGGCAAGTTTCCCAGCCAGGTAGTCGATTTCCTTTTTGTTGAGGAGTAGTTTGCGACTGCGACGACTATCAGTATCTGCCAAAGCCCCTTTTTCATACGCCGCTATGTGCGCGTTTGTTAGAAAAGCTTCGCCCCCGCGCAGTAATACATAAGCTTCATCCAGGGATATTTTACCGGCTCGAACTTGCTTTATCTCATCACCGGTTAGCACGATACCAGCTTCGATTTTCTCCAAAAGTTCATAGTTGAACCCTGCTTTTTTATTAACAATCGGTTTCATTTTAACCTAAGTGACTTGACCCCATCTTTAACAAGCACGTAAACAGTTTTCGCAGCCTCGTTTACAACTATAGCATCGGCGTCCTTTAAATCTTTATTTTTGTAAAATCCCAGGTATTTACCACTGCTTTTTTCAACAACAAAAATTCCACTCTGACCCTTATCTAAAATGTAAAGATTTTTAAGCCCTTCGCCGGTGAAAATATTAGCTATATCGGCGAAGGGTTTTGGCAAATTTGTAATTGAAAATGGATCTTCCCCTCCGGCAAAGAATTTAAAAATTTTATCTTTACTGGAAACCCACAAAGCTCCATCAACCGCAAAACTGGTTGGGTCAAATTTCAGTTCTTGCGAAAAGTAATTTTGCGGCCCTCCAAGACCATTACCAGCCGGAACGTACTTCCAAATCTGGTTCGCTGTCGGATCCAATAAATAAAGGTTGCCTCTATAAGCATCGGCAGCGATAATTTTTTTCCACTCTTGTGAAGCTGAGGTTACACTTGTTTCAGCCCCTGTTTCAATATCAACCTTGAAAATTCCATCATTAGTCTGAGTATAAAGAGCGCTTCCGGAAACGGCTATATTTTGAAGTCCCTTTTTTTCTGAAACTATTATCGATGGTTCGCTGGTTGCCAAATCCACTTTGTAAACAGAACCGGTTCCACTATCAAGCACGAGAACGGCCCCGGAGGCAAACTTTAATCCAGAAGTTTTTACCCCTCCTTTCAGAACCGAAAGGTCTGCTGCGTTTGTCAAGGTTACCGAGAAAATCTTATTTATTTGGGCAAAAAGGCTTTCTAGCTTTTTTTGTAATTCCTTTACTTTTAGATCGTTTTCCGAAAGCTTATCCAAAGCATCAGCGGCTTCTTGCAAATAGGTTGCGGCTTGGGCGGAATTTATGTCTTTCAGATTTTCCGCATCTTCAAGTTTATTTTCGATAGTATTGATTGCTTTTTCATATTTTTCCCTGCTTTGCCGACTGTTGTGGTTGACAAACCCAACCACGATACTTATGAGCAAAAGAGCCGCCAAAAATACCACAATTTGGAAAACCCTTTGACGTTTACGCACGGTCCGATCACCCAATTCACCAGGTTGCGGCGGAAGCCAAGGCGAGAGGATAAAAAATGAAATTCTTCTTAGGGCTTCTTTTACATAAGGCGCCGCTTTACGGGTTAGCTCTTTCGCCTTTACCCAATACTTGTCCAAAAAAGATAATTTATTTGGTAGTGCTCGGAAAAAAGGCAAGATTTTTTCTTTCCAAACCTCTGATCTCGTCACTACCAGTACAACACCGCTCCCTTTATCCTTGTCCAAATCGGCAATAAATACTGGCTGAACTGTTTCTACCGGCTCCTGAACAGAAAGTCGGACGCAAAAGGCGGTGCCTTCTCTCTCCTGTACCGCTTGCTTAATGGTACGCACAAGCTCATTAAAATCATCTCCACTGGCGAACTGGCCCAAAAAATCAATTCCTACGTTTGCCAAAAACTTTGGGTCAACGAAAAATACTGTATCCTTGTCTTTTAAAACTCCAGAAGCCGTTCTAACTACTTCTATTTTTCTAGCTTTGCCATCTCTTACCAAAACTACCCCAGTATCCCCTAACTTGGTCACATAGAGTACGGAACCCCACAGGTTGCCAATCACTAAGTCTGCTTTCAATGCCTGCTGTTTCAAGCTGGCCGAAAACTGGTTGAGAGCTTCCTCCAAAACCTTTAAATTGCTTCCAGAAGCTGTATAGAAATAATTTTTGAAGCTATCAAAAAGCTGACGCGCCAAAATTAATTTTTTATCTTCAGGTTGGTCGCCGGCTAAAGCAATTAGGAAAAATAGAGAGCCTCGAGTTTGCTTTAATTCCTCCTCATCAGGCGTAGACTGGAAAGTAAAAGTGGCAGCTCCATCTTCTTTTTTTCCGCGTATTTCACTAGTCTGGGAAAACAAAATCTTTTCCATGGTTTAGTTGAGAATTAACAACAAGATGTTTGTGACCAAGAGAGCTAACGTTGCAAATAAATGTGTCAAAGCTAACGTATTTAGCAGCTCCCCTCTTGCCGTAGTAATACTTTTATTCAAAATTCTAACTTGTTTTAAAACCAAAAACGCAAAAATCGTATACAGAGCCAGCCCAAAGAGTAAAAGCAAAAGGATCACAAAATCTACTTTCGCCACTAGATCGCCGCTTATATTATTGAGTTGGCTGATAAGATCTAGGTTCATGATGACCCGCTACCCCTCCTTTATACTTTGCTACTAGGTTCAAAATCTGTTGGACACTGCCTTCCGGGTCTGGTATAGCGTGAAACTCAAAGTTAGGTAACGTACCGGCAGTTTGAATGTGAACATCTCCAAAATCAAAAAAATTTTGTAACACACCGTGCTTTGAATAGGTAACGTCTTCGACATTCCTTAAAGTCGTCTGGGAAATTTTCCTATGAAAAAGTCCAAAAAAATCAATATCTACAAGTCGTTTATTGGTGAGTACGTAAATATTGAAATACCAATGCAAAAACCACTGGAAAGCCCCACCGGCTATAACCAAGTCAAACACCAAAATTGATAAATACACTGTAGTTGGCTCTAGCGGCAACTCAAAAAACTGATTATTCGGCAAAAAGGCGACAACCCCCGTAGACAAAATTAATAAGAAGACCGCGACTAATACCCAACCCACATTTATTATCGCGTGGGGTCTTAAAAAAAATAAAGTTTCTTCTTGCTTGTCTTCACCCTCAAATCTTAAATTCCGGTAATCTTGTGCTTGCATAGTTAAATTGTAACCACCAGACAAACCTTGGTCAATTAAAATCTAGATGTCACTTAATTAGAACGTCGTAGAGAGAGGTCAAAATAACCAAATTTCCAAGTGAGCGCAGGTTAAATATTGACCGGAAGAAGCTTCCGGAAAACGTTTTACCAGTTGGATATTTGTTGCTTACGAATGTTAACGACGAGGTATGGCCCTTACCGTCAAAAGCGGTGATAACATTTGAAAGCGTTCCCACATCTTTAACCCCTAGTTTACTCAGCTCGCTTCTGACTTTACTGGCGGTCCAGCCAGGAGTACGACCAGGACAGGCCGGGTTTTGGGAAAGATATTGATTATAATTACTGCTCTTTTGAGAAAGTAAGGCGGCGTTGAAGAGGTCAGTTATTTCTGCCTTTGTCAGCCAAGGAAAGGCCCCGGAGCAGCCCTTTCCGTTCCAAAAAGTATGGTACCAAGGACTACCACCGTACTTTGGGCCATCATAGGCTCCTTTGGGTCCAAAGTCTTTGATACCGCTAGCATAGGCTCGGGCACTACCCCAAACCTCTTGAGAAGAAAGGGTGTAACCACCGGCAGTGGATGCGTACCAAGCGGTAATCGGCGAACCCGCGTAAGTTATCACAACTCCTTTTGTCGCGTTTACGGCCGAGCACCAGCGGCTATTATAAGTACCACTGCAGTTTAATTTATCGCTACTTGGACTGTAAACTTGGCATGATTGGCTGGTACAGATCGCGCTACCGGGGTTGGCCTGTATCCAATTCAAAGCGTAGGTACGAGCAGCAACTGCCTGAGCCTTCAGAGCTTCCATGTGCCAACTGCGCGGCATTTCGGAAATCCCTCTCAGGTAATTGCCCTCAAAAGAAATGTTTCCGTAGCCAGCCACATTTATCTTACTAGGAACTGGGTAGCTTCCCACCGAAACGCTCTTGTAGTAAGCCTTTAAAATGGTTTTGTAACTTTGGCCCGCAAGAGCCCGGCCGTATGCACCATACTGACTCATGCCAACCCGGTGAGGGTAACCGTAAGTTAGAAATACGTAGGCGGGTGAAAATCCAGCGTTTGGTAAGGGCTCTGAAACAGGAGCGACATCACCAACACTTTGGTTTTTTGAAGCTTTGGCAAGTTTCTCGGATATTAGCTTCTTTTGGGTGGAGGTTAGATTTTTCAGTGAAGACTCTATTTGGCCCACCTGGTAGGAAAGGAAATTTTGCTGGTTACTACTGGAAGCGATCTGGCCTTGGACAGCCGCGTATCTGGCAGCAATGGAGGCGGCCGCAGCTTCAAGATCATCTTTGACAACCGCGATCTCATCACGAGTTTTCTGTATTTCCAGGACTTCTTCGTTAACAGCCGTGATGAGGTCTTTACTGGTATCAAGCACTTGTTTTTGAAATCCGGATAGGAGCGCAAAATCAGAAAATCCACCACTACTGATAAACAGTTCCAAGGGCGAGTCGCCAGGGTGTTTGTAGAGGAAACGCATTTGTTGGTCCCGGATATTTATCGCCACTTGCAGCTGGTCTCTTTTCTCGCTCAGATCTGCCTCCACTTGCGCCAAATCCTTTCTTATTGCCGCCACTTTTTTATTTGCACCATCAAGCTCTGCGCTCGTGGTATAGGCAGCCGAATTTAGGGCGTTTATTTGCAGCTTTATATCCTCGATAGCTTTTTGGGTATCAGAGTACTCTTTGTTTTTCTGATCTATCTGTTTTTGCACATTGAGAAGATCATCCGCACTCGCAGCGGTGATTGATATGGTGAAAAGCAAACAAAATAGAAAGAAAAGACGGGCAGCTCTTTTTAGCATATTTTAGGTTGATTAGTACTAATATTTTAACCTATAAGTGCAACCTAAACAACTTTGTGTCGAAAAAAACTCTAACCAGGCAAAAGTTGCCTGGCGCAGGATTCGGGAATACTTGAAGAATTAAGAAGCTTGAAAATTCTGAAAGTATGGAGAATTCTATAGCCACAACAAACTCAACCTTACTGGCCCCTAACCTCTGGTCTCTTAATCAACAATTCCCATTCAATAGCTGTTCCCTGTTAGCTATTTGATAGGCAAGTGTACTTGCCTATCGTTTGACACCCACCGACCCACCAAGCTAAAATTAAACTAATCAACCTGCCATGAAAAAAATCTCTCTACCGAGCGTAACTTTCCTAATCTTATCATTGATTGGCCTTATCTTTCTTCATCAGAAGGTGGCGGCCCAAGAAGTTTTCGTCGGATCGCTTATTAATGATAATAAAACGCTATCCAGCATATCATTTACAGGTCTGAAGCCTGGTCACTACTACATAGTTGAGCTGACTGGAAGATGGGGTGAAAGAGACTATTTGGAAGGAACAGACGATAAGCAACTCCACCTGGCCAGTAGTAGTGGAGTAGTCAAGATAGGGTCGATATGTGAAAACGGAGAAGGTGACAGGGACAACTGCGGCGAGGAGTTCCATTCAGGTGATTACAATATGAGAGTACTTGAGTTTAATGGCACTCCAACTAGCCTTCGAATTGATGATCAGTGGGATCAGATAGGAGCTGTAGTAACCGCTTATTCCTTTAATGTGGACGAGGATGGCAACGTTGGCGACGTTGTTGAGTCGCCAGGTGGTGCTGTAATTGGTGATCCAGACTTAACTCGCGATCCAAATCCAAACGCCAGAGAGGCCGCAAATACATTTCTTGGCTTTGGCCTTGGGACGGCGGGTGGGATAGCATTCCTGCTGATGGTGTTTGGAGCGTATCGGTTGATATTTGCCGCTGGAAATCCAGAGAGCATTCAGCAGGGTAGAGAAGTGATCACCGCTGCTATTGCCGGCCTGCTGGTTATTGTCTTTGCGGTGTTTATCCTGCGCTTCCTTGGCTACACTATTCTGAACATTGGAGGTCTCTGAATGGACGACTGGTTTGGAGTTAGTGGTGGTGCGAATTTTTCAAACATAGGTGAGGCTATTTCTTTACTTCTACTGCCTATCTTCACTTTGGCGGGGATGATCGCCCTTCTTTTTGTTATGTGGGGAGGGCTACGCTATATGCTTTCCCGTGGCGATCCAAAGGCTGCCGAGGCGGCCCGCGGTACTTTGACCAGCGCGATAATTGGGCTTCTGATAGTGCTTTTTTCAGCGGCTATTTTTGTTATTTTTGCAGACATCCTAAGGATTGATATTTTCGTCGGTGCTGTACCGACAGCGCAAGCAGCTGTATCTATCGGTGACACGGTACGGTTGGGTGGTGGCCTTCGAATAGGGTTCTTTCAGAACATCGGCCAAGTGTTTTCCGGATTTGTCTTGTTAGCACTGGCGGCCGCAGCCCTGATTTTTCTGGGGATGATGATCTGGGGTGGTATTCGCTACCTAAATGCTGGTGGCAACCCGGAAAATGCTGAATCTGCCCGTAGCACCCTCACCAGCGCCGGAATCGGTCTATTGATTATTGTAGCTGCTTTCCTGATAATAGAACTAGCAACTAACGTGATCGGGCTAGCCAGCATCTTTAATTAATTATGGGGCCTTCTGTAGGAAAAATAGCCTTACCATCACTGGCTTTTCTAAACATCGGCGGTATCGTGGGTAATTTACTTACCATTGCTTTTTTTGCCGCTGCTTTATTTTTTCTTATCCAAGTTGCTATCGGTGGTATATCGTGGATAAACGCCGGCGGTGATCCCAAAACCCTTGAAGCAGCTCGTGGCCGGATTACGAACGCCGTAATTGGCATTGTAATTGTTGCCGCCGCTTTTGCAATCACTATCATCGTCACCACAGCTCTGGGAATAAATATTTTTAAAGCCGGTGGCATCACTATACCTTAAAGAACCGCTTGCATTGCTTGTTTACTTTTGTATAAAATAATAGGAGGAGGTGAGTTTTAAAAGAAAGACGTTATGAAAAAAATATTAACTGCCGCTACTTCGCTAGGATTTTTACTTTCATCGGCTGCACCAGCACTTGCAGCTGAGTTTACATTTGTAGGGGACGTGCCGTTTAGAAATCTTGGGGAGCTGCTTGGAAATCTGTTAATCCTTATCTTCGCCGGTGCCGCTATTTTGGCCTTTATCTTTATTGTCATCGGGGGCTTGCAGTGGATAACCGCTGGGGGTGACAAAATGGCTGCTCAGTCCGCTCGAGATAGGATTACCGCTGCGGTCGTCGGTCTAGTAATTATCGTCGCCGCGTTTGCGTTGACTCTGATCATCACCACTGTACTTGGTGTAAACATATTCGAAGGGACCATTGTCTTCCCAGAGCCAGAAACACCGGTATTCTAGAACCAAATTGACGCCGATTTCTTGATTGGTTAAAATCTATTTAATGAGGATAAAGGTTTTATGTATCGTTTTTTCCTTTTTACTTTTTCCTTTTTACTTTACCAACGCTTCCTCTGTTTTCGCCCAAGAGCCAGCTACTCTTCAGGACCTTGAAACCGTCTTCCGAAGTGTAATCACTTGGGTTGCCGTAATAGGTGGCTTTCTAGCCTTTATCGCCATAATAATCGGGGGATTTAAATATATTGTGGCTCGGGGTGATCCAAAGGCAGTTTCTAGCGCTCAAAATACCATTACCTGGGCGGTGATTGGCCTAGTACTGATCATTGTAGCCTGGCTCGTACTAGTGGCTATTTCTCAATTCACCGAACAGAACGTCAGGGTATTCGATATTCCATTTTAGGCAGATGGTTTACGAATACAATTGTTAGGTTATTGAAAAATTCGTATGCAGAATATTTTACTATTTAGTCACAGCTTGCACGATTGTTTTTATCTCAACTCGTTCCCCCCGGTCCCCAAAAGTAAAACCCTCTGCGAAGTACACCGGCCGGAGATATTTATCTTTGTTCGTCAGTAAGTAAGTGAGCTTGATATCAGTGTATCTGACCCTAATAGTTTTAGTTAGTATCGGGATTGGCCCCCCAATACCAACTATTGTCCCAGAACCCTTCTCTAATTCTTCCCTGACCTCCTCGATAGATTTTATTTTGTAGGTAGATTGATCGGAAAATTTCAGGGGCTGCAAACTAGCTTTTATCTTTACGATACTATTATCGACAGCTATCCAAATTTGGATTGTATCTTGAATCCCTCCCTCGTTTATTACTTCATAATCGCCAGCCGCTTTGCTAAAACTAAATGAATATGTATCAAATTTCTCCTCCCCTTCTACCACCGTTGCCTCAAGTCTACCGGCCACTAACAAGCGCTCTCTATCTTCCAACTTTATATTCGCCACGTCCCCAATCAAGTTTAGACCCTTTAAAGTCTGTTCCGCCTTTACCGTTGCGTCTCCTTCAGAGATAGTAGATTTCTTGATAGGTTTTATATTTGTATAAGTAAATTCCGCTGTAACCGGATCAAATCTTAGATTTTTTGTTTTTTCGCTCCAAACCCTCTGGCCGCTAATTTCTTTTTCAGAGCTATCAAAGCCAAGCTTCTCTACAATAGTTTCTAAATCAACTGCCGACGCGTTTACATAAACATTCATTACCTCTGGGGTCTTTCCCTTCGTTCTTACGTCCGAAGCGGTTCCCTCTACGTCAATTTCTTTCGTAAGAGCTGATTTTATTTGTATGGGTTCTAGTTTACCAAACTTTTCTTCAGCTGCCGGCCCTCTGGACAACCACCAGTAACCGGTAAAAACTACCGTGATAAGGAACAGTGCTGGGATAGACCAATTTTTAATTATTGTCTGGAAATTTTTTAAACTCATGGGTGAGGCTTCAATGCACCATAATCTTTAGGATCAACTAGTGATCCTGATAATTCTAGCTCATAATGTACGTGGCTTCCCAAGGAAGCGCCAGTATCATCCATAATCGCCAGCGGTGTGCTTGTATTCACTACATCACCAACACCCACGGTGACCGATCCTCTCTGCAAATGCGCAAAAAGAGCTTTGAAGGGGCCGCTGGATAGCTCGATCCTTTGACCGTAGCAGTTACCGCACTCACCATCATCGTGGACAACAGTTACCGTTGCCAGGCCGGAGAAGGGCGAATAAACGTTCCAATCTCCGCCAGTTGTGGCAATATCAATACCCTCATGGACATAATAATTTCCAGGGCAGTAGGTGCTACCAGGATTTGGTGTACCGGTTGGCCAAAAATCACTTCCCGAACAATATACCGCCTTAAGTGGTGCATAGGCTGGCGGCCCTTCCGGAGGATCCCCGATAATTACTGTACCGGTACCTTCTCCTGGTGTCAGCTGCCCATCCAGATTTCCCTCAACAGTAACATCATTAGAATATATAATATCCATATCTGTAGGGACAGTACAGTCAATGTCTCTAGTGTCGCTTTCTCCTGCAGCTAATTGCGAGATAGTATAGCTAGTACCAGCGCATTGAGGATCGACTACTTGAATATTGGTCACGTCGGACTCCCCCTCATTTGTTACTACGATCGTGTAGGTAACAACCGCCGTGGAACCCGCCGGTCCCAAAGGTAGGGAAGCTACGTTGGGCGTTTTTTGAACGGCTAACACGCTGCCAGCTTCAGCTTCGGGTATACCACCGACAATAACCATGATAAAAACGCTAATAATAACCACTATAAAAACGATTACAATAACGATAGGTATGAGTATAAGTGCCGCTATCACTCCTAGAGCGATTGCGGCTTTTTTAACAACCCCTTGCAGGTATTTTAGCGGGTGGCGAACAGCCTGAAAGGCCTGATCAGCTACCTCGGCGGCGATAGCAGCTTCCGGACCAGCAGCGGCGGCGGCCTTTTTTAATCCTTCTTTGGCTACTTGCTTACCACCCTGCTTAACTGCCTCCTTTCCTGCCTGTTTACCGGCCTCCTTGCCGGCCATTTTCCCGCCTAGTTTTTCACCAGCTTTACGAGCACCATGTCGACCTAGTTGGTCTGCTCCAGATTCTTGTTCTGACTTTTCTTCTTCCTCGGCCATAGGCAGTACTTAAATATGTTTTACTCTTATTAACTTTATTCTAAGTCTACAAAGCGGTAACTGCAAGTTTAGGATTTTTGGTTATGAAAAAATTGACAAGCCTCTTCTTTTTCTCCTATACTTAAATAGACCTATGTCCCTGCCCATAAAGCTAAAGCAGCTTATACTTGGCATTTTAATAACTGTAATATTATTCGCTATTCCGACAGCCGCGCTCGCTCAATCAACTAGAGAGTCACCAGCGGGCGAGGGTGCCCAAACCCAAAATTCACAACCACAATATTATATAGTGCCTATCCCAAAGTCTGGTGAGGAGACGGGCATTACCCCGATCCCATTACCAAGCGATGATCCCCGTATCCAACAAGCTGCAATTTGGGATGATCTTGCTAACGCTTTTGGAGCTATCGCCGGAGGGATAGCTAATATAGCCGGTGATGTGGTTGACTGTGTCCTAAGCGCCCCTACCTGTGTTATGGGCGGTTTGCTCGGTCTCTTCGATTATGGCATGTCTTCAGTCGAAACTTTTGCACTCAGACAAACCGGGGGTGAAGCTTCAGTTGAAGCAGTCGCTGTAGCAGCATCGGGTAACCCAGTCGCAATACAGGAATTTTTGGATCGAGTATTAGAGGAGGACAATCCCGCTTCGTTCGGTCTTTTAGGATTTGCGGGTAGTTCCTTACCTACTTTATTGGCGATGCCCCTACCGATAAACAGCACGCAGTATGTTGCTTCAATAAATCCGTTTACTACGGCAAACGCGGCTATCGGCGACGGCTTTAATGATTTATCTGATTCCAACATAATATTAAATATTTGGACAAAAGTGCGTGACGTGTCGTACATCTTGGCAGTAGCGGTACTGGTGATAATTGGTTTCATGATTATGCTGCGGGTCCCCATTGGTCCCAGAAATGTTGTCAGCCTCCAAAACACCTTGCCCAGGATCGCTATCGCCCTTTTGCTCGTTACTTTTAGCTTTACTATCTCGGGCGTAATGATAGATTTCGTTAGGTTGCTTCACGGTGTCCTGGACAGCTTAGTTGACGTTCCTATTACTTCTACTGCAGGTCTGCTAGGGTTCTTTGTTGTCATGATAACATCCTTAACAGGAGCTTTATTCGTTACTGGTGGCTTGGCTTTTGGAGCGATACTTTTTATATTGTTACTCACTCTGCTCCTTGCTATTGCTATCTTGATAGTTTTCATCATGATCGCTTTCAAACTTATCACTCGGTACGTTATTTTTCTGCTCTTGACGATCTTTGCTCCTCTCTTTTTTATCTTCGGGGCTATACCAAAAGCCGAAGGCGCTGTCATCTACTGGTTCCGCCGAGCCGCAGCTGCCTTGGTAGCTATCCCGGTCACTTCCCTGGTCATTCAACTATCCTTCGCCATTGGTTTTAGCCCAATAAGCGAGCTTGATTTCTTAGCCATACCGGACTTGGAACTTACCGGTGGTGCAGCCGGAGTCTTCCTATCTTGGATATTCCTTGCCCCCGTTATTGGACTAGGTATGTTTTTCTACGCTACAAAGGTCCCGGATATGGTTGACCAGATTTTTGATATTAAGCCTGGCCCCCGCGGCGGCATCGGACCTGGTATAATGCTCGCACCGATTGCTTTAGCTGGAAAGGGTGTCAGATTGGCTTCTGATTACGGTAGATCCCAACAAGGTGTTGAAGCTCTAGGAAGAACCAACATACCGATAGTTGCCCCTATCGCTAAGTGGGCAGGGAAAACTTTCTACCCACAGGGACATGCAGGTCGCAATCCCGCTGGGCCTGCAACTATGAATTTGGAAGGAGACGCCGGCCGAACAGATGTGGATAACCAAGATGGTGGATTTCCACCAGGTCCAGCAGGACCACAGCCAGGTGGTCCACAAGCAGGTGGTAGTGATAGTGCCGTAACAAACGTCACGCCAGGGAAAGGTGCCACAACCCAACAAGGTGGTTCCAGCACGGATGTCAGCAACAGCAATATCGGCAATCGTGTTGCGAACCTTGAAGGTAGGTCAGCGGAACTTGAAAAAAAGGTCAACAAGGGTACTAAAAAAACATAAATTGCCCAAAAAGAAAGGGCCGTAAGCTGCGGGTAAACGCTAGCTTCGGCCCTTTCACCGCTTTACGCGGTGAGTAGCTGGTTCTTGCTGGTGAAGAACACAGCCCTAATCGCTCGTATCTTTTCCCTCCTTTCGTACTCAGGTAGAGCGGCGTAGAGACCCATGAGGTCGGTCTCGAGCTGCGGCCAATCCTCCGGCCCCATGTTGATGATGCGCGTAGCCAACTCGCTGCCAGGCTGTGGATCCGTCCCGAATCCTGCGTAGGCGTGGATCCACTCCGCTATCTGAGCTATGTTGGTCAGCAGAACCATTTTTCCTTGGGTGCGGCCTTCCTGAGTCAGGTTCTTGCTGGTCGCCCAGTGCCATCCAACCCTACGACTGAGCAACACATTCCTCGCCCACTGCATGTCATCCTCACCGTTCCAGGGCTGATCTTCCTGGACCTCGGCCTTGCCATGTAGAGCGTCGTAGACCGGGTTCAGATAAGACATGAAGCCCAAAGCCATGTACTGGCTCTGACCCCAGGCATCGTCTCCCGTACGACCCGCGATACCGTGAGCCGCCCATTTGCCAAAGATGCTGCCAGTGAAGGCGCGGCTGTTGTAGATGTAGAACATTTCAGCCGCTCGGTCCCTCATCCACAAGGTTGCCCGACGTCGGTGGAGGTTGGTCACGTACTCGTTGTCGGGACGCCCGTGACGGATGTCGGGCATGCCGTGGCTCTCCTTTGCCACAACACTAATGGTGTCGTGGATCCGGTTGAGCTCGGCTTCGCTGTGCTCCTCCTCGACACGCTGTGCAAATGGTTGGCTGGGTTGGTTGCGCCAGAGCTCGTACAGGAAACCCTTGTAGTAGTTGCCCACCTCCTCCATCGGCCTCCAGAATACGTAGCCCATGGTGAGGAAGTCGCCCTGTCCGTTGGCTATGGCCTGGTTGTAGGTCTCCTCGCTCATGTGACAGTAGGCACGGATGGCCTCGTCTCCCACGACCCGACGATAGATCTCCAAGACCCGAGGTCCGTCGGGGGTTTTCATGTTGATGCCCCCTTGGGTGGGGTCGAGGATCAACCGGTGGATAAGCCTTTCCGGAAGCCTGGGTGCCCCGTCGGATTCGTATCCCCAGAGCGAGTCCATGGGATCGAAGCCGAAGTACTCCCAAAGGGCCGCTAGTTGATGGAAGTCTGTCGGCAAGGGTGCCCCCGCCACCAGCTTCGTGAACTCGTCGAAGTCCATGTTGGACCAGGCGAGCTTGGTGATGAAGCCCCTGTCCGGATCGGTTGATCCGTGCCAGAATCCGTAGTAGGGGAGGTAGAACTCTGCGTCACCGAGACCTCGTTCTGCCAAACCCCCGATGTGGGACAGGTACCAGTCGCTCACCGCCTTCGCTAGGTCGCCGAGGCGCAGCATACCTATGTTTTGCTCCCTCTTTTGACCACTCCGCTGTTTCTTGTGGGACTGCGCCTTGCCGTCCATGACATGGCTTTCCGCGGATCTCTCCAGAGCCAGGTCTGAAGCAGAGTGTGATGGACCGATGTTCCACCATTCACAATACTCCAGCTCCAAATTCTGGGTCGGATCATCAGAAGGTCTGCGGGACAAGACACTAAAGAATCGTTTCCACAGGGATCTCTGGACCCGACTGGGTTCTTGCTTCACTCGGCGCCTGGAGGGGAGGATTGCCTCAGCCATCCGCTCGGAGTCCGAGACGATGCCGTGGGCGACGTCCCGTACTGGGTAGTAGATGCCGTAGACGTCACGGTAGTGGTTTGGGTGGGGATCGAAGTTGAGCCGACCGTAGCCCTGGTTGAGCTCAAAGAGCTCCTGTACCTGAGCTTTTGTCCGTATCAACGGACCGTACATTGCTTCACGAGCTTCTTCGATCTTCGCCAACTTCTCGTCGTCGTAAAGCGGCTCCTCCTCACCGGTCAGTGGATTTCTGACAAGTGGGTTTGGAGTTTCGATCAGCTTCGGTTGGTAGTAGTTTCCGTCCGCTTCGTAGATCGGCATCCCATCTGAATCTAGCTCCATGAGACGAGTCGGGTTGGCTACTGTACCGTGTCGTCGGTTGGCGTGGTAGTCCACCTGGACGTTGTTGGGATCGTAGTTTCGAGGATCCTCCGCAGCCCCGCTTTGGATCAGCACTTCTGCGTAGTTGAAGGTGATCAACTGCTCGGTAGGGTTATATGGCACCCAATCTGTGAACTTCTCGCTCAGCCACTTTCCTGGGGGGTTACCGGCGGCTCTCCACAGGAACTCCTTGATGCGAAGCTCCATGATCTGCTCCAACGGAACGCCCTTGAGTTCTGGGTTCATGGCCCAGTAAAGCTCCACCACTTTGGGCTCCCAAGGAGTGGTGATGAGCGAAAAGTCGTAGTCATCCCTGGGCACGAAGAAGGGAACCCAACGACGGATTTCAACACGCTCCTCGTGACATTTGAGATCGTGCATAAGTCCGCCGAACCTTGCTAAGAGGGTCCACCACCGACTCTTCGAGAGTTTCTGGAGCTCCTTTGGCTGGAGTATATTCACCGGCTCCAGGGACTTGTTTCCCTCATCATCCACCACAATGCGGTGGACAACGGAGATCACCGAGTCAACCAGCAAGATTGGCTTGTGAAAGTACTCGGTGAGAGTTCTAGGAAAACGGTCCTCTGGCATCGGTAGTACACCAGGGCTTGGCATGACATTCGCGTAGCGGTGTAGTTCCTGCCTGGGTAACTCCTGCTTCCTGGACTCGTTCGCCACAGCCAAGTTGAGCTGGGGAACAGTTACGGCCGCACTGCGGTCTCCAGGTCGACCCATAACCTGAGAGACCATACCCGCCCTTAGGTAAGTGGCCAGAGGCGTGCGCCCACCTACTGATGTCGACGGAGCAGCAAAAGCCTCTTCACGCTGTTGCCTCAACCTCTCCAATCGCTGTTCGCGAGTTTCCTCCTGAGCCATTTCTAATTCCTCCTATTATTTTGGCCTTACGGCCACTGGATGGATTTCTCCACCCTGTGTGGCCTCGGCCAAAACACAGGGGGAGGATTTGCACGATATTTTGTTTTTCGTGCTATTAAGTTGTTCGACCCCCTCTTTGGAGGGCTCACCCTAGTCTCAATAATTTAAGACCAAAATGAGCACCCCAATTTGGGAAATTTTCAACTTTTTTGTTAATGTTCTTTTTCCTAAAAAGAAAGTGGGCTCTGGTGACAAATCTTGTTTGCTACCAAAGCCCACCTCCCAAGGGGGTCCTTACAATACACTTACCCCGGCGGGCTTTGTGCGAAAATATCTAGATCAATAAGCTTATTTTTCATTGGAAAAAAGTATACCAGAGATGAAGCTAGATGTCAATCCTATAGTCTCCTACATATTTTCGAGATTTGCGGGCTCCTTAATTTCTTAAGTATTCTCGGATACTGCGCTAGGCAACTCCTCCCTAGCTAAGCACCATCATTAGATGAGACCAAACTACTATATAAATTGCACCTAAATGTTGGTACGATGACTATCCGATTAAGCTAATTCCCCACTCCTAATTAGCTGTTGTTTTTTTATTTATTTAGAGTTATTATCGGGGATATATGGCCAAGGCGAGATCCAAGGAAAAATCAATTTCTTCTCTTGCCTTTGAAGAGACACGGGAAGCTGTAGTAAAAATTAAAACTCTGAAGCCGCTTCTCTCTAGCAAGGACGCGGAGACCCTTACTATTCTTATGGACAAAGGATTGATGACCCCTCTTGATAAGAGTTTGAAGGAAGCAGCGGAGGGAAAAATAGAACCCCTTGAAAACATCTTGGCCTGATGTATCAGCGTGTTACCACTCCTTCGGCCAAACGCTCCCTAAAGAAGAATTACGCAAAGAAATAATTAGCGCCACGAAAGTTCTCGAGGAGAACCCATTAGCAGGTGAGAAGCTTTCAGGCAGTTTAAGTTTCCTTTATTCCTTCCACTTCAACTACGAAGACGTCCAGTACCGAGTAGCGTATACTATCGATCAGAACGAGAAGTTGGTGATAATCCATTTTGCAGATAAACGTGAAAATTTCTACGAAAAACTAAGAGCTCTGTTCAAATAAATCCCCCCAAAACGCAAAAACGGCCGCTTTGGCAAGTCTTCGCAAGTTACACGTGGCTGGGATCTGTTGTTGAATGTTCCCATATACGCTTATCCTATGCAAAACCTTAACCTCACGACCGTCTCCGCATATTCTATTGTTATGCGGTTGTAGACGTTTGCCTACTCTTCTCCTTCCTCTGCCGTTTCCTCCAAAACAACTTCCGCCTCGGCGTCCTCCCTCACTCTTTCCTCGTCGGCAGGAGTCGAGGTGGAGGACCCGTTAACCGATGTTTCGGCTTCCTCATCCTCGTCCGCGGAACCGATAATGGTCTCCACGAGCTTGTCGACATCGACCTCAGTCTTACGTTCGAGGTAGTTAAGCGACTTGAAGTAGGCCCTAGCCGCCTGGCGCCGCGCGTCTCTGAGCAACTTGCGTCGGTCCTGGGGGCGCAGTGGGAGATCCTTGTTTTCGTAGTCCGCAAGGGACTCCCGAGCGACCCGGGCGTTCAGCTCGATTTGGTCCCGTAGGACATCGAGCTTCTTCTGCTCCTGCTCTTTGGCGGTCTCGTCTGGATTCGCCGATTCGATCTTACCTGACTTGGCGAGGTTTTCCTCCACCAGTATAAGCAGGTTCCTGGCGATATCCTCGGTGAGTTGCCGCTCGACGCGGTAGATGATCCTCTGCGCCATGAGCAGGTTACCGGCGACGTTCTTCCATTTGTCTGGGAGCTTCTCTTCAGCCTCTTCGACGTAGAGCTCGGCGTCCTCCAGCTCACGTTGGTGCCTGGATAGATCCAGGAAGGACAGTTGGATCATCTGCTTCCGGATCCGCTCACCCCGATCTCGAACCTTGTCCTTTACACTCGGCAAGGCACAGACATCGCAAACCTCCTGAGACGCACCATCGACATCCTGTGTCACGGCACGTCCTCTAGGAAGGCGTTTCTTCTCGCACTTTGGACAAGTGCGAACCATCAGTTCCGCCATAGAAGTTCTCCTTCCCGTACTGATCCCGTCCGATTTGAGGCGAAAGTATAACACGAATTCTTTCCAAAGTCAATAACTATAAGATACTTATTGGCCTCGGATCGATCTAAATTAACCTGTCGGTTGGCCCTTGCCAATCGATCACGGCGTTTTTTCGGCTTTCTCTTAGCACTTGTCACTAATTGGTCTTTTGATGTATTATGTTGCGGTTGATTTTGAAGCTCCCTTTGTTGATAATAGAGGCACAGAAGAGAGACGATATTGCCCTGAGCGGTTGGAAGAAGAGGGCCGAAAGTTAATAGAAATACACGGTAACCTTTTTGGTGAAGGTAATTTAAGTCTTGCAGCTTTTGGCTTTCAACGGCAAATATTTTGCAATATCGTCCTCTCCGGAAAGCTTATCTGGATGCAGACACACCCAATACCACAAAACGTAACTGCTTTTGAGTTTAAGCTCGTGGGCTTTCTGACTCTAAAGCAATTTCTATACCTGGCCGCAGCTGGAATTATTTCGTTTGTAATCTTTGTCTCCGGTAGTAGCATCTTAAGATTTTTCATAATTGCGCCGGTGGCCCTAATAGGATTAGCACTTGCTTTTGTGCCGATCAACGGTATGTCGTTTGATAAGTGGGTCGTGGTATTTATCCGAGCCATCACCTCCCCTTCTCGGAGGATCTGGTCCAAGGAGCCAAAAATATTCAGCTTTCTGGAACCCCAATTCGCTTCTTACCTGCGCCGTCCAGTGCAAAAGCAGTCTGTTCAAAGTACTGATCGAAGTAGACTGGAGTCTTACTTGGAAAAACTAAGAACAGAAAAAAAGACCAACAAACTCGACGCTGTGGAGCGAACTCGACTATCATCGTTAAATTTTAGAGAAGTTTTCCAACAAAACAAAGAGCCGGGAGAAAGAAGGCCGAAACAAACAGAAGCCACCAGTGCTTTTGCACCGTCCCTATCGCCAGAAAGGAGAGATCAGTAAATGGCTGAAGGTCCAGTGGTGCACAGAAGAATACAAGCCGGAGGCCCACCCTCTGATTTACCGGATAAAGCTTTATATTACCCTGGTAAACCTTTGAGTCATCGCTACCAGCCGACCGAGAAAACAAGGCGCTTTGAGGTACCCAGGCCGTCTGATCAACCAAAGCTCGCCGGGGTATCTTCCCTACCGCCTATTGCTTCGGTGCGGTACCCAGACAAAGACGTTTATTTGTCCCCAGTTTCAAACATGCGGCCCAGAAATCTTCAACCCCTGGCGACAAGTGGTAGAGTGACGGTGCCGGGACCAGGCGCCGCTACACATGAAATTTCTGAAGAACTTCGCCAACCTCTGGAGAAGAGAGTAGCCAGGCTGGTCGATCAGTCTAAAAACCCAAGCCGCCCACCCCCGCAAGAAACTGTTAAACTAGCTACGGACACTGAGACCGCGCAACCGGCTGCTCCCAGAGAGCAGATTGTTACTGAACTTGAAAATTTAAAAAAATCAGCCGCGCAGGAGTTGGCTAAAAGGTCTGGGCAGCAAATTGCTCCCTCAAATACAACGACCCCTGCTCCGTCAGTGCCGGTACCAACGAAGCCTACGACCACCGCCGAACCGGCACCGTCGACACCGCTTTCAGCTAATACACCAGCACCCACAGTGACCGATGAAGGAACCAAACAGCTCCTGTCCCAGGCTGAGCAACTTGAGAGTGAGCTGTCTAAATTACGCCAGGGGATAATCGAAAAGAGAGAGGAGTCAGAAAAAGAGCGGGTGAAAATAAAGCAGACGGAGGAGCAGCACGAAGCGCAGATACAGCAACTGGTCGGCGATCGAGCCAGCCTCTCAAAAAGAATCAACGAATTAACCGCCGCTCACAGTGAAGAACTAAACCAACGCAAAGAATTGGAGTCTAATATCGAGGGTTTGACCGCCGATTACGAGCAGAGGCTTTCGCGTCTCCGAACTGAAAAGGATGAGCTTGCAGCTGCTAGGGCAAGGGAGGCTGAGAGGGTACAGGAGCTGCAAAATAGCACCAATGAACTTTCGAAAAACTTTGAAGAAAAACTGGGTGAAATCCAAACTGAAAAGGCCCGATTACTAGCCCAAATAAACACGCTGGCGGAGTCTCAAAAGTCTCTGCAGGAACAGCAGTCCTTAAATGCCTCCCAAGCAGCGGGGAATACAAGGTTGAAGGAGGAGCTAGAAAACACCCAAAGGGAGTTGAGCGCAACTGCAGAACAAAATAAAAACTTAGAAGCAACCGCTCAGGAACTGCGAACCAATTTTAATACTCTTAATAGCGAGACCGCAAAATTGAAAAGCGATCTAGAGGCTACCCAAAAAAACTCGGCCCAGATCGGCGGGCAAGTTGGACAGCTAACATCACAAGCTCAAGAATTGAAAAAAGAATTGGCAGCAAAAGATCAGGAAAATTTGAGATTGAGGGGGGAGCTGGAGGGTACCCAAAAACGTTCGTCTGAGATAAGCGGAAAAAACAGCAGCCTAGAATCTTTAATCCAAAGGCTGCAGCAAGAAATAACTAAGCAACGGCCCCAGCCTCAAGTTCAAGAAACGAAACCACCTCCGCCACCCTTAGCCCCGGATGGTTCTGTAACAACGACGGGGGCCAAGCAAGAGGAGCGATCAGCGGTAAGGGTAGTCCGACCAACACCAGCGGTCGGGAAGATGGCACCCTCACTTACTAGTGCTCCCAATGTAATCAATGGTATAGTCAAGGCTTCGGACGGCTCCTTACTTTCGAACGTCATCATCGTAGTCAAAGACGGTAGTGGCCAACCAGTAAGAGCCTTAAAAACCAATAAGATTGGGCAATTTGCGATATCCACCCCCCTACCCAACAGCACCTATACTATGGATATCGAATCCCCCGGCCACACTTTCGATGTAATAGAAGTAGGTGTGACTGGTCACGTGCTTCCGCCAATAGAAATAAAAGCAACCAGTTAGTTACCATGGATAAACTCGGCAACGTATCATCAACTCAAGAGCATCTGGACATAGAGGACGTTAGAGACGACGTTGTTCTCCTGAAAAATGGAAGCGCAACGGCTGTTCTACAAACAACCGCTGTGAATTTTGATTTACTTTCTGAAACCGAGCAAGACGCTATGATATTTGCTTTTGCGGCCACGCTTAATTCCCTTACCTATCCAATCCAAATTTTAATCAGAACCAAAAGGATGGATATATCCAATTACCTGCTACGGGTCCAGGAAGCCGGAGCTCGGACTCATAATCCTAATCTTGCTGTTCAGATAGAAAAATACGAGAATTTCATCAAAGAGCTTGTTTCAAGAAACCAAGTACTTGATAAACGTTTCTACGTGGCTGTCCCTTACATCGGGATCGACCTTTCCCAAGTAACTTCAAATATAACCGGCCTTTTCAAAAAACGAAGCCCTAACATCAGTAGGGGGGCTTTGTTGGAAAGGGCCAAGGTTAATCTAGAACCTAAGGTGGACCACCTTATCAAACAATTTAGTCGAATCGGCGTAAAGACCGTCCGGCTCAATACCGAAGAACTCGTCGAGCTTTTTTACGACCTATACAACCCCGACGTCGCCAGAGAACAAAAGGCCGCCCTCGAACCAGCCGAGTACAGTACGCCAATTGTAGAGCCGTCGCTAGCCCCCTCTTACGAAGAGGTCCCAATCGAGGATAATACTTCAGAAACCGCGCCGGAGCCGGAGATTACAACCGACCAAGGCAGTCCTACCGCAGTCCAACCGGCTCAGCCGTCAACCGGGGAGCAAGAGAGCGGACAAGTACGGGAGGGGCAGGCTGGAATTAAACCTGCTGCAGAAACAGCTGACGTGCCCAACACAAGTGGGGAACAAAAATGAAATTATCAAGTTTTTTTCCACAAAAAAAGAGGCCGTCGCTTTCCGCCCAAGAGGCTAAGGAACAGCAGACACGTGACCAAGTCACCCAATACTTAGGTCGGGGTATGGTGGACGTAAAAGATGTAATCGCCCCACCAGCGATAGAAATAGATTTTGACCATGTCAAAGTTGGTAATATATATTACCGAACTCTATTTGTTTCCGGTTACCCAAGGTTTGTCGGGGCAAACTGGCTAGCACCCCTCATAAACTTTGATCACACGCTAGATATATCTTTCTACTATTACCCTGCTGAAACGAAAGGCATTTTGGATGATTTACGCCGCAAGACCGCTGAAATGGAAGCGACGATAGAATCTGACCTACAGGCCGGCAGGGTACTGGACCCAGCCATAAACACAGCTCTCGAGGACGCTAGGTCTCTTCAAGAGCAGCTTGCTACCGGGATAGAGAGGTTTTTCCAGTTTACCTTTTATATTAAAATTCCGGCCCCAACTTTAGAAGAACTCGACTATATTACCAAGCAAGTCGAAGCCGCGGCCGGATCCCTGCTGATCATCACCAAGCACGCTACCCTGCAGCAAGAGGCGGCACTGCAATCAACCCTACCGCTTTTTGTCGATAAACTCTTTGCCATCCGAAATATGGATACCACCTCCCTGGCTACAACATTCCCCTTCACTAGCTCAGAACTGACTGCAAACGAAGGTGTCCTCTACGGAATAAATGAGCACAACGGCTCTCTGGTGATTTTTGATCGTTTTACCCTTGAAAATGCTAATAGCGTCGTCTTCGCCAAAAGTGGTGCTGGTAAAAGCTACATGGTCAAACTCGAAGCCTTACGGGCGTTGATGTTCGGAACGGAAATAATTGTTATAGATCCCGAAAACGAATATAAAGAGCTCTCTGATACTATCGGAGGTGAGTATATAAACTTTGCCCAAAGTCGTCCATCACGGATAAACCCCTTTGACCTCTCTGGGGTGTATGAGGAAGGTGAAAACGAGCTGGGCCTAAAAATACTTTCCCTGCACTCGTTGCTAAGAATAATGCTTGGTAGTCTTTCGCCAAATGAGGATGCGATCCTTGATAGAGCTTTGATAAACACGTATAAACTTGCTGGTATCACTCCTGATCCTGCCACCCAAACAAAAAAAGCTCCTCTTCTTGGAGACCTCTACAACGTGTTGGAAAATATGGCGGAGCCTCAAGCCAGGGATATGGCCGGGCGCTTGGAAAAATTCATCCGTGGTTCATTAAGTGGCATTTTCGACCAAGAAAGCACTATTGATATAAAAAACACCTTTACCATTTTTTCCATCGCTGACCTACAAGATGAGCTCCGCCCGGTAGCCATGTTTATTATCCTCGATTATGTGTGGACGCGGATAAAAAAGGATCGGAAAAAACGGTTGTTAATTGTTGATGAGGCCTGGTATTTGATGAAGTACCAAGATTCCGCTTCGTTCATGTACTCAATTGCAAAACGGGCCCGAAAATACAATCTCGGCTTGACCACCATAACTCAGGACGTTGAGGACTTCCTTGGCTCAGATTACGGTAAGGCAATTGTCACCAACTCCTCTGTACAAATCTTGCTGAAACAAAGCGCGGCTGCTATTGCAGAGGTAGTTGAGGTATTCTACCTTTCCGAGGGAGAAAAGAATTTGTTGCTTGCGGCGGATGTGGGCGAGGGTCTATTTTTTGCCGGACCAAATCACGTCGCCATCCGGGTCCAAGCGTCTCCAGATGAACACGCTATTCTTACTGCTGGTGCGAAGGGGTCCTCGCCGCAACCATCGATTGATAATCCTCAGGAGTGATGAACCTGTCCGTTACTCAACCTCATAACGTTCGCCTTTTTCCAAATCTCCTCTGGCAAAGATCCTAGATCAGTGGTGGTAATAATCACTTGTTTACTATAAATCTTGGCCAACAAATGCCTATTTTTTCCGTCCAATTCACTGGTAATATCGTCCAGTAGAATAGTTGGGGCCTCGCCATAAACCTCGTCAAATATCTTGGCTTCACTAATTTTTAGCAGTAAAACAGCTTGACGCTGCTCAGCCCTGGAACCAAAACTGGGAAGCTCTTTTTGAACAATAGCTGTTCCTTTCTTCTGCTCGATTATGACTTTAAAATCGTCGCGATGGGGCCCGAAGCTAGTTACTAAAAATCTTCTCTCCAAAGCTCTCATCGATCTTAATTGTTTTTGAAAAAGTTCCACAAAAGCCTTAGGATTTTGACCCTCAAACGCACTTCTGTATTTTATAAATACCAGCTTTTCAGTGAGGTTAACTGATTGAGCCCTTAATAACCGGTTAATTTTCCAAATAGCTGCCGCTCTAGCGATCCAAATTTTACTACCTAATTTTGCCAACGTTTGATCCCAAACCGCTAGTTCTTCCTCCCTTGCCGAGAGTTTCAAAAGCCTATTCTTATTATTTAGGGCCCTCTGATAATCTATTAAGGCTCTTAGGTAATTTCTATCGACTGTCGATATCAACCTGTCCAACCATGATCTTCTTAAAGAAGGGGGTCCAGAAACTATCTCTATTTCTTGGGGATGGAATACTACGCAAACAAACTTGCCTATCAACGAGAGGCCGCCCTTTACTTTACCGTTGATCAATATCTTCGTGGGCTCGCCGCGTTTCAAGATGATCCTAATGTTAAAATTTTCAATCACGCCTTCCACGAGGGACTCGTCTTCATCCCAATTTATCACCTTGGCCTTTTCATCTCGAAAGGCCCTACCGTAGGCTAAAAGGTAGATGGCCTCTAGAATATTAGTTTTGCCCTGGCCGTTATCTCCAACAATGATGTTAAACCCGGGACGGAACTCCACAACCAAATTCTCTAAGTTACGTAGGTTTTTTACAATGAGTCGCCTAATCATCTACTGATGTCGTTCTAACCGGCATAACTACGTGGGTAAGATTATTGTCCTTATCGCCCCGCAAGAGAGCTGCGCTCGTGGACCCACTAAAGGAGATCCTAATCTCGCTACTCTTAATTGAACCCGCCGCTTCGATTAGAAACCTTGAATTGAAAGCGGCTTTTAACCTTTCCCCGCTGTTTTTAGCGGCCACTTTTGTGGTGGCTTCGCCCACAGAAGCAGTACTTGCGGCCACTATCAGCTGCCCCTCTTCCGTGGAAAGTCGTGCGACATTACCAATATCTTTCGCAAATAAGGCCGCTAACTTTACCGCATCCGAGAATTCTTTGGAGTTCAGCCGCGTTTCGGCGACGTAAGAGGTCGGAATTATCTGCTCATAGTTTGGGTAATCACCATCCAGCAACCTCGTGGTGATCGTAGAGTCCGTGGATTTCAATCTTACTTGGTTGTTTTCCAAGTTACTGGCAATTTCAACTTTAGTCCCTTCCTTGTCGGTCAGTATTCTTGCTGCCTCCCTGAGTACTCTAGCAGGGACAAGGACATCAATTTTCCCCTGAAGCTCCAAACCTTTCTTTGCTAGTCGGTACCCATCAGTGGCTACCATCTCACCGCTACCCTTATCTACTCTGAGCAACACCCCGGTGAGGATAGGCCGCCCCTCCTCTGGAGCAGCGCTAAAGGCGATTTGGGCGATTGCCTCCAAGAGCTCTTGGGCCTCGATCTCAATCTTCCCTTGGGGTTCAAATTTAGCAATGTCCGGGTACTCCCGCTCACTCATGGTTGGAAAGCTAGCTTCGGCTTGCCCCCCCTTAGCGGATAGGGTGTCTTTGCGTAGCTCCAAGGTTACGTTGTCGCCACTTACGGCTTGGCAAAAATCAACCAAGATTTTGGCCGGGGCTGTAATTTTTCCGTCGCCCAAAACCTTTGCGGATAGGCGATGGTGTATCGTTGTTTCCAAATCGGTACCGACTATTTCTAACCTGCCTCTCTGGGCATCCAGCAGAAAGTTTCCCAACACCGGAAGGCTGGGCCGCGGTGAGATTACTTGCATCACCAAAGCCGCTGTTTTTATAAACTGATCCTTAATCAAGACAACTTTAAACATACTTCATAATTACTGATTAATTATAATAGATTAGTAATATTAGTAAACTAGGTGGACAAGACAATACTAAGGTTTGGAGCAGGATTGAAAAACCCGGTTGATTAACCGGTTAACTACTAGTTATTAAATATTCCAGATTTTAGCTCCTCTACAATTCGGGCTATTTCCGTATCGTTCTCCACCATATTTTCCACCTTATTAACGGAATAAATGACGGTAGTGTGGTCTTTATCGTTAAAGCGGCGAGCAATCTCATAGAAAGACTTGTTACTTGCCTTGCGTAACAAATACATAGCTACTTGGCGTGGGAAAACATGCTCTCTTGAACGGCTAGTGCCTTTTAGAACGGCAACAGGTAGGGAAAAGTACGAGGCCACCCTTTCCAGAACTTGGGCGGCGGTTTTTTTGCCCTGTTTTTGCAAACCTATCGCCGTTTTTATAGTCTCTCGATCAATTTTTGTATTAGTTAGCCTCGCCACCGCGGCCACTCTTAATAGAGCCCCCTCCAGCTCCCTAATACTAGAGCCAAGCTGCACCGCCAAGAGTTTGATGAGCGGGAACTCGATACTAAGGCCGAGCCTTTTGGCCTTCGCGAGTAATATTGCCTCCCGTAGTTCTAAGTCCGGTGGGTCGATTTTCGCCACCATACCCCCAACGAAACGATTCTTGAGACGTTCCTCCAAGTTCGAAAGCTCGCTGGGATCGCGGTCGCAGGAAAGCACAATCTGCTTACTCTTGGCGTGCAGCTCATTGAAGGTATGGAAAAATTGCTCCTGCGTACTTTCGCGCCCAGCGATAAATTGAACGTCATCCACTAGTAAGAGGTCCAGATTGCGGTATTTCTCCCGGAAAATAATTGTTTGTTTTTTCTGTATAGCTTCCACCATATCATTTGTGAAGGTTTCGCTTGAAATATACAGGGCTTTGGCGTCGGGGTTCCTGATCAGGAAAGACTGGCCAATCGCCTGGAGTAGGTGGGTTTTGCCAACACCGACACCGCCGTACACAAGAAGGGGATTATACCTTCCGGCGGGGTAGTCAGCGACCGCTTTGCCGACGGCGTAGGCTAATTGGTTTGATTGTCCAACGATGAAATTCGAAAACGAGTAGTGCTGGCTGACCGCGGCTACTTTAAAAGATTTCTGGAGTGAAGGGCCTGGGTCTTCTTCGAATAACGGGACGGAAAGGGCCTCCTTGGGTTTTTTCCGGGTTTTTTCCTGGGTTTGAACCTGGGAGGAGACGGAAAAGGTAAGGGCGGTGTTTATACCAGTAACACGATCCAAGATCTCTTTAATTGTTCCTTGGTAACGCTCTTCGATCCAAATTTTGTTATATGCAGACGCACAACCTACCTCGACCACGCCATTTTCAATATTTAAAATTGCCGTTTTCCCCCTGAACCATGTCTGAAAATTAGCCCCCGACAGGGCTAATTGTAATTCTGTTAATACTGACCCCCACAGGGAAACCTTATCTAAATCCATCATAAACAAAGCTATTGGGCAAGAGATTGAGTGAACAGGTTTGGAAGCAATCGCCACCTAAAGCCCTACTATATTAACAAGCGCTCTTGCAAAAGCGTCAAGAGATAGAAAGTGTAGCAAAAGAGATCGCTCTAAATTAACTAGAATTGACAAAGAGGAGGACCGCCTCTATAATTTTGTCGTTATTTTGCTTATTTTATGACCAAACGAACATACCAACCCAAAAAATTAAAAAGAAAGCGAAAGTTCGGGTTCAGGACTAGAATGAAAAGCAAGGCCGGTAAGAGGATAATCGGAGCGAGAAGAGCCAAGAGCCGGAAAAAGCTAGCGGTCTAAATTGATGCTTCCTAAGCGATCCAGGTTAAAGATAAATAGAGCGCAACAGTTTAAATGGAGAGATAAAAAGCAAATCTACACACCGCTCTTCAAATTAGTTTTTCATTATTCTAGAAATTCGCCGAAACCCAGAATAGGGTTCATCGTACCCGGTAGGATAAAGGGGGCGGTTAAGAGAAACAGGATACGGCGATTGTTGACTGAGGCCGTGAAAGAGAGGATAAATAAGTTCCCGCCGGATATCGAGGCGATATTGATCGCAAACACAGAAGTAGAGAAAGCAACGTATGAAGACGTTATTACTTGGATTAATAAAATTATATCAAAAATACATATCCCCAATGAATAAACTTTTCTTGGGCACGGTGAGCTGTAGGTACTATCCGACCTGCTCGTCTTACTCCTACCAAGTCATCGAGAAATATGGCGCGTTTAAGGGCTCTGTTTTAAGTCTGGCAAGAATTACCCGTTGCCACCCGTTCTCGAAAGGAGGCTTTGACCCAGTCACATGATTGATTTATTTGTCCAGGTCATGTTAGGCCTAAATAAATTTCTGTTTAATAACCTAGGACTAACAATCATTGTCGTTGGTCTTTTGTCCCGGGCTGTGTTCTATCCCTTTTTTGCTAATAGCATCCGGTACTCAAAGGCGATGCGAGATTTGAAACCAAGGCTGGACGCACTCCGTAAGAAGCATAAAGGCGATATGCAAAAACTAGCTGCGGAACAATCACGGCTTTTTAAAGAAGCGGGAGTAAACCCGGCAGCTAGCGTGCTTGGCTGTTTTAGTATGATAATTCAGATCGGCATATTTTTCTTACTATTCCAGTCAATTAATAGGGTTATCACATCTGATATAAATACTAATTTTCTGCTTTGGGATCTCGCCAAACCAGACGCCTATAGAGTCGAAGGCCTACCAGTAGCCATACCAGGTGTATTGGTTATTTTGACTGCGGTGCTGACATTTTTCCAATCAAAGATGATTGCACCACCAGCAGAAACGAAAAAGCCGCAAAAGAGGGGGCAGAGTGGGGAAAAACCAGATATTTCAGACGCTATATCTGCCTCCACTGGCCAACTAGCCTACATAATCCCAGTAGTTATCCTGGTTTTCGGTACAACCTTTGCCGCCGGCCTGGCTCTGTATTGGTTCGTAAGTACGGCTTTCGGTATAATTCAGCAATATAATATAACCGGACTAGGAGGTTTAGAACCATGGTTAAAAAGATTACGACCGGCAAAATAGAAAAAGAGGGAAAAGAGCTAGTTGAGAAAATCTTAGAGCTACTTGGTGTGGAAGCCGATGTGTTGGTAAAGGGTACGGAAGAGGCGGTGAGAGTAGATATAGAGGGCAACGATCTGGGTTTGCTGATTGGGTACCGAGGGGAGAATATTGAAGGGTTCCAAATACTCCTGGGCTTAATATTAAATAAAAAACTGGACGAAGAAAATTGGAAGCCACTTATTCTAGATGTTGGTGGTTGGCGGCAGCAACGGGAGGAATCTCTCCGAGACTTGGTGGATAAAGAAATCGAAGGTATGTCCGGAGACAGAAAAGAAATCGAGTTGCCTCCAATGCCGCCGGCGCAAAGGCGCACCGTGCATCTTCTGGTTTCTGAACACGAGGGTTTAAAGAGCGAATCAATAGGCGAGGCCGCTGATAGACGCGTAGTGATTAAAAAAATAAACTAGCAAATGTCTGTTGAGAAGAAGAGAAATCTTAGGGTTTTCTGTGATGGTGGAGCTAGGGGCAACCCCGGTCCAGGAGCAGCCGGCTGGGTAATCGAAGAGCCCGCGGTAAAAACGCGGTTTTTGTGCGGTAAATATCTGGGCGAAGTGACTAATAATCAAGCCGAGTACAGAGCGGTTGAACTGGCGTTAAAAACAATTGGGGAAGAGTTTGACGGAAGAGTGCGGGTGGATTTTTTCCTGGATTCAAAACTTGTCGCCAACCAATTAAGCGGTCTGTATAAAGTGAAGAACCCTACCTTACAAGATATCGGTTGGCGTATCCGCAGTATGGAAAAAAATATTAGTGAGGTTTATTACAATTACGTAAGCCGTGAGGAAAACATGGAAGCAGATGCGTTGGTTAATAGAGCAATTGATGGGAAAAGTGAGTTTAGAATAAGAATTTAACGCTGTTGGATGGGAATTGGATGGAAGCGGCCGCTAATAAAGAGACCCCCACAATTAATATGGACAATAAACGGCCAACCGCTTTGGTTGCTGGTGGAGCCGGGTTTCTAGGGTCCTATCTTTGCGAAGCTTTACTCGCCCAAAATTTTAACGTTATTGCAGTTGACGGTACTGCTACTTCCGCAGCAAAAAAAAATATTGGACGCTTGCTATCTTCAAGAAATTTCTCCTTTTGGGAGGAAGATATAAGTAGGGCCAACTTTAAGTTGTCTCCAACAGTTCCCTTGAGCCACATTTTTCACTGTGATGTGGTGGAGGAACAATCAGGATCAAAAGACCTCTCCTTACAGGCGCTAGTGGTGAATTCCCTGGGGACCAAAAATCTGCTGGATCTTGCTCATGAGCGGGGAGCGAAGTTTATATTAGTTTCTTCCACAGAGGTTATCCACGGTGCAATTTCGCAAATATCACTTGAGAATTATTTTAATAAACCACAGCAACTAGCTACCCCGTTTAATGAGGCTAAAAGATTTGCGGAGGCTCTGACAGCCCAATATTACAAAAACTACGACGTGTACACGAGCGTGGTGCGTATCAAAGATCCTTACGGTCCGAAGATGGCTCTGCAAGGGGGAGGCATTCTAGACCAGCTAATTGCAAAGGCGATTTATGACGGTAGGATCGATATATCTGGTGACGGGTTAAAACAAGTAAACCCAACTTTCGTCACGGATATTATTTATGGGATTGTAAAAGCCGCCGCCTACCCCAAAAAAGGAAAAATATTTAATGTCGTCAACCCCCAAAAGGCGACTGAGCGCTCAGTTTCTGAGGAAATAAAAAAGATTTTGCCAGGTATCGGAGTGGATTTTAAGAAGGAACCTGAGGGAGGAGTTGACGTGTATCCAATACCGATAGATTTAACAGAAGAAGAGCTAGGTTGGGAGCCGAAAATATCCTTGGCTCAAGGTTTGAAAGAGACAATTTCTTTCTTCAAAGCCGGACAAGATAAAGGATTATCAGCTGATGGGACGGAAAAAATTACTTACCCCACCTCCCCGCAAAAAAAATCAACAAAGAGCAGGAAGTTTTTAACCAGCTTAGTTCTAGCGTCCGTTGCACTATTATTAATTTGGTCTACCCTATTGCCGCCAGCCCTTTTAGCCATGAATGTATATTTTGGCCAGAAAAATATGCAGACTGCTCTAGAACTTCTACTAGCCGATGAACCAAACCAGGCGAAGATAGAAGCAGGCAAAGCGCACAAAAAATTTAGATCTAGTAGTGAAGCAACTAGAAATTTTTTTTGGATAGGGATTATACCTTCTGGAGGCGAATCGTTAAAACAAACAGAGAATCTAGTTTTGTATGCTGAGAGTATTTCCGCGGCCATGAGGTCAACAGCACGTTCTTTGGAGCTGCTTAAAGAGTCTAGTTCAAGCGGTTCGTCAGATGAGGAGCCACTGACTAGGTTGGAGGAAGCTATCGAAGAATTAGAATCTGCCGAGAGAGATTTGCAAATTGCGAACTCGGTTTCGATTAATCCAGACAAGCTATACTTACCGCTCCCAGATATTTATAAAGAGTTAGAGAGGGGTAAACAAGGACTGGAAGAAGTTACTTCTTCTCTGGAACAAGCTCTTAAGTTTTAAGGACCAGCATTGCTATTCTTGAGCTTGGAAGGCGCCTTTGTTATACTTTGAATTATTATGGATGGAGATGTTTTTAAACAATTCGAGGAGCAGTTTGGTAGGGAATGGAAATGTAACTGCGGGAGCTTATTTGAATCGGATTGGGTGGAAGTTGTTTCGAAAACCAAGAATACCCTTCTAGCTCGCTATTCATGTCATGTCTGCGGTCGGGAGCAGATATTCGCTATATCGGCGGCTGGTCAAGAGGAATTATTAGACGCGCCTATTTTCGAGATCCCTAGCGTCTCGATTAGCAGCGATGATGTGTTGGATATTCGTCGGGAGATTAAAAAAATAAACTCAACCCAGATTAGAGCCTTGGTTAAAAGAAAATCAAGGAAAGCAAATATACCCGCATCAAAAATAAACCGCCGCTAGACCACCTCACTAGTTGACTTAGGTAATTATAATTAGGTATCATTACCACCTCTATGAACAAGCAGGCCATAATAGTAGAACCAAGAAAAATACTGGGAAAAAAAGTTAAAAAACTTCGTTTGGAAGGGATACTCCCGGCTAATCTCTTTGGTAAGGCAATAAAATCTCAAAATCTGCAAGTGGCTGAAAAAGATTTTCGGAAGCTCTTTAAAGAAGCTGGTGAAACGGGAGTTGTAGAGGTAAAGACCAAAAATGATACGCACCCGGCCCTCATCCACAATGTCCAAAAAGATCCAATCACCGGGAAAATAGTTCACGTGGACTTTCATAGAGTGAATTTAAAAGAAAAAATAATTGCTCACGTACCGATTAGGCTAGAGGGCGAAGCACCAGCCGAAAAAAGCGGGGTGGGTCTGATACTACAAACGTTGAACGAGTTAGAGGTAGAGTCGCTTCCGGGTGATATCCCCCATGAGATAAGTATTGATATCTCAAATTTATCAGAAGTTGGCCAAGCTATACACGTTAAGGATTTAAAAATTGATAGAGACAAAGTAGAGGTAAAGAACGATCCTGAAGAAGTTGTTGTTACAGTCCAAACAGCTGAAATGAAAGAAGAGGTTGTCGAAGATGCCCCGGCGCCAGAAGAGGTAGAAGCAATTGCTGAAAAAGGTGAAGAGGAAAAAACTGAAGGCGAGGAAAAACCCGTGGAGGAAGAAAAACAGTCTAAGGAGGGTTCAGAAGAGAAGCAAGAAACCGTGGAGTAAGCCAGGCGGCCTACTTCTCACTCAGGCCAATCAGATACCATAATTGAGTTTGCTTTTCTTATAGCCTGAGGTAATCGTTGCCATAATTCTTCGGTTATGAAAGGCATGAAAGGGTGGAGGAGTCTTAAAGACTCCTCAAAAACTTTTTCTAATGTTTCTTGAGTCTCCTCGCGCCGAGTCTTTGAATACTCGATATAGTTATCCGCAAATTCGTGCCAAATAAAATTGTAAAGCAGTTCTGAAACGATACCAAAATTGTAGTTTTCGATACCGTGGGTCACCACACTTTTAATTCCAGCGAGCTCTTTTAAAATTTTTTTGTCCTCCTCGCTTCCTTTGGTTTTCGCTCTTTTTTCAGGAGCCATATCAATAATAAATCGACCTATGTTCCAGAGCTTATTAGTAAAATTGCGCATACCGCGGATTTTACTTTCACCAAGATTGGTATCATTTCCAGATCCGGTGCCGAATACTAAGGCCATTCGTACCGCATCTGCACCGTATTTCTTAGCAACGTCCAAAGGATCAAGGACATTATTTTTACTTTTACTCATCTTTTGCCCCCTTTCATCGCGCACCAGACCGTGGAGGTAAACAGTCTCGAAGGGAACTTTATCAGTAACGTACAGACCTAGCATTATCATCCTGGCCACCCAGAAAAAGAGGATATCGTAGCCAGTTTCCATAACAGTTGTGGGGTAAAATTTTTCGAAATCGCGGAAGTTCTTTTGCCCCCAACCAAGCGCAGTAAAAGTCCATTGTCCTGAGGAAAACCAAGTGTCCAATGTATCGGTATCCTGCTTCCAACCGCTACCTTTAGGAGGTTCTACACTTACGTGTACTTCACTACCCTTGTACCAAACCGGAATTTGATGTCCCCACCAAAGTTGGCGACTGATACACCAATCATGCAAGTTCTCCATCCAATGGTAGTAAATTTTTTCAAAACGCTTGGGGATTATTGTTATATTCCCAGTTCTTACGGCCTCAAGCGCATTTTTGGCCAAGTTTTTTCCCGACCTTCCCGTTTTGTTCACAGCTACAAACCACTGTTTTGAAATCTGAGGCTCCACCACGGTGTCACAACGTTCGCAAACCCCAATGCTGTATTTATGACGCTCAACCCTGTCCACCAAATCCTGGTTTTCAAGATCGGCGAGAATTTGTTTTCGAGCAGCGTATTTATCAAGCGAAGAATACTTACCAGCTAGGGTTGTCATCTTATCATCCATTCCGATGACCCCTATTTTAGGAAGAGAGTGCCTTTCTCCGATTTCGTAGTCGTTTGGATCATGGGCTGGAGTTACCTTTACCGCTCCGGTACCAAATTCCGGATCCACAAAAGAGTCAGCAATAATTGGAAGCTCTCTGTTTAATAAAGGTAAAATTGCTGCCTCCCCAACGAGATCCTTATATTTAGCATCTCCGGGGTTTACAGCAACAGCCGTATCACCAAGCATTGTTTCGGGACGGGTAGTTGCCACAATTACAAATTTCTTGGAATTTTTGATCGGGTACTTAATATACCAGAGATTTGCTTCTTTCTCCTTGTGATTTACTTCTAGATCCGATAACACAGTGCCGCAGCGTGGGCACCAGTTGATCATTCGGTCACCTCGGTAAATCAAACCGTCGTCATAAAGTAGTTTAAACGTTTGGTAAACCGCCCTGGAAATATCGGGGTTCAGCGTAAATTTTTCCCTTGACCAATCCAGTGAAAAACCCATGGCGCGAAGCTGGGTGTACATATGCTTTTTATTCTCCTGGGTAAACTTGTACGTTTGTTTAAAAAACTCCTCTCTACCCAACTCATGTCTGGTTTTTCCTTTTTTCTCAAGCACTCTCTCATAAACTACCTGAGTAAGAATACCAGCGTGATCAGCACCAGGGAGCCAAAGCGTTGAGTCACCCCTCGCTCGGTGATAACGGACCATAATATCCTCAATCACGTACATTGCGTGACCAATATGGAGTTTTCCGTTCGCGTTGGGAGGCGGTAGAATTATGGAAAAATATTTCTTGGTTTTCTTGGGCGAAAAAAAACCTTTCTTCTCCCAGAAGGAATACCATTTACTTTCCACGTGTTTGTGATCATAAACCTTGTCCATGATAGGAAATCATTATACAGACAGCCACTAGAAGCTGCAAACATAATTTGGTACATTATGTTTATGGCAGGGGAGTTCCTAAATTTTGACACTCTAGCCGAGGACACTATCAGAACACTTGAAATACCACAGCCGAGTTTTAAAAAACCTTTGTGTATAATTTTCGTTGGGTTTCCCGCATCTGGAAAAACAACTCTAACTAATAAATTAAGGGACAGATTTCCACTGGCTGTTTTTAGTGAAGAAGTGTTAACCAGTTTCCTTTCCCCTAGAGCTACCCTCTTTCATAGAGACTCGGTAGAGGTTTTTAAATTAGCCAGTAAGATAGTAGAACACCTACTAAAAAGGGGTAAGTCTTGTATATACGACGCTAACATCAAGACTAAGGAGCAACGGACTTTAATAAAAAGAATAGTTCAGGATAATGATGGCGAATTTCTTTTAGTGTACGTTAATTGTTCGAAAGAAACTTGTTATGAAAGATTACAAAAACACAATTTGCGGGTGGGTCGTGGTGAGTCGAAGGGTTTTATTTTGGATAAGGATTACTTCGAATATGAAGTAAGTAGTACCAGCCTCCTTTCGCCAGACGAACAATATGTAAATTACAATTGCGAAAATCCCGAAAGTACCTATCAAGTGGCCTCTTTGGTAGAGGCCAAGTTGAAAAATCAGTCAAAATAGAATTGAAGCATCCGCCCGGACCTCGTTCCAAGGCATAGGTTTATAGTTGAAATAAGCTGCAGCGGCGATCATTGCACCATTATCGACCGAATACTTTGGATCAGGAAAATAAACGTTTCCGGTGAAATTGCCCAGCAGAGTTTTCCTTAAGTAAGCGTTAGCGGCCACTCCACCACCAAGAACTATATTATTTGCACCAAACTCTTTAGCGGCCCGGATACTTTTTGAAACTAGAACATCAACGATAGCTTCTTGACAAGAGGCGGCCAAGTTGTTTACTTGGATTTGGTCCAGAGAACCTCCCTTTTTAAGTCTATCTACTAGATTTACAAAAGCAGTCTTTAAACCGCTAAAGGAAAAATCATAGGTGTTGTCACCAATCATTGGTCTGGGCAGTTGAAATTCTGATTTCCCAAGATGGGCCCTAGTTTCGATTTCCGGACCGCCAGGGAATCCTAGACCCAAGAGACGAGCAATTTTATCGAAAGCTTCTCCAGCAGCGTCGTCTCTTGTCCCTCCAATATATCTCCAATTTCCGTGACCGGAAACAAACAAAAGTTCAGTATGGCCACCAGATACTATCAGGGCAATAAGGGGGAAGTCTGGGGGTTGTGGGTTCTCTAACCAAGCTGAGTAAAGGTGGCCAATCAGATGATTCACCGGAACTAGCGGTTTTTGGAGGGTAAAAGATAAAGTTTTCGCTGCTTCCACTCCAACCAAAAGTGACCCAATCAGCCCAGGACCATAAGTTACACCGAAAGCGTCAATTGATCGAAGTTCGTCTAGGCTAATTACCTTTCCCAGAACCGGGGCCAGAGCTTTTACCTGCTCTCTTGCCGCTGTTTCCGGTATTACACCACCGGTTTTTGCATGCAGTGGTAGTGATGAGCTAACAACTGAGGAGATAATTTTGTTTCCATCACGGACTATTGCCACAGCGGTTTCATCGCAGGATGTTTCTAAACCCAAAATCCTCATACCCTAGCTACTAGCTATTTTCTTGGGCTGGAATTTTATCTGCTCGGATGGTTTTGTTGAAAGGAGATATTTCTGATGCTCTTTGTCAAGATCTATAAATTCATCAGCCCCAGCAACAAGTTTATTAGAAGTACTCGGTCCAAATCCCATTACCTCCACGCGATGCCCGTGATTGCGTAAAAATTCAACCGCCGGTAAGTAATCACCGTCACCGGAGACTAAAACCATCACGTCGAGTTTATTCGAAAGTTTAATCATATCGATAGCCACGCCGACATCCCAATCGGCTTTTTTTACACCGCCAGGAAAAATTTGGATGTCTTTTACTTTCACTTCAAACCCAGCCTTTTCCAACGCATCGAAAAAGGATTGCTCAAGCGGTTCTTCTGCCCTCACAACGTAGGCAATAGCCCGAATTAACTGTCTATTTGCCACACCATCCTCCAAAATCTTACCAAAATTCACCTTTGCTCTATAAAGATTCTTGGCAGAATAATATAAATTTTGCACGTCGACAAAAACACCCACCCTCTGATACGGATTTTTTTTCATAAGAGTAACACCTCCTCTCGCAACGTGGTTGTTAACAAAGCAGATATTATGGTATCATTAAAAGCACTTTTTATCTAGCAGAAACACCCACTTTAATCAAAATGAAGAAAGTTACCAAAGCAATTATCCCAGCTGCTGGTTATGGTACCCGCTTTCTACCGCAAACAAAGGCAATGCCCAAAGAGATGCTGCCAGTGGTGGACAAACCCATCATCCAATATGTGGTTGAGGAAGCCGTAGCCTCAGGTATCCAAGACATTATCATAATTACCGGCCCATCCAAAAGGGCGATTGAAGACCATTTTGATAGAACTTACGATTTAGAATATTTTCTTGAGAAGGTTGGAAAAAAAGATAAGCTCAAAGAAATTCGTAATATTGCTGAGTTAGCCAACTTTATATATGTTCGGCAAAAAGGGCCTTATGGAAACGCTGGACCAGTATTAAGCGCGAGACATTTGATTGGGGAAGATGAGCCGGTAGCAGTCCTTTGGGGAGATGAGTTTATTTACTCACGTCCACCACGACTTAAGCAACTAATAGAGGTCTTTGAAAAACATCAACTAACCGTGATTAGTGGGGTGAGGATAGAAAAAAAGGAAGATTTATCTAAATATGGAATTTCGAAAATCGAGAAGATCGAGCAAAATATATACCGCATTCTAGATATAGTCGAGAAACCCGATCCTGCCAAAGCTCCCTCAAATCTTGCTACCCACGGTGCTTACGTGTTCACACCAAAGATTTTCAAGTACTTGGATAGCCTGAAACCTGGTAAGGGAGGGGAGCTTTGGTTGGCTGATGCAATAGGCGCGATGGTCAAGGAAGAAACGCTACTCGCGGTAGAGATAAAAAACGGAAAGTATTACGATACTGGCGACAAGCTGGGGTATTTAAAAGCAGTTGTTGATTTTAGTATCACCCATCCAGATTTCGGCAGTCAAATCAGCGAGCATCTGCGAGAAAAAGTAAAAGACCTATAAGGGCTTGACAAATTTTTTCGGCGCCGCTAAAATCCACTAGCAGAATAACACCAAGACTGATAAAGCGAAAGCTTCACGGAGTCTAAAGCTCCATAAGCGACAGCTCACCAGAGCTTGAAAGATCCATAATGTAGCAGTGTTATTCAGAAGTTTCTGCCTCGGTTTTTCACTAAAGAAAACAAAGAAGAATTTGTATGGTAAAAAAAACAAGTCTGAAAATAAAACCACTAGCCGGGTATGCTCTTGTTGAGCCTCAAGAAGCTGAAGAAGTTACCGCTTCTGGTATTGTCCTGCCAGATACAGCCCAAGAGAAACCGGCCCAAGGAAAAATTTTGGCTGTGGGTAAACCAGCTGTTATTGAAGGTAAGGAAGTAAAGGCCGAATTTTCCGTCGGTGATTTGGTGTTCTACAAAAAATGGGGTGGTGACGAAATAAAAATCGGCAGTAAAGAGCTTAAGCTTGTTAAATTTGATGATGTAATGGCGATATTCCAATAAGGAGAAATTATATCTCGCTAAAGCGCGACGTAATTTCAAAACAGCCAAGTATAAAAGTTAGTAATTAGGAGTTTAAAATTATGGCAAAACAAGTAACATACTCAGACGAGGCCAGAAAGAAATTACTTTCTGGTATTAATAAATTAGCAGATGCAGTGGCAACGACACTTGGTCCTAAGGGGAGGAATGTAGCTTTGGATAAAAAATGGGGCGCCCCAAACGTGGTTCACGATGGCGTCACTGTAGCGAAAGAAATCGATTTGGAAGATCCTTTTGAAAATATGGGAGCGCAGCTTATTAAAGAAGCAGCCAGCAAAACTAACGACGTTGCTGGAGACGGTACAACCACTGCAACTATTTTGGCAAGAGCAATCGCTGAGGAGGGGCTAAAAAATATTACGGCTGGGGCAAACCCGATGATTATGAAAAAGGGGCTAGAAAAAGGAGTCGAATCGGTTGTAGAAGCGCTAAGAAAATCTGCAAAAAAGGTCTCCACGAAGGAAGAAACCGCTCAGGTGGCGACAATCTCAGCAGCAGACCCCACAATCGGTAATCTAATCGCCGAAGCTCTGGAAAAGGTTGGTAAGGATGGTGTTGTTACTGTCGAAGAGTCCAGAGGCCTAGAAACAAATATTGAATACAAAGAAGGAATGGAGTTTGACCGTGGGTTTGTTTCCCCTTATTTCGTCACTGATTCAGCGAAAATGGAATCCTCTATTGAAAATCCGCATATGTTGATAACCGATAAAAAGATATCGGCAATCGCCGATCTCCTTCCTCTTTTGGAAAAACTAGTCCAGACAACTAAAGATTTGGTAATTATCGCTGATGATATTGAGGGGGAAGCTTTGGCAACTCTGGTCGTAAACAAGCTTCGGGGAACAATGAATATTTTAGCTGTCAAAGCTCCTGGCTTTGGCGATCGAAGAAAAGAGATGCTTGAGGACATTGCAGTTTTGACTGACGGAACTCTACTTAGCGAAGATACTGGTGTAAAATTTGAGTCTGTGACCGTCGATATGCTTGGTAGGGCAGACAGGATTACTGCGGATAAAGACAACACCCTTATTGTTGGTGGCAAGGGTGCAAAAAATAAAATTGACGCCAGGATCGCCCAAATAAAGACCCAAATTGAGAAGACCACCAGTGACTTTGACAAGGAAAAGCTTGAGGAAAGACTAGCGAAGCTTTCCGGTGGCGTAGCCGTAGTAAATGTGGGAGCCGCTACCGAAGTCGAACTGAAAGAAAAGAAAGAGAGAGTCAACGACGCTGTTCAAGCTACGAAAGCGGCGATCGAAGAGGGTTTTGTAGTTGGCGGTGAGGTAGCTCTAGTGCGAGCCGTGAAAGCACTCGAAACCATAAGGTCCGGAGGTGAAGAGGCGATTGGTATCAAAATTTTACAACACGCGTTGAGAGAACCTCTCAGGATTCTAGCTGCAAACGCCGGTGTAGATGCGGGCTGGGTCGTACGTGAAGTTGAAAAAAGCGAAGGTAACCGTGGTTTCAACGCACTCACTGGGAAGTTTGAAGACTTGGTCAAAGCTGGCGTTATCGATCCGGTAAAAGTAGCTAGAAACGCGTTGCAAAACGCAGCTTCGATCGCGATGATGGTGCTAACCACCGAAGCTCTTGTCACCGATATTCCCGAAGAGAAGAAAGACGAGCCTGTTGGCGGGATGCCGCCGGGTGCTGGTATGGGCTATTAATGAAGGTGTATTGCAAACACAGCCCTCTTGTGTTAATTTTCTAGGCAATGGAAGAAACTGCCGCTAGTGAACCGAATACCCCTACAGCTCCAGAAACTAAAGGTACTCCAAAGAAAAGATTTTACAGAAAACCAACCTTTATAATTTCAATTGTTGCTCTGATATTGATCGTTGTTACCGGAGTAGGAATTTATTTCTGGCAGCAAGGTATAGTTGCCGGTTTGAAAGATGAGAAGTCCCTGTTGGATGAAAAAGTAGCCTCGCAAAGTGCCCAAATCGCCAAAGTTGAAAAAGGAAACAAGGATTTCCAGACAAAGATTAATTTCCTGGAAAAATCCCTAAAAGAAGCCACGGCATCAGCTCAATTTGAATTTGGAGATCTCACAATCGCCTCAGTTAGTGGTAAACATTTTGTCTACGAGGATGAGGGCGGTCCTGTCAATTTTGTTTTGGTGGATGTGTCAATGAAGAATGACACCGAACAGACTCTTTTCTTATCCACACTTGGCTTTAAATTAAAGGATGCTAATAATAAATCCTACCCACAAGCTAGCACCGGCACTTACAAATTACCGAGTGGCAAAGTGTTGATATTTGACCAACAAATGGCCGCTGGAGAGACGGTGTCTGGAAGCGTGGTTTTCTCCGCTCCTAAAACTGTTAATCTATTTACCCTCATATACGAAAACCAAGAGCGTACTATTACGGTTAAATAACTCCTCGCCTTTGACAAGGTTTCTACCCAACCCTACAATCAACTAAATGATTAGAGCAGTTATTTTTGATTTGGATGGTGTAGTTGTTGACACCGAACCACTTTGGTTTGAAACATACAAAAAAGTTTTTGGCGAATACGGAATTACTTTCACTCAAGAACATGATAAATTGGCAAAAGGGAGGTCTGATGCTTTTTCGAGACTGTCAGAGAAGTTTGATTTAGCTGATGAATCCGCCGAAATTTCGGCAAAAATAAAAGCTACGTACAAAGACCTCTTTTACCGTAAGGCCAAGTTGACACCGGGGTTCACGGAGCTTATCAATGGGTTAAAAGGCAGGTACAAATTAGCTCTGGCCACGTCAGCATATAAGGAACGAGTCGAGTTTAATCTAAGGAAATTTCCCCAACTTAATTCATTTTTTGAAGTAATTACAAATGGTGACGAGATCAAAAATAGTAAACCATCCCCAGATATTTTTCTTTTAACGGCCAAAAGGTTGGGAGTGGATCCACGTGAATGCTTGGTCATTGAGGATGCAGAATCTGGTGTTACGGCGGCGAAAGCGGCCGGCATGAAGGTGATCGGAGTAAATCCGGGCCATGTTACACCGCAGGATTTATCAAGTGCTGATAGAATTGTAACTACGCTATCCAAGGTGGATATAAAACTTTTTTAACAAATCTATAGCGCAATCTTATATGGAGAAAAAGAATTTTCCAGGTTGGGTACAGTAAAATTCTAAAAAAATTTGCTACAATATCAATTTGGGTTGATGTTTTACATCGATTTAAAATCGATCTAAAATAAAATTGTGATCATAAAAAACTTTGCCCAACTCGCTACATCCAAGTTACGTCGCGACGCTCTTCAGATCATCGAAGACGGTCTTAACTCCATAAACACCAGAAAAATAATTGAAAAAAATGTAAGACTGCACAAAAACGGACTTTTGTGGGTAAAGGATAATTGGGTAGATCTAAAAAAATACAGGCGAATATACCTTATTGGTATAGGTAAAGCAGCCTTTGCGTCTGTGAGAGTGCTTGAGGGAAAGCTGAAAGATTATATTACTGATGGGATAGTTTTGGATATTTATGGCGCACCCCTGAAAAAGGTAAAAAGTATGGTTGGCACCCATCCCCACACTACCGAAACCAACGTTTCAGCCACGAGAGAAATTATAGGCTTGCTGCAATCCGCTCAAGAAGAAGACCTGGTCCTCACGGTTATAACCGGGGGAGGTAGTGCACTGCTTTGCTCGCCTTACAAAATGAGTTGTGAGACAAAAGATTCGATAGCTCAGGCCCTGTGGAACGCTGGTGCAACAGTCCAGGAGATGAATACGGTGCGTAAGCACCTCTCGGGAATTAAAGGTGGCCATTTCGCCCAACTAGCTTACCCAGCAAAAGTCGTTTCCCTGATTTTTTCTGACGTCCCAGGGGACAATCTCTCGGCAATTGCTTCGGGACCAACCGTACTTGACCCGACCACAGTGCAAGACGCAGCCAAGATACTGGCGAAGTACAATGTTTTAAAGGTGTGTAGTCTGCCAAACTGTGATCTGCAAGAAACCCCGAAAGACCCGATGATTTTCCGGAGGGTCGTAAACGTTGTGGTTGTTAATAATAAAACCCCTATTGCCGCAATGGAAGAGACAGGTAGGCATCTAGGCTACAAAGTTGAAATTTTTAGTAGTGAAATTTCCGGTGAAGCAGAAGCAGTAGCAAAGGAGCTGGTGCTAAACTCCAAACCAAAAACCGCTCTTTTAGCTGCTGGTGAAACAACTGTACGGGTAAAAGGTAAGGGTAAAGGAGGCAGAAATCAGCATCTTGTCTTGGCCGCCCTAAAATATTTAAGAGACGGCCGAATAATAGTTTCCGTTAATAGCGATGGTTATGATTTTACTCCCCATGCAGGTGCGATAGGTGACGAGTATACGCTTAAGAAAGCCGCCAGGAAAAAACTTCCGCCAGAGAAATATTTAAAAAATGACGACTCGTTTCATTTTTTCGAAAAAGTTGGAGACGCTATAAAGACCGGGATATTGGGTACAAACGTAGCCGATCTAATGTTAGTATTGTCAAAGTGATTTAGTGGAAGCGTTTCTCTCCAGCCTTGATCACCACAGGCAATGTATTTTCCTCTGGAGCTATTGGACAACGAAAGTTCTCATTGTAGGCACAGTAGGGGTTATAGGCATAATTGAAATCTAGCTCGGTAATAACTCCGTTCTCAGTTTCTACTTCAACGTATCGACCGTCATGATAAGTTTCTTCTTGGTTCGTTTTATCTCTAAACGGTAAGAAAATACCAGCACCTTCAGTACTTTCATAAACAGTGAGCTCGCAACTTGTTCCTTCAATTTCAAAACGAGTTTTCCCCAGTATTTTATAAGGCTGAGTATCGCCGGCACTGGTTTTTATTTGCACAATTTGTTCCTCCTGGTTGGGTTCGATACCCAAGTCATGGAAGATTAAGTCCGGGTTCTCTGGGTAGTAATTCAGACCCTTAAATTCTTTTTTTTGCTCTTGGGTCAGAGGAGACTCGGCTTCTTTAGCGAAAAGTTCATTTTTTTCTTTTCGAAATTGTTCCAATTCGCTCATGCAACATCCAATTTATCACGCATTTATTTGTGTGTCTAGGCCAACGTCGGCAGAAATTGACAGTACGTATTTAAATTGCTAAGCTTAAAGTTAGAGATATTCTATATGGAAGAGCAGTTGCCCTCACAAAAGAAGTCTTTTTTCCGAAGAGAATCACTTTACCTTGTAGTTGTATTGATCGCTGCTATTATTGTCGGCGTACTTGTAATATTTCGCCTCAACACCACTTCCACTACAACCCAAAGCGCTGATTATGTGGAAAATCTTCCCAAGGACCAAGTTACTGTAGGAGTTTTAGGGACGATCTCAGGGCTGTATCCAACCGTCCCCTTTGATGTGGATTCGACATCAATAAACAGTAACATGTTCGAAGGACTCACCCAGATCCGAAACGGAAGATTAGAGCCAGCTCTAGCTGAAAGCTGGACCAATCCTGACAATTTGACCTGGCGTATCAAATTACGTAGCGATGCAAAATTTCATAATGGCGAGGCGCTAGAAGCCAGCGATGTTAAATATACCATTGAAGAAGCGAAAAAACATGAGGATTGGAGAGACGGGGTTCTGAACTCCATAGCGGCCAGAATTGATCGGGTGGAAGTTGTTGACGAGGCGACTGTCCAACTGCAAACTAAAACACCCGACGCCACCCTTCTTTACTGGTTAGTGTTTCTATTTATCCTTTCGGAAGATCAGATCAAAAAAGATGGGCTGGACAAGGCAGTAGGCACCGGCCCCTACAAATTGGTTTCAATAAATGAAAAACAGATTACTTTGCAAGCAAATAATGATTATTGGGCGGGGGCGCCTAAGGTTAAAAAACTAGTTTATAAGACTTTTGAAGACGATGAGGCTTTAGCAGGTGGATTGGAAAGTGGTGAGGTTGATCTCGCCCTTTTATTTGTAACTACCCACAACAGTCGGCTGGAAAAGAAAGGTTTTAGGATTGTTTCGGTAAGAAGTGGGGACATAACCTTTTTTGGCTTTGATATCAATAGTAAAAAAGCAGCCCATGTAAATACGGAAACAAACCCTTTCGCCAGTCTTGATGTACGTAAGGCAATATTGCTAGCGATTGACATCAATAAAGCGCTGGAGGCGACTAACGTTGAGGGGAAGCCGGTGAGCCAGTTTGCGGTGCCGGAGCTGATAGGTTATAACCGCAGTCTTAAAAGACCGGTCACAAATATTACTGAAGCCAAAAACCTACTTGTCAAAGCCGGCTTCCCTGATGGTTTTAAAGTTACTCTGGATATCGATGAGCCGTCAAAAAGGTTAGGAGAGGAGGTTAAGAAACAACTGGCCCAAATAAATATAGAGGTGGAGTTAAACACTTACACCGACTTCCAGAGCTATTTTGAACGGTTGACAACTGACTCATCATTTTTTGCACTAGCCTATGCGCCTGACACTTTAGACTCGGTAGATCTATTAGAGAGCTTTTTCCACACAGATGGATTTAACAACTTGAAGGGTTTTTCAGATAAGGATATCGACAGCTTGCTAGAGAAAGCCCTATCGACATTTAACACAGCCGAAAGAGCTAAATTGACCCAAGAGATTCATAAAGCAGTTATGGAGAAACTTCCATCAATTCCTTTTTACACAAGAGTCGACCATTATGTAATCAAGGATGATGTAGCCTTCAAACCGGCCCCACCGTTCTCATTCCTATCTGGCTACGAGATTTCCGGCCGGCAAAAAGCGACAGAAGTTAGCCAATAAGATGCTTCCTCACAACTTCCTTAGCCCTCGTAGGAGTAGTTTGCGGGTAAAATTCTCTTTGGCAGCGGTTTTAATCTTTTTAGTAATTTTTTCTATCACATCCTTTGTTCTAATTCGCCAGAACATAGATTCTCAGAAAAACTCGCTATTAGCCCGCGCAAATACCTTTGCTGGTCTAGCTACCAAACCGATCGGAGACGATTATACATTGTATTTTGAGTCTGGTTATTATAAATTTCGCGAGAGTCTCCAAGATATATTTGCACTCAATGAAGACATTACTCGGGCTCAGATTATATCTGTCGATGGCGAAGTTTTTTTTGATACTTTTTATTTAGATTTAGCCGAGTCGCCATCACCAAAAAAAATTGACGAACCCCGCCTCCTGATAGCAGTTAGATCAAATAGCCTCACCGGTATAGCGGACCAAGGTGGCAGCATTACCCAAATAATTGTTCCGTACAACGATGATTTTGGAGCGAGACCGTTTTCGATCCGTTATTTTATATCTTATGAATCGGTTTACGAAAACATAAATAGTACTATCCTAACCACCTTATTACTGAGCGTATTGGTACTGATTTTGGCCGTCCTGGCCATATCAGCGCTGGTTAATTTTTCTATACTTTCACCGCTAGGTAAGGTGGTTGCTGCGGCCAAGAAAATTAGCGAAGGCGATGTTAACACGGAGATAAAGCTTTCCACGGGTGACGAGCTGGAAGATATAGCCAGCTCTCTTGATCAAATGACGGTTACCCTGCGAAAAAATATTGAGGATCTTAAAGCGCTGGATAAACTAAAAAATGAATTTGTCTTTCTGGCATCGCATAACCTGCGAACACCACTGACAGTAGTAAAGGGATATGTGGATAACTTGAAAAACGCGGATCTAGGGAAAAAAGCCGCTGCTGATTTGGAAAAGATCTCTGAAAGCACCCGCGAACTTGAAAGTATGGTGGAATCATTGATAAACCTAGTTTCACTGGAAAAGGAAAAACAACTGACTATCAAAAATGAGGTTGATCTGAAAGACTTAATCAGGCAAATCACCCTGGACGCGAAGAGTAAATTAAACGAAAAGAGATTGAGCCTGGTTTTTGAGACGCCCGAGGAAAAGCTGCCAAAAGTTTCGGTAGATCAGAAGAGAATAAGACAAGCGTTTGAAAATTTGATTGACAACGCAATTAAATTTAACAAGGAAAACGGGAAAATAGTTATCGGCCTGCGTAAAAAGGGGGACAGCGTTGTAATTTCTATAGCTGACACCGGGATTGGAATATCCGAGGGGGAAAAGGCCCGAGTATTTCAAAAATTCCATCGAGCTACTGATGTTCTAACGTACAATTACGAAGGAATCGGTCTTGGGCTATACTTGGCAAAGTTAATTATTGAGGCCCACCAAGGGAAAATATGGTTCGACTCTACCATTGGAAAGGGAACCACCTTTTATGTTCAGCTACCCATTAAGGCAAAAGTGCAAGGGGGTTGATTGCGCCGTTCTTACTGCGAATCTCAAAGTGTAAATGGGCCCCGGTCGCATAACCGGTGGTTCCGACGTTTCCAACTGTTGTCTTGGTACTCACCGGTTGACCTTTAACTACCTGAATGGACGAGAGGTGGGCGTAGGTCGTAAAAAGACCATCTTCGTGTTTAACCACCACCTTTTTTCCAAATCCACCATCCCAACCAGCAGATACTACTTTTCCGTGTTCAAACGGATACACTTTTTGCCCGTACCTCGATGGTATATCTATACCTTGGTGATGGTAGGAAAAATACGTAGAGATATAGGTTAGTGGTACGGGCCATCTGATCACAGGGGCTTCACGAGCTACGACCTGGGTTGAGATTTTAATTGATGCAGCCTGTTTTTGTATCGGGGCTGCTTGAGTAGCGCCATTTGTTAGTATAGATTCGGCTTGTGCTTTTGGACTGATTACTAAAAGGAATAGCAGTATCAGAGCGAACACCCTAAAAATAAACAAGGGAACGGCTCGTTTGAAAACTTCCCAGAGCCAAAGGACGTCAGTATAGACGTCAGCCGCGTCCAATATAATAGCCTCCGGTGTAAACCAAATATGGCTGGGAAGTACCAGAGTAGTGGAGCCGAAGGAAAATTGTTCGTTACGCGGGGACAGATCGCGGTCCGATGTCCATCGGACTGCTTTGCGTTTTAACATAACCCCCGAAAATTCGGGGAAAAAAGAAAAATCTCCCTAGTTTTTGGGAGATCAGAGGCTTATTCTACCAGTCGATTAGGAGTATGTCAAGTTAAGTAAGGAAATGGAGGCGTCGAGCGGATTCGAACCGCCGTAAAAGGTTTTGCAGACCTCTACCTAGCCACTCGGTCACGACGCCAATCCTAACTGAGGCTAAATTATAACATATTTATCCATTAAGCCTAGTTGGAGACAGGGGATTTTGTGAATAAATATGTTGATACAACAAGAAATAACAGTCTAGTGACTAAAGTCTCTTTGCGTATTGAGAGGAGATCCAGCCACTCGAACCAGTGGGAAGTTTTATCTTGTACCAATCGGTTTGTTCATCTAGCAGCTGATATTTTTCACCAGGTTTAACCTTAGTAATTATATTATTATTTAAATTCGGGCCGCTACGTACATTTAGTGTCCCGGTGGGTGTGGTGAGTATCTGAACCTGATTTTTGTTTGCAGTTGGACCAGCAACCTTTAACCGCTTCTTGATGTCTTCGATCGCGGCTTTAGCCTCGGCGGTCAAACTTTCAGCTTTTTTGTCACCTAGATACCCTACGGTGACTTGTTTGGCCCCTTTAATTTTCTTATCCCACGATCCTTGGTCTTTAAAATAAAATCTACCAGTGGGGTTTATCAAAGCGTCAAATTCAAAATCTACATTTTTTTCAAAAAAGAAAACCCCCTCAGACCAAATAGGTGGATTTTTTACTAAGAATTCCTGACTAGTTGATAAATCATAAAGCTCCAATTTCCCTTCCTCCAGTTTTTTTGGTTCGTTAAAGGGATTTGCGGCAAGAAAAACCTCGACAAGCAACCTAAATCCCGACTCAATATTAATTTCAAGCTCCCGACCATAATATCCAGCCTGGGTGATTTTTACTTTATGCACACCTTGGTTGGGGTTTAGCGACAGTGGGGATTTACCGATTATTTCACCATCGAGCCACACGTCAGCGCCGCTTGGAGTGGTTAATATAGATAGACCCTCTCCTGTTCGGAAGGTGCGTATATCTCCTGAGGAGAATGTATCATTTGGGCCAAAATTATAATTGACAGCAGTTAGGGCTAGAGATGTCAGAGTAATTGGTGTCGAAAAACTGACCATCCTTTTTGTTAGGCTGGGTAGCTCAGTCTCCAGACGAAGTTTATATTCACCCGAGCGTAGTTTTCTCTCAGAGATTGGTGTTGTGCCGATGAGCTCCCCATCCAAATAAACTTTAGTCTTAGTACCCGGCGTAGTTATTTTTAAGAAAGAATCTGGGCTTTTAAAGACTGGTAGTAGAAACTTCCAAACCAAAAGACCGATGACGAGAGCTAGGAAAATTAATAAGGCTGTTCTTAGTTGTTTCATAATGGTTTTTGGCACGGAGCAGATTTGAGTAGCTTTATAAAATACCACAGCAGAAATTTATATACAATAAGGTTGTTTAAAACACTTGATCAAAAAGAATTATTGGTGTTTAATAAGTTTGTGGGTAGGTCTTCAATTGCGAAAACACTCGATCAGCTTATTTTACCGGTGGTTATTTTCGTTGGAGCCAGATACTTGGGTATTTTTTTACCCGTTCTTTTTTCCCAGGTAGAATTTCAATTTTCGCTAGATTTTAATTTGATTTCGGTACCATTCATCGAATTTGTAAATTTCAATAACTTGTTGTTTCTGAATTCTTTTTCCTGGCTTCTAACGGCAGCGGTATTTGGAGTAGTCTTTAGTTTTATAGCTTTTAGGAGTTTACATCTTAACGAAGACTGGTTGCACCCAAAAGAAGCAAGCAGACTCCACAAGAGAAAATTGGACCACTTCACTATATCTCCTGAAGAAGCCTATCCCCAGGTTCTAGCCTGGTCATTAGTTACTCTAGTGGCTCTCAACCTTTCGATTGTGGATTTCCTCAGTGGAGCCATTTCAACTGTGGTTTTTGGGGTAGGCGTCGCTATAAACGCACTTCTGGTCGCCCTTTTCGTACTTTCATTAGGTAGAGGTTTAGAGAGAGAAAAAGTATAAGGTCGATATTACTAGCACGAGCCAAGAAGCTACCGAGATAAATAACGGTTTATCTGAAAGTAAGATCCTCTCAGGAGATTCCCCTTCGCTTTTTTCAAAAACTAAGTACAAGTAACGAAAAATACCGTAAACAACAATCGGTATGGTAGCCATTAAGAGCTTTGGGGAAGCTAGAGTTTGCGGAAAAAAAGATGTGAAAAATTCACGTTGCACAGTCTCAGGCGCATTAAAGGTAAATAGACTATAAGTAAGCAAAGTGGACGTAGCCATCATTATCGCTAGAGCATCCAAAAGAACAGCCGGATAAAAAATTAAGCTTCGGCGGTGCTTTACTGCTGTTTGCCCGCTCAAAAGGGTAAGTTCGCTTCTTCTCTTACCAACACCCAGGAAAAGGGCCAGCATCATGGTTGTAAGGATTAGCCAAGCTGAAAGTGGTGTAAGAACAACTATTGACCCGGCGAAGATTCGTAGCATGAAAGTGAAAGCAATTACTAGAATATCTAAAATCATTATATTTTTTAGCCACAAACTGTAAAAAAGTTGAACAATTATATAGGAAGCTATTATCGCCAATAGATAGTAGGAGATTTGATAGGCTGCCATTAGAGAAATTGTAATCAGTACTATTGCCACGAGAAGGACATTTCCAGTGCGTAGGCGACCAGCAGCGATAGGCCTATTCTTTTTAGAAAAGTGAAGACGATCTTTTTCCTGATCAATAAGGTCATTTATTAGGTACATTGAGGAGCTCGCCATGGAAAAGATCAAGAAGGTATAAAAAACCGGTAGAAATTTATCGCCAATAAAGAGTTCCCTGGAAAACAAAATCGCGGCAAAGACGACTAAATTTTTTAACCACTGGGCCGGCCGAAATGAGATGATAAGATTAGTAACCCTAGCTTGTATTGGCTGGTTTTTCAATCCGTTTTACTATTTGGGCAAGGCTAATAAGTATAGCTAATATTAGCACCCCGCCCACTGCTATTGCAAAAAAACGGCCCCGGTTATCTAAAGTTAAAGCTAGATAAGCAGAAACTCCAGCCAGAATATAGTAAAAAACAGCTACTCTCTGTCTACTCCAACCCAGTGCTAACAATTGATGGTGAAGGTGTTCTTTATCGCCCCAAACCGGCGATTTAAGTGTTGATATTCTACGAATAATTGCCCAGAGGCCGTCAACCAAAGGGACTATGAGTAGTAAGAAGGTGGTTGCTAATTTGGCGCCCGCTAAAATTGAAAGGGAAGCTATTACCATACCAGCGAAAGCGGCCCCACCGTAACCGGGCATGATTTTTTGAGGGTAGAAACTCCAAGGCAAAAACCCTAAAAAGGCACCCGCGGAGACAAAAGCTAAAATAGCCACAGCGAGTTGGTTTGGATCTGTTGCTAGGTAACGATTTGCAGCTACTCCTAACGCAAGTAAAACTATCGTAGCAATACCTGGTAACTGCCCATCTACACCAGAGGACCAATTGAGCGCGTTCATTACCCAGACTATCCAGAGAAACGCAAAGATATCAGCTAAAAGTACAATTGTGTGCGGTCCGGCAAAAAAATCAAACGGTAAAACAGCCGGGAAAGTAAACATTATTATTATTTCATCAAGCCGAATTTGTCCACCAAAAGGATTTGTTATCCAACTGATACCAACTCCCGAACCAACTATTATTCCAGCTGCAAAAAAATTGGTAAACAGACGAAAATAGGGATTTAAGTCATATTTATCGTCGAGAACTCCAACAGCCACAATGATAAATCCAGCTATTAAGATCCCGATAACATGTTTATCAAAAACAGCATTGCCAGTTGAAAAAACGTAGAGAATATAGGAAGTTACGATCGCTAAAAATGTAGCTACTCCGCCCGCTCTAGGCAGAGGCTTTTTATGAAGAATAGCCGGATGAGGCCTCCAGGGAAAATCTATAATAAAAAACTTTTTAGCTGCCCAGATTACAACTGGGGTGGTAAGGAAGGCGACCGTCGCCGCAACTAAGAGTAGCGTGGTTGTACTCATCTAAACTACCACCGAAACAATTTCCAAAAGAGTATAGAAGGAAAGCCCACTTATAAACAAACTTGACGAAATTAAAATTGAGGAAAGTAAACGCTCTCTCCGGGAAAAAAACCCGGCAAGCACAAAATTTAATATTATTACTACTAAGCTTAGCAATGGCAATAGCCAAAGGAACATTGGGTCAGCCAATCTTTGCTCGCCCCAGACCCTTGAAAACCATAGTGGAACAGCAAGTGGGAAATTACCAGTGTTTGTAAGTATCAAATAAGCAGAGGATATTGTAAAGATAAAGCTAAAGGTGGAGCTTATAATGATGTGAGCTGATAGGGTAGGAAAGCTCTTGACGAAAAATAACCTCATATACGCAAGCTGATTATAGCGAGAGCGAAGACGCTTCTCAAGTAGCCCTCGTGAGCGTTAGCAAATACTCAGGTTAATTTCTTACTATTTTTTCAGTAACTTTTAGACCGTCAAACGGGTGCAGAGTCACAATTTCTAAATCAGTTTTTACAATTTTTTCTGTGACTCTTAATCCACGAAGTGGTTGCAAAGTAACCGAATTTAACTTTTAATTATTTTTTCGGTTACTTTATACTCCAACCTTTTCCCAAACAAGAGTCTGGTGTGGGCGTCCATGCCAGGTAAAGAGGAAAAGAAAAAGCCGGTGATTGGGAGTAGTATGTATTGAATAAGTGTCATCGGAAGCAAGCTCTTTTTGAAATACGCAGGTCGTGGAGGGCGCATAAGAAAATCAATTACGATAACAACCAAAAAGAATATCGCACATAGGGTAAGGATAAAACTAGCTATTCTGGGCAAATTAAAACCAAGAGCAGTATATTTAAAGGACTCATTGATCAGCGGAGGTATGGCTGCGCCTAGAGTGATTATCCACCAGTTCACCGGCCAAAGAATATGTTGCTCGGCTGCTCTTATAAATCTGACCACAAAGGAACTGATCGGTACACTTTTTCTGAATTTGATAAAGCGGGAAAGAGCGTAAGCAATATCAGTAACCCCCCAGGCCCAACGTCTATTTTGAATATATTGGGCTTTTAGGCTTTCCCAATAAGTCTGACCTTCAGCGGCATCGGCGTATAGTGGCAAAAATATAGATTCCAGCTCGACGTCACCTCTATTGGCGAAAAAAGCTTTAAAAAACAGATGCCAATCCTCTGGAATTACATCGACGTCCCAAAAGCCACTTTTTTCAAGCAGTCGCCAACTGGTAGAGTAGGTTGAATAGTTAAAATTGGACCCAGGGCGTAGAAGTTCAGCCACGCCGGTGATGGAGTAAATTGTGTGGACAACCCTGACGAATATCGGTACTCGCCAAATGTTGTTATAAAATAAAATAGCCGCTTGCCAAAAACGGCTGTATGGGTTTTCATTTGTCAAAAATTGGTAGGTAAGAAGGGCGAAATATTTTGGATGGATCGAAACGTCAGCGTCACAGCTGGTGACAGTGATGTAGTCTTTATCATAACCAGCTGCTTCAATAAAACCTTGGACTTGTTTAGCGGCGTGGGCTAAATTGGAAGATTTTCCGGCTACTTCATTTTTGGTGAGTTTATGGTGGGTGATCCAGAAATTTCCAAAGAAGTGCCCATACTTATCTTGAAGCTCCTTCGCCTTCTCCAAAACACCTTCTTCCCGCTCTTCTGTAGCTAAACAAACATCAATTTGCTTTGTGGTAAATTCGGTTTCGGAGAGAAATGTTAACGTCCGAGATAAAATTTCCTCCGGCTCTTTGTATGTTGCGACTATTACTATGTGCCTCATTTTTTGCCAAGGTAATCCTCCTTCCTTTAATTTTTTTAACCAATCGATACTGTTCGTTTTTTTGATACGTCTGTAGCCTCGAACTGAGTTAACGGCCAACGTTACGGTGCGGTAAAAGAAGTAAATATCAAAAAAGATGATGAAATAAGCTACTGCAACCGGGATAAAAAAACTAGCCCAGAAAGGTGAGCTTAATAAGAGTAGTGAAATTATAGGAGGAATAATTTCAAATAGTCTGTTCAACCGCTTTTCACGTCTTTCTTGTTTGCTCATTTGTGGAAATTAAATAAGTTCCTAGCGTTTTGAGCGGTAATTTTGGCAGCTTTTTCTAGCGACCACCCTTTGAGGTCTGCAATAGTAACCGCCACCATTTTAACATAAATAGGTTCATTTCGCTTCCCTCGACGACCTTTCGGGGACAGAAACGGAGAATCGGTTTCAGTTAAGATTCTGTTATCAGGCAGTTTCTTAGCAACGTCTCGTATGTAATCGTTACCTTTGTAAGTAATGTTTCCAGAAAATGATATGTATAGACCCAGGTCAAGGAAATTTTTTGTTTGTTCCCAACTACCCATGTAACAATGCATCAAGCCAGTAGTTTTGCCTTTATATTTTTTAATCTGGTTGTATATCTCGTCATACGCATCTCGGCAATGAAAAAGGATTGGTTTACCTAACTCACCCGCAAGATTAATTTGTTGCTCGAGAATTTCTACTTGCGCCTTTAAATTGGGCTTACGATAATTCTTGTAGACATGTTTATCGAGCCCAATTTCACCGACGGCAACCACCTTTCCCCTTTTGCCTAAGGATTCTAGAGTTTGGTAAGTTTCTTTGCTCCATTGACCGACATGATGAGGATGGACGGCAACGGAGGCGAAAAAATTATCAAATTGTTCCGAGAGCTTTACGCTTTTTTCACTTGCATCCACACTAGTACCAACATTGATCAATGCTTCGAGTTCCTTCGAATTTCTTTTTGTAACCTCGTCGCGATCGCCATCATAAGCCTTAAACTGCAAATGGGCGTGGGTATCTATTAGGTTCATTTTCTAGGAAATAGTGCAGCAGATGAAGTGATATTCTTTTGTAAAAATTGCTTCTCTATTCTTTCTGCTGTTTCTGGCAGGAATGGTTTGATCAATTTTGAGATGCCTTGAATTTTAACAATTGTTTCCTGCAGAAAGGAATAAAGTTTATTTGGGTTAGACTTCAGTAGTGCCCACGGCTTCTCCTTATCAATTGCTTGGTCCAATTCTGATATCTCAACCCAAATTAAATCCAGCACATCTTTGAGATATAATTTTTCGATGTACTCAACAATTTTTCTTTCTCGATCGTTATTTGGTTTACCGTACGGGTCGCCCAAGTCTCTAAGGGAATAATTTTTACCGGACTTTTCGACCAGTTTCGCTACTCTAGCGATCAGATTTCCTAGACCATTGGCAAGATCGGCGTTATAGACTTCTTTCAATCGGTCAAATGAGAAGTCGCCGTCATTACCAAATGGTATTTCTTTGAATAGGAAATAGCGAAGCGCGTCGGTGCCGTATTCATCAGCAATTTTTATCGGGTCAATTGCGTTGCCAAGTGACTTGCTGATTTTTTGGCCATCGATGGTGAAGAAACCGTGAGCAAAGACCTTTTTTGGCAGTGGCAGGTCTGCGGCCATAAGCATTGCTGGCCAGATGACAGCGTGAAAGCGAAGAATGTCTTTACCGATTATATGCACATCTGCAGGCCAAAATTTTTCTGGTGTTCCGGAGTAGTAACTCAAAAGCGCGTCAAACCAAACGTAAATCCTTTGTTTCTTATCAAATGGCACTTGTATACCCCACTTCGCGTTCTCCCTTGATATCGAAACGTTTTCCAAACCCCTCCTAACAAATGAAACTACCTCATTCCTTCTTTCAGGAGGTTCTATAAAGCTTTTATTTTCCTCGTAAAGGACTAGGAGTTTGTCTGTAAAATCTTTTAATTTGAAAAAATAATTTTTTTCTTCCAAAACCTCAGGTTTAGTTTTATGATCAGGGCAAAGTCCTTTTTCATCCAAGTCCTCATTTTTGATAAAGGCCTCGTGTCCTAAGCAGTAGAGACCTTTATAAGTTCCTTGTTCAATAAGACCAGCGTCGTAGATCTTTTGAAAAATTTCTTGGACAAATTTTTCATGTTTCTTTGTTGTTGTTCTAACAAAACCAAACTTTCCATCAGCAATGTTGAGTTTTCGCCAGGTTTTTTGCCACGTTTTTGCCATAACATCGGCATATTTTTCGACTGGCAAGTTCTTTTTCCCAGCGGCTTCAACCGTCTTTTGAGAATTCTCATCGCTGCCAGTTAATAGAAACGTTTCGACACCTTTTTGCTGGTGGTATCTAGCCAAAATATCAGCAGCGAAAGTCGCATAGGCATGACCTATGTGCGGCACGTCGTTTATGTAATAAATAGGTGTGGTTACAAAGAATTTTTTCGATTCGTTCATAGATTTGCGTATTTTATTATTCTTTGCCTCTATCACGCAACTTTATTAGCCCACGAACTCCGATTTGATCGGAGGAAGTGGTCGCCCGCCTGCCGGACGGTCAGGCAGCGCGCGTGAATACTGAAAAATCCTGTATTTTGAAGTATGAAGCGTGCTATCTCTACCAAGCAAGATCAACGGCTTGATAAGTATATCTCAACCAGAATTGCGATACCAACGACAAGCCCAACGTTTAATATGTTCGAGAGATTTAATACGTTCAAAGCTACTACGCTAGTGGTTACTAGTGAAAATAAAAAACCGCGCCTTAACGATCTAAAAAAAAGTCTTCGCGGCTGTGATTGGGCGCCGGTTGCTCTGCTTTTAGGAGCGAGAAAATTTTCAAAAAAATAAAGTACCAAAGAGACACTGATTCCTAACGCCAGAAAGCCAGAAAGGAAAACATAAAGGATATTAGAAATTGCCAATTGGCCTTCGATATCCGGTGGAACAAACCAGATAAGATAAGCAAAAGCAGCCCAAGAGAAAGCAGCGATTAGAAAGAAAACTGCGACAAAAAATTTCATGTATTTTCATTTTGCCCCATCTAGCCTCAGTTTACAACCAAAGCCTTTCTTGTTAATATTGGAAAACTAATGGATCAGAATACTTTACTGTTTATTTTAATAGCCGTGGTGGTGGTTGGTTTTATCTTTCTGTTTCGGCAATTCCAGTCTATCAAAGAAGAAAAGGACAAGGATAAATCTAGTGAGGTTCTCATGAAATGGCTAGAGGAAATGAGAACCAGTGTCGATAAAAGTACCGAGACTATGCAACGCAGACTCGATGCGACGAACAAAGCGATTAATGAAAGGTTGGACAATGCCGCTCGGGTCATTGCCGGGGTTGGCAAAGAAGTAGGGGCCATGAGTGAAATTGGACGTAGCATGAAAGACTTGCAGGACTTTCTGCGTAGTCCAAAACTGAGAGGTAATATCGGCGAGCAAGTGCTGAAAGAACTGCTAGGCCAGTTTTTACCAAAGGAAAGTTTTCACCTCCAGTACCGATTTCGCAGCGGAGAAATTGTTGACGCGGCGATAAAGACAGAGAGCGGCATTATTCCGATCGACTCAAAATTTCCGATGGAAAATTTTAAACAAATGATGAAAGCCGAAGGTGAAGCGGAGAAAAAGGTTTATGAAAAAGAGTTTGGCCGAGATGTAAAGAAACATATTGACGATATCTCTAAGAAATATATTTTACCCGAAGAAGGCACGATCGATTACGCTCTGATGTACGTGCCTAGCGAACCTGTTTACTATGAAATTATGAGTAATATGCCTGAACTCTCTGATTACGCCCACAAAAAGCGAGTATTGCCGGTTTCTCCATCCACTTTTTACGCTTATATGCGGGCGATTTTGATGAGTTTTGAAGGAAAAAAGATAGAGGAACGCGCTCGCGCTATCCTCGCCGCCCTTCGCGGTATAAAGGGAGACAGTGAAAAATTTGGCGACGCTTTGCGTGTTCTCACCAAACATATTAACGATACAAAAAACACTAGCGACTTAGTCAACTCTCGCTACATTTCTCTACACTCCAAAATCGACACCGCCGGAAGTTTAAAAAGCGCTGACAAAAAAGCCCTCGAAGAACCACTAGCAGTAGAAGAAGTCGAAGAGATTACGGAAGAAACTTAGGAGGAGAGCACTAATGGTTATAGAACAAGATGGGTTCGCAACCATCGAAGGTACCAGAGTGAGAGTCAAGGATATTGCGGACCAGTATCAGCGCGGCCTTGATGAGATAGTTGCAGAGAAGCTGCAGGACTATTTCCCGCACCGGAGCATAGAGTAGATCCAAGCCGCAATTTCCTACTGGCGTGAGAACTCGGAGAAGATCGACGAGGAAATCCGCGCCGAAAAGGAAGTCTTTTTGGAAGCGTCGAAAGGATAGCGGGAAGAACCTAGAAGGGAGATCAATATGGAGTGGCAGGACTGGCTCGTATGGGGCGTTCTTGCTACCTGGCTTGGTGGAGGGTTGGTGTACTTTGCTCACTTGACTCACCAAATTCGGGCCGAGACAGGGAAGTGGCTCCACCCAACCGAACCTGGAGCCCAGATCCTCACCATCCTCATATGGTGGGTGATACTAGCGGGACGCTTTGCTTCGTGGATAGGAGGAGTGATGAAACGAAGGAATGGGGAGGTCTTGTAATCCAACCGCGCAACGACCGCCCTTAACGCCGACTCACACGAGCCGGCGTCTTTTTTGGAAACGGGTCGTTTCTCTTTTCCTTCGACTTCGCTCTCTTCGAGCCTGAGCGATGAGGCTCAAGCCTCAGAGCCGAAGGCAGGACAAGTTTCCGCAGTTTCCTCTCATCTTGACGCACAAATAATATTGGTGTATGTTATATACACCATGAAAAGGACCCAGCTTTATTTACCGGAAAAAACTTTGAAAATTTTGAAAAAAGAGGCGGCCGAGACTAAAAGGAGCGTTTCCGAAATCGTACGGGAAACTCTAGATGAAAGATTAAGAGAAAGTAGAGGCAACCCGGCTAGATTTTTAGTTGATATGGCCTTGCGAGCCGAACGGCTTGGCTACAGCGGTCCAGTCGATTTAGCTGAAAAACACGATGAGTACCTTTATGGTAAAAAATCTCCTAAATGGGGTTATCTCTACAAAAATAAAAAGAAGAAAAAATGATTTTTGTAGACACCAGTGCTTTTGTAGCTTTAAATAACCCTAAAGACCCACATCACAAAAAATCACTTCAAGTAAGTTTAAATCTAGAAAAAGAATCAGCGCCCTTTTTTACCACGAACTACATTTTGGCAGAAAGCTATACTGTAATAAGCCAAAAAGTTGACAAAGAAGCCAGCGTTTATTTTAGAGAGAATTTGGATTTAAGGATTCGTATTGTTAGAGTGGGTGAAAGTTTAGAAGAGACTGCTTGGGAAATTTTTAAAGAAACACGCTCAAAAAATGTTTCCTACGTAGACTGTACTTCTTTTGCGGCGATGAAGGCTTTTAATATCAAGCGGGCCTTTGCCTTCGACGATGATTTTAAAAGAGCCGGATTTTCTTTATTGACGTAACCGTAGAATCCTTACCCTCGAAGAACCCGAAGAAATCACCGAGGAGTAACGACACACTATAGGTTGACATTCGAACCTATTTCCTGTATAATTCCCATCATCAAATTAGCTAAATAACCTTGAAAGGATAGAGAATGTTCGACGAACCACGTCAAGGGAGCATCGTCGGAAAAGTACTAAATGTACTCCTCGACCACATTGATGAGTTCGTGACGGAGGATCATATCTTAACAGAGGCTAGCCTCTGGGAGGAACACCTCCATCCGAACTTTCAGCGACAGCGTGTAGTCGCTGCGATGACTACCCTGCGGGGCAGGTACCGCTGGAAGATCGACACGAAGCGTAGTGGTGAGTACCCGAGCGAGGGTAACACCGCCTACCGACTACCTACACAGTAAGGAGGGAAACTGTCATGCCGTGCAACAACAGGACCGTTCAGGAAGTGGTGGAGGAATGGTTGCGACAAGCAAGTCGAAGCCTCGAAAACCAGCTTCCTTGGAAGAGAGAGGAACTGCTGGTAGAGGCGATACGGGAGTCACTCGGTGATCCTCGCCTAGCTTTTGCCACTAGAGTCGGGGGAAAGCTGGTCATCCCGCCACCGCACTCGATACCGGTCCCGCAAGAAATGGAGAGACGCCGCCTCATTTTGAGGATGGCGTTGACTCTGCTCACGGAGATGGAATTACTCCGTTATCAAAACCAACCCTAGGGCGAGCGTTGAAGATGCTGGAAACAGCGATGCCACGACCCCTAGGAGCTCCTAAGTAAATCAAGGGATTGATTTTCTTAGGAGGAGAAACGACCCCGTGTAGTCTTGTATGAAGTGGTGGTCGTTTTTCTTTTTCCTTCACTTCGCTCAGGATAAGTTATCTGGTAAAATGGTTTATCCATGAGTAAAGTACTAGAGGGTTTGAACAAACAGCAAAAAGATGCAGTAATGACGACGGAAGGACCATTACTGATAATCGCTGGAGCTGGGACTGGAAAAACCACCGCCATTACCCGCCGCATCGCTTACCTTATTGAGCAAAAATTGGCTAAACCATCAGAAATTCTCGCACTCACCTTTACCGAAAAAGCAGCCGGAGAGATGGAAGAAAGGGTCGATATTCTGGTTCCCTATGGTTACATTGACACTTGGATCTCTACATTTCACTCTTTTGGCAACCGCGTCTTGCAAGAAAACGCTATAGATCTAGGTCTATCCCCGGACTTTAAAGTCCTCACCCGCCCATCCCAAATTCTTTTTTTCCAACAAAACCTTTTTGCTTTTGATCCCTCTTATTATCGGCCACTTAGCAATCCAACGAAGTTTATCGAAGCGATTTTGCAATTCATCAGTCGCTGTAAGGATGAAGACATTTCACCGGCAGACTACAAAAAATATGTCAGAAAATTGAAAAAAACTACTCCAAGGAAACTTGGTTTAACGAAGAAGGAATGGGAGACCGAGGTCAAACGACAGGAAGAACTTGCTAATGTCTACGAAAAGTACGAGAAACTAAAAACAAATGCTGGACTTGTGGATTTTGGCGATCAGATTACTTTGACACTTAGACTTTTTCGCGAAAAACCAGGGGTTCTCAGAAAATACCAAAAACAATTTAAATACGTCCTTGTGGACGAATTCCAGGACACCAACTGGGCTCAGGACGAACTCGTCAAATTACTGGTAGAACCAAAGGATAATATCTGTGTGGTGGCAGATGACGACCAGAGTATTTACCGTTTTCGCGGCGCGGCCATCAGCAACGTGCTGGAGTTTAAAAAGACTTACCCAAAAGCAAAAATAGTTACTCTGCTGGAAAACTTTCGCTCCGGGCAACCGATTCTCGACTCCGCCTACCGTCTGATTCGTCATAACGATCCAGATAGGCTTGAAGTACGTGAAAAAATTGATAAAAAATTAAAATCAGTAAAAAAGAATCCGCCGGCTGGTGGATCTGGCCCGCCAAAAGAAATTTATGCTGAGACTCTTAGCGTTGAGGCTGATGCTATCGCAAAGAAAATTAAAGATTTAACAAAAAGGGAGAAGCTGGCCTACAAAGATATCGCAATTTTAGTGCGGGCAAATGCCCACGCCGATCCCTTTTTGCGAGCTCTCAACATGAAAGGAATTCCCCACAAATTTGTTGGCAGTAGCGGCCTATACGCCCAGGAAGAAGTGAAGCTTTTAATCTCTTTCTTAACTGCAATTTCCAATTTCGACGATTCGCCAAACCTTTACAACCTTGCTTCGAGTGAAATTTATAAATTGCCTCTGAAAGACGCGATCGCGGTGATGGATTGGGCAAAAAGAAAAAGCAAGACCCTCCGTTATGTCCTCACCAAAATTGACGATCTAGAAGAGATCGAGCTAGGTGCGGAGGCGAAAGAGATAATTAAAAAGATAAACAGCGATTTAGATTCTCTCGTTGATTTGTCCCGTAAAGAACCAGTCGGCCGGGCGCTCTATGAATTTTTGAAGAGAACTGGGTTCTTATCGCGGCTTGAACAAAAAGGCAACGTGGAGGCGGAGATAAAGATCCAAAATATTGCCAGGTTTTTCGATAAAATCCGCGAATTTTCCGAGATTGCCCAAAATGAATCGGTGCGCGCCTTTACCGATTGGCTCGCGGTTATGAGAGGTGCGGGAGACGACCCCGCAACTAGCGAATTTGATCCGGACACGAATGCAGTAAATATCATGACTGTTCACTCTGCCAAGGGTTTGGAATTCCCAGTGGTTTTTCTGGTGAATTTGGTTTCAGACAGGTTTCCCTCAAGAGAGAGGAGAGACGTTATTGCTATTCCGGCCGAACTAATAAAAGAAACACTTCCGGCTGGGGACTTTCACATGCAGGAGGAAAGAAGACTTTTTTACGTGGGTATGACGCGGGCGATGGATCATTTGTTTCTGACCTGGTCGCGTGATATTGGCGGAAAAAGGACCAAGAAAGTTTCTCCTTTTGTTCTTGAGGCACTGGATAAAACAGTCAGCAGTGCTCTGGTGGAAAAAACGAGCGCGCTAGAAAAAATCCACCGTCACGCTGGCCATACAGCCTCGGCTAGCAACCTACCTCAAGCAGGCGTAAAAGTAATTAAACTTACTCAAGGAGCAGTTGATGATTACCAAACGTGCGCTTATAAGTATCGCTACGTTCATGTTTTGAGACTGCCTATTCTTCGTCACCACGCTGTGGTTTACGGAGCCGCGCTCCACATCGCTGTGGCCGCTTTTTACCGGGCCAAAATGGCTGGTAAAAAAATGCCACTCGCAGCACTCCTAGCAATTTTTGAAAAAGCCTGGACTGGCGAAGGCTTTCTTTCACAAGAGCATGAGGAGAGAAGATTAGCACAAGGGAAAAAGATCTTGGCTGATTTTTGGAGACGTGAAAAAGATAAAAAACAAAAACCCACCTTTATTGAAAAGGATTTTCGTTTCAGCGTCGGCGGAACTATTGTTACCGGTAGGTTCGATCGGGTGGATGTCGGCAGAAAAAAGGTGAAAATAATTGATTTCAAAAGTACTGAGGGCAGAAGCAAGGAAGAGATAGAAAAAAACGCCAAAGAAAGTATCCAACTTCGCGTCTATGCGTTGGCTTATTACAAAAATAGTAATCCGCCGGTAGTTCCAGATTTTGTCGGCATTTACGATCTTGATAGCGGAGTAGTGGGTGGTTACAAACCTACAAAGAAACATCTTGAAAAAACAGAAGAAGAGATCAAAGAAACTGCAAAAGGAATTAAAAATAATCTACAAGAGGACAATTTCCCAGCCAACCCAAAATACTTTGGTAGAGTCCCGGCGTGTTATTACTGTGCATACAATAGTATTTGCCCTTTCTCTTTAGTTAGAAGATAAAACTTGACTTAGCTAGGCAGAAGTTGCCTAGCGCAGGATACGTGAATACTCGAGAAATTAAGGAGCCCGCAAATTTCGAGCGTATGTAGTATCCTATAGGATTTGACTTTAAGCCTATTTTGTGATATTATATACCCGTAATTAAATAATACCACTGCCAGCTTCCTGAGAAAAAATTCTCGCGAAGTAGCCAGCAGAATGCAGGAAATCACGAAAGACACAATCTTGAGCGACGAAGCGCATTCTTTTTTTGTAGGGTTAAATCTGATTACTACAGGTTGTTAGTTTCAACCCCGCAACTTGAAAAGTAGAGTCTTGTGTTGGCCCTTAGTAAAGGAGGCGTTTTATGGCCAACTATTCAAGGCGGTTTCCGAGAGATCCGTACGAAGGGTTGCTGACTGAAGCACTCGTAGCCTGCGGTTACGAGGTAGTTCTGTCCAGCGGCCTTGAAGACGAGATCTTCGGTGAGGACGCTCGGGATACCGAATACGATGTTCCTTGGGACTTCTATGTCGGTAACGGAAACAACGGCCGGTACGCGGAAAAGCTTGCAAAGGCTGAAGCAAACCGAGTCGCTGTTCTTCAAATCCCAGTCGGTCTTCTGGATGATCTATGTCTTCCCTCCCGAAGGGCCCGAGCCCTGACTCAGCTAGCAGGTCTCTACGATGAGGCACTTAGCAAAGCACGTAGTCAGAGGCTTCGGAGTCGACAGGAGTTGGAAGCGGAGAAATCCAGTTGGTTGACGTTCGAGCGCCAACCTCGCCGTGTTCTCCAACCCGCCTAAGAACCAAATACCTGCCAGGGGGAGTACTGATATTAGCGAAAGCCAATCAGTCTGGTAACCAACAACCTCCCTCCGCTTCGCAAGTCGTCAAGGACTTGCTCAGGAAATAAAAGGAGGTGAAAACCATATTCCTGGGCAGCTCCTTGGCAAGATGCCAAAGCGGACTATCTCACCCGTTAGTGAGGTGACAGTTACCCTAAGGAGGGATATCGAATGGTAGACAGCAACATGTATGGTTGCGCTCTCGGAATCTGCGATGTTCTGGGTGCACCCCAGGACACCTATACGTTCCGGGGTGACAACGACCCCTCGCCTCTGCTCTGGGTGGTCGTGGACCTGGACAGCAATAGGGATCCACTCAAGCGGCAGTACAAAACCTTGTGTTGCCATCACAGGGGTAAGGCAGCCAAGGCGCTCGAGAGTAAGGGTCGCAGCGTCACAGTGATGCCTTTGCACGCCTTCCTCGAGAAGCGCGCGGAGTTCGAAGCCGAAGCGCAGGCCAAGCGGGATCAGGAAGAAGCCGAGGCTGCAGCCTTCGAGGACCTTTGGAACACTCCTACCGCAGAGGCACCGGCCGTTACGACCGTGTAGCCCCAGCCAAACCAAGCGACCATCTCCAAATCACTCAGAAAAGAGACACCCGTGATTGGTGAGCACGGTTAACGTGCAGTGATTAACCGCTCGAGGAATGAATGAGCGGAAAATAAAGATCAGGGAGGTACTGGCCTATAACATATAGGAAGTCTGGTTGGAAGAAGTCGAACTTCTCAAAAAACCTCCCCAACCTTTCTTACAACCGCCAAAATAGGTGGTTTTTCTTTGGTCAAAAAAAGCGAGACGGGAAAAAGAGTATTTTTGACCAAAGCTTGGGGTACTTCACGAAAGAGCCAATATATTCCACCTCTTCCCCGCCAAACCCCCGTTTAAAAAGAGTAAAGCCTTTCCAATTTCTGGTTGAGTGGATGCGAGGGTCGTGAATGCCTTCAAGATCGAGCGTCTTGCAGCCTTTTTTCTTTAAGAATCGCATCGCTTCCCACAAAAGTAGATATGGAGCCATCACGTCGCGATGTCCTTCTACGGAAGCCGCGTGTTGATAGTACCCAGCTTTTTCTGAGAACAATAGTAAAGAAGAAGCGAGAGCCTCATTATTGTAATAAGCAGTAAGTATCGCGGCCGAGCCGCCTTTGTGAAAAATTTTCCAGAGAACCTCTATTTCCTTTTTTGCCGGCCAAAACCCCTTTCTTTTTGCAGTTGCGTAGTAAAGAGTTTTAAACTCTTCAATATCATCAGTTTGCTTTACCATTACTCCTCGACGCTGTGCTAAACGTACATTGTAGCGAGTGTCTTTTTCCATATTTCTGAGGAGCTCATCTTCACTTTTGGTAAGGTCAATTTTTATAGTTCGGGTGGGTGAGAGCGGCCAACGATCGCCTCTAAAACCACTATTTTCAATTAGGGATAAAATATTATCGAGCTTGGATTGTTTGGTTTCTATGGCGGGTTCTAGCTTAACGAAAAAAACATTGTTTTCTTTCACTACAGCGTCAATTTGTTTCAGAGGTAGAGGTAAAGGGACTCTAGGTATCTTTACTATTGTTCCCATGACAGGGATCTTTTTGGAGTAAGCAAATGAAGTTGGAGTCAGAGGGTGTGTTTGCCAACCAAGTTCCTCCAGGTATTTCGCCCACAAACTGCTTTGCCGAATGTCCACACTTTAATACTACTTCAAAATATATAGTTCGACAAAGCGGGCCGACCACCAACCATTTTTTACATCGTCAAAACCTAGATCCACTCTAGCACCTTTTATGTTTCCACCGGTATCTCCAGCGGTGGCTACGCCGTAACCAGGAATATAAAGTTTGCTACCAAGCGGTATTACCGTTGGATCAACAGCTACCACACCAAAACCGGTCGGCAGTCCAGAAGCAGTGGTGCTACTGCAACCCTTACAATATTTATCATAAGAAGTAGAAAAGACATTAAGTTTCTTCGAAAAGGGTAGTAGTCCTTGGGGGGTTTTTACCAAACCTTGGGCTTCAAAAAGATCTGCCGCACTAATGTTTTTGGAAGTTGGAGAATGTATTGTCTGAATTGATATTGGTAGCCTAAGAGAATCAAGTCTGGTAAGACCAATACTTAACGCGGGAGCAATTTGATTACCTACACTTATTACCAACACCGCGGAGATAAATAAGATTATTAAACCTAAAGACCGAAAAGAGAGTCTTCCGAAAAGGAGAAAGAAAAGTCCTCGTACTGCAGGCAATAGATTTACCTGAGCTTGCTTCTCAGTAGAAAAGAGACGGCCAGTAGTTCTCATCTAAGGAAATTCTAATAAACATTTCAGTGATAGTAAAGAAGATCTTACAGCATCAAAACTTAATCGTCGTTATTAGCTCTTGAGGGATTTCAGTTAGAAAACGGCTTGGTATCCCCTCACTTCTCTGCCCAAAGTAGAGTCTATTTGTGGCGTAAGTGAAAAATAATTGTTCCTTTGCGCGAGTTATACCAACATAACAAAGCCGCCGCTCTTCCTCCAGCTCATTTGCGTCAAAAATTGAGCGGTTGTGGGGAAACAAACCCTCCTCCATTCCTACTATAAAAACGACGGGGAACTCCAACCCCTTGGCCGCATGGGCGGTCATAAGAGTAACAGCATCTGCTTTTTGTTTTCCCAAGGAAGGTTTCTGCGGTCCGTATTCTTTTTCAAGAAGAGCAACGTTTTCCAGAAAATCCATTAGGTTTGGGAATTCCGCCGCAACACTTCGTAGCTCTTTTACGTTTTCTACTCTCGCCGCCGCTTCAATACTACCATCGTCAAGCCACTCAAGGTAAGCTATTTTTGATAAAACAAGATCAATTATGTCGATCGTAACTAGTTCTTTATATGAGGGACGCAAGCCCTCAAGTAGCTGCTCAAATTCTTTTAATTTCGCGCCGTCCCCCTTTATCGTAGCGGGACCAATTCCTCGAGGTGGTACGTTAACAACTCGTTTGTAGGACATCTCATCGTCCGGATTAATAATCAACCGTAAGTACGCTAGTATATCCTTGATCTCTTTTCTTTCGTAAAACCGGACACCGCCCACAAGTAAGTAAGGAATGCCATCTCGTAAGAAAACTTCTTCAATCGCCCTTGATTGAGCGTTGGTTCTATAAAGCACAGCGAACGAACTGTAAGAATAACCTTTGTTCGAAGAGAAAAGACGAGCGATGGCTCTAGTAATAAAAGAAGCCTCCTCTATTTCATTTTGGGCTTCGTAGGAGATGATTGGGTTGCCGTCCGGATTGTCTGTCCAAAGATCTAGTATAGGGTGGGAACGGTTTTGAGCGATAATTTTTGTCGCCGCTGCCAAAATATTTTTGGTACTACGATAATTTTGTTCGAGGTTAAAAATCTTACTCTCCGGATAATCAGCAGAAAAATTTAGAATATTACGAAAATCAGCTCCTCGCCAGCCGTATATTGCTTGAGCAGCGTCACCAACGATAAAGATGTTTCGTTTCGGCCCAGCAAGAAGTTTAGTTAATAAATACTGGACTTTGTTGGTGTCTTGATACTCATCTACCAATATGAATTCCCAACGATTTTGATATTTTTGTAAAACCTTTGGGTAATTTTTGAAGAGATTAGCCACCTTTATTAATAGGTCGTCGAAATCTGCAGCGTTTGAACTGGCTAATTTTTTTTCATAGTCGTCGTAGACTTTAGCAACAATATCTTCTTGAAAAAAACCTTGAGATAGAACATCGTACTCTTTGGGTCCAACAAGCTCATTCTTGGCGCTACTGATAGCCCCACGGACACTACCTGGCGAAAACTGCTTTATATCAATGTTAAGGTTTTTCATGGAGTCTTTGACGGCACTCAACGAATCGTATTCATCAAAGATTACGAAGTTTTTACCCAAACCCATATGATGGCCATCCTCTCTCAAAATTCTTGCGCAGATTGCATGAAATGTTCCCATAGTAGGCAGGGAAACACCTGGCCCTAACAACTTTTTTACCCGTTCTTTCATTTCACTAGCAGCTTTGTTGGTAAAAGTGACCGCTAGTATTTTATCAGCCGGAATTTTCTTTGTTTTTATAAGATAAGCGATTCGGTGAGTTATTACGCGAGTTTTTCCAGATCCCGGTCCTGAAAGAACAATCGCCTGCCCAGTGAAGAACTCTACCACCCTTTTTTGGGACGGGTTAAGCGGTGTCAAAATATCCACAGTCATCATAATAACTAAAAAAGAAACGTGAGGAAAGTAACAAAAGTCTGAAAAAATTGTGATATACTAATTTTTGGGACAATTATTTATGGCGTTGCAACTAATTGATTTTTACGCTGACTGGTGTGGCCCATGTGTGGTTATGAAACCAGTAATTGATGAGCTAGAAAAAGAGCTCTCAGAGAAAATCGAAGTTAAAAAAATTGACGTTGATGAAAATCAAGAAGAAGCAAGCAAATATGGCGTTATGAGCATTCCTACTTACCTCATCCTCAAAGACGGTGAGGAGGTAGATCGCTTTGTCGGAGTAACCAGTAAAGAAGTAATCAAACATAAGCTTACCTCTCACACCTCTTAACAACCTTGTTTATCTGGTGATACAATTGATGACATGCGTTCTGTAGAAGAAGCAGATGTCTCCGGAAAAAGAGTAATAGTTTGGGCTGATTTGGATGTCCCAATTGAAAACGGTCATGTTACTGATGATACTCGACTTCAGGTCGCTACCGCGACAATAAAATGGTTAAAGGGAAAGAGGGCATCTATATTGCTGCTTGGGCATCTTGGAAGGCCGAAAGGGAAGGATTTATCACTATCCTTCAAGCCTGTTACGGAAAAGTTAACCCAACTTTTAGGTTCAAAGGTTGAGTTATTGGAAGAGATAAAGCCTCCACAAACTGATCTGGCGGTGCTAGAAAACATCCGCTTTTGGCCCGGCGAAGAAAAAAAAGATAAGAATTTTGCCAAGCAGATAGCCGGGTTGGCAGAGATTTATGTTAACGATTGCTTTGCTACTTCTCATCACGCTGGCGCCACCATGATCTATATACCAAGCCTGCTACCTGCATTTGCCGGTATAAACCTTCTAAGAGAAGTTCAAGAATTGGGGAAATTGTTTGATCGTCCAGCAAGACCACTTGTTGCAATAATTGCTGGGGCAAAACTTGAAACCAAACTGCCAGCGATCTACAATCTTTCTAAGGTTTCCGACACTGTTTTGGTAGGGGGTAAATTAATGTTGGAGGTGGATAGAAGAACTTTACCAGAGAATGTAGTGGCCGCTTACGATGATTTAGACGGAAAGGATATAGGCCGAAAATCTATCGATCTTTTTAACGACGAAATTAAAAAAGCAAAAACAATTGTTTGGAACGGAACATTGGGAATGTACGAAGACAGTAAGTATATGAATGGGACAGCTGCAGTAGCCTCAGCTGTTGCCGACTCAAAAGCCTATTCTATAGTCGGTGGGGGTGATACGATTGCCGCTTTGAATAAAATAGGCTTACTTGATAAAATAAAATTCGTTTCCACCGGTGGTGGCGCAATGTTAGAATTTCTCGCCGGTAAAAGCCTCCCTGGCATTGAAGTGTTGGACGGTTGATTTTATGAAGAAGCCACTCGTAGTTGCCAATTGGAAAGCAACTAAAACACATAATGAGACAATTGACTGGATAGAAAAAGCTAAGCCCTTACTCGAGAAGGTTAGTGGGTCCGAGATTGCTATCTGTCCTCCATTTCCCTCTCTGACAACCGCGTATTCCTATTTTAAAGGTACAAACGTAAAATTGGGAGCTCAAGATGTTTCAAAGTTCAAAAAAGGCGCTTATACGGCTGAAGTTACGGTGGAAATGCTGGACGGGCTGGTGACCCATTGCATAGTTGGTCATTCGGAGAGAAGAAAGTATTTTAGCGAAAACGATGATGATGTTATTCAGAAAGTTAATCTGCTTTTGGAATTTGAAATAACACCAGTTCTTTGTGTGAGCGACCTGAAGCAAATGGATTCGTACGTTCAACGCGGCCGGAAAATTATTGATCGAGCCGAAAAAATAGTTTTTGTTTACGAACCGCCGACCGCAATAAGTGGGGGTGGTGATTACCGACCAGAAGAACCTGGAGTTGCAAACGAAAATGCTGGAAAAATTGGCAAAAAAATAGGTAAAAAAGTTACCATCCTTTATGGAGGGAGTATCAACCCCGACAACGCCCACACATTTTTCTCCCAAAGCAATATTGATGGCGGTCTAATTGGCCAGGCAAGTACTGACCCGGGCACCTTTTCAGATTTGTTAGTTAGTGCGAAGCTTAATGGTTGATTCATGAAATATGTAGATTATGGCGTTTTAAAACCTAATGCTCTGAACCAAAAAAAGAAGAAACGAAAAAAAATCGTTCTTTTTGCTTCTGGGCTGGTAGCTGCTTCAATCATCGGTATTTTCGGCTACGCGTTTTATTGGCCCATCTCAAATCTAATCGGGCAGATATTGAAGGATCCCGGGTCTGTACTTTCCTTTTTTCGCGACCCCAGTGGGGAATTAAAATCGACCGACGGTAAGACTAATTTTCTTATTTTAGGCATAGATAAGAGGTCAAACGTACCCTACACTTATCTGGGCCCAAGCGGTAAACAAGAGCACAATGGATTTTTGTCAGATACCATAATAGTTGCCTCTGTAGATTTAACGACAAAAAAGGCGGTTATGATTTCTGTACCTCGCGACACATGGGTTTCTATCCCTGGCTGGAGTGGGTTTCCAGCGAGTGAGGGTAAAATAAATTCCACTTACTCTTTGGGAGATATGTACGGCCATCCTGGTGGGGGTTTAAATTTGGCGAAAAAAGTAGTTTCTAGCCATTTGGGGATACCGGTCCATTACGCTATACGAGTGGATTTTGAAAGTTTCATCAAATCTGTAGATACGCTGGGTGGTTTAGATATCGTCGTGGAAAAAACATTCGACGATTATAAATATCCAGTAGCTGGGAAAGAAGCTGCCAATTGTTTTGGGGGAGGTTATAATTGTAGATTTGAACACATTCATTTTGACGCTGGAAAAACCCACATGGATGGGGAAACAGCCCTTAAATACGCAAGAAGTAGGAGTGGTACAAACGGTGAGGGTAGTGATTTTGCTCGAGCACGAAGGCAACAAAGGGTAATCCAAGCATTTGTAAAAAAGGCCACTTCTCTTGAAAATCTTCTAGACCCGTTTAAGTTAAACAGCCTATTCAAAAATTTGGGCGAAACCGTGGAAACAGATTTTGACCTAGCTTCTCTTCCAGCGCTTGCCAAACTTTCCAAAGAAGTGCATATGGGGAGTATTCAAACCATGGTCTTGGATCCTTCCTCCGGGCTTATGCAAACCCCCAGCGCAACTCTTTACGGTGGTGCCTACGTGATTATTCCAAAAAATGGTTGGGAGGAAATAAAGACAAGAGTGAGAGAATTTTTGGATAAAACTTCTCCGGAGGAAGAAAAATGATCTATTTAGTTCATGGGCAAAATGTGGTCGAATCAAGGAGGTTTTTGGTTCGACTAAAGACCAACTACCAAAATATCGAGGCTCTGAGTGGAAAAACTATCACAAACAAGGCCTTAGAAAAAATCTTAAAAGAGTTTTCCTTTCACCTTTTTGGCGGAAAAAGCGCTTTACTAATCGAGCATTTTAGTGGTGATTGGACCCAAATACCAAAAAATATTTCTAGAGATCTGGATCTTATTCTGTGGTCCGATAAGAAAATTGACACTAGAGGGCTGACGGGAAAAGCCTATCTATTTAGTAAGCCGCTAAAAGCCACTACCTTTAACTTATCAGACGCTATTCTTTACAAAAACGAAAAAGAAGCCCAGAATCTAACATCGGAATTGTTAAGCAGCAAAGAGCCGGTAGAAAAAATAATCGGTGCTTTGACCCATAGCCTATTTCTTGTATATTGTGCCAAAAAAGAAAGTTTGTCTGGTGCAAACCTGCCGGAATTTGTCAAAGATAAACTTATCGGTCAAGCGAAGCTTTGGAATAAGCTCTCTTTGAGAAGGGCAATGATCTATTTGCTTTCAACTGACGTGTCCATAAAGGAAGGGATGAGGGCTGACCTTGCAATGGCCTCATTTATTAGTCGAGTAGTGGCTTCATAAGATCTAACTATTTTGTAGTGGTTTCTAGATCATCTAGCACTTTTGTATCAAGATTAGGGTCAAGACTTTGTATTTGTTTTTGGGTAGGCGCGGGTATGGTGTCGGTTGTGAAAATCCTGTACACTTGGAAAACGGCCCAAAGTACTAAGGTGATTAAGGTTAGTATTAAAATAGGCACAAACTTCTTACTCATTTACCCCTCCACTGGTACTCTGACTTGAAACACTCCCAGCTGCATTTGAATCCTCCCCTAAATAATACGTAGTGATTTGTAGAGCTTGTTTTACCACCCCGCCGTTGTCTCTAGCTAAGTTAGCCGTAGTTACGTCACTAGTCCTTATAAAGCTTTCCAGATCTTTGAGAAATTTTCTAAAGTTTGTGAAATTACCTTCCAATGTCAGGTTATAACTAAGATCTTTTGTTCTAAGATCGTCTCCTATTTCTGGTTTCGAAAGTGGAACAGTCGAAAATTGCACCGCCGTTATGGAAAGTTTATATTTTCTTGCGAAAGATTCAATTTTTCTTAAGTACGGAGTTACGTCGGAACCTAAGGGAAGAGCAAGCTCGAGTGTCGGTAGCCCCTCTCTTATTTGGTCCAAGTTCAACTTTGCTTGCTGTATATTGGTGAGTTTATTCTCCAAATTAGTCTTTACTACTTTCGCATCTGCGAGCTCTTTATTTAGCTTTGTTATATGCTGCACCGCGGGATAAATCAAAAAAATAAGCACAATTAGCAGTACTAGGGTTGCTATAATAGAAAAGTAACCTCCTTGAATTGAGTCACTTAGTACTCGGCCAAGTTGATTTCTAGATTGATTATTCTCCGCCATTTTGCACCTCCGTAGCAAAACCCTCTGACACTATTAATGCGTCAGCCGAAAAGGTAAAGTCCGATTGTTTTTCTGTAGGGTGCTCAAGATTACTTATATTTAAACCGACAATTTTTTGAGACTGTGAAAAGCTGGATATTAAAGTTTGGAGCTCTCTCGGCGATCTAAAAGACCCAGAGAAGGTTACCTGATTCTTACTGATTTCTAGCGAATCTAATTTCATTCCTCTAGGTAACAGTTTTAGAAGCTCAGCTATCACGGCGTTGTTAAGGAAATGCGCTGCTCTTAAACCTTTTATTTCGTTTATTCTGTTTTGGACAAAACGAAACTCGTTTTCAAACTCGGCTTCGGTATCAACTTGGGCGGTAAGGACTTGAATGTCTTCTTTGAGACCTTGCTTATCAGTTGAGAGTTTTATACTCAAAACGAAGATCGAAATTGCTATTATTTCAGTGAGGATTACCAAAAAGCGGCCAACGGTTAAAGCCCAATGTACAGCAGTTCCAACAGTACCGGCAGGTTTTTCACCACCGGGCATTAGGTTTATATTAATCTCAGCAGGTTTAGGGGCAGCTTTAGCCATTTATCTTACTTTAAGCTAAGTATAGCAAGTTAACGCACTTTTTGACTAGGTCTTTCTCGCGAGAGCTTGTTAGTCTTGGTTGATGCGTTGCCGCTACCAAGATTGGTTTTTGAGGATTTGGTTTTTGGCAGCAGGCCGCTTAGACGAGATTTACTGCGATCGGCTCTTTTTTTTGGGATAATTCCTTTTTTTGCGGCCGTGTCGAGCGCTGAATAAGCATTTGCTAAATTATCATTTGATGGTTTTGCTCGGTAGGCTTTAATCGCTGCCTTAAATTTATCTTTTACCTTTATATTCACTACCTTCTTCCGAAGATCAGCTCGTAATTTCTTTTTCGCACTTTTTATAATTGGCATAATTTGAGCCCTCGTAAATTGGCAATTACGTGTCCGCACATAATTGGCACGGTGAGTAATGTTAACAAAATGTTGGCACAAATTCAAGTTCCTGATATTATTTAGAGAGTATGGTTCGCCAATTTATCAGAAATAGTACTCAGGTCCTATTTCGGCGGCAGACGACAATAGTCTCAGCCGCAGTCATAATGATGTTTTTGGTCCTAGCCTCAATAGTTCTAGGTCTAATAAGAAATAGATTTTTAGCCCATTATTTTCCTATCGATCAAATAGGAGCATACAAAGCGTCATTTGTAGTACCAGATCTTCTTTCCAGTATCCTTATTACCGGGATGCTGTCGGTGGCTTTTATACCCGTTTTTACCACTTATTTAAACAATAAACAGGAAAAGGAAGCGTGGAACATTGCTGACTCTGTCGTAAATATTTCCTTACTGTTTTACCTTTCGTTAGCAATTGGTATATTTATTTTCATTCGCCCCATCACCGAAACATTTGTTGTACCTGGGTTCAGTCCCGAAAAAGTCGCGCTAACAACAAATCTAGCTAGAGTTATATTAATTGCCCAAATCTTTTTAATAATCGGTAGTTTTTTCACTTCGGTATTACAAAGTTTCCACAGATTTATTATCCCGGCAATTGCTCCAGTTCTTTACAACGTAGGGATAATCATTGGAATTTTATGGTTGCGACCATTTTTTGGGTTCATAGGTGTAGCGTGGGGTGTACTAATTGGAGCTTTTTTCTTTATGTTGATTCAATTTTTGTTAGTCAAGAAATTTGGGTTTAAATATAAATTCGAGTTGAGACTAAGGGACAAAGGAGTAATAGACATAATCAAGTTGTCCTTGCCGCGGGCAATTGGGGTTGGACTGGCGCGGGTCGAATGGTGGGTGAGTATATTTCTATCTTCTTTGCTGGTGGCCGGATCGGCAAATACTGGGATTTTTGGTTTCGCCGCTGATATCCAAAATTTCCCTATAAGTTTATTTGGAGTCACCTTCGCCACGGCAGCACTACCGATGCTGTCGGCCGAGTGGGCAACAAACAAACTTGAACATTTTAAGGCAACATTTTTAACCACATTACACCAAGTAATTTATTTGACCGTTCCTTTGAGTATTCTGCTGATGACACTACGGATTCCAATCGTTAGAATAATTTATGGCAGCGGGTTTTTTGATTGGGATGCTACTGTTGCGACTGCAGTGACCACCTCTTATTTTGCAATTGGGATTTTTGCCCAGAGCGGAGTCCTCCTTTTGATAAGGACGTTCTATGCTTTGCACGATGCCGCAACGCCTCTGAAAGTGGCGGTAGGTTCTTTAATTTTTCACGTTACGATAAGTTCTTTTCTTGTATTTTTTGTGGCCCCGAAAGTCCTAATACCTGTAGCATTGCTCGGTCTGTCAGCGTCATTTACAGGAATATTTAGCTTTTTTATTCTGCTTTACCTGCTTCATAGGAAGGTGGGCGGTTTTGATAAACATAAGCTTTTTGTACCAGCTGGAAAAATATTTTTTTCGGCGGCTGCGATGGGTTTACTTCTATATATACCTCTTCATGTTAAAATCGGAGGAACTTATGTAATTGATTACATAATAGATACGACCAGGGTGTTTAATCTTCTTATTCTGACAGCGGCTGCACTGATCCTAGGACTTGCGATTTACGTGGCACTGACCTGGTGGCTAAAGAGCGAAGAACTCAAAAATTTCCTCAAACTTCTACCCGATATCCGCCGTTTGCAGAAATTCCTGATTATCCAGGAAAAATTTGACGCTAGTAACCCCAAATAATTTTCAGCTGTTTACGTATTGTTATGGGAAACATCCGTAATTTTTCAATCATCGCCCATATTGACCATGGCAAATCCACGCTCGCGGACAGGCTCTTAGAAATTACTGGAACTATCAAAAAAGAAAACTTGTCACCCCAGCATCTCGATCAGCTTGATCTTGAACGGGAGAGAGGCATTACAATCAAACTCGCACCAGTAACGATGATTTACAAAGGTTTCACCCTTAATCTCATTGATACACCCGGTCACGTCGATTTTTCTTACGAAGTGTCACGCTCACTTGCGGCTGTTGAGGGAGCTGTTCTTTTGGTGGATGCCACAAAGGGAATTGAGGCCCAAACCCTCGGTAATTTCTTGCTCGCGAAAAACCAAAATCTAAAAATAATTCCAGTTATAAATAAAATTGATCTTCCAAACGCTCAAGTTGAAGAGGTTGAAAAGCAATTGGTTGAAACCGCCGGATTTCAAAAAAGTCAGATTTACAAAGCTAGTGCTAAAACTGGCGAAGGCGTAGAAAAATTACTGGGAAAAATTATTGAAATTGTCCCTCATCCTTCCGGAAAAGAGGAAAAACCATTTCGGGCGCTGATCTTCGATTCATTCTACGACCAATTTAAAGGGGTCATAGCTTATGTACGCGTTTTTGATGGGAAGATAAAAAAAGGCGAAAAAGTGGAATTTTTTGGGGTTGGCAAAAGCGTGACAGCGGAAAGCCTTGGCCAATTCGCACCAAGTTTAGTCGAGAGAGGAACACTGCGCGCGGGAGAAATTGGCTGGATAGCAACCGGACTAAAAAATGTCGAATACGTAAGAGTTGGCGATACTATTACAAGGCTTGATAAAAAAGCCGAACCCATCCTGGGTTATAAAGAGACAAAACCTTTTGTCTTTGCTGGGGTTTTTCCAGTAGATAGGGATGAGTTCCCAGCCCTCAAAGATGCTCTGGAAAAACTGAAATTAAACGACGCCGCTCTTCACTACGAGGCAGAAAACTCACCCGTTCTTGGATTTGGTGTCCGGGCCGGGTTTCTTGGACTCCTTCATATGGAGATCGTGCAGGAAAGGCTGGAGCGAGAATTTGATTTGGATCTGATCCTCACCTCACCCACGGTTCCTTATAGATTAGTAAAAACAAACGGTGAAAAGCTGGAGATCTCAAATCCTAGTTCTTTCCCCTCGTCCCCCGTGATAAAGGAAATAAAGGAACCTTGGGTAAAAGGGAGCATTGTAAGTTTGCAAAATTATTACGGGCCGATCTCCCAACTGCTTTATGATCATAGGGCGGCGATCACGGACGCTGAGTATTTTGGAGATAAGGTAAGGGTTTTAGTTCAGCTGCCTCTGGCCGAAATAGTGTCTTCTTTTTACGATAAGCTCAAAACTGTATCGTCCGGATTTGCAAGTTTCGACTATGAAATCGGTGAGTTTAAGTCCATAGATGCGGTTAAGTTGGATATATTGGTTGCTGGGGAGAGTGTAGATGCCCTGTCCCAAATTGTAGTGAAGGACAAAGCTTACAAGACAGGGAAAGCTTTGGTTGAACGATTAAAGGATGTTATCCCTCGCCAAAATTTCGAGGTTTCCCTCCAAGCTGCGATCAGTGGGAAAATAATCGCCGCTGAAAAAATCCCCACTTTCCGAAAAGATGTCACTGCCAAACTTTACGGTGGCGATAGGACTAGAAAAGATAAACTTCTTAAAAAGCAGAAAAAGGGTAAGAGTCGTATGAAGATGGTCGGTAAGGTATTAATACCGCAGGAGGCTTTTCTCTCTGTACTTAAGATTTAGTAGAAAGTCGTATAGCAACCCCCGTACCTCAAAACTAAAGTTTTTCAGTACGCTTGGTTGCTGCGACCACTTCGTGGACTAGAAAATGGTCGGCCGCGTTCAAATACCCCAAGAGGCTTTCCTATCGGTTCTAAAAGTTTAAGGTTTAGCTCGTTTTGGTATACTTGAATTATATGTTGAGGAATATTATTGCCGTAGCCGTCTCAGTATTGGTGGGGATTGTTCTATTGTTTTTCGCGGTTGTATTTCTTTTGCTCTCGGCTGGTTTTGATAACTCCAATCCTTCACTTTCGGAAATCCTTCCAGGGGTAATTGCGTTGATAATAGCTATTGCAGCCGCCTCAGGTTTAAGTTGGGGGATAAGTAAGAACTGGAAAATAGTTTTATTGACAGTCTCAATAGTAGTGTTGATATCCTTCCCAATTTTTGGTTTGGGGTTCTAGGTTTTGTCCCTTCTTGTATCCTAGTAGCTAAAATATTATTGTGAGCAACGCAATTTTTGAGTTGACTTATTTCTGCTGAAATCCTTTTTCCAAAAAGCTATACACTTCTTTCCGGTAAAGATCGGGGTCGGATTTGTAGGTTTCTATGTGGCTGCCTTTATAAAAAACCACCAACCTACTTTTCTTGTTCGCATCGGCTAAAAGTTCTTGACTGTTTTTCAAGGGAATCGTTTCATCCTGTGCCCCGTGGAGAAATAGGAATTTTCTTTTTGGAGCCAATTTTATCTTATCGATCGGTCGGATGATAGAAAGATCAACCCCGAAAAAAGTTTTGTTAAAGAAAAATATGGTTGGGTGAAAAAAGGGTGGGATCAGTTTTTCCTTCCACAAACGGTCGGATATGATAGGCCTAAATTCTGTAGCAGTACTATCTAGTACTATTGGACCAATTTCTTTCAGTTGGTCAATTACCATCAGAGTTGAAATAGCCCCAGTCGAGTCAGCAATTATACCAATATTTTTGGGTACAAAATCTTTAGTCTGTGCAAACTGTACCGCGCCCATCACATCATTTCCTTCCACTGAACCGTAACCAACCCTAGCCCCTTCGGAAAGACCATGGCTCCGGGTATCATAAAGCAGAACATTGTAACCCCCTTCAATTAATTCTTTAGCAATCATTGGGGCTAGGTACTCAACGTTCGCTCTATTTGGTAGTAAACCGCTAACCATAATAATTAAGTTTTTGCCTTTTGAGCGGAAAAGCCAACCCTTCAAATTGATCCCATCCAAAGCTTGGAAATCTACCTCCTCATAATTTTTTGAGATAACCTCTGGCGAAATTTCTATGCTAGGAGCTAGCCGAGAGGTCATAGCGTTGGCAATATAGACAGATATGCCAAGATACAATAGGGCCACGAGAACCAATGTAGCCAGAAAAATCTTTCCTACGATAATCTTCCTCACGAGTCCAATTTTAACCTAATCCCAATCCTCACACCAGCTCTAACACCCTTGACAACCATTAGCACTCGTGGTAGATTTGTGCTACTCTCGAACCGTATCAGGTTCAATATCTGGACAGCAGGTGCATTTTTATGGTGGATTTGACAGAGCGGCAAAAAACACTTCTCAAAGCAATAATTGAGGAATACATTGAATCAGCCGAGCCAATCGGTAGCGAGATCATTGTAAACAAGCACTCACTCGGGGTATCACCAGCCACAGTGAGAAACGAAATGGTTGCTCTCACCCAGGACGGATTTCTTAAACAGCCGCACACCAGTGCGGGTCGTGTTCCCACCCCAACCGGTTTTAAATTTTACATTAGGGGACTAATGAAAGAGCAAAATTTACCGGTTAAGGACGAAGTTGAAATTAAGGAACATCTCTGGGATCACCGCTTTCACCTGCACCGGCTGTTAAAGCAGGCAACACGGGAGTTAGCCGAAAAATCTGGCAGCTTATCCCTTGCTGTTACTGAGGAGGGTGATCTGTACCAATCAGGAGCATACAGCATTCTGGATATGCCGGAGTTTTACGACATAGATCTAACCAAGACCATTTTAATGATGGCTGATCGCAGCGAAATGATCAATGAGATCCTTGATAAAGCAGTGATCAACGAACCAGTATCTGTTTTACTTGGCGATGAGCTCGGCGATGAATATCTAGAGTACTGCAGTTTTGTGTTTTCACCATTTGGTGCAGGCAAGAAAAACGCCGGAGTTATCGGTATTCTCGGCCCAAGCAGGATGTCTTATCCGCACGTAGTTCCTACAGTACGTTACTTTGGGGATTTGCTCACCGAGCTCGTCAACAATTGGTAAAAATGGTAAAGAAGGTAAAGAAGAGTCAGAAGAACAATAACCAATTGGAGGAACAACTCAAACGAGCGCTCGCAGATTACGCCAATTTGCAACGACGAGTGGAAGAAGACAAAAAACAAATGGCCCAGTATCTAAAAGGAGCACTCTTCATCGAACTATTACCGGTCTTGGATAATTTGGAAAAATCAGCGGCGTCGATGGGGAAAGAAACGCCTGTTTCCACGAAGCAGGGATTGGAAATGTCGATTGATCAGTTTAAGAAGCTACTTGCAGAAGAGGGGATCGAAGAAATCCGCGCTGAGGATAAATTTGATCCGAGAATACACGAAGCAGTTGAAGTGGTACCAGGAAAAGAGAGCGACAGAGTAATCGAAGTGGTGGAGAGAGGGTACCAAATAGGTGAAAGAATACTACGACCGGCTAAGGTAAGGGTAGGAAAAAGGAAAGAAAGTATAGGTTAAATTATGATTAGAGTTTTATCACTTTTATGGACATTAGTTTTAGCACTAGCTACGACTGGGGTAAGCTTTTTCTACATCAGAGGGGAAATGCACGGATTTCCGTTTACTTTTGCGCGAGATACTTTAGGCCAAAGCGGAAGTAAGTTGGATATAAACTTCTGGTCGGTGGTGCTCGACGTAGTTTTTTGGTGGTTAATTTTTAGTATAGTTTGGATAATTTTGAAAAATTATATCTTTGAAGCGTAAAGGAAGATTAAGATATGTCAAAAATTATAACGAGCGTTGCTCGATGTAAGCTTAGCCAAAGAATTATAGGAGGAACAGAGTATTTCTAAGATTATTGGTATTGACCTAGGAACAACAAACTCAGTGGTGGCGGTCGTTGAAGGAGGCCAGCCAAAAGTTATTCACAGTGCTGAGGGAGAAAACATCATCCCATCAGTTGTCGATCCAGCGAAGAGGGTAGCCGGTCGAGTGGCCAAAAGACAGCAAGTCGTGAACCCAAAACAGACCATTTTTTCTGTGAAAAGGCTTATGGGTCGACATTTTAAAGACACCCAAGTGCAGGAGGACATGAAATGGCTCCCCTACGAAATAAAAGAAGGTAAGGACAGTACGGCGACTGTTGAAGTGGAGGGTAAACAATACACCCCACAGGAAATTTCGGCCCAAATTCTGCAAAAAATAAAGAGCGATGCAGAAAGTTATCTAGGGGAAAAAGTAACAGAGGCGGTCATTACTGTTCCTGCTTATTTTGATGATGCCCAGCGTCAAGCTACAAAACAAGCCGGAGAAGTGGCTGGACTTGAGGTCAAAAGGATCATTAACGAGCCAACAGCCGCAGCTCTCGCCTACGGTTTAGATAAAGAGAAAGCTCATACTATTGCTGTCTATGATCTTGGTGGTGGGACTTTTGATATTACTATTCTGGAGCTGGGAGAGGGAGTCTTCGAAGTAAAAGCAACTGCTGGAGACACTCACCTGGGTGGAGACGATTTTGACCAAAAAGTTATTGATTACTTAACCACTGAATTTAAAAAAGAACAAGGTATTGATCTCGCGAGCGACAAACAAGCCTTGCAACGATTGAGAGATGCAGCAGAGAAAGCAAAAATCGAACTTTCTTCCACCACCGAAACTGAAATCAACATTCCTTATATTACGGCTGACGCTAGCGGTCCAAAGCACCTGGTTCATAAATTAACACGGGCCAAGCTGGAAGCCTTAACCGGGGAGTTAATAGAAAAAAGTTTCAAAGCAGTAGAACAGGTGCTGAAAGACGCGAAGATTGAAGCCGGTAAAGTAGATGAAGTTGTACTAGTTGGGGGCCAAACTCGAATGCCGGCTGTCGCCGAAAAGGTAAAAAGTTTCTTTGGTAAAGACCCACACAAAGGAATAAATCCCGACGAAGTCGTCGCTATCGGGGCCGCTATCCAGGGTGCAGTACTTTCTGGGGAAATGAAAGATGTTGTGCTTTTGGACGTAACACCGCTGTCTCTTGGAGTGGAAACTTTGGGTAGCGTTTCGACAGTTCTAATTCCTAGAAACACCACTGTTCCCACCCAAAAAAGCGAAGTTTTTTCTACTGCAGCGGATAATCAAACATCGGTTGAAATTCACGTGTTGCAGGGTGAACGGCCGATGGCAGCGGACAACAAATCCCTAGGACGTTTTATCCTCGACGGTGTCCCACCGGCGCCAAGAGGCATCCCGCAGGTAGAGGTAACGTTTGACATCGATGCCAATGGAATTCTCAACGTGACGGCGAAAGAAAAAACAACTGGTAAAGAGCAATCCATAAAAATTACGGGCTCTACTGGGCTTTCCAAAGAAGAAGTCGAGAAAATGCAAAAGGAGGCTGAAGCCCACGCCGCCGAAGATACCAAGAAAAAAGAGTTAATCGAGGCTCGAAATATTGCCGACAGCCTGGTTTACACTGCTGAGAAGTCCCTGAAAGACGCTGGTGACAAGGTACCAGGGGATGTAAAAGAAGAAGTGGAAGATAAAGCCAAAGTAGCTAAGGAAAAAATAGCCGCTGACGATTTGGAAGAAATACGTAAAGCAACCGACGAGCTAAGCGCTTCCTTGCAAAAAATAGGTCACGCTATGTCTTCTCGTTCCCCAGGCTCTGATACCACCGGTGCTGGAGTGCAAGAAGAAATAAAAGAAGGTGAAGAAAAAAAAGATAAGGGCAAAGAGAATCCACCAGCTAGCGGAGAAACCGTAGAAGGCGAAGTAGTCGACGAGGACAAAAAGGAAGAGAAAAAGTAAGTGTAAAAAGGGACGACTCGAGATGAGCCGCCCTCTTGGATAGGAGCCTCGATTAGTTGGCGGAAACTAATTTCCGGACTTCTTTCAGCACTTCATGCTTTGGTACCCACCGATCCGCTCCCGCCTCCACGATTTGTTGGCCAAAGTAGGAGCTCCTAGAGGAGGCTAGGATGATCCCGTCAAATTGGGCTCGAAACCCACTCGTTAGTTGCTGAGTGTTCGGTTTCGTGGTGTGGAGGCAGGCATCCATCACGATGATGTCGATGGTTCCGAGGTATTCTCGAAATAGAACTCTGGCTTCCGCCTCGGTCGTAGCGACAATTAAGTCGCAATAGCTACGAAGCCCTATTTCGACAACCTCGATGAAATCATCATCGTCTTCGACTAGCAACACTTTTTGCATCGGATCTCCCCCCCAAGCTTAGATGACAGAACTGTTATAGGATTATAACACCCCTTACCACCAACGTGAGTGTACTAATAATTGAAAATTGTTTGTTGATAATTATTCAAATTTACTATAGCTTATTGACAGAAGCGGTAATTTGGTGTACAAAGCTCTTGCCAGATGTCCTACAAAACCCTGTTTTTTATAGTTCTTCTTCTTGTTGGTGTAGTCCTAGCCTTCCTCTTTCTAGCTGGATTTGTCCGCCAGTCTTAAATTAGCAAACACTTGAAATATCTGCTAAAATCCTCTTCATAATGTCAACAAAAAAAGATTATTATGACGTCCTCGGCGTCTCCAAAACAGCCTCAGATTCTGAAATAAAGAGCGCTTATCGTAAAAAAGCACGGGCTCATCACCCGGATGTAGATAAATCTGCGGACGCCGAGAAAAAATTTAAAGAAATAAACGAGTCTTATCAAGTGCTTTCTGACCCTCAGAAACGAGAAGCCTACGACCGTTTTGGTCACGATGCCTTTCGCACTGGTGGAGCCGGAGCCCCAGGGGGCTTCAGCTATCAGTACTCCCCAGGTGTAGATTTCAACTTTGACTTTGGTGGGTTTGCCGATCCCTTTGAAATATTCGAGCAGTTTTTTGGTGCTCGTTCTCCGTTTGGTGGTTCAGCGCGGCGTGGACCGAGAACAGGCGAGGACCTTCATTACGAGATTATCATCCCCTTTGAGCAAGCGGCTTTTGGTGTAGAAAAGAAAGTTGAGCTGGAGCGGCACGAAAACTGCTCGGTGTGCGGTGGTTCTGGAGCAGAGCTGGGAAGCAAAAAGACTAAGTGCCCTACATGCAATGGAAGAGGTCGTATCCAGCAAGCAACCCAATCTATTTTTGGTAACATAGTTACATCACGTACGTGTCCTACTTGCGGTGGTGAGGGTGAAGCGATAGAGAAAAAATGCCACCAGTGTAAAGGTTCTGGCCGTACAAAGGCAATCGCCGAGAAGACAATTAAGATCCCCGCTGGAGTAGATGATGGCGATACTATTCGGTTTCAAGGCTTGGGCGAGGCCGGGGAACGCGGCGGCGGCTACGGTGATCTTTATCTTTCGATCCGTGTCTTGCCTCACAAAGAGTTCAAACGCCGCGGGTTTGACGTTTACTATGAACAGCCGATTTCTTTTTCCCAGGCCGCTCTGGGGGATACGATCGAAGTGACAACTCTTGACGGAGAAATGAAATTAAAAATTCCCGAAGGTACCCAGACCGGAACGGAATTCCGCTTAAAAGATAAAGGTATAAAGCACGATAGTTCTCGTGGTGACCAATACGTGCGTGTCAAAGTACAAACCCCGACACGGCTTTCTTCAAAACAGAAAGAAGCGTTGAAAAATCTAAGGGATTAAATAAGGCGAGGAATGAAAGAGGCGCAGAGTCGCTCGCGAGCGTCTTCGGAGAGACTCTGCGCCCCTGGTTTTCCCGCGGACCTCATCGATAGAAACGGCAGTCAGCCATGGAGGTTCTACCGAGGGAGGCGTTGATCAAGCAGAGTCTTTGGCCTTACGTCGACCTGCAATGTCCAAAGGATCTGCCAGAGAGTTTTTGCCTCGCGAGCTAGCGCCAAGCTCTAGCGAAACAGATGTTAACGAAAACTCTTTGCCCACGATCCCACAACACATCCCTCTCCTACTGCGGCATTTGCCGATGAGGACGTGCAGGCAAATAGTAGTGGGGTATTTTACATGTTTGGGAAGTAAATGTCAAAATATATTGATAAGACTTTCGAAATTGGTAATAGAAAAGTTGAAGGCGCATCAAAGAGGATATTACACCTCACTGATGCGCCTACTCGATTGCTGACGCTTTCCAGGCCGCCCCAACCCGAAAAGCGTCATATCCACCATTGGCGGCGGACTAGAAGGAGGTCGCCCGATACTTTCCAGTTAAGGAGCACCGGTTTGATTTCCTAAGGGGTATAAGGAAAGATTCCAAGATACCCCGGTTGATTTCAGACGCTCCTGAGTCTGAGTGATTGCTCGCCAGGGGGTGCGGCGGTGAGACAGAGGAGCGTCGAACCACGACAGTTGCGGCTTCTGTCGAGGCCAAATTTAAGCCAATCGGTCAAAGAGTTTGAGCTGTTGCGACCGATCGGGTCTGCTCTATTGTCAGGCAGCAGACCATTCCTACTAGCAGGGTATTAGGCGTTGTCGAAGATTGCTAAATTGCCTAATCCGTGCTCGTACCGCTGGTATATAAAAGATAAGTGCTGAAGCTGAGTGTAAACTCCAGTTGGCCCGGGCGGGAGGGGGATGCCCATAAACTGGAAGCCGTACCCAGCATATTACAAACCTCTGCTCGAGTAAATCGAACAGAAGTCAGCTACCCCTTCCTCGTTTCTTCACCTTAACTTAACCACTTTTTTGCTTGATTGTCAATATATGTTTGTCGGTCAAGATTTTTCGCCTAGTTACTTGATGCCCCAACGCACTAAGTGCTTGGGGCATCAACCCTTTCGTAGTCTTTAGCGAAGGAGGGTTGACCAAAGCGCGCTAATTATTTATTATTGGTACACTAAAATTTATTAACTTTTTAAAAGTGGGATAAACTCCCACTTTCTTAGGTTGAGGAGGTCAAAAACGTGGCGCTTAGGACAGAATTCGCAGCGGCTCTAAACCAAGCAGCAGCTGAACGAGGAGTAGAACCCGAAGAGGTTGTTGACATAATTAAAGAGGCAATAAAAACTGCCTACAAAAAGGATTATGGTGGAGAAGTGGAAGGCTTTGAGGTTGAGATAGATCAGGAAAGCGGCGCGGCAAAAATTTTTGAAAATAAAAAAGACGTCACTCCCGCTGGCTTCGGTCGTATCGCTGCTCAGACAGCTAAACAAGTGCTGCTCCAACGTATCCGTGAGGCTGAAAAGGGAGCGATTTTTTCAGAATTTGAAAAAAGAGTTGGTACCATCGTCAACGGAATGATCCAGAGACTAGAAGGCCCCAATATAGTGGTGGACCTGGGAAAGACGGAAAGCACTATGCCCGTGGTAGAAAAAATGCCTGGCGAAGATTACCGGCTAAACCAACGATTGAAATTTTATATTGTTGGGATCCGCGAGGGAGCTAGAGGTCAAGAAATTGTTGTTTCCAGAGCTCATAAAGGTTTGGTCGAAGGTTTATTCAAACTTGAAGTACCAGAAATTGGTTCGGGGATAGTTGAAATAAAAGGTATCGCTCGCGAAGCTGGTAGCAGAAGTAAAGTCGCAGTCTCATCTCGTCAGGCTGGGGTTGACCCGGTGGGTAGCTGTGTTGGCCAAAAGGGAGTAAGAGTCCAGGCGGTGATAGCAGAACTTGGCCACGAAAAAATAGACGTTATTGCTTACAGCGACGACCCGGCCAAGTTTGTTGCCGCGGCTCTTTCACCAGCTACAGTTGACAAGGTGAGTGTTGATGAAAAAACGAAAACAGCTTCGGTCGAAGTACCCGACGATCAACTCTCTTTAGCAATTGGTAAGGACGGACAAAATGTTCGTCTGGCTGCAAAATTGACGGGTTGGAGGATTGATATAAAGGGAGCTGAGAAACTGCAAGAAGTAGAAAAGGTTCCAAGTGAGAGTGAAAAGCCAAAGAAAGCAAGAAAGACGGCATCCAAGACAAAAAAAGCGACAAAACCCAAGAAGAGCAAAACCAGTACGAGTAAGGGTAAGAAAAAAGTAGCAGAAAAACAACCAGCAGAAGCTACCGATGAAAAATAAACTAGCATTTTTAGTTTTTAATAGATTCGGTGGTAGGGAAGTAAATATTTTATGGCAAAGAATAAGAGCAGAACAATTGAAAAAGGACAACAAAGTACGGCTCAGCCGTCAGGCAGACCGCCGGTCGTCGCGATTCTCGGCCACGTTGATCATGGAAAAACCACTCTTCTTGACTATATCCGCAGAAGCCACGTAGCAGCCAAAGAAGCTGGGGGAATAACCCAGCACATAGGGGCTTACCAAGTCACCCACAAAGGCCGAAAAATAACCTTTATTGATACTCCAGGCCACGAAGCTTTTTCCGCTATGAGGGCCCGCGGCGGTTCCGTCTCAGACGTTGCTGTTTTAGTAGTAGCCGCCGATGATGGTGTCATGCCTCAAACAAAAGAAAGTATCGCCCACCTAAAAGCAGCCCAGACCCCGTTTATCGTGGCTGTTAATAAGATGGATTTACCCGGCACAAATATAGATCGGATCAAAAAGCAACTTTCGGAGGAAGGAGTTTTGGTAGAAGGGTTCGGAGGTGATGTTGTTGTAGTTCCGATTTCCGCGAAGAGGGGTGAAGGTGTTGATAATCTTCTCGAAATGGTTAATTTAGTCGCGGATATGCAAGGGCTCAAAGAAGAGACAGGAAAAGATTTTTCCGGAGTTGTTATCGAATCCAAACTAGATAAATTTAAAGGTCCAGTCGCTACGGTTCTGGTGAAAGAAGGAGTATTACGAATCGGCGACCCGGTGCATACAAAAAGTACTACTGGAAAGGTAAAGGCGTTGGTAGGAGATGAAGGTGTACCAGTGAAAGAAGCCAGGCCATCCACCCCAGTTGAAGTTTTGGGCTTTGCGGCCGTACCAAAAGTTGGTGAGGAGGTTAGCTCAAAAGAAGCGGAAACAGAAAAAGTGGAAAGCAAGAAACCGATTGAGACAGGTGAAAAATTTGTACGGCCGAAAGAAAACGAGATCAGGCTAATTATAAAAGCGGATGCTCAAGGCTCACTTGAGGCTATTACAAGTTCTTTAGAGAAACTTAAAAAGGAAAATCAGCAAGTAAAAATATATTATTCTGATACTGGAAATATTACTGATAGTGATATTCTCCTTGCCTCAGCGACCAAGTCCTTAGTCATCGGCTTTAACGCAAATATCTCAAACACCGCTAGCAAACTCGCCAGCGAAGAAGGAGTTCTGGTTAGAACTTACAATATTATCTATGAGCTAATCGACGAGTTGGAAGAGGGTTTGGAGGCGATTAGCCGGCCAGAAGTAAAAGAGGAGATCCTAGGCAATGCTGAAATACTGAAGATTTTTACGGCCGAGGAGGATAAAGTTGCCGGTTGCAGGACAATATCGGGTCGGATTAATAAGGGCGATCTACTGGCAATAAAAAGAGATGGAAAGGAAATTGGACGAAGTAAAATAGTTTCGATGAAGCACCGAGACAGTAACATAAACGAAGCTAACGAAGGGGAAGAATTTGGACTGATTTTTGAAAAAAAGGTGCCCTTTGCCAAGAGTGATATAATTGTTGCTATGGGATCCTCCGTAAATTAGAAACCTTGGTTTCTAAGGTACTCTCGGATCCTGCGACCACTTCGTGGGCTACGGTCAATTTTATGCAAATACAGGCAGAAAATTACAATCTTTTCGCCAACTTAGTAGATCAAGCTAAAAATATTATTGTTTTGGCAGATAAAAACCAAACCGCGGACTTATTGTACGCCGCTTTATTTTTTGAAAGCCATTTAGCTACTTTTGGTAAGAACGTTCAAATTGTAGCGGGAGCAAAACTGCCTGAAGACTTCCGTCAGTTTGAAACTAAGGTCAAATACAAAATTGAGCCTAAAAAGTTGGTGGTTTCTTTAAACTGGCGTAAAAATGCAGTCGACAAAGTCTCTTACAATCTGGATGGAGAATATTTTAATTTCGTCGTCACCCCGAGGAACGCAAATATAAAACCTGAGGATATAAAAGTTTTCCAAAAAGGTAGCGATGTTGATCTCATCGTCGCTCTTGGTGTAGATTCATTGTCAAGCCTCACTGCTACCGAGAGAGACTATATAAGAGATAAAGACGTAGTGAATATCGACATCAAGAGCCAAAACCAACTGTTTGGCCGACTTAATATAGTAAATGAAGCGGCGGATAGTGTTTGTGGCGTGATAGCTGATCTTATTGAAAAAACAGGTATGCAGTCTCCGCCCTCCTCAATAGATTTCCTGCTGCGAGGTATAAGAGAAGCTACTGAAAATTTTTCTCGAGTAAACGACCCAACTACCTTTGAAGCAGCCGCCTTTTGTACGAAGGTTAAAAAAGGACAAACATTGGGAAGAAAATTTGAAATAAGACAAGAAAAGTTTGACGCGCCAGCCGAGTGGCTTACTCCAAAAGTTTTTCGGTCAAAAAATCCAACCTCTTAAATTTATTGAAGCTTAGGTTCGATTTTGTTATACTTGAATTACTTTTTATTTCCTGCTCGTACGAATATAAACTAAACGACTGCTAAAACGCGGTCTAAGTTGCAATTAAAACCGATGGCATTAGAAACTGAAGAGAAGAAAAAAATACTAAAAGAATTTGCTCAACATGAAGGCGATACAGGCAGTCCTGAAGTACAGATCGCTCTTCTTAGCGAGAGAATTAAAAGATTGTCCGATCACTTAAAGGGGCATAAGCAGGATATCCATTCAAGGCGTGGTCTGCTCCAAATGATTAACAAAAGACGCCGAATCTTAATATACTTAACCAGAAAGGACCCAGACAGGTACAAGAGCATAGTTCAAAAACTTGGATTGAGTAAGTAACACTCGTTGGCCACCACTAACGTCAACGTAGGGTGGATTGGTTCTTGCACACTTGTAGTACAATGTAATAATTGTGGTTGAGAGATAGAAATGATAGGGGACCGGTGATTAGCAATCAGATATGTTCGCAATTGGTTGCAGGTCACAGCTCCCCAATCAATCTCCAACTGCAGCTGATATTTCATGACTAAAAAACCAAAACTAATAAAAAAAGAAATAAATTGGGGTGGTAGGACACTCTCATTTGAACGTGGAAGAATTGCTAACCAAGCAGATAGTGGTATTTTAGGCCGCTACGGAGATACTATGGTTCTAGCCACTGTGGTTTCCGCTCCTCCCCGCGAAGATCTTGATTACTTTCCTCTTTCGGTCGATTATGAAGAGAGGCTTTATGCGTCGGGTCGTATATCAACCTCGAGGTTTATCAAAAGAGAAGGCAGACCGACCGATGAAGCCATTTTAAACGGGAGATTGATAGATCGTTCTATCCGTCCCCTCTTTCCTAAAGATTATTATAATGAAGTTCAGGTTATCATAACCATCCTTTCTTACGATCAGGAAAACGATCCTGATATTGTGTCGCTTCTCTCCACAAGTGCGGCTCTGGTTACATCACCTATCCCTTGGGGTGGGCCGGTGGTTGGAGTCCGTGTCGGTTACAGGGATGGAGAGTTTATTTTGAACCCAACCAAAAGCGATGAGTCTTTTTCGGATCTGTCCCTTACCGTATCGTTCAATCGGGAAAAGGTAGTCATGATAGAAGGAGGTTCTAGAGAAATTTCAGAAGAGATAGTTTTAGGCGCGATTGATTTTGCCAGGGAACAAGTAAAGGCAGTTTTTGAGCTCTTTGACCTACTTCAGAAAGAGGCCGGTGTAGAAAAAGAGATTGGAAACGAAGAGGACAGTTCAAAGGAGCTAAAGAAGCAAGTTACAGATTATATCAAGAAAAATTTCGAAAAAGATCTTTTTGACCCTGAAAAAAGTGCTCGGGAGAGTTTATCTGACGAAATGAAAGAGGAACTCTATAAGAAATTCGAAGGTAAACTCCCAAAGACCGAAATGAGTAAGCTGTTTGATAACATGGTGAAACAATTTGTGCGGGAGCAGATTGTGGAAAAACACCACCGCCCAGATGGTAGGAATTTAACCGACGTTCGGGAGTTGGAAATTGAAACAGGTATTCTCCCCCGGACCCACGGCTCGGCAATTTTTCGTAGAGGCGACACCCAAGTTCTAACCGTAGCAACACTTGGTTCCACTTCCCTAGAGCAGTTGATCGAAGGAATGGAAGGCGAAGCTACGAAGCGCTACATGCACCATTATGAATTTCCTCCGTTTTCAACCGGAGAAGTAGGTCGGGTCGGACCCCCAAACAGGCGAGAAATTGGTCACGGCGCACTAGCCGAGAAAGCGCTCTTGCCGGTTATACCTGAAGAAGATAAATTCCCCTACACTGTCAGACTCGTTTCCGAGGTCCTTTCCTCATCTGGATCTACCTCTATGGCAGCCACTTGCGGCTCAACATTGGCCTTGATGGACGCTGGTGCCCCGATAGCCTCTCCAGTTTCTGGTGTAGCAATGGGTTTGGTGACTGAAGGCGAAAAATATAAAATTCTAACCGATATCCAGGCGTTAGAAGATTTTTATGGGGACATGGATTTTAAAATAGCTGGTTCCGAAAACGGTATCACCGCAATACAGCTGGATGTAAAAATAGACGGTCTAACCCCCAAGGTTTTATCCGAGACACTAAAGCAGGCTAAAGAAGGGAGATTATTTATTCTAGGTAAAATGTTGGAGGCCTTGCCAAAAGCAAGAACAGAAATCTCCAAATACGCACCCAAGGTATCAATGATCCACATACCGCCGAAAAAAATCGGTGAGGTTATAGGTTCTGGTGGAAAAACGATCAACCGGATCATAGAAGAAACTGGAGCGGCGATCGATATTGACGATGATGGTTCGGTAAGCGTGACTAGTAACAATGAAGAAGGACTCAAAAAGGCAGTAAAATGGATCCAGGCTCTTACCCACGAAGTCAAACCAGGCGAGGAATATATTGGTGAGGTGAAAAGGATAATGAATTTTGGAGCTTTTGTTGAAATTCTCCCTGGGAAAGAAGGGATGGTGCATATTTCTCAGCTTGCTCCATATCGGGTTGAGGATATAAATAAGGAAGTTAAAATAGGCCAGAAGCTAAAAGTAATGGTCAAGGAAATAGATTCACAAGGTAGGGTAAATTTAACTTGTAAGTTTCCGAAGCAGTCTGAATGAGTCAAACAAGCCAATTAACAGATCTCGCCGCTGCGATTGAAATCTGTAAGCGTTGCGATCTTTATAAATCCGCTACCCATGCTGTTCCCGGGGAGGGAAACTTTGAAACAAAGGTAGTGTTTATTGGCGAGGCTCCGGGATTTCATGAAGATGTCCAAGGCCGACCTTTTGTAGGAAATGCAGGTAAGTTGTTAAATTTGCTTTTGACGAAAGTTGGATTGAGACGCGAAGATGTTTTTATCACCAACGTTATCAAACACCGACCCCCAGAAAATCGAGATCCGGCTCCGTCAGAAATAGCCGCGTGCACCTTTTGGTTGGAACAACAACTAGCAGTAATTTCTCCGAAGCTGGTAGTTACACTGGGTAAATGGAGCTTGAATTATTTTTTACCGAATAAAAAAATTTCTGATGTCCATGGCAAAGTTTTTAGAGTTGGAGGAAGAACAATCTTGCCTATGTACCATCCTGCAGCGGCACTACGCAGCGGTAAAATTGGTCAGGATCTCGAGAATGATTTTTTGAAAAATAAAGATTTATTACAAAACCCGGATAAACCTCTCGATTTGGGAGAAACAAAAAGCGAAGAAGGACAAGGTAGTCTATTTTAATATGAGTAACGGAAGCAAACTCAATATGGAAGCAAAAAAACTACGCTTTATACCGCTTGGGGGTAATGGTCAGGTTACTAAAAACATGTTCGTTTATGAATATGGACAAGATATTATTTTAGTTGACTGCGGTATGGGGTTCCCGACAGAAATGCTTTACGGAGTCGATATGGTGATCCCTGATGTGTCTTATTTAAATGATCGGCGGGATAGGATAAGAGGCTATTTCATTACTCACGGTCATGAAGATCATATTGGTGCCCTGCCTTACATCATTGACAAAGTCACCGCGCCAATTTACGCCACCAAACTTACAGCGGGACTAATCAAGGTGCGATTGAAAGAAGCGGGGAAACTGTCGACAACTACTTTTATTGAGCTAGAACCCAGAAAAAAGTATCAGCTAGGCAATTTTACAGTCGAGCCCATCAGAGTTAGCCATTCTATCCCCGATTCTGTTTGTTTTGCCATCACCACTCCACTAGGAACCACGATCCACACCGGTGATTTCAAGTTTGATCCCTCCCCAGTGGATGGTCGTACTACCGATAGCGAGACCCTATCTTCGTATGGTAATCGCGGAGTGCTGGCCTTGATGAGTGACTGTCTGCGAAGTGAAAAACCTGGCTCAACTCTATCAGAAAATACAATCCGTCAGAGATTTGATGAAGCGATGAAAGAGGCGTCTGGTAGGGTAATCATCACAACATTTTCTTCCAATGTTTCCAGATTGCAGCAAGCGGTGGATGCTAGTATGAGTCATGGTCGTAAGGTGGTAATTGTTGGTAGAAGCATGGAACAAAATGCTCAAGTGGCCACAGAACTGGGGTACTTAAAAATTCCTTCGGATATTTTAGTTAAGCCTGAAAAGAGTAGAAATCTTCCGGACAAAAACGTCACCTTGATCGTAGCTGGTAGCCAGGGTCAGCCAGGTAGCGCTCTTTCCAGAATTGCGTCCGGCGAGCACAAGTATTTCTCGATAAAAAATGGGGACTTAATTATTTTTTCAGCCGATCCCATTCCGGGTAATCAAGACGCAGTGTATGAAATGGTAGATAATTTATCACGTATGGGCGCTGCCGTGAAATATTCTGATATCACAAGTGATTTCCATGTTTCCGGTCACGGGTCTCAAAACGAGCTTCTAATGATGCTTTCTCTCACCCGCCCAAAATATTTGGTACCAGTTTCAGCGATGTACCGACAAATGAGACAGTTTGTTGAAATTGCAAAAGCTTCCGGCAACCCTCCGAAACAAAGTTTTATTGTTGATGAAGGCGAAATAATAGAGTTTGACCAAAACGGGGCTCGGGTTAATGGGGAAGTAGAAACCACAAATATATTTGTAGATGGGATCGGTGTTGGGGACGTGGGGTCTATCGTTTTGCGCGACCGTAAAACTTTGGCGGAGGAAGGCATTGTGGTAGTTATTGTCACGGTAAAAAAGAAAACAGGCGCTCTCTTGGAAAAACCAGAAATAATCTCGCGAGGGTTTGTTTATATGAAAGAAAGCATCCAACTGATAAGAGAATCTCAAAATGTAGTGACAAAGACGATAAAGAAAAATGGAAAGGTGAAAAACTGGCTGTCGGTAAGGGAGAAAATTACTTCAGATCTGGAGCGTTTTCTTTTCAAAAAAACCGCCCGCCGCCCCATGGTCCTCCCCGTCATCGTCGATGTTTAATTTAACACCCTTGATTATTCAACGAAAGCAAAAGTCAACCTCATTTGTTATGATTGGGCTATGAAACTTCTGCTTACCATAAAAGAGCAGGATATTTTTGCTTCATCTCCAAATACAGATTCAAAAGACTTTAGAAGTAGGCGCGCTGCTAGGGTAGTTGTTCTAGACAGCCAAGGCCATGCTGCTTTACTTAAAGTAAATCGCTACAAATATCATAAATTGCCAGGTGGTGGTGTTGAGAGAGGTGAAGATTTCGAGAGAGCTCTTAAAAGAGAGTTACTAGAAGAAATAGGCTGTGAGGTTGAAATCCTTGATGAAGTTGGGCAAATTGTTGAGTATCGAGGCCGACCAAAGTTGAGACAAACTTCTTATTGCTTTTTGGCGAGGCAGATTGGCAAACAACACCCGTCCTCCTTTACTGAAGTCGAACTAGGGGGGGGATTTGAAGTTGAGTGGGTTGAAGGTATAGTTGGGGCGATTAAAATTTTGGCGCAAGATCAACCGCAAAACTATGAGGGTAAGTTTATCCAACGCAGGGACATAGAGTTCCTGAGAGCCGCCAAAAAGTTAAGTTATTAATTCGAACCCTCGCAGTTTGCTTGAAACCTAGAGTAATTGAGGGTATAATTAAGCCTACCAATGCCCAGAAGGAGAAAGTATTTCAAAAACCTGCTCAAGGTCAATCTTAAGAAAAAGACCGTTACTAGCTTAGCCGGACTTGGGTTCATACTAGCGGCTGGTATTTTATTACTTTCAATACTTAACGTTTCGGCTCCCGTTGCTTTTATCGCAGACCAGGTTTATAGATTTATAGGCTTTATTACACCGCTTCTTATTTTGGGGTTTACCATTACCGGGTTATATTTACTAAGGGTTCGCCCATCGATGATAAACGCCAATATGGTAGTTGGTTCTTACCTCTTTTTACTCTCGGTTCTCTCTATAGGATCAATTTTCTCCTCTAGTAGCGGTGGCGTGGTAGGATCATTTATCACCGAAGTGTTATCAAGCTTACTTTCAACCCCGGGGACTTTATTTGTTTTTGTAGTATTACTTTTTGTTTCAATCGTGGTATTTTTCAACACTTCCCTGGAGACAGCGTTTAGCTTCTCAAGTCAAGCAATTACAGCAACGGTCACCTATGTAAAGGACCTTTGGTCCAAGAAAGGAGAAAAGGAAGAGAAAGAACCGATCTTTGCTACCAAAGGTATGGACGGTCCCCAAAGAACAGCGGAAAAAGACATGCCCCTGATGCCAAGTGAGCCGGTGACCAATCTTCGTGGCGATCAGGTTTGGGAATACCCACCGTACACATTGTTAAGTGATAATCTAGGGTCAAAAGCTAACCGAGGCGACGTGAAACAAAACGCGGCGATAATCGAAAGGACTTTGGAAAACTTTGGCATCCGCGCCAAAGTAGCTGAAGTTAATATGGGCCCGGCGGTAACACAATACGCGCTAGAAATAGCTCTCGGAACGAAATTAACAAAAATCACCGCTCTGGCAAATGACATTGCTTTGGCTCTTTCTTCGCCAAACGGTATGGTAAGGATAGAAGCTCCGATACCGGGTAAATCGCTGGTAGGAATTGAAGTACCAAACATCACCCCGGAGATAGTCGCTCTCAAGTCCATTCTTAGCGCTTCCCAGATGCGAAATTCAAAATCGAAACTTTCGCTTGGTTTAGGACTAGACGTCTCCGGAACGTCTGTAGTTAGAGATCTGGGGGCTATGCCTCATATGCTTGTAGCTGGTTCGACCGGTTCGGGTAAGAGTGTAGCCATAAACGCGTTTATATCGACACTACTCTTCAGAGCAACACCAGAGGAAGTCAAATTTATTCTGGTGGATCCCAAAATGGTTGAGCTTTCTAATTGGAATAATATTCCCCACCTTCTGACGCCGGTGATCACCGAGCCAGAAAAAGTCCTCTCGGCTCTAAAATGGACACTGTCTGAAATGGAAAAAAGGTATAAATTGTTTAAAGAGGTGAGTGTAAGAAATATTGATGGGTACAATGAAGCCGCTGGGTTTCAGTCTCTGCCATACATCGTTTTAGTTATTGATGAATTTGCCCACCTAATGCATTTTGCTCCCGTGGAAGTCGAAGACGCCATTACAAAACTAGCTCAAATGTCCCGTGCCACCGGTATTCACATGATTTTGGCAACTCAAAGACCAAGTGTTGACGTAATTACCGGACTGATAAAAGCCAATATCCCGTGCCGAATTGCTTTCAACGTAGCTAGTAGGGTTGACTCACAGGTTGTTCTTGACCAACCAGGAGCAGAAAGATTGCTTGGGCGGGGAGACATGCTTTTCGTCCCACCGGATGCATCAAAGCCACAAAGACTGCAGGGGGTTTATGTTTCAGATGCAGAAATAAAAAAACTGACCGAATTTATTACCAAGAGCGGAGTAGAGCCTCAATATACTGAAGAGATTACCACTATGCCCGTAGCCAAACTAACTGGTACGCCCGGCGGGCAAGATGAGCTTTTCGGAGAAGCAGTAATTGCCGTCACCCAATATGACCGGGCCAGCGCTTCTCTCTTGCAAAGAAAATTGAGGATCGGTTATGCACGCGCAGCCAGACTTTTGGACGAGCTTGAAGCCGCTGGAGTGGTTGGTATGTCAGATGGTAGTAAACCACGAGATGTTTTGGTAAAAGACCCAAGTAGAGTATTAAATACCCAGGAAGAGCAAACAGAATAAATTTGAGTTGGCGGATACACCAACGAGCAAAGTTATGCGGACAGTAGGTGAAATATTAATTGAAGCACGCGAAAAAAAGAACCTCTCTTTGGAGCAGGCGGAAAAAGATACAAGAATTCGGAAAAGCGTCCTAAAGCATCTCGAGGAAGGGAATTGGAGTTCGTTAGCGCCCACCTACACAAAAGGCCTGTTAAAAAATTACGCAAATTACCTCGGACTCGACGAAAGAAGAGTCTTGGCCTTTTTCCGTAGAGAGTACGACGAGAAAAAACAGCTCCATCTACCCAAGAAAACTGAAAAGATACAACCAAAATTGCGTTTGTCACCACCCTTACTTACGGCCGCTCTTATCTCTGGGTTGGTGTTGATAGTCGGTCTGTATTTATTTTCTCAGTATAGATCATTTACCGCCGCGCCCTTCTTGGAGGTAGAGGAACCAAAAAACAATACGAAGATTTCTTCGGATGAAGTAAACGTGGTCGGGAAAACTTTAAACGACAGCATCCTAAAGGTTAACGGTGAGCAAGTCCAAGTCTCCCCTGGCGGCAGTTTTTCGATAACAGTCGGGTTGAGAGAAGGAGTAAATAGCTTGACTATTACATCTGCAAATCGCTTTGGGAAGATAACAACCGTGAAGAGAACCGTTGTGGCAGAAACTGGGGAGAAAGAGTCGAATAGTGGAGAGGAAGATGAGCCTTTAAACCTAGAACTGAAAATTGCGCGGCGATCGACATTTTTAACTATAGAAATCGATGGCAAACCTACGTTTAAAGGCCTAATGCTGGCCGATAGCAAGAAAAAATTCCAAGCAGCGGAAAAAATAAAAATTATCGCCGAGGATGCCGGCTTAGTATCGGTAAATTTTGGCGGAAAAGAATTTACCCTGGGTAAAGAAGGAGAAAAAGTAGAGAGAGAATTTACAAGGCTAGATCTTCCCTAGGCAAAAAACTCCCTTGCCAAAACCTCTGCGACCTGATATTCTGTGCCTACCTTAAACATAAGCTGCCTATGGACACTACAACTTTTTTCTTAATAATAATTATTTTGGTCGCGATAGTACTTATCGCGGTAGGAATCTACCTAATTTTGGTGCTTCATGAGGCTAGGATTACTCTTCGTCGCTTCAACAATATTTTAAATCACGCTGACACAATAATAGAAATTCTCGATGAAAAAATCGCCAGACCCGCCGGCTCTTTATTTGGAGTCGTCGGTGTTGTCAAAGAAGTGATGGAAATTTTTCGCGATTTTACTCGAAAGCAAAGAAGGAGTGATCATGACGGGTCAAAACACGAAGAATGAACATGAAGGACATTTTTATAAAGGTCTTTTCTTTGGCCTACTGATCGGTGTGGGGATGATTTGGTTTTTGAATAGTGAAGGTGGGAAAGATATTGTTCGTAGAGCCCGAAATAAAATAGATGAAGCGCTTACCTTTGAGCCTGGAATCGAGGATTATGATGAAGATATGGAAGATGACGCCAGGGCCGATAATGGTTCCAAAACTACCTCCAAAACCCCCAAACGGTTTTTCCAGAAAAAAACTAAGTAAACTCTTCGCGTGCTTGTTTCGCCTAAACGCGATATAATGATAAACCTATGACCGCGAGGGAGCTCAAAAAAAAATATTTAGATTTTTTCGAGAAAAAAGGACACACGATTATTCCATCAGCCCCGCTCGTTCCAGAGCACGATCCGACTGTTCTTTTTACTACGGCTGGTATGCACCCTCTTGTTCCCTTTCTCCTCGGTGAATCTCATCCAGCCGGTAAAAGATTGGCTAACATTCAAAAATCTTTCCGCACCGACGATATAGATGATGTGGGAGACCCCTGGCACAATACTTTTTTCGAAATGCTTGGTAACTGGTCGCTGGGAGAGTATTGGAAGATGCAAGCAATAGGTTGGTCGTTTGAATTTCTCACAAAAGAGCTGAGGCTAGATCCAAAAAGAATTTACGTAACAGTTTTTGGTGGAGATCGCGATATCCCAGGCGTAGCGAAAGACGCCGAATCAATCGAAATTTGGAAAAGCCTGGGGATCGCCGAGAGCAAAATTTACAAGCTTGGTAAAAAGGATAATTGGTGGGGACCAGTTGGATTGACTGGTCCGTGTGGACCAGATACCGAGATGTTTTACGATACTGGAGCTGCCGAGCACGGCGAGAATTGCCAACCCGGAGAGACTTGCGGGAAATACGCGGAAATTTGGAACGATGTTTTCATGGAATTTAACAAAACAGCCAACGGCAAATACGAGCCGCTAAAACAAAAAAACGTCGACACTGGTATGGGTGTTGAAAGAACTACCGCAATTCTCCAAGGCAAGGACAACGTCTACGACACCGAGCTTTTTAGACCAATCATGGATAAAATACGCGTTTTAGCGCAAAATTGGAATGTTCGCTCGGCTAGAATAATCGCTGACCATCTCCGCGCCGCAGTTTTTTTAATTTCCGACGATGTTACGCCCTCTAATGTTGAGCGAGGTTACGTGCTCCGCCGACTTATCCGCCGAGCTATTCGTTATGGGAAACTCCTTGATATAGACAAAAACTTTATGAAAGAAATTTCTGAATCAGTAGTCGAAATATATAAAGATGATTGGCCTGATCTTAAAAATAGGATCCCTATTTTTAGCCAGCTAGAACAGGAGGAAGATAGATTTCGGAAAGCGCTCGAGGAAGGGTTAAGAAAATCAGAATCCATTTTCAATAAAAAGATCTCAATTCCTAAAGAAAAGTATCAGAAAATTATGCAAACAGCTGATAAAAAAGAAATTTTCAGACAAATCTATAGACTGAAAGGCTCCGGTGACACTTCGGCCGGTTTAGGGTTTGGAATCAAAATCACCAAAGATGAAATTGCTAAGGCTACGGTTTCAGGTAAAGAAGCTTTTGACCTTTATCAAACTCATGGATTTCCAATAGAAATGATCATCGAGCTTGTTCAAGAGAAGGGTTTGTTGGTTGATATTGAAGATTTTGAATCGGAAGCGAAGAAGCATCAAGAAGTTTCAAAAGCAGGACAGAAGAAGAAATTTGCTGGTGGACTCGCTGATCATTCGGATATTACTGTTCGGGGACACACGGCCACCCATTTGCTTCATCAGGCTTTGCGGGATGTTCTTGGCGACCATGTTCATCAAACCGGTAGCAATATTACTCCCGAAAGAATTCGTTTTGACTTCTCGCACAGCGATAAATTAACACCGGAGCAAATAAAGAAAGTCGAGACCATTGTTAACTCCAAAATAAGAGAGGATTTACCGGTAAAAAAAGAGCTGATGAGCCAGGAGGAGGCAGATAAGTCTGGTGCTATAGGCTTGTTTCGCGAAAAATACGGAGACAAAGTGAGTATATATAAAATTGGTGACTATTCGATTGAGTACTGTGGTGGGCCTCATGTAAAGCACACAGGAGAGGTTGGCAGGGTTAAAATAATAAAGGAAGAAGCACTGGGTGCCGGGCAAAGACGTATCAGAGCAACCCTTTAAGCTATAATAGTATGAGACTACCAAAAATGCCCATTCTCAATTTTTTGAACAGAAAATCAAAAAAGAAATCCTTTCTAGTTATCGAGATAGGGTTAGAGAGGATTTCATGCGCTGTTTTTGAAAAGGAAAAAGGCGCTATTCGATTGAAAGGTATCGGTAAAAAAAGTTTCTCTAGGCAAGATGAGGTATTTGACGCAGTTTTGGAAGCCCTGGACTCTCTCGCTGCCATAGTACCAGATTTTCCGCCGACGGGCATATTGGGTATTTCAGGTGGTTCTTTAGAAACGGTTACAACTGTAGCGAGATTTACTAGAGAAAATCCCAGAAAGGCAATTAGCCCAAAGGAAACAGAAGGCATATTAAACAAGGTTGTAGATGATTTAGATACCGGTGAGAAAAGGATACTGTTTTCTACAATTGCTAACGCCCAGATTGACAAAGTGAAAGTCTCCAACCCCCTTGGCCTAAAAGGAGAAAAAGTTGAATTGTCTTGCTTTGTAGCATTTAAAAAGAGTCAAGAAATGGAACTTCTCGACAGGTTAATGAATGAAATAGATTTGAAAGTAGAAAAGGTCCTTCCCAGCTCCTTTGCGGTAGCGAAAAGTTTGGAGAATAAAAACTTAAAAGATGCTTTTATTTTTCGGGTCGGTAGTGAAAATAGCGAGGTCACCGCTCTTGTGGACGGTCATATATCAGAGATATTACCGGTAAGCCTTGGATTTTCGCAGCCACAACTACTTCCCTTTGCTTGGAGAGCAGCGGTAAATAAGATCGAGAAAGACAAATACCCGTCACTCATTTGGGTATTTGCTGATAGTGATAGGGTTGATTTGGAAAAAGCCAAAGACCTATTAGAAAATTTTGATTGGAAAGCAGGTCTTGGGTTTGAAATATCACCAAAGATAGAGGTGGCTTCTAGCGTTCAGAATTTTTCACCTTCTGACATTGGCGTTTACGCTTTGGGTAAACAAGGAGAGACCTGATGAAGAGACTTGAATTTGCTGAAAAGCACAATTTAGTAGATGTTTTAAACGCGCTGAAGAACGAGCCCGACAAAGATATTGAAATTTTTATTTTTGCCGGTAGTGAGATATTGAAAAACCCGACCAACCGAACGATCATCAATCTCCAGGCCGCCGAGTTAGGAAAAAAGATATCGATCAAAGGTGATGAGGGAATAAAACCAATCATAAGCGGCGAACAACCAAAACAAGAGGGGCAACCCGATAAGAATTTAGGGTTTGTTGAGGGTAAAGACGTAGTTCATGAGGCACCTCCAGCATCGACACCGGGAGTACCCCCGGAGAAAAAAGGAAAATTCACCCTTCCGAAATTACCAAAACTTGCCTTTGTGGATAAGTTTTTTAAAGGTCCTAGGTGGATTTACTTTTTAATTGGACTTTTGGCCCTGTTGTTTGCTGGAACGGTTTTGGCTTTTTGGCTCGTTCCTAGTGCTACTGTTACTCTTCGTACCGAGGAGAGATTCCAAGAGGCAGAGCTCACTCTAGTAGCAAGTCCCGCGCAGGAAGAAATAGACATGGACAAAGTAATTATACCGTTGAAAACTGTTGAGGCAACTGTAGACGATGTTCTAGAGGTAAAAGCCACGGGTACAAAAACTGTAGGTACATCAGCCAAGGGTAGGATAAAGATTGTAAATCGTGATTCAAAAAGCGCAAAGACTTTCTTCAAAGGGACGACGATTACTACTGTTTCGGGAGCCAAGGTCTCATTCACGCTTGATAATATCGCTACTGTTTCTGCTGCTCCTGTTGGATGTGAAGATTGCCCATCCGCCGGAGTTGATGTAACGGCGACATCTATTGGCGAGGAAGGGAATCTTAAAACAGGGACCGTTTTCAGGGTCGGTAGTGCTAACGTAAATTTGGTTTTCGCCAAAAGTGAAACTAATTTCACTGGGGGTTCTAGCAAAAAAATTACAGTGGTTTCGGCTAATGATCAAAAAAAAGCGAAACAAGAGCTCTTGAAAAAATTAGAGGAAGAAGCCCGCAAGCAAATAGAGGAGGAAAATCCTGATGTTACCATCCCAGAAGGTGGTCTGGAGACTGAGATTGTAAATGAAACATACAGTAAGGACGTTGGTGACGAAGCAGGAGATTTTCGAATAAGTTTAGAGGTTGGGGTGACGACGAGCGTCTTTTCAGAGGAAGATCTAAAGGACCTGCTCATAGGTTCGATTAGTGATAGCGTTCCCAGTGGTTTCGAGGTGGATAGGGAAAAATCAATAGTGGAAAGTGAAATCTTGGAAAAAGGAGAGGAGGATATAAAAGTTACGGGGAAGATAAAAGCCAGTTTGGTGCCAAAGATAGATAAGGAAGAGTTAGCAAGAAATATTTCAGGAAAGGATTTTGGTACCACCGATAAACATCTAAAATCAATAGCTAGTATTTCCGGGTTCGAAATTAAGCTAAACCCCCCATTCTTTAGAATATTTGGTACGATGCCACTTTCGGCAAGTAGAATAAATGTGGAGGTAGCAAAAGAAGAATAAGATGCGCTCTTCGTGGACAGTAAAACATCCCTTTGGTGGGTGGTTTAAGTTGTTTATAACGGGTTTTATTTTAATAGCTATACCAATAGCGACTTTGACCATTTGGGTAAACTGGTCGATGAAACCGGTTAGTGAAAGGGTAAAAGAAAAGGTCTTTGTGATAAAAAGGGGGGAAGGGGCTCTTTCTTTTTCACGCCGGCTGGAAGATGAAGGCATAATCAAGAACGCTTTTATATTTAGAATTTACCTTGGTCTTTCTGGCTTGGATAAAAAAATACAAGCAGGTAGCTTCAAACTCTCAGGACAAAATAGCGCTGAGGAGATTGCGCAGAGCCTAACCAAAGGGAGAATAGATAAATGGGTTACTATAATCGAAGGCTTGCGAAAAGAGCAAACCGCCGAAATTTTGGTAGAAGATTTTGATATAGACGAAAAGAAATTTTTATCCCAAGTTAGGGAAGGAGAGCTTTTCCCGGACACCTATCTTATCCCTACGAACGCTAATGAAGCAAAAATACTAGCAATTTTTAGAAAAAATTTCGAAACAAAAGTTAACGCTGCTCTTTTAGAAACAGCTAAAAAGAGGAGACTTACAAAAGACCAGGTTCTTATACTTGCTTCTATTGTAGAAAGAGAAGGTAGAAATGAGAGTGAAAGACCGACTATCGCTGGGATTCTAATTAAAAGATGGAGGGAAGGAATGACACTTGGAGCTGATGCCACGGTCCAATATGCATTGGGATACAGCAGCGAGGAAAAAACTTGGTGGCGAAAAAACTTGACCGCAGACGATCTTCAGGTAAACAGTTCGTATAATACGCGTAAAAAAGTCGGTTTGCCTCCCACTGCTATTTGCAGCCCTGGGCTCTCGTCGATCCGGGCGGTGGTTGAGCCAAGAGAAACACCATACTATTATTACCTTCACGATAAAGAAGGCAGGGCCCATTATTCGGAGACTTTTAAAGAGCATCAGCAAAAGATATCGCAGTTCTTATTATAGATTTAATATCTTGACAAGACAGTCCTTAGCGACTATTCTTTAGATGTAATTGAATATAAAGTTGGACGTACATTGTGCGTACGTCTTTTATTTTTGACGTAACCTGCCTTTTCTTACTAGGGATTCATCTAAAGGTTTTAATGGCTAAACGGAAAATTTTTGGAACAGCAGGCAACACCTTTCCTCTTATAAATTTAATAGAACCACAAAAAGCTTCGTATAAGTGGTTACTCGACGAGGGAATCAAGGAACTTCTAGCCGAGGTTTCTCCCATCGAAGATTTCACCGGGCAAAATTTTGCCCTTTATTTTGTCGAGCATTTTACCGGTGAGCCAAAATATACACCACGGCTGGCCATCGAAAAAGGCGGCACTTATTCAGCGCCATTGAAAGTAAAAAGCAGACTTGAAAATAAGCAAAGTGGAGAAACCATAGAGCAAGAGGTCTTTTTAGGAGACCTGCCGCTCATGACAGATTCGGGTACGTTTATTATAAACGGCGTCGAACGTGTGGTAGTAACTCAGCTAACCAGAAGTCCTGGTATTTTTTACACTGCTGATGTTGATCCGGCCACAGGGAGAAATTTGTTTAGGGCGGAACTGCGACCGACTAGAGGCAGCTGGTTGGAGTTTGAAACCGCCAGGAACGATCTTATTTCAATTAGGATTGATCGAAAACGTAGAATTCCAGCAACTACTTTTTTGCGAACTATTGGCTATGGTAGCAGTGAAAAAATTAGAAAACTTTTTGAGGGTATAGAAACCACTAAAGAACATGACTACATTGACGTTACTTTGGGTAAAGACTCCACCGAAACCGCAGAGGAGGCTTTTCTGGAGATCTACCGAAAGATGCGCCCAGGTGATCCACCGGTACTTGAGAACGCCAGGGTACTTTTGGAGAACCTCTTTTTCAACAGCCGAAGATACTCTTTGGGTAAAGTTGGAAGGTACAAATTAAACAAAAGACTTTCTCTTTCGGTTCCCAACGATCCAGATCATTGGATACTTTCCCCCGATGACATAGTTGCTGCCATAAAATTACTAATTAGGTTGAATCATGGGGAAGGCAGTCCAGATGACATTGACCATTTGGGTAACAGAAGGGTAAGAGCTGTCGGTGAATTGGTCCAAAATACCCTTAGGATTGGGCTGCTGCAGATGGAAAGGGTCGTAAAAGAAAGGATGAGTCTTTCCGCAGATCTAACCAGTGTTACCCCGGTTGCACTTATAAACGCAAGACCAATAGTCGCTCGGCTAAACGAATTTTTTGCTGGTAGCCAACTCTCACAGTTTATGGATCAGATCAATTCTCTTTCCGAGCTTGAGCATCTGCGCCGATTGTCGGTGATGGGTCCCGGTGGTTTAACTCGCGAAAGAGCAAGCTTTTCCGTTCACGACATTAACAACTCACAATACGGAAGAATTGATCCGATCAAATCTCCCGAGGGACCAAATATCGGGCTGATTACTCATCTGGCCTTGATGTCAAGGATCAACGGGTATGGGTTTTTGGAAACTCCATATCGAAAAGTAGTCGCGAGCGGTAGTCAGACAAAAGTCACCAACGACATAGTTTGGCTTATGGCCGATGATGAGGAGGATCATTATATTTCTCACGCCAGCGTTAAGGTGGATAAAAAGGGCCACGTCCTAGATAAAAGGTTACCGCTCCGTTATAAAGGTTCATTTCTTAGCGGGCCGGCTAATTTAGTAGAGTACGTAGATGTTGCTCCTTGGCAAATGCTTGGTGCTTCTTCTTCGCTCATTCCTTTTATTGCCCATGATGAAGCAAATAGAGCTTTGATGGGATCGAATATGCAAAATCAAGCGGTACCGTTGGTACGGCCGGCAGCGCCAATCGTAGGAACGGGGATGGAAGAACTAATAGCCGAAAATATAGGTAGAATAACAAAAAGCCCTGTGGACGGGAAGGTCGTTTACGTCGACGCAAACGAAGTAATAGTAAAAGGTAGTGACAAAAAAGAGCACAAATTTCCCTTGATGAAGTTTGAGAAATCCAACCAAAACACTAGTTACACTCAGAAACCTCTAGTTTCTGTGGGTCAAAAGATTAAAAAAGACGACCTGCTAATTGATGGACCGGTGACTGATAATGGAGAACTAGCTTTGGGTCAAAACCTGACTATCGCCTACATGAGTTGGGAGGGTTATGGTTACGAAGACGCCATTGTTATTTCAGACCGGCTTGTTAAAGAAGATGTTTTGACGTCGATCCATATTGAAGAATACGAATGCTCGGTAAATGAGACAAAACTCGGCCCTGAAGAGACAACCCGCGACATACCAAATGTCGGGGAAGAAGCTTTGGCCAACTTGGATGAGGAAGGTATTGTTTATCTCGGTGCCGAAGTTGGTCCAAACGATATTTTGGTTGGAAAAATTACCCCTAAAGGAGAAACAGAACTCACTGCTGAAGAAAGACTGCTCAGAGCAATTTTCGGCGAAAAAGCCAGGGAAGTCCGTGACACATCACTGCGTATGCCACATGGAGAGAGAGGCACGGTAGTTGGTATACAGGTTTTGACAAAGGACGCAGGGGACGAACTTGAACCAGGCGTCATTCGTTTGATCAAGGTTAAGGTGGCCCAGACCAGGAAAATTACTATTGGGGACAAACTTGCTGGTAGACACGGCAACAAAGGAGTTATATCAAGAGTGGTACCGTCAGAAGATATGCCTTACATGGAAGATGGTACTCCGATAGATATTATTATCTCACCACTTTCCGTAATTTCTCGTATGAACCTAGGACAGTTAATCGAGACTCATCTTGGTTGGGCTGCAGCAAAACTGGGACACAAGGTAGCTATTCCTTCCTTTGCTGGTTTTGAGGAAAAAGACCTTATTGATGAGTTGAAAAAGGCTGGGTTACCAACGACCGGAAAGGTAACTTTGTATGATGGTAAAACAGGTGAAGCTTTCGATAACCCAATAGCCGTTGGTTTGGGATATATTATGAAGCTGGTTCACATGGTGGATGAAAAGGTACACGCCCGAAGCACCGGCCCCTACTCTCTAGTGACGCAACAACCACTAGGAGGTAAGGCTCAGATGGGCGGTCAGAGGCTCGGAGAAATGGAAGTATGGGCTCTGGAAGCTTATGGCGCGGCCCACACACTTCAAGAAATGCTCACTATTAAAAGTGATGATGTGATTGGTAGGGCGAAGGCGTTCGAAGCAATAGTTAAAGGTACAGATATCCCCGAATCTACAGTTCCAGAATCGTTCAAAGTTTTAGTTAAAGAATTGAACGGTCTGGGTCTAAAAGTCGAACTACTTGGCGCCACTAAAGGAGCAAAAGAAGAGGAGCCCAAAGATGAAGAGGCAAAGGACGTAGAGCACCAAGCGAAAGAGTTAGCACAGGCAGCAGGCGAAGAGGAGGTAATAAAAGGCGAGGAAATGAGAAAAGAATTCGAGATAGTCCAGGCCCAGCCACAAGAGGAAGGGAAAACAAATGAGTGAAGTGCGTGATTTTGAAGCATTGAGAATAGTTTTAGCCGCCCCGGACGATATAAAGAGTTGGTCTTACGGTGAAGTTACAAAACCGGAAACCATCAATTACCGCACGTTCAAGCCTGAAAAAGATGGTTTGTTTGACGAAAAAATTTTTGGCCCAACCAAGGATTGGGAGTGTTACTGCGGCAAATACAAGCGAATAAGGTACAGAGGAGTTATTTGTGATAAATGTGGAGTTGAAGTAACCCAGTCGAAAGTAAGGCGCGAAAGGATTGGCCACATAAAACTGGCTGCTCCCACGGCCCACGTTTGGTTTTTTAAAGGTACACCATCAAAACTCTCTCAGTTACTCGATATAACCCCAAGGTATCTTGAGGCGGTTGTGTATTTCGCAAACTATTTGGTGATTGATATTGACGAGGAAAAAAGAAAGAAAGCCTTGGAAGATCTGAAAGAGTCCTTTAAAAAGCAAGCCGAAGGATTAAAAAAGCAATACAAGAAGAGCCAGGGTGAGGTTGATAAGTCTCTTAAGGAGGAGATTAAAAAGACAGCCGTCAAAAATAAAGAACAAAAAGAACTTATCACCGAAGAACTAGAGCTAAAGGCAAAATCTCGCCGCGCGTCTCTAAAAGAAGAGGAACAAAACGAGCTCGCCAAGCTCAAAGAACTCGAAAAGGCCGCTAGTGAAAAGGTCAAATTGATAAAGAAACTCTCCGTGATTGCCGAAGATGAGTATCACAAACTGGCGACCTACAGTGCAACATCGTTTATGAAGGTTGGAATGGGTGCCGAGGCTATCCTCGAAGTCTTAAAGGATATAGACCTGGTGAAATTGTCAGTAGGTTTGCGTGAAGATGTCCAAAACTCTTCCGGCCAAAAACAACTCAAAGCTACGAAGAGATTGCGAGTCGTTGAGGGTTTCAGACAAGCCGGAATAAAACCAGAGTGGATGGTTCTTGACCTTTTACCGGTAATACCACCGGATCTACGACCGATGGTTCAACTTTCAGGCGGACGCTTTGCCACCAGTGATTTAAATGATTTGTACAGACGCGTTATAAATAGAAATAACCGACTTAAAAGACTGACAGATCTTGGCGCCCCAGAAATTATTTTGAGGAATGAAAAGAGGATGCTTCAAGAAGCAGTCGACGCATTGATTGATTCCACCCAAAGGCCCTCGCCAACAAGAGCAGGTGCCCAGGTGCTCCGCTCATTATCAGACATGCTCAAGGGTAAACAAGGAAGATTCCGCCAAAACCTCTTAGGGAAGAGAGTTGATTACTCGGGGCGGAGCGTAATAGTGGTGGCTCCAAACGCAAAGTTAAATGAGTGTTTGGTGCCAAAAGAAATGGCTCTTGAGCTGTTTAAACCCTACGTGCTACGGGAATTAATTTTTCAAGGTTACGCACCAAACGTAAAAAGCGCTAAGCATGTTTTTGAAAGGCGAGACACAGAGGTCTGGGATATTTTAGAGGCAATTACAAAAAACCATCCCGTTCTTTTAAATCGAGCCCCAACTCTTCACCGGCTGGGTTTCCAAGCATTTTACCCAGTGCTCACCGAAGGTAACGCCATTGGTATTCACCCCTCTGTTTGTGCCGGCTACGGGGCCGATTTTGATGGTGATCAGATGGCAATACACGTTCCCCTGGCAAAGGCTGCTCAGGATGAAGCAATTAATTTGATGATGGCGACTAACAATCTACTCCGCCCCGCAGACGGTGAGCCAATCATGACGCCGAACAGAGATGTCTTTCTAGGACTTTACTATTTGACACAGTTGAAGGAGGGCTCCAAGGAAAAAACTTTCCAAGAAGACGAAGCAGTAAGAGCTTACTATTTAGGCCAAATAGCTTTGCTTGAAAAGATCAAAATGTTCTGGCGAGGGGAAGTAATTGAAACCACCGCCGGTCGAATATTTTTCAACCAAGCTCTCCCAGAAGAAATGCGGTTTATAAACAAAGTAATTAGAGGTTCGGACATAAAAAATATCATGACGATCTGCCAAAACCAATTTGGTCCAGAGAAAACAGTGGATCTCATCGACGCTCTCAAAAATTTAGGCTTTGGCTACTCGACTATTTCTGGAATTTCCCTTTCTATTACCGACGCGCAGGTAATACCTGAGAAGCAGAAGTTGATAGAGGAAGCCGATGCGAAGGTAGAAGTTATCGAAAAAAACTTCCGACGAGGTCTCATCACCGCTGTTGAAAAAGCTAGGCTATCCGAAGAAATTTGGTCCAATTTAACCGCCAAAATAGACGATCTCACGTTAGAAAGAATGGATAAAAACAATTCGTTACGGATGATTCAAGAATCCGGCGCTCGTGGTAGCCGAGATCAGATAAAACAACTAGCTGGTATGCGTGGTCTTGTTGCTGACCCACTGGGGAGAATAGTTGAATTGCCAAGTAAAGGTAATTTCCGTGAGGGGTTGGAAGTTTATGAATACTTTACTTCAACCCGAGGCGCCAGAAAAGGGTTGGTGGATAAAGCTCTCAAGACCGCCGACGCCGGTTACCTAACTAGAAGGCTAGTTGACGTGGCTCACGACGTTATAGTAAGGGAAGAAGACTGCAAAACAACAAACGGCATCGAATTTTTCCGAAATGAGGAGAGAACCACTTCGTTTGCCAACCAAATTGCCGGGCGCACTAGCCTGAAAGCAATAAAAAGCGGAGTGGTCAAAGCCAACGAGATTATCACTGAAGAAGCAGCCGAAAAAATCGAGAAGTTAAAGCCCACAAGTATCTGGATCCGCTCGACCCTTACTTGCGAATCCAAATACGGTGTGTGCCAGGCCTGTTACGGTGTAGATTTAGGTGTTAATAAACAGGTGAAAATTGGTACCCCGGTTGGTGTAATTGCAGCCCAGTCCATTGGTGAACCTGGAACCCAGCTGACGATGAGAACTTTCCACCTTGGTGGTATTGTTGGTTTGGATATTACTCAAGGGTTGCCTCGTGTTGACGAGATTTTTGAAGCTAGAAATCCAAAAACGCCGGCCGTAATGACCGAAATCGCTGGAAAGGTTGAGATTGTTGAGGAAGGTGAAGAAAGGAAGGTAAAAGTCAAAGGATTTGATAAAAAATCAAAAATAGAAAAAGAATACGTGATACCGGTAGCCAGCGAACTTATGGTAAAAACCGGAGACACTGTCGAAGCCGGAGCACCTTTAACCGGTGGACATCTTGATTTGAAACTCCTGCTGGAAACTAAGGGGTTGCGAGCAGTGCAACAATATATTATTTCGGAGTTGCAAAGAGTTTATGAGTCTCAAGGAGCGCCTATTAATGATAAACATTTCGAGACGATCGTTCGCAAGATGAGTGAAAAGGTCCGCGTGCAGCAATCTGGCGATACCAATTTACTTCCAGGAGAATTAATTGATCGAGTAAGATTTTCCATAGAAAATGCTAAGGTTTTGGCTGAGGGTGGCGAGCCAGCCACCGCCTCAGTTGTTCTCCTAGGTATTACTAGAGCCGCCCTTTACACTGAGTCTGTACTTTCTGCCGCCAGTTTCCAGGAAACAACCTCGGTTCTTACCGACGCTGCGACCAGCGGTAAGATCGATTACCTGCGAGGTTTGAAAGAGAACGTGATTATTGGCCGGCTGATCCCCACTGGTGAGCGCGCTCGAATCAACGGAAAAGGTGGCGTGGAGAAGAAAGAAGAAGGAAAAGTTGTTGCAGCGGAAGAGATGGAAGTAAAGGTCCCAGAAATCAAAGCACAAGCACCACAACCGGCGTAAAACTCACGGCCGCCTAACCTCAGAGTAAATTCTATTTAATTCTTTCTGATTTAATTTTTTCGTATTTTCTATATTGACACGACGCATTAAATTGCTCTAGAGTGTAAGTGAATTCTTCTGCCCGCGTTTAGTTTTTCTGCCCAAGTAAAAATTAAATTTATATTATGAGCCTGCTGTCTGCTCCGACCTAGAGAAATATTTGCTGTACCCAAACAGGGTGCAGCTTTTTGTTTTGTAAATCTGAGAGGAGGTGAAAAAAATGCTCGAAAGAGTCGATAAAAAGAAAATTATAACCAGTCTCATAACCCTTGTCGCTGCTGGGGCGCTTCTCGTTGGTGCTACCATCGCCTTCTTCACTGATCAAGAAACTAGCCAAGACAACGTCTTTGCAGCGGGATCGCTGGATCTAAAAGTGGACTATGATTGTTACTACAATAAAATAGCCGATGACGACCCAAATTGTCCTTGGGATGATTCTTCGTGGGAAGAAACAGACTTGGGACCACAACACAAATTCTTCAACTTCAACGATATTAAACCAGGCGACTTTGGTGAAGGCACTATTAGCCTTCATGTGTACAACAATGATGCCTGGGGAAGATTGGTGATTAGTGATGTTCAAGATCTAGAAAATACTTACCTTCAGGCTGAACTAGATGCAGGGGATGCTGGGGTACCTGATGGAGAACTTCGCGAAAATCTCGGTTTCAGAATTTGGTTAGATCAGGGACAAACTGTAGGATTTCAAGGCACAGAAGATGAAGGTGAAGGTGACAACATCTGGCAGCAGGGAGATGAACCAGTATTAGTAACCCAAGGTACGGTTGACCTTGGTGGTGAAACGCACAATATATGGCAGGGTCTTTCAGCTGTTTATGTAGCGGAAAGTTGTACAACAGTCGATGGAAACGCTGGAGGTGATTGTCCTGGTATAGCACAAGATGGACGTCTAGTAGGTAGCGTTACTTATTACTTTGGTATTGATTGGGAACTTCCAGACACTGTCGGTAACGAAGTACAGACAGATAGTTTAAGTGCAGATATGACATTTGAAGTTGTACAGCACAGAAACAACCCTGGCAAAACAGGGTTCTAAAGTCCGAGGTTTGGAAACAGTAGGCCCCTTGGTGGACCTAAATTTGCCCTAAGGGGCCTCGGACCCGCCTTCGCTGAAGCTATGGGTGGGTAAACTTCGAAGAGAGGTGGTAGTGATAGTAATAAACATATTGAAATACTTTGCCGTTGTAGCATTTGTACTGCTGGCAATAGTAGCCCTTGCTGCGAACGTGAAATTACCACAAGGCTACAATCTATATGTAGTCCAAAGCGGTAGTATGGAACCCCAGATCGGGGTGGGTTCGGTAGTGCTTACCAAACCAACTGCTGATTTTGTCGCCCCCATGCAAACACCGAGATTTATTCGGGGTGATGTCATCACCTTTTCAGCGGGCGATTCATTGGTTAGTCACAGAGTGATCGAAACTGTGGAAGAAGAGCGCCAATTTTTCTATAAAACACGCGGCGACGCCAACGAAGAAGCTGATAAAAATCTTGTTGCAGAAGAAAACGTAGTTGGAAAGGTGTACCTGACTGCTCCTCATGTTGGCCGATTTGTCAGTTTTGCTAAACAACCTCTTGGTTATTTTCTGATGATTTTTATTCCTTCTGTTTACGTAATTATCTCCGAAGCTTGGGCAATAATTTCCGAATTGCGAAAGGTTCGCAGGAAAATCCCGGCAACTAGCGCCGCTTTACCAATTGCGTTGGTTTTTGCAGGAAGCCTTTATCTTGTCGGTAGCACAGCTGCTTTTTTCTCTGATACAGAGACAAGCACAGGCAACATTTTCCAAGCAGCCGATTCTTTTTGTGAAAAAGGTACACTCTTTATGATTGGAGATCAGGAATCCAGCCAACTTGATAATCCGGTTGATGAACTCAACTGGCCTGGTGCATTTGGGATATTTCCCGCCTTCCCAGACCCGTTTGTAGTTGGTACAAATCTTGATAGCGAATTTCCTTACAACTCCAATTTTAGCAACGGTTACGCTACTGACTTCGATGTAAATTTCGAATTTACCAGCGGTAGCACAGCTGATGCGCGACTTATGTTTTCTTGGGGGCCTGGACGTTCAGGAACGGAGGAAAAAGAAGTGTTTCTGGATGCGGGAAGTATCTTTACTGTCACAAGGACAGGGGCTTCCGTTGCCGGTTGGTCGGAAGATATGCAAAGATTTGAGGAAACAGCTGATTTTTCGCTGAGTCCTGGAAGTCACGCCCTAAATTTCCAACATTTAAGCGGTAACGGTACAATTTGGGATTTTGTGAAAGTAGAGATACTAGACTGTAATCCACAGGAATAAATCAATGAAAAAGAAACGAAAGTTGATAAAAATAGCTTCACTTTCCCTGGCGATTGCAGTCGCGGTTTGGGCAAACGGTGGTTTATCTTTTTCTTTGAACAATACAGCCTATGCAGTTGGTGATCTTTCTATTGACTGGGGAGTACCGAGCGGCGACCCTATCTTTGTGATAAGTGATTTCAAGCCAGGCGATATGGAAAGTAGACCTGTTTTGGTAACAAACGGTGGGGCTGGTATTCGGCCTGTTGGAGTAAGAGGCGAAAAAACCAGTGAAATCGGTGAACTTGCGACAGTATTAGACTTTATTATTTCTGAAAATGGAACCGATCTTTACGGTGGTACCAGTGCCACCGGGCCAAAGAGTCTGCAAGATTTCTTTGATGAAACAGTTGGTATGAACAGCATCTTTTTGTCGGATCTAGGACCAAGTGATTCAACTGCCTATACTTTTAAGGCTACTTTTGATGAGGCGGCCGGCAATGAGTTTCAAGAAAACGAGGTTGTTTTTGACATAATCATTGGAATTTCGGTAGAAGTACCGGAAGAATGTGGCGATATTGAATTTGACGGCGACCCTATCTTTGGGACGTCCTCAGGCGATAGTATAAATGGAACCAATGGTAACGACTTGATTTTCGGTTTGGAGGGAGGAGATTCTATAAATGGTCGAGGTGGGGATGATTGCATTGTCGGCGGTGACGAAGGCGATGGGTTGAGAGGAAACAGCGGAAATGATGTTATTTTGGGCGGAGCTGGTGGTGATTCACTCAGGGGAAACGACGGTAATGATAAGCTTTTTGGCGGTAGTGAGGGTGACAGCCTAAGGGGAGGAAACGGCGAAGATTTACTTGATGGAGGTACTGGTAGCGATAGCCTGCGGGGTGGAAACGATAATGATGTGCTGTTTGGTAGAGAAGGAGCCGATTCTCTCCGAGGCGGAAATGGAGATGATTATCTGGATGGAGGTCCAGGTCAAGATGGATTACGTGGAGGTGCCGGTTTCGATACCTGTATAGATGGTGAAAGTGTAAAAGGCTGCGAACCCTAACACCTGTGGTTGACAGGGACGGACCCTGTCAAACTGTCAAAGGTTGCAATCAAGCCTTTGTTTGTTAATAATATAAATAATGCGGGGTTTGTTAGCAGTACTTGTTTTCCTTTTCTTTGGCCTCACCTTTCCCATAGCAGTCTTTACTTACGCTGTTACTACAGTTGTAAACCCTTCCTACGTAAAATCCCAACTTGGGAATTCCGAAATTTATGAAGTAGCCGCTGATCAGATTCCAAATCTTATTGATAGAGAGGAGGAACACGATGAGAAGCGAGTGAAAGATCCGACCGAAGAGAAGTTTAAAAAAATAATACTTCAGGAAGTTGACGGAAAATATCTGCAGAGTAAAGTCGAGCCTTTTGTAGACGATACTTTTTCGTGGCTCGCAAGAGAGCGACAAGAGCCACCACAAATTAGTTTTGCCGATTTAGCGGAAAGAGCTGAAAAATTGGTAAAACAACCACTGCCAACTGATATAGAGAAGACACTCTCCGAGCCCTTTAAACTTGAGCCAGATAATGCCAACGCAATAAAAGATTGGTACAGATGGTTTACGCTGACACCACTTATCTTTGGTATCATCAGCGTCCTACTTCTAGTGGGGTTGTTTTTATTAGTAAAGGGATGGAGATCGAGATTGAGAAGAGTAGCGCTAGCTATCTTTCTGCCCACATTTTTTGGGTTTTTGGGGGTTGGTGTGGGTTTGTTCCTGGGAAGGATACTCTCTGGTATTGCTAGTGGGTTGGTAGCCGATTCACGCCTGCCCGATTTGCAGGTACCAGTAGAAGAGATAGTTGTGAGTATTTCAGAAGATATAACTAGAACTTTACTAATTATTTACGCGGTCGCCCTGGTGGTAGCAATTATCCTATTTATTTCCTCGTTTTTTGTAGACAGGGAGTCCAGACTTTCTAAAGAGGCAGTTGATAAAAAGTAAAGACGCGGTTTGGTCCCTCAAGCTATAATCGCAAGATTACCTGTCTGCCGACAGGCAGGCATCTCGCGCTTGTTTCTCTAGCGAGATATAATTAAGCTATGAAGATAACAAGCACCGCTTTTTCAGATGGTGGTCCCATCCCAGCAAAATATACTTGTGACGGCAACAACTTTAGCCCACCGCTAGAATTTTCGGAAATCCCTCCCGAAGCAAAAAGTCTGGTTTTGATTGTTGATGATCCAGACGCGCCGAGCAAAACTTGGGTACATTGGACGGCCTGGAACATTGATCCGCAAACGGCGCAGATCGATGAAGGGCAGGTGCCACCGGGTGCAACCCAAGGAGTTACGGATTTTGGAGAAGTAGGTTATGCCGGTCCTTGCCCTCCGTCAGGGACTCACCGCTATTTTTTCAAACTCTACGCCCTTGAGACTAGTTTACAGATTCCCTATCAGGCTCAAAAAGAAGATTTAGAAAAGGCAATGGCCGATCACATAATTGCAAAAACGCAGCTAGTAGGGTTATACTCTAAGGTAGGGTAAATTATGCTTATAGCTTTATTCTTGACTCTTTCTCTATTGTTCTATTGTCTAGGCATATTATTTTTCACGGCCAACGAGGTCAGAGAGCCTACCTTTGGAAAATTATACTTCTCACCATTTTATGAAAAAACTGGGGACAGTGAAAAGCTAGTGGTGCCACGAAAACTGCGGGATGATGTAAGAATTATTTTAAGTTGGTATTTTATTGTGGTTGCCGCTGTAATGCCCCTGATTTTGATTAACAGCAACATTTAGTGGTGCGCCGGTACCTCCTTTCTTTTTTCCAATAAGTTATTGTGCTAGAATTTAATTTTGATTATGAAAAGCTACGATGGATTGTGGAGACTGAGCCCAAGCGGACTTTATACTTACACTGAGTGTCAGTCGTGCTTTTGGGTAGATAATCATTACCGGAAGGCCCCCATGCTTCCTCTCTTACTAAACACAGCAATGGATAATATTCTCAAAGCTCGATATGATAAATATCGCAAAAACGGGACTTTCCCACCTGAAGCAAAAGAGCTTGAAGACGAACGGATGAGACCATTTGAGGACATCAAGACTCTTAACGATTGGCGCGAAAATTTAAGCACCCTGAGGGTGGTGGATAAAAATGCAGGTTACGTACTTCAAGGTAAGATCGATGATGTTCTTGTAGAAGAAGACGGCGCCCTTGTTCCTACTGATTTTAAATCCTCGGGTAATGCCCCAAGCGAAGAAAAACAGAAATATTACCGTGACCAGTTAGCTGCCTATGGATTAATGTTTAGTAAGCACGGCCACGACGTTTCAAACCGAGCGTATCTGCTTCACTATTTTGTGAGAGATAAAAACGACCCATCATTGGAGGTGAAATTCGATAGTTTTGTAGATAAAGTGAAGATAGATTTGGGAGCTATAGAGGAGAAGCTGGGTATAATGGTCAAGTTACTGAACGGTCCTTACCCAGGACACAATCCAAATTGTGAAAAATGTTCGTACTACGACGAGCGTGGTAAAAAAGTTAATAACTCAGGCTAGCCATCTATGCTAAATCAAGAAGGACTATATGCTATTGTTGCTAAAATTCCCAAGGGTAAGGTGAGCACTTATGGTGCCCTGGCGCGGCTTTCTGGTATAAAAAACGCTCGTATGGTTGGTGGTTTGCTCCACAAAAACCCAGACCCACACAAAATTCCCTGTCATCGAGTAGTAAACGCAAAAGGGAAGCTTGCGGCCAACTATGCTTTTGGTGGCAGCGAGAAACAAGCTGAAAAGCTTTTCCTCGAAGGGGTCCAAGTATCTTCAGGAAAAATCGATCTACAACTTTTTCTTTGGCGTCCTTGATAATCTTCAACAACACCAGAAAGATTTTAATATCAGCTAAGGTGGTCGAAGCAAATACGCTGGTGGAAAAGCTGGTGGGTCTTATTGGTTCCAAGAAGCCCCGCGCAATAGTATTGAGAACACGTTTTGGTATTCACACCTTTGGTCTACGATTTCCAATAGATTGTTTAATTTTAGATCGAGAGGGAAGAGTCGTTGATATGCGTGAACAATTGTTACCAGGAAGAATTTTTTTCTGGAGCCTGCGTTACAGCACGATAGTCGAGCTCCCAGTGGGAACTATAAGAAAATCCAAAACAAAAATTGGCGACGAGATTCAGTTCGAAAGATCTACAAACTAACCGTTGTCGGGTCGCTCTTCTCGTGGTTTTGCTTCAGCGACAAAGATAGAGCGGTCGCCGATCTTACTGTCGTTTAATTTTTCGATAGCTGCTTTAGCCTCTTCTTCAGAAGACATTTCCACAAAGCCAAAGCCTCGGCTCCTACCAGTACCTCTGTCAGTAACGACATTGGCGCTTTCGACGGTGCCTACTTCCGAGAAAATTTTGTTTAATTCCTCGTCAGTGGTGGCAAAAGGTAAACTACCTACAAAAAGCTTTTTTGCCATTTGGTTCCTTTCTCCCCGGCCTATCCCGAGGTCGTGCCCTCACTTACTTATTCGGTTGTAGCTAACAGGGAAAGTTAGAACTTGGGAATAAGAAGAACAAGGAGCAATAAATTATTAACAATTTTATTTTAATGGACAAAAAAACCAACTGTCAATAAGCACAGTGAAACACGAAAATAGCTATGGGACTCAAGATTTTTAACGGGCAAGCGTATTTACTCTTACTCTAGGACTTGACAACGCTTAATATTTTTTGTATGCTTCTACGGATATTTTCACCTTCTTTGGTCGGGTCAAAGTTGCTGGACACCCCGCTTAGCGGGATTACCGGCAACCTCCCGGCCGTTTTTGTGGTTTTCTCCCACTTGCAGCTAAAAAGTTTATCCAGTAAGCTAGTTTGTATGGAAAAAGTAATACCCTCTCCCAGTGTAATTACTATCTTCGGTGCTACTGGCAATCTGACTCACACCAAACTCGTCCCGGCGCTTTATGAGCTCGAAAAGCGCGGTTTCCTACCAGATAAGTTGATTATTTTAGGAGCGGCGCGGAAAAACCTATCAACGAAAGAGTTTATTGGTGGGTTACTTTCCTCACTGCAAAAAACTTCTGAGAGTGTTATTGACAGAAAAATTTGGGATAAATTTAGCAAAAGACTAGACTTTTACTGCATCGATTTTAATAAAGAAGCAGAATTTGTCGAGGTAAAAAATAAGCTGGATAAAATTGAAAAAGACTGGCGTATGTGTTTTAGCCGCATTTTTTACCTAGCGACAGCGCCAAGTTTTTTCCCGGTTATTTTTGAAGCAGCCAAAAAGTACAAACTAAATATTGGCTGTGACCACCACAAAAATCCAGCCCGTATTGTAATCGAAAAACCTTTCGGCGCAGACCTAAAGACTGCCGGGCAACTGAACCACAAGCTCGACCAGGTCTTTTCCGAAGAGCAAATTTATCGGATAGATCATTATTTGGCCAAGGAAAGCGTCCAAAATATTTTGGCTTTCCGGTTTGCCAACGAAATATTTGAGCCAATCTTAAATAAAAATTTTGTAGATCATATCCAGATTGTGATGGCCGAAGAAGCCGGGATAGGCAGCCGGGGTGGTTACTACGAAGAAGCCGGAGCTCTACGCGATATTATCCAAAACCATCTGCTTCAGCTCCTCGCCGTTACCACCATGCGTGAACCAAAAAGATTTGACGCTGCTAGCATCCGAGCCGAAAAGGTCCAATTGTTAAAGGATATTCGTCCGATCGCTCCGAGGCAGGTGAGTACCTACGTTGTGCGCGGCCAATATGGAAAAGGGGAAGAGGCGGTTTCTTACCGCGATGAGGAAAAAGTAGCTACCGATTCCGCGATTGAAACTTTTGTCGCTCTGAAACTTTCAATCGATAATGATAATTGGCGAGGAGTCCCTATCTACCTAAAAACAGGCAAGAGACTGGCGAAAAAACTCGCCAGCATCTCCATCCAGTTTAAAGAAGTCGGCCATGCTCTATTTGAAAATTTGACAAAAAAACCCTCGCCAAACCTGCTTACCTTTCAGATTCAGCCTGATGAAGGTATCGGTATTCGGCTGACCGCCAAAAAGCCCGGCTTAAAAATGGAAGTGTCCGATGTGAATATGGAATTTTGTTATGCAGCTGCTTTTCGTGAGCCGCTGCCGGAGGCATACGAGAGGCTCTTGCTGGATATCATGCTGGGAGACCAGACTCTTTTTCCTCATGTGGACGAGGTGCTACACAGCTGGGAAATAGTCGACAATATCCTTAAAGGTTGGCAAGAGGAACCAACACCGAAATTTCCAAATTACGCTGCCGGAAGCTGGGGACCCAAAGAGGCAGATGCACTGATCGAAAAAGATGGTCGTCGTTGGCTAGCTCACGAACTTTCTGTCTGCCAGATCCATTTCCGCTAAGAATTATACAAATACAAGATAATCTCCTATACTTAAATTAGTAATATGGAGAATAGAGTTACGGGTTTACTAATTGTCTTCTTTGTGGCGTTGGTATTTTTGGCTTCGGCAATGACGGTAAAAAAATATATCTTTGAAAGTAATCTCACCTTCCAAGTACAACAATATGAGCAAACCGCCCAAAACTTAGAGCAAAATCTCCAAAAAATAGAACAAGAGAAAAAGAATTTCTGAAAAGTCGAAGCCTCACCAGGGAAACCGGTGAGGATTGTTGTTGTCGAGAGAGGGACAGGTTAGGTCATTGTTCGGTTGTGTATCCGGGCGATGCGCCAGAGGTTCACGATGCCGACCAGGGCCAGAAGAACCGCCGCGACCATCCAGGTTGCGACTACGATGTCTAGCTGGTGGCTTCCGAGCTTCGGGATGATCTCTGGGTAGACTATCACCGCGGACCCGATTACCATGACCGAAGCCACCCAGTTGAACCAGAGCGCTACCGGACCCTTGTTTATGAGCGCCTGCAGCACCGTGGCTTGGAGCATCACGAAGCCTGCGAACCAGACCATCGCGAACATGTAGACCTCTCCCGGACTGAGATTGTAATCCATGACTCACCTCCTTCTTCCAGCTTCTTTCTGTTTGAGCAGATAATAACATATTTTGTGTCGGGTTCCAAACTCTCGTTTTTTAGCCGTAAATATGCTAAAGTTGGTGTCCATGAACAAAAAGATTTTGATTCCGGGTCTGTTGATGATAATTGTTTTGGTTGCCGCCGCTTTTGTATGGTTTGGCAGGAAACAAACTACCGACACCAAGCCTTCAGTCTCAAATTTTGATGAGTGTGCCGCCGCCGGCTATTCGGTATTGGAAAGCTATCCTGCGCGATGTGTAACGCCTGATGGTAAATCTTTCACCCAAGATATTGGTAATGAACTGGAAAAGCGAGATTTGATCAAAATCGAAAATCCTCGGCCCAACGCAACTATCAAAAGCCCGCTAACCATCAAAGGTAAAGCTCGGGGTAGCTGGTTTTTCGAGGCTTCATTTCCAATCAAAATTTATGATGGCAACGGTAAACTTTTGGGAACTGCCGCCGCTCAAGCTCAAGGGGAGTGGATGAGCAGCGAATTTGTAGATTTTATAGCTACTCTAGAGTTTGAGAAGCCAAAAACAAGTAAAGGAGAGCTGATTTTAGAAAAAGATAATCCTTCTGGACTTGACGAAAACGATGATCAACTAAAAATTCCCGTGACTTTCCAACAGTAAGCCTACTGTTTATGGCGAAAGATAATTCTTTTCATGACTACGTGATGAGTGAAGTTTTCCGGGATATACCAGGTGTTACTTCGCGGCATATGTTTGGCGACTGGGGTCTTTACAAGGATGGTATTTTCTTTGCACTCATTGCTGACGGTAGGCTTTATTTCAAGGTGGGTGAAAACAACAAAACTGACTTTGAAAAAGCCGGAAGCGAGCCCTTTGAATACACCGCCAAAGGAAAGAAAATCAAATTGAACTACTACGAACTTCCTGCCGAGGTAATGGAGGATCCAGACCAGATAGTATCCTGGATCGAAAAATCTGTTACCGTCGCCAAAAACGCTAAAAAAGCCTAGGTGCAAAATAGCCGATATCTGGCGCCTTTTTTAATTTATAATTAAACAATGAACAGATTTGTACTCGTATTACTCACTGGTCTTGCTTTTGGTACCTCGGTAGTGATAACAAGATTTGCTATTAGCGAAATCCCACCGCTTCCACAGGTGGGCTTCCGCTTACTTATTGCTTCGCTAGCTTTTCTCTTCACCTTCTTTATCCTTAAAGGAAAACCCCCATCTCAGGGAAGGCAAAGACTGGATATAGCTTTGATAGGTGTTTTTGGTGCGGCGGTGCCACTGCTTACTTTGACTACTGCTTTGCAATTTGTTTCTAGCGGTATGCTTACGATTTTTATTGCGATGAGTCCTCTTGCCACAGCTCTTGTAGCTCATTTTTTACTTTCGGATGAGAGGCTGAAAGCGGCTAAAATAATCGGGCTGCTTCTGGCTACAAGTGGGGTACTGTTTCTCATTTTTACCAATACTTCTGGGATACCAAAAGTCACCTTGGATATCCGTGGGCCGCTGCTTTCCCTTATTGGGGTGGTAGCCATTGCTTTTTCTACCGTTTATACCCGGGCGCGTCTAAAAGAAGTACGGCCTTTGGTTGTAAGTACTTGGCAAACTTTGGCAGGTGCTTTAGTAGTGGCCCCATTTGCCTTTTGGTTGGTGAGACCAGATCTTTCGCTGGTGACTTGGAAAGGTTGGCTGGCGGTGACTTATAATGGTTTGGTCGGATCATTTATTGCTTTTTGGCTTACCTTTACCATCATCAAAAGATACGGAGCAACTTCTTCAGTTTTACCTACCTACCTGATGCCGGCGGTGGCGGGGATATTTGGTACGGTTTTACTGGGAGAGCTAATCACTTTCCCGTTGCTCATCGGAGCGGTTATCATACTGGCCGGTGTCTTTTTAGCCAAGAAGTAGAAAACAAATAAGTCAGAAGTTTGGATCGCCGCGAACTTAAGAGCTATGTAGGCTGGTGAGCCAATTGATGAAAGGTAGGCGGTGCTTTTCAATTGATAAATTATCCAGAGCGATATTTTTCTTTGAGGCAAAATCGGATATTGATTGAAAATTTGCAGTTAGGTCCAAATCGAGGATGTGAGCGTTATGAAATTCGATAAAGTCCTTTATATTTTCGGTCACTACCTCCATTGTACCTCATTAATTTAGATAAGCAATGGATCAATAAATAACTCCCACCTTGCTAAATATTATCGGTTCTGTTAGTATTAGATCGAATCCAAAAAAGGACAACCCTTCGGGGCTGTTTTTTGTTGGGGATAAATAAGTGTGAAGTAGTGAAGGGAGACAGAGTGACAAACGCAAATGGTGGTGAGCCCCAGGCTATCAAGTACGCTGGTACAGTGGTTTCGGTGGAGACAGCCGGCAAACTCTTGTCCGTGCAACAGCGAATCCAGGGACGTGTTGGCAAAACCATGCTCCCGATCGAGGCTCTTCCCCTTGGTAATTCCTACTGCCTGTACTGCACCGCTCCTTGCTTTGTCCTCCCGGAGAAAGGTGTCTCACCAGATCTGCCGGATTTCTGCACTGGTTGCGACGATCTCTTCGCGATGGGAGTGTTGTAGAGAGAAAAAGGAGAGGTGAAAAGGGACCTCCCGGCTTTTGAGAAGTAAAAGCTTGGGAAGTTCGGGTGATACACTTCGTGTCGTTGCATCTTTGTAACGGCACGCTTCCCTCTTTCAATCCGCCAAAATTCGCTTTCCATCTTCAAATCCCCAAAACTTTTAGCCCACGTTAGTGGTCGCAGAGCGCGAAGTGGTCTTTACTGAGTAAATCGAAGGATTGCTTTCCAGCCTCAATTAGCTTGTGCTGAACGTAGAGAAGTAGTAAAAGCCTCTTGCTTATTCAGGTAATTTATCCTGAGCTAAAAAATAGTGAAGGAGCCTACCTAGTTTAACCTAGAAAAAGTAACCCAAACAGTCATGGAGTTTGCTTTTCTTTCTCCAACCAACCATAATTAACCAATATGGCTCATTCCCAAGGTAAACAAAGACGCGAAATCAAAAAACCAAAGCAAAGCAAAAAGAAATAAATGACGAGCGAAGTAAGATGTCCTTATTGCAATAGTAGAGATTTATCCGTAATCCCTACTCCTGGTGATACTGCACCCACCTCCATCACCTACAAATGCCAAATGTGCCACCGCACTTTTAGTAAATCCTCTTCTGAGGAAAGTAAAGAGGGGTAGAAACTCCCTTGGCGCTTAGAAATAGAAGAAATTATCAAAAGATGGTACACTAAAATTTAGATGGGAAATTTTTTCAAAAAATACTGGTGGGTACTTGTCATCATCATTTTTCTTCTTATCCTTATAATTATATGGCTTCTCTTTCTTGGTAAAGAAAAGAAAGAGTCAGAAGTAACTGCACCGCAGTCCACTCAAAGTACCGAAGCCACAAAATCAACCATACCCAGCAGTCAAATCACTCAAAACGAGAGTGATGAGGATCTACTGAAAAAAGCCGTTTCGGAAAAGACAGGGATAGCTCTAGATATAATAGTGGTTGATGTTTCCACAAACACCGGTAAATACGCCAAGGGACTGGTAACCTCCAAAGGAGAAACGGTCGGTGGTGGTTATTGGCTCGCCGTGAAAGAGAATGGCAAATGGACCGTGGTTTTTGACGGACAAAGCACCCCAGAATGTTCCCTAGTGGATCCTCCAGGTTTCCCCGCCAGCATGGTGCCAGAGTGTTTTGACTCTTCCGGAAATATAGTAACCAGGACATAATCCCACGCTTCTTTGTTTGAATTGGGCATCTCCTGTAATAAAATAAATATTTGTGGATTTGCAAGAGCAGAAAGAAGTATCCGCTCATTTTGAGCGGATGTTTACAAAAAACATAAAACCTTGGCGGGAGCACGGCCCAGAACCACTACTACTTTCATTCCTGAAGCTTTTAAAAGAAAAATCTACAGACGATAAAGGTCTCAATGTGTTGGATATAGGTTGCGGTGATGGTTGGGTCTCACTTCTAGCTGCCCGAGAAGGAAACATGGCGTGGGGTATTGACTCGTCAGAGACCGCAATCGCCCAGGCAAAGGAAACTGCTAAAAATTCTTCCTTTGCTGACAGAGTCCATTTTCAAGTTGGAGACGCTTTATATTTACCTTTTGAAAAAGCACAGTTCTACGCTCTGATCGACAGAGGTCTCTTTCACCACATATTACCGGAAAATAGGAGTCTTTATTTAAAAAATATCCGGCGAGTTTTAAAACCAAAAAGCTATTTTTATCTCTCTGTCTTTAGCGACAAAAATTCTCCTGGGTTTGGACAACTTTTTAACCAGCTGCTCATCGAGAAAATATTTGGTAAGGATTTTACAGTTCTTAAGTGTTATGAAGATCCGTTTCCTCCTTACGTCCCGGCCCATCTCCTCCATTTTATCTTTGAACGAAAATAGATTGGCTCTCTTGCTGCTTTTCTTGATACAATAAATTTAGATGTTTCCGTTTAGAGGCGATCGTTTCCGAAATTTACGTAAGTTTAACCTAATTATGGCCGGCTTGCACGGCGTGCAAGGCTTGGCCATACTGCTTCTCAGCACCAATTTTTCCCTCCCGGTGTCCGCCGGTTACCTGACGTTTAATTTTACCAACCAAACACTGGAACCGGCCAGCAAGATCTTATTCAATCTGCCAATTGCCCCTCTCGTAGTTATCTTTTTCTTTCTTTCCGCCGGTGCCCATTTAATCATTGCAACTGCCTGGCAGAGAGGCTACGAGGAAGATTTGAAGCGCGGCATGAACCGGGCTCGTTGGGTTGAATACTCATTATCTGCCAGCGTCATGATGGTGGCCATTGCCATGCTAGTTGGGATTTACGAACTGGGCCAACTGATCATGATCTTTGCCCTGGTGGCGTTTATGAACCTGATGGGACTTGCGATGGAAGTGCACAATCAGACCACCAAAGAAACAAACTGGATTGCGTTTATCATTGGTTCTTTGGCCGGTATCGTTCCCTGGGTTGCGGTTGGGCTGTATTTCTGGGCTGCGGCCGTCTTTGGAAAAGGAGATATACCCACTTTCGTCTATTGGATTTACATCTCAATCTTCATCTTTTTCAACTGCTTCGCCATCAACATGTATTTGCAATACATGAAGTTAGGCCGTTGGAAAGATTATCTTTTTGGAGAAAAAGTTTATATTTTACTTAGTTTATTTGCTAAATCCGCTCTAGCCTGGCAAGTCTTTGCCGGTACACTGCGTCCCTAAAGTTTCTTATGAGCTATGAGATTGGTAGTCGGTATCCAAAACCTGGAGATAAAGTCCGCATTGTTGAAAAAAAGAACTATTCCAGCGGTAAATTAACCGAAGGGGTGGTGAAAGACGTGCTGACCGGTAAAAGATTTCACCCAAGAGGTCATAAGGTACGGTTAATTAATGGAATTATTGGCCGAGTCCAAGAATTTTCTGATGAGCAGCAGAGCGATCCACCTTCTATCGAAGAAACACCGTCCGTTCCTTACACACCAAGCGAGGACGACCTAGCTTAATCCACGATCAAGATAGCTCTAGCTGGTGAGCCATCAAGGCCGGTGAGATTTAGGGGCAAACATAGAAAACGATACTCTCCTGCTTTTACTTTCGAAAGGTCGAGTCCTTCCAGGATCAAAATTTCTTTCTCGAGTAATTTATTGTGGACCGGATGACCTACTGATCCGGAAGCTTCAATACCAATATAATCTATTCCGACCAAAACTACTCCTTGGTAAGCCAAATATTCGGCGGCCGAAAGCCCCAGTGTAGTGATACTTTTTGTGTAGGGCTGCTTTAGCAATCCCGAATTGTTGGTTTTAAATAAAACTAATGACGAGGTTATTTTTCCACTGATATGTTTTTTCTCAATTATATCAACGTTTTTTGGTATTTCTAATACTTGAGCAATCCCCATACATTTAGCCAGATCCGTCTGCTCAGCCGCTTTCCCTTTTTTCAAAAAATGACTAGGCGCGTCTATGTGAGTACCGGTATGGGAGCCAATGGTAATTTTCGAGCTACGAACACCATTTTTCTCAAAGGTTCGATTGGGCTCAATCTTCAAAAAATTTTCAGAGGGGTGAGCCAAAGTCCCATTATTAATAGGAAGAGAAATATCAATGATTTTCATTTTTTGGTTACCACGTGTCCGCCGAATTGATTGCGCAGAGCCGAAACTACTTTGCCAGTGTAGCTTGGTTTACTTTGAGAGGCCTCTCTAAATTTTACCGACCCTTCGATAATTGGCGCCGGAATGCCAAGTTCTTTGGCTGTTTTTGCGGTCCATTTGCCTTCGCCACTTTGAGAAATGGATCCGGAAATTCCCTCCAAATCCTCGCCGTAGGTTTTGTAAGCAGACTTGAGCCAGTTTATAAGTCGAGATTCTATTACGGTTCCGTGGCTATAAATTTCTGCAATTGCTCTTAAATCGAGTTTAAACGGTGCCGCTTTCAAAACTTCAAATCCTTCCCCAATTGCCTGCATCATACCGTATTCGATACCGTTGTGGACCATTTTCACAAAGTGCCCGGCTCCGACTGGCCCCATGTATCTATGGCCACTGGGCACCGCTAAATCTTTGAAAAGAGGTTCGTATTTTTTGAAAATCTCTAAATCTCCTCCAACCATAATCGAAGCACCACTCCTGGCACCAGTCGGGCCGCCGGAAACGCCTACATCCAAAAAATTAATCCCTTTCCCTTTCAATTTCTTGTATCTAGCAATGCTTTCTTTGTAAAACGAATTGCCACCATCGATTATTGCATCGCCTTTTTCTAGAAGAGACGCTAAATTGCCTTCGCCAAAGATCACATCATCCACTGGCTTTCCGGCCGGGACCATGATCCAAACCGTGCGAGGAGTAGATAAATGTTTTGCGAGATCAGCACAAGTAAAAGCAGTGTTAGCTCCAGCCTTGGCCGCCTCTTTAATCGGTTCCGGGCTTCGGTTGCAGGCAACCACGTCGTACCCTTTATCGAGTAACCGCAGCACCATATTGAAGCCCATTTTTCCCAAACCAAAATAGCCAATTTGCATAAGGTTAACTCCTAATATAAAACAGCATCTATTCTAAATCAATTCCTACGCTGTTGACAGCTACCTTGGCTTTGTATATAATCAAGCGCGATCTTCAACAGAGTCAAAGTAGTACTAGTAGATTGCTCGCAGTCGGTCTCTCGTTTAAATTATCGTTAAATCATTCGAACCCAATCTGCTTCGCAATTTTTAAGATGTTTTCTGTTCGCTGATCACTGTTCACTGATAAAATGCCAACTATAAATCAACTTGTCCGAAGGGGCAGAAAAAAAGTAGTAAAGAAGATAAAAGCCACGGCGCTGCGGGGGTCTCTTCACGCTGCCAAAAGGAGAATGACCCCAACCACCAACCCTCAAAAAAGAGGGGTGGCAGTAATAGTCAAGACGATGACGCCAAAGAAACCTAACTCAGCATTGCGAAAAGTAGCCAGAGTCCGTCTTTCAAACCGAAAAGAAGTAACAGCCTATATTCCTGGTATTGGACATAACCTTCAAGAGCATTCGATAGTTTTGGTAAGAGGTGGCCGGGTAAAAGATCTTCCTGGGGTGAAATATCACGTCATCCGTGGCCACTATGATACTGGTGGAGTAGAAGGTAGAAAACAGGGTAGAAGTTTGTATGGTAGTAAGAAATCAAAAGAATGAGCAGAGAAGGCTCGCATATGAAACGCGACTTAAACTATTGTTAAACCGTCGCTTTTTCACATGCTTCGCCTTCATTTAATAATATGAGGGGCAAAAGAGTAGAAAAAAGAAAATTGGAACCGGATAAAATTTTCAGCAGCCGATTGGTACATCGGTTTATTAATGGTTTGATGAGAGACGGGAAAAAAGCTACCGCTGAAGGCATTGTCTACAAAACCTTCGATAAAATAAAAGGAGCTGGGAAAGATCCGGTTGAAATTTTTGAAACAGCAATAAGAAACGTAAGCCCAAAAATGGAAGTCAGACCACGCCGGATAGGCGGCGCCTCTTACCAGGTCCCGGTTGAAGTCAAAGGTGATAGACGCGAGGCACTTGCTATTCGTTGGATATTGACCGGTGCCAAATCTAAACCGAACACCGAATACAAAACAATGGTGGATAAACTGGCTGCCGAGCTACAAGATGCCGCCGAAGGCAGTGGAGTCTCGATTAAGAGAAGAGATGATACGCATCGGATGGCGGAAGCGAATAAGGCTTTCGCCCACTTTCGGTGGTAATCGGTAGTATCAGTTTGGGTTAAGTAAATCCTTGGTATCGAGTTTTATACGAATTGATTGCGAAAGCCTTGCGAGTACTGCGTTTACTATTTTGATCTTTGTCAAGTAGCACTCTGTACTCTAAAAGCCTTTGCCCACTTTAGATTGTGGAGTGTTTAAAATAAAAGTGTAGTTGATAGGTTGGATTTAAACAGCTGCCGTTGACACCAGATAAGGTGTTTTTTATAAGCACCTGCTCTTGTTTCGTTTTATTAGATTGTAACTTGCACTCGCAGAAGCTTGCCTTTTGCTAAGAGCAAAACGGGGAAAATTAGAATGGCAGAAAAGATTTCGCTAGATAAAATCCGCAACATTGGAATAATTGCCCATATTGATGCCGGGAAGACCACGGTGACTGAGCGTGTACTTTTTTATACTGGAAAAAGTTACAAAATCGGTGAAGTCCACGAGGGCGAAGCTGTTATGGACTGGATGGCGCAGGAGCGGGAACGGGGAATTACTATCACCTCTGCTGCCACCACTACTTTCTGGACTAACAGCGTAGGCCCTTACAAGGATATTCGCTACCGTATAAACATTATCGATACTCCAGGACACGTTGACTTTACGGCCGAAGTTGAGCGTTCTCTCCGCGTCCTTGATGGCGGAGTAGTTGTTTTCGACGGAAAAATGGGGGTAGAACCCCAAAGTGAGACTGTTTGGCGGCAAGCTGACAAATACAAAGTGCCTAGAATTTGTTTTATTAATAAGCTAGACGCGACCGGCGGAGATTTTTACATGAGCCTCTCCTCAATCAAGGAAAAACTCGGTGCCAACGCGATGCCGATCCAACTTCCAATTGGTCAGGAGCAAGGTTTTAAAGGAGTGGTGAATCTGATTCGAAGACGCGCAACAGTTTACACTGATGAACTGGGTAAAGAATCACAAGAAACCGATATTCCGCAAGAGTTGAAAGAAAAGGCTGAAGAATACCGCAGTAAGCTAGTCGAAGCAATCGCCGAACATTCAACCGATAAGCTGCTGGAAAAATATTTAGGCGGCGAAGGATTAACCGTTGATGAATTAATAGAAGGGTTGCGAGCTGCCACAATTTCCGGAAAAATTGTTCCTGTCCTTGCGGGTAGCGCTCTGAAAAATAAAGGTATTCAACCACTTTTGGACTCTGTGGTTGAACTGCTTCCGTCTCCACTTGAAACCCCACCCATAAAAGGGAAAAATCCAAAAACCGGCGCCGATGAGGAAAGGAAAACAAGTGAGGATGAGCCTTTTGCCGCCCTTGCTTTCAAAGTAATGACAGATCCATTTGTAGGTAGACTCACTTATGTTAGAGTTTACTCCGGAAAACTTACAGCCGGCAGCTACGTTTACAATTCCACCAAGAATGCCAAAGAAAGAGTTGGTCGGATCCTGCTGATGCACGCCAACGCTAGGCAAGAGATAAAGGAAATTACAGCCGGTGAAATCGGGGCAGTTGTAGGTTTAAAGGATACCTTTACTGGAGATACACTCTGTGATGATAATAAACCAGTCATTTTGGAAACAATTAGTTTTCCCGAACCGGTTATTTCTCTCGCAATTGAGCCAAAATCCAAAGCTGACCAGGAAAAAATGGGGTTGGCCTTGGCTAAACTGGCTGAGGAAGATCCAACATTTAAAATGAGAACAGACCATGAAACAGGTCAGGCAATAATTTCTGGAATGGGGGAGCTGCACTTGGATATTTTGGTGGATAGAATGAAACGCGAATTTAAGGTGGAAGCAAACGTTGGACGTCCGCAGGTTGCTTACAAGGAAACAATCAGAAAAACTGCTCAAGGGGAAGGGAAATACATACGCCAGACCGGTGGTCGGGGTCAATATGGGCACTGTTTTGTTAGAGTGGAGCCAAAGGGTAGAGGTGAAGGAAACGAGTTTATTTCAGAAATTTTCGGGGGGGCGATCCCGCGTGAGTTTATTCCAGCGGTGGAAAAAGGCGTCAAGGAAGCAGAGGGTTCCGGTATTTTAGCCGGTTACCCGATTATTGATATAAAAACCGCTCTTTACGATGGGAGCTTCCACGAGGTAGATTCTTCGGAAGTTGCCTTCAAAATAGCCGGTTCGCTTGCTTTCAAAGAAGCTGTTAAAAGAGCTGATCTAGTACTTCTGGAACCTATTATGAAAATGGAAGTGGCTACACCGGAAGAATTTATGGGGGAGATAATTGGAGATTTATCTTCGAAAAGAGCCCGGATTGAATCTAGCGAGCAACACGGAAATACCAGGGTAATTAAATCGATTGTGCCCCTGGCCGAGATTTTTGGCTACGCGACTACCTTACGAAGTTTAAGTAGCGGCCGAGCAGGCTTCAATTTAGAGCCTTCCCATTATGAGGAAGTACCGGCAAATATTACCGCAAAATTGACTGAAGGGGTAGGTAAGTAAGAAAGGTGTTGACTTCTTGGTTCAAAATAACTAGAATTGCTAAGTTAAAAAGCTTATTAAAATTATCTAGGTTTTTAAGGAGGCCAAATGGCAGAAGCAAAAAAATTTGAACGAACCAAACCCCATCTTAATGTGGGTACTATTGGTCACGTGGATCATGGTAAGACGACCCTGACCAGTGCTATTACAAAATATCTCTCAAAGAGTGGTAAAGCTGAGCACGTTCCGTTTGATTCAATTGATAAGGCTCCCGAAGAAAAGCAAAGAGGTATTACTATTGCTTTAGCCCACGTTGAGTACGAAACTGATAAACGTCACTACGCTCATATTGATGCCCCAGGTCACGCTGATTACATAAAAAATATGATCACCGGTGCTGCTCAAATGGACGGTGCTATTTTGGTAGTTTCGGCAGCTGATGGTCCGATGCCCCAAACTCGTGAACACATTCTTTTGGCCAGGCAAGTGGGGGTACCGGCTATCGTTGTTTTTATGAACAAAGTCGATATGGTAGATGATAAGGATCTTTTGGACCTGGTCGAAGAGGAAATTCGCGAGCTTTTAACAAAATACGAGTACCCAGGTAAGGATACACCGATTATTCGAGGTAGCGCTTTGAAAGCATTGGAGGGCGACGCTGAAGCAGAAAAGAGTATCGAAGAGTTGCTGAAAGCAGTCGATGAACACATTCCAGAACCGAAGAGAGATTTTGATAAGCCGTTCCTTATGCCAGTAGAAGACGTTTTTTCAATTAAAGGCCGGGGAACTGTTGTTACTGGTAGAATTGAAAGAGGTAAGGTAAAAGTAAATGAAACAGTCGAAATCGTTGGTATCCGTCCAAAGACTACATCCACAGTTGTGACCGGTGTTGAAATGTTTAGGAAACAACTAGAAGACGGACAGGCAGGTGATAATGTCGGCCTGCTGCTTCGTGGTATTGAAAAAGACGATGTTGAGCGAGGTCAAGTAGTGGCTGCTCCCGGTGGTATAAAGCCACACACCGAATTTGAAGCCGAAGTTTACGTTTTGACAAAAGAAGAAGGTGGCCGACACACACCGTTTTTCTCTGGCTACAAACCGCAATTCTATTTCAGAACGACAGATGTAACCGGTGATTCTGCTCTACCACAAGGTACCGAAATGGTGATGCCCGGTGACAATACAAATCTTAAAGTGAAATTAATAGGCCCAGTTGCTTTGGAAGAGGGTTTACGATTTGCAATTAGAGAAGGTGGAAAGACAGTGGGAGCGGGTGTAGTAACAAAGGTAGTTGCTTAAGAATTAAGAATCGTGAAGCCCAGGTAGTAAATTTATGCCAAAAGGACGTCTACGCGTACGTTTAAAATCATATGACGCTCGAGTTCTAGATGACTCAGCAGAAGAGATATTGGATACAGCAATTCGCACTGGTGCTCAAATAGCCGGTCCAATACCACTTCCGACCGAAAGAGAAACAATTACAGTAACTACCTCCCCGCACGTGGATAAGGATGCTCGGGAACAGTTTGAGATAAGGACTCACAAGCGTCTGATTGATATTATTGAACCGACACCTAAGACTTTAGATGCGCTTATGCATCTGGAGCTACCTGCCGGTGTAGATATAGAAGTAAAGATGTAGGATCAAGCTCGTAGACAAAAACAAAGACAAACGATGGGCCGAGAGGCCCTTATTTAATGGTTTTAAATATGGTTAAAGGATTGATCGGTAAAAAAATTAATATGACTCAAGTGTTTGATAGCCACGGTCGTAGTGTGCCGGCCACGCGGTTACAGGTTGATCCAAATGTGATTTTGCAGGTGAAAGAGTTAGAAAAAGATGGTTACAAGAGTATTCAACTTGGATTTGGAAAGAGCAAAAAGCCAACGAAACCAGCAACCGGCCATGCAAAAGCGGCTGGTTTAGATTTTGTACCAAGAGACGTAAGAGAAGTAAGTTTTGATGGCGAGTTAAAAAGTGGCAAGTATATCAGCGTCGATCAAGTTTTTCGGAAAGGGTATCTAGTTGATGTAAGCGGACTATCAAAAGGTAAGGGTTTTGCTGGGGTTGTAAAGCGTTGGGGGTTTGCCGGCGGCCCGAGGACTCATGGTCAATCAGACAGAGAACGAGCTGCAGGTTCAATTGGAGCTACTACCACACCGGGTAGGGTCTTTAAGGGTATGAAAATGGCCGGTCATATGGGAAACCAGCAGGTAACAACAAGAGGTTTAGAAATAATTGATTTAGATAAGGAAAAGAGCGAAATAATTGTAAAAGGTTCTATTCCTGGGGCAACTGGGAACATAGTTTTGATAAAGAAATCAAAAAAGGAACCAAAAGCTTACCACGAGCCAGAAATTCCGGCGGTGCCTCAAATTGGTGGAGAAAAGGAAGGTACCAAAGAAGCTGAGGCAGAACAAAAAGAAGCCAAACCAAAGGATCATGGAGCAGAAACCACCGAACAAAAAACAAGCCAGGAGCAAGAAGATGCCTAGGGGAAAAACCGCACCTAAAAAAGTAGTTAAGAAGGCCTCATCCAAAAAAAGCGAGGACAAGCTCTCCACGGCCATTTTTAATCAGAAAGGAGAAAAATTAAAGACTGTGATTTTACCAAAATCTATCTTTGGGCAGAAATCAAATCCGATTCTCATCTCTCAAGCCGTAAGAGTTTACTTAGCAAATCAGAAAGCGAAACTGGCCTCGACGAAAACCCGGGGCGAAGTTGCCGGAGGCGGCCGTAAACCCCATCGCCAGAAAGGGACCGGTAGAGCTCGGGCCGGTAGCATTAGATCTGCTGGTCGGGTTGGTGGTGGGATTATCTTTGGACCGCAACCTGTTAAAAGCTTGCTAAAGCTCACTAAAAAAATGCGCCAAAAGGCTTTAGCGATTGCCCTTTCTGACAAACTTAGAGAAGAAAAAATAATTTTGCTAGACAAACTGACTTTGAAAGAACCTAAAACAAAAAAAGCAAAGGAAATCTTAATTAAAACCGCAGGCACGAATAGGAAAACGCTGCTTATTTTGGGAGAAAAGGACCCAATCGTTATGAAATCATTCAAGAATTTAGAAGAGGTCGATTTTGCCCTGCCGTTGGACTTAAATACGTTGAATGTGCTAAAATCTTCACGTTTAATTTTTACGATTGAGGCTATTGAAAAATTAAAAAGCAGATTTGGAGGTAGTGTTGAGAGTAATTAGAAAACCGGTTTTGACCGAAAAAAGCTTGCAAGAGGCTGCCGACGGAAAATACACTTTTGAAGTGGAATTGGCAGCAAACAAAAAAGAAATTGCAAAGGGAGTAGAAAAAACATTTAAAGTGGACGTTGTAGATGTAAAAACGAGAATTTTAAAGGGAAAAAGAAAGAGAATAAGAGGAACATTTGTAGAAAGAGCTGGACCAAAAATAAAAAAAGCTACAGTTAGGCTGGGAAAAGATCAAAAAATCTCAGTTTTTGAAGTAAGTAAGTGAGAAACCAAATGGTAAAACAAGAAAAAAAGAGACACCTATTAAAGATGAGAAAACGGGCAAGATCAAAACCCGTCAAATTTTTAATGAAAATATTAACAAAAACCGGGGGCAGAAGTAGTAGCGGAAAAATATCAGTCCGACATATTGGCGGTAGGCACAAAAGATTTTACCGAAAAGTAGATTTTGCCCGAAATAAATTTGGTATTGAGGCTAAAATTGCCGCTATTGAATACGATCCAAACCGTAATGTGAACATCGCCCAGCTAAACTATGTAGACGGTGAAAAAAGATATATTTTGGCACCGCAAGGTTTAAACGTTGGCGATAGGGTGGTTTCAGGTGAGAAAGTAGAAATAAAACCAGGCAACGCGTTGCCATTAAAAAACATTCCCCTGGGGATTCAGGTCCACAACATAGAATTGGTACCTGGCAAGGGGGGTCAGATAGTTAGGAGCGCGGGGGTTGCGGCTACAATTTCGGCTAAGGAAGGCAAATACGCTCACGTTAAACTCCCATCCGGGGAATTGAGGAAAATACGAATTGATTCTATGGCCACAATTGGCCAATTAGGAAATTTGGACGTAAAGACTATTGAGAGAAAGAAAGCAGGTAAATCCAGACATCTGGGTATAAGACCAACGGTGAGAGGTGTGGCGATGAGTCCTCGTGATCACCCTCATGGTGGAGGTGAAGGCCGAAGCGGTATTGGCATGAGCTCACCAAAAAGCCCGACCGGCAAAAAAACGCTTGGTAAAAAAACCAGAGGAGCAAGACCTAGTGATAAGCTAATTATTGAGAGAAGAAAAAGATAAGGATAATTAAAGCTATGTCTAGAAGCATAAAAAAAGGACCTTACGTAGACAAGAAATTACTAAAAAAGATAGTATCGGCAAAAGAAGCCGGTGATAGAAACCCGATCAAAACCTGGGCAAGAAGTAGCCAGATATCGCCCGATATGGTTGGTGTTACTGTTGCAATTCATAATGGCAAAACGTTTGTGCCTGTATTTATTAGCGAAGCAATGGTCGGCCACCGTTTAGGTGAATTTGCACCGACACGAAAATTTTCTGGTCACGGAACAATAAGTAAACGCACACTTACACCGACATAAAATTACGACAGCCATGGTAGAAGTAATCGCTGAAGGAAAAAATTTAAGAATTTCGCCAAAAAAAGTGCGTCCAGTAGCCGAAAATTTACGTGGTAAGAAGGCCGAAGACGTACTCGAAACTCTTCGCTTTGTTCAGAAAAAAGCGGCCACCCCAATTTCTAAAGTGTTAAAATCAGCCTTGGCCAACGCTAAACAAAACAAAAACATGAGCACCAGTGGGTTGGTTATAAAAGAGGTGATCGTCAACGAGGGGCCGATGTATAAGAGATACAGACCGGTTTCTCGAGGCGCTGTCCACCACATATTAAAGAGAACGAGCCACATAAAGGTGGTTTTGGAGGAAAAAACTAAGGAGTAATAGTATGGGACAAAAGGTAAATCCAAACGTTGCGAGATTATCGTTAAATAAAGACTGGTCTTCACGCTGGTATACCAGCGATGATAAAAAATATAAGGAGCTTCTGCTTGAAGATGTAAACCTTCGTAAATTGATCATGGCCAAACTTAAAGCCGCTGGTATAAGTAGAGTGATAATTGAGAGGCCAGCCGGCAAGATCAACGTTCATGTTCAAGTAGCCCGGCCTGGTATGGTAATTGGGAGAGGCGGTTCAGGAGTGGAGGAGCTACGAAAGATGATCGAGGAACAAGTCGGGAAAAAAGTTTCATTAAATGTAGAGGAAATAAAACGGCCAGATTTAAATGCGCATCTCGTAGCTAGAAGCGTTGCGGATCAAATCGAAAGACGTTACCCGGTGAAGCGAGCTATGATCCAAGCTGTTGAAAGAGTAATGAGATCAGGCGCCTCTGGGACGAAGATTATTTGTTCCGGCCGCCTTGGTGGAAGAGAAATAGCCAGAAGAGAAAAACAAACAAGAGGTAGTCTGCCCACGTCGACCCTAAGAGCAAATATTGATTTTGCCAAAGTTGACGCCAAGACGGCGACTGCTGGTGTGGTTGGTGTGAAGGTATGGATCCACAAGCAAAACGAAAAAACCGGAGAGAACTATGCTACAACCTAAACGCGTTAAATATAGAAGATTATTTCGTGGTCGAAGGACAGGAATCGCGACAAGAGGCTCTGAAATTAAATTTGGTGACTTCGCCTTAAAAAGCCTGGAATCTGGTTGGGTAACTGCTCGACAGATAGAAAGTGCTCGTCGGACAATGACTCACTATACAAAAAGAGGGGGCAGGTTATGGATAAGAGTGTTTCCTGATAAACCAATTACCAAAAAACCACCGGAAACAAGAATGGGATCCGGTAAGGGAAATGTAGATCACTATGTTGCAGTTGTAAAACCAGGCATGATCATTTTTGAACTGGGTGGGGTATCGCCAGAAATGGCAAAAGAAGCTATGAGAAGAGCTAGCCAAAAATTACCAATGGATGTAAAGTTTATCACCCAGGAAGAGTAAAACATGAAAAAGAGCGAAACAAATTTAAAGGAAAAGAGTACCGAAGAACTAATAAAAACTCTGTCTGAAAAAGAAAAAGACCTCATAAACATGAAAATGGATCTTGCCAAAGGAAAGATCAAAAATGTACATGCAGCAAGGGAAATACGAAAGGATATTGCAAGGCTAAAGACTTTTTTGAAAATGAAGGAACTTGAAGAGGTTTAAATCATGGAATTTATTGGTAGAGTAATCGGCAAAAAAATGGATAAAACAGCTACCGTTGTGGTAGAAAGACTGGTAACGCATCCTTTGTACAAAAAACGCAGTCGGAAAATAAAAAAGTATAAGGTTCACGATGAAATTAACTCAGAGGTTGGTGATAGGGTGATCTTTACCAGTAGTAAGCCAATTTCAAAAGAGAAACGGTTTGTAATTAAAGAGGTTTTGAAAAAATGATCCAGACAAGAAGTATGGTCAACGTTGCTGATAACAGCGGTGCTAAGAAACTAATGCTGATTGGAATACCGGGGAGAAGTCGGCAAAGATTTGCGCATCTGGGCGATGTAATTACAGCTGTGGTAAAAAAAGCGGACCCACGAGGGAACGTTAAAAGTTCTGAGGTGGTAAGAAGCGTGTTAGTCAGAGCGAGGAAGGAGTACCGTAGAGCCGATGGTTCTTACGTTCGCTTTGATGAAAATGCAGCTGTAATTATCGATAAACAGGGTAATCCAAGAGGAAGCCGAATTTTTGGTCCGGTTGCTCGTGAAGTTCGAGAAAAGGGATTTATGAAAATAGCCTCATTGGCTCCGGAGGTGGTTTAGTTATGAAAATAAAAAGTGGCGACCAAGTACTAGTTTTACAAGGGAAGGATAAAGGTAAAAAAGGCAATGTTGAAAAAATCTTCGGGAAAAAGAACCAAATTTTGGTTACTGGAGTTAATGTTTACAAAAAACACGCTAAGAAAAGCGGTAGTGTTGCCGGTGGGATAATTGAAATCACTAAACCTTTGCCTGTATCAAAGCTGACTTTGATCTGCCCAAAATGTAATCTTCCTACAAAAGCCGGCTTTGTCTTGCACGATGGTAAAAAAAGAAGGGTTTGTAAAAAATGCAAGAAGGAAATTTAAAAGAAAGATATTTTAAAACAATAAGAAATGGTCTGAAAAACTCTTCTAGAGAGGGTAATATTTACGAGGTACCAAAATTAACCAAAATCGTGGTCAATACAAGTTTTGGAAGGCTCTCTCCTGATCAAAAAACAAAAGAGCAGATAGTAGATAACTTGGCAAAAATCACCGGCCAAAAGCCTGTTTTTACAATCGCAAGAGCGGCGATCGCTGGATTTAAGATAAGAAAGGGACAGGTAATCGGGGCCAAAGTAACTTTGCGGGGAGAAAAGATGTATCATTTTTTTGAAAAACTTGTTTCGGTTGTAATACCAAGACTAAGAGATTTCAGAGGTATGAGCGATAAATCTTTTGACGGTAAAGGTAACTACACAGTTGGCTTTCAGGAAATGAATCTTTTTCCCGAGGTTGAATACAGCAGATCTGAAAAGGGAATTGGCCTTGAAATAACTATTTGCACAAGTGCCAAGGGACCAAAAGATACAAAGAAATTGCTTACTGAGTTTGGTATGGCTTTTGCCAACAGAGAAGAAAAGGAAACTGTGTCTGCCCAGGAAACTAAATAAAGAGGAATTTCATGGCGAAAAAATCATTGATTGTAAAAGCAAAAAAAGAACCAAAATACAAGGTAAGATCCAAAAACCGTTGTCAAATTTGTGGCCGGTCCCGGGCGTATATGCGAAAATTTGGCGTTTGTAGAATCTGTTTTAGAGAGCTAGCCCATAAAGGAGAGATTCCGGGCGTGGTTAAAGCGAGCTGGTAAAAAGAAAGTTTAAATATGGATCCGATTTCAAACATGATCACAAGTATAAAAAATGGCTACATGGCCCGTAAAAGGCGGGTAGATGTTCCCTATTCAAAGATTAAGGAAAATATAGCCAAGAAATTAACCGATCTTGGTTTTTTGGAGTCGGCAAATCCAAGCACAGATAAAAAATATTTACAAATACAGCTGCTTTATCGAGAAAATACTCCAGCGGTGACCGAAATCAAAAGAGTTTCAAAGCCTTCCCTGCGGATGTATTTCCCAAGCAAGAACATACCTTACGTACTCTCTGGTAGGGGCGAAGTAATACTTTCAACGCCCAAAGGTATTCTGGCGGGTAGAGAAGCAAGAAAATCTAAAGAGGGTGGCGAGCTAATTTTAAAGGTTTGGTAAAAATTTATGAGTAAAATTGGAAAACAACCGATAAAAAAACCAGAGAATATCCAAATAGAACTTGGTCAAAGAGTTATGGTTAAAGGTCCACGTGGAGAGCTCTCCTTAAAATTACCGCATCTTATAGAGGTTGAGGAAAAAGATGGTACCTTGGTAGTGGTGAGAAAAAATGAAAGTAAGGAAGCAAAATCGCTCCACGGGTTAATTCGGACACTAATATTCAATTTAATAAAGGGCGTAACTGAAGGATTTCAAAAGTCGCTGGAACTTTCCGGAATAGGTTTCCGGGCAAATTTAGTTGGAGACAAATTAGTACTGAGCGTTGGATACTCCCATCAGGTAGAAATTGAGCCGCCAGCAGGTATTACATTTGCTGTAACCGGAAACAAGATTACGGTTTCCGGTATCGACAAAGAATTGGTTGGTAGAATGGCAGCCGAGATACGTAACGTCCGACGACCAGATCCTTATAAAGGTAAGGGAATTAGATACGAAGGCGAAGTCATTCGTTTGAAGCCGGGGAAATCTGTAAAAGCAGGTGTAGGAACAGGGAGTTAAGATGGATAGGCTCGCTAGAATAAAACGCAGAAAATCTATCAGAGCAAAAATTACTGGCACGAAAGAAAGACCGAGACTTAATGTTTTTAGGTCAAGCAGATATATTTACGCTGCTTTGGTAGATGACACGGTCGGTAAAACTTTGATTTCAACTGGCGAAAAGGATATAAACAAAAGTGAGAAGAAAACCAAGAAGGAAAAGGCATTTTTGGTTGGCAAAAAAATCGCTGAAAAAGCAGCCAAAGAGGGTATTTCAAAGGTAGTTTTTGATCGGGCTGGCTACTTATTCCATGGCAGATTAAAAGAACTTGCTGCCGGAGCCAAAGAAGGTGGTTTAAAGTTTTAAAAAAGGAAAAATATGTACGAATATTTTAACGAAGAAGAATTTGAGGAAAAGATTGTCCAGGTAAATAGAGTATCCAAAAAAACAGCTGGCGGCAACAAAATTGGTTTCTCGGTTCTTGTAGTAGTTGGTGATAGAAAAGGTCGTGTTGGTGTAGGATTGGGTAAAGCCCCTTCAGTGCAAGATTCCATTAGAAAAGGCTCACTTTACGCAAAAAAACATCTAATCTCAATCCCAATGGTTGGTACCACTATTCCCCACGAGGTTTTTATAAAGAGAGGGGCAGCAAAAGTTCTACTCAAACCAGCGTCAAAAGGTACCGGTGTTATTGCTGGAGGTGCTGTCCGCGCTGTTGTTGAGGCAGCTGGTATTCACGACATCCTATCTAAGGTGCTCGGTACAAGTAATCAAGCGTCAAACGTCTACGCTACAATGGAAGCATTAAAAAAACTAGCTCCAGTCAGACAAAGGGAGCTAGCTGCCGTGCGGGGAGAAGAAAAACCAATCGAAAAAAGGCAGACAAGCACCAAAGCAAAGACGCCGCTTAAAAAACCTTTGGGAAAAAGAACAACAAGACTAAAGGCGAAAGCGGCTTCCAAAGGAAAGAATTAATTATGAATCTACACGAACTGACAAAAATAAAAACTAAGAAGAAGCTAAGAGTTGGTCGGGGCGAGTCCAGTGGCAAGGGTAAAACAGCTGGTCGTGGGATGAAAGGCCAGAAGAAAAGGGGAAAGGTAAAAATTGGATTTGAAGGAGGGCAACTACCAATTTATCAAAGATTGCCCCAAAAAAGAGGGCTGGGTAACATCAATAACAGCACAAAAATTACGCTGACAACTAAGCAGCTTAATCAACTGCCCGCAGGGTCCACGGTAAACGAAAAAACACTAATAGAAACTGGTTTTCTACCAAAAAATAAAGCTAGAGCGAAAGTAAGAGTTGTTCTTAAGGGTAAGCTCGAGAAAAAGTTGATATTAGAAATACCAGTCAGTAAAAAAGCAAAAGCCATGATTGAAAAAGTAGGGGGCAAAATTATTTATGAAAACCCTGCTTAAAATTTGGGGCTCTCCGGAACTGCGCCAAAAAATCTTATTTACCGTTTTTATTGTTGTAGTTTTTAGAATAATAGCTCATATCCCAATGCCTGGGGTAGATGTGGCGGCGCTGCGGGGAGTTTTTTCCAGCAGTCAAATTTTCCAGCTGTTAGATATTTTCTCTGGTGGCACCTTGTTTAACTTTTCAATAATGACCTTGGGGCTCAACCCTTACATTAACGCCTCAATTATAATGCAACTTCTTACTAATGTGGTTCCGAAACTTGAAGAACTCCAAAAGGAAGGTGAGTATGGTCGCGGTAAGATCAATCAGTACACCCGTTATCTAACGGTACCGCTTGCCTTTGTTCAGTCTTGGGGTGTTTTAATACTGTTGCAAAGATCTGGATCTGGTATTTTGTCTAGTCTCAGTCCGATTGAATTAGTTTCTATTTTAGTTACTATGACTGCCGGGACCATACTATTGATGTGGATGGGAGAACTCATAACTGAAAACGGTATTGGCAATGGCATTTCCATATTGATTTTTGCCGGTATTTTGGCGCGGCTTCCGGTAACATTTGGGCAGACGGCGACTATCTTTACGCCTGATAACGCGGCAAAAATTATCTTGGCGATTGTCTTAGCGGTTGCGATAATAGCCGCCGTTTCGGTAATAAACGCGGCGCACCGGCGGGTCACAGTGCAGTACGCGCGCAGAGTGAGAGGCGGTCGCGAGTATGGCGGTAGTGCTTCACATTTACCAATTAGGATAAACCAGGCCGGGGTAATACCGATTATTTTTGCGATTTCAATCATCCTGTTACCTGGCATGTTATCGTCGTTTTTTGCTACCGCCGCGAACCCAGCAATTGCGGACACTGCCACCGCGATACGTGATTTTTTTAACAACACCGCTTATTATTCCGCGATTTATTTTGGTCTAGTAGTGGCGTTTACCTTCTTTTATACAGCAGTTACGTTTCAGCCAAGTAAAATCGCCGATGATTTACGTAAATACGGTGGGTTTGTACCAGGTATACGGCCGGGTAGAGCTACCAGCGATTATCTCTCTTATATTATTAACAGGATTACGCTGGTTGGGGGGATATTTTTGGGGGCTATAGCTGTGTCGCCGTTCATAACTCAGGGTGTCACCAATATCAGTACTTTGGCGATTGGCGGCACCGGATTACTCATAGTAGTTTCAGTAGTTTTGGAGACAGCGAAGCAGCTTGAGAGCCAACTGGTGATGAGAAGTTACGAAGGCTTTCTAAGATAAAAAACAGATGAACATATTAGTTTTCGGAGCCCAAGGTTCGGGTAAAAGCACCCACGCGAAATATATAGCTGACAAGCTTGAAGTACCTTATATATACACAGGTGACCTGTTTAGAGACCTGGAAAATGAAGATTCAGAAAGGGGAAGAAAAATTCGGGATCTTATGTCTAAGGGTATCCTGATACCAAATGAGATCTCTATTCCGGCGTTCAATGAATATCTGCAGAAATTTGATGTTTCAAAAGGATTAGTCCTGGATGGGTATCCTCGGAATCTAGATCAAGCACAAGCTTTGCCTGTAGGGATTGATCTAGTTATTCACGTTGTTTTACCAGAAAAGACCGCGGTGGAAAGACTTATGGAGCGGGGTCGCAATGATGATAACCCCTCTGCAATAAAAAAAAGATTGGAGTTATTTAAAAAAGACACAGAGCCAATTTACGATCACTACCGGGAAAAGAGAGTTAAAATAATCAAACTAAACAACTCAGCTTCTGTGGAAAAGGTCCAGGAGAGAATAGATGATTTACTTGAAAACAAAAGATGAGATAAAAATTATGCAGAAGGCTGGCCATATTACTGCTGTTGCGATGAATAAAGTCAGGAAAAATATTCGACCAGGTGCCAGATTGATTGAATTAAACAAAATCGCAGAGGAAGAGATAAAAAGTTTAGGAGCAGAGAGCTCTTTTAAAAAAGTAAAAGGTTACAAATACAGTATATGTACAACCCCAAATGATTGGGTTGTACACGGTATACCTGGTACTTATTCTCTCACCGAAGGTGATATTGTAGGAGTAGATTTGGGCGCATATTATGGAGGTTTTCATTCGGATATGGCACACACGTTTCCAGTAGGAAAGGTAAGCTCAAGAGTAAAAAAATTTATAGAAACGGGTGAGAGAGCTCTTAACGAAGCAATAAAAAAGGTCAAAGTGGGTAATAGAATAGGTGACATAAGCAGCACAATTCAAAAAATTGTGGAAGGAGCTGGTTACTCAGTCGTAAGAGAATTGGTTGGCCATGGGGTAGGCAGGCAGCTTCATGAAGATCCTCTTGTGCCTGGCAGGGGTGCCAAAGGGACCGGAGCTTCGGTAAAGGAGGGAATGGTTTTAGCGATTGAGGTTATCTACAACCAAGGTTCACACGAAGTGGTGTTGCTTGATGATGACTGGTCGATTTCGACTAGAGATAGGTCACTCTCAGGACTTTTTGAAAGAACTGTCGCACCAACGAAAAAGGAGCCGTTGGTATTGACTCCACAGGCAGCCGGATGGTAAAATCTGTGGGCGCAATTTTGCCTGCTTGATAGGCGGGTAGATTTGCTATTTTTGTATCCGAAGTGGTTGGGTTATAAATTAATCTTATGGAAAAAGAAGTATTCGAGATACTAGGGAAAGTAACTGAGAACCTTCCAAATACGTTATTTAGGGTTGAGGTGGAGGAAACTCCGATTCCGGAGCTCAAAGGAGAAATAATCCTCTGCCATCTTTCCGGAAAAATGAGAATGCACTATATAAAGATTTTGCCGGGCGATAAAGTAAGAGCTCAAGTGACACCGTACGATTTAACCAAAGGACGAATCGTTTACAGAGAGAAGGGTTAGTTTATAGCACGCTCGTAGCTCATGCCTACGATGTAATATCGGAGCCAGCTACTGCGCATCCTGCCTGACCGTCCGGCAGGCGAGCGACCACTTAAGTGGACTAAGAGAAAAAGGATAATTAAGATGAAAGTTCAGGCTTCGATAAAAAAAAGATGTGCAAAATGCCAAATTGTTAAGCGTCGGGGACGTCTATACGTGATATGTTCGAACCCTCGGCATAAACAGCGTCAGGGTTAAAGCCTGACTACTGTTTGCGACCACTTCCGTGGGCTCAAAGCAACGTTAAGGTTAAGTATGGCTAGAATTACAGGAGTAGATTTGCCACAAAATAGAAAAATTGAATTTGCACTTACCTCTATCTACGGGGTTGGTCCAATTTTGGCTAAGAAGATCGTGGCTGCTACCAAAATAACATCAGAAAAAAGAGTAAGTGATCTGACCGAGCCAGAAATATCAAAACTACAAAAAGAAGTAGAAAATTACTCCGTTGAGGGAGACTTGAGGAGATTGATTACGCAAAATATTAAAAGAATAGAGGAAATTGGAGCGTATCGAGGTATACGACACAGAAGAGGTTTGCCAGTAAGAGGACAACGCACGAGAAGTAATGCCCGAACCAAAAGGGGTAAGAGACAAACAATAGGCGCGATGAAAAAGGAAACGAGGGTATCAACGGCTCAAAAGCCTACAACTAAAGAGTAAAAATGGTTAAAGCTAAAAAAAAGACACAAAAAAATTTAACTACGGGAAAAATTTTTATAAACGCCACGTTCAACAATACCCTAATTACAATTACGGACGCGGACGGAGCTACAATAGCTTGGTCCAGTAGCGGAGCGATGGGATTTAAAGGAGCCAGGAAGTCAACCCCCTACGCGGCTACGACTGCAGTTGAAGCGGCGGTTAAGAAAGCTTTAGTGTCTGGTCTAAAAGAGGTTGAAGTTTATATAAAAGGGCCAGGTAACGGTAGGGAAGCCGCTATCAGAGCCCTTCGAGGCAGTGGATTTAATATAAAAACTATCGCAGATATTACGCCAATACCTCATAATGGCCCAAGACCACGAAAGAGAAGGAGAGTGTAGATGGCTAGATACACAGGACCAAAATTTAAATTAGATCGCAGGGAAGGAACGAACCTTTTTCTAAAAGGAAAAAGGAGCATTTCCGGGAAACACCCAATTGATAAAAAAGGCGCTGTCCCGCCGGGTCAACATGGGCAGAGATCACTGCGTAGAAAGAGATCCGATTTTGGTTTGCAACTGCGAGAAAAACAAAAAGTAAAGAGGATGTATGGAGTTTTGGAGAGGCAGTTTAGGAATTATTTCGAAAAAGCATCAAAGGAAAAGGGCAACACCGGCTTTGCTCTTATCAAGTCGCTCGAAATGAGATTGGATAATGTGGTTTACAGGTTAGGGTTTGCTCCATCAAGGGCTGCGGCAAGACAGTTTGTTACTCACGGTCACATCCGTGTCAACGGCAAAAAGGTGAACATCCCTTCTTTCGGCGTCAAAAAAGATGATGTAGTAGCTTTATCGGAAAAGGCCCAGAAATTTTCTAATGTCGAAGAATCATTAAAATTAAGGGAAGGTGAATTGCCCAAGTGGCTAGAGAGAAAAGCCTTGGTAGGAAAAATAGCTAGTCTACCGGAGGCAGAAGATACGGAGTCAATTGCAAACGAGCAGTTGATTGTCGAATATTATTCTCGTTAGAGAACATCGCTTAAAAGGGATATTCTCGTTAAATTTTTTGCTCAGCGCTTGAGCATATGAAGGAGGATTTATGTTGGAATTACTAAAAGTTGAACAAAAAGGGGACTCCCGCGAGGGAAATATTATAATGGAACCGCTACCCCAGGGTTACGGCCTGACCTTGGGTAATGCCCTAAGGCGTACGTTACTTTCATCTTTGCCCGGAGCTGCCATTACTCAGGTAAAAATAACTGGCGTAAAGCATGAATACAGCACGATAAAGGGGGTAAAAGAAGACGTTGTCGAGATTCTTTTAAACCTGAAAAGAGTTAGGTTAAATATTGAGGGTGATAAGAGCGTAAAGTTAGATTTGGAGGCAAAAGGTCCTGGCGAAGTAAAGGCAAAGGATATAAAAACACCAAGCGGTGTAATCATAGAAAACCCAGATTTCCACATCGCCTCTCTGGCTGATTCGAAAGTAAAACTTTCCATGGAAATGACTGCGGAAAAAGGCGTGGGCTTTTTACCAATCGAGTCCAGGAGTTCACTAGGAATTGGCACCATACCTTTGGATGCCAGTTTTTCCCCAGTAGTCAAAGTGAGCTATAAGGTAGAACCGACCCGTGTTGGACAAATGACCAATTTTGATAAGCTTACCATTTCGATCACAACCGACGGAACGGTTTCTCCCGCGCAATCGGTAAAACAAGCGTCCAAGATCTTGGAGGATTACTTTGCAGTTTTGGTAGAGCAAAGAAAGCAACCTTTGAAGGACAATGAGAAAAAAGCAGCCCCGAAAATGGAAAAAACTGCCCTAGTCGAGGAGCTAGAACTTTCTACTCGTATCACCAACGCTTTAAAGAGCGCCAATATCGATACTGTTGGAAAGCTACTTGAAACCCCCAAGGAAGAACTTGTAAAGCTAAAAAACATGGGCGCTAAATCAATAAGCGATATCGAAGAGAGACTAAAAGAAAAGGAACTTATTTAGTTTATGAGACATAGGGTTTCTCAGAAAAAACTCTCTCGTGATACAAATGCCCGCAAGGCGCTTTTAAAAAATTTGGCGACGTCTCTTGTATTACACGAAAAAATTGTTACCACCACTACTAAAGCAAAAGCAGTAAGACCGTTTGTAGAAAAACTGGTAACCGTCGCCAAAGAAGACACAATTATCAATCGTCGCTACCTGTCAACCAAGCTAGACAAAGATGCGGCTGTTCGGAAGATTCTCGAACTTGTCGGCCCTACCTTTAAAGAAAGACCTGGGGGTTATACCAGAATAATCAAAGCATCTCCAAGGGCTGGCGATCGCGCCGATATGTCGATTATAGAATTTGTGGATAATGTTTCTGAAACAGCAGCAAAAAGAAAGCTTGAAGAAAAGAAGCCAAAAAAAATTTCCAAGAAAGAACTAACTAAAGTACAAACCGAGCAAAAGAAAACAACAACAAAATCTAAAACCTCACGTATAAAATCTATAAGTAAAAAGGCGGCAGCGGAAGGTAAGAAGAAATAATGGTACAGGCAACACAAGAGACGAAAATTAAAAAGGAAGCTAAATCGAAAACAGTCGAAAGGGACTGGCTACTCATTGATGCCAAAAATAAAGTTTTGGGTAGACTGTCCACCCGAATTGCAATTTTTTTGATGGGCAAGCACAAGCCGAATTGGCAACCTTATCTAGATGTTGGGGATAACGTTATTGTTTTGAACGCAGCGAAAGTTTCTGTTACCGGGAAAAAGGGAAAGCAAAAAGAATATTTTCGCTACTCTGGTTACCCAGGCGGTTTGAAAAGAGAGACTTTTGAAAAGCTCCAAAACCGAAAACCCGAAGAAATAATACGCCACGCTGTTGCCGGTATGTTACCAAAAAATAAACTAGGAGCAGCGATGATAAAAAAACTTTTTATTTACCCAAGAGAGGCTCACCCGCACGAAGCGCAAAAACCAAAGGAGTTGGAGGTATAAAATATCCCGCTTCGCGTGATGTAATTTTCGCCAGGAAAGGTTCAAATTATGCCAAGGAAAAAAGCAGTAACTACAGAGAAGCCTGAAAAAAAAGAAGAGAAGAAAAAGGAAGCAAAAGCCAAGAAACCTTCGACTGAGCCAATTTTGATGGGAACCGGCAGGAGAAAAACATCGGTTGCCCGGGTATGGCTAAAAAACGTAAAGGGTGATATATCGGTGAATGAAAAGCCTATTGATAAATATTTTGTTGGCCCGGCCGCAAAAAGGATTTACGAAGAACCACTGCGGGTTGTAAATAGGATTGGTCAATTTTCCGGAACGATAAAAGTAGAGGGCGGTGGAGCTTCGTCTCAACTAGGTGCTATAAAACACGGTATCGCACGGGCGCTTTCAAGTTTTGATAGTGAATTTCAGCAAATCCTTTCTAAAAGAAAACTACTTACCCGAGATCCTCGTATGAAGGAGAGAAGAAAATACGGCCACGCTGGAAAAGCCCGCAAGATGAAGCAAAGTCCAAAGAGATAGTTTTAGTACATTTTTCCGCGAAAAATTGCTTGGTAAAAGAGAAGAAGGGCAATTACTCCCGGTAGGATAGCTAGTTTTCGGATGAAGCTGTTATCTATGCTTACCAGACCAAGTGCGACCAAAATTAAAATAAAAGCCCAGGCTAGAGGACTCCAACGACTCATTTTGTAAAAAATTTGGCGCCAATCAAAGCCTTCACCCATAAATTAATTTTATCAAAAATTGGTCGATTTTGTTGGACGAATTAGCTTACTGCTTTCTTCACGAACGCGGCGATTTTTTCCTCTTCACTGGCAGTCAATTTCTGCAGCGCAAAGGAGGTTGGCCACATATTGCCCTCGTCGAGGTTGGCCACGGAATTGAAGCCAAAAGTTGCATAACGCTCCTTGAACTTTGATGCAGCTGTGAAGAAGCAGATTACCTTGCCGTCTTTGCCCGCATACGCAGGCATACCGTACCAGGTTTTCGGCGTGAGGGCCGGCGCGCTTTTCTTAACGATCGTGTGGATCCTCTTGGCCATGACGCGATCTGGCTGCGGCATTTCGGCGATCTTCGCTAGCACGGCGCTTTCCCCTTTGTCCGCCCCTCGCAGTTCTTGGACCCGTTCCTTCATCGCGGCTCGTTCCTCGTCCGTGAATCCCGTCAGCTGCTTGTTAGTGCTCGTCATAGTCTTTCTACCTCCTTATAAATTCATATTTCGAATTCTACACTAAAAATGCTAGAATTACATTGGAATTATTTGTATCTTTAGTTTCGGGGTGTAGTATAGTGGTAACACACCGCGCTGGGGGTGCGGTATCGGGAGTTCGATTCTCCCCACCCCGACCAGTTAATTTCGTGCCTGAGTTACTATATCATATTGTATCAGGGCTGAGGTGTTATCGAACCTTTGAGGCTAGTTACTTATCTGGTTGATTTAAGAAAATTACCAAACTTTTTAGAAGTTCTCCTGTCACCGCAAAACTCTGTTTTTCTTCAAAAGTCATTTCCGCAAAAGTTCTACTTTCTCCTTCTGGAATGAAAATCACGTCCCAATCATAACCATTTGTTCCCCTAGGTTCGGTTGGAACTGCTCCTTTCAAGGTTTCCTCAAAGAAGGTCGTTTCTTTTCCATCAAAATAACCTAGAACTGTAGTCCACTGGCAGCCAAACTGTTTAAAAAGCTTGGCTATTTCACAAGTCTTCTCTACTCCAACTGTATCTTTAAGATAGTATCTAATAAAAGGCCCAGGGAATCCGTTCAAGCAGTCGAAGCTAAGGGAAGAGTCATGCACAAAGCAAGGTCTTCCCGCCTTCTCAAAAGCTTGCCTTAACTTGTGTTCAACGATTTTCTTTGGGTCTAATGATTGAATTTCGTCAACATCAAACTCAACATGCTCAATTTCAAACTCAGGCAAAAGTTTCTTTGCATCCTCAACTTTGTTTAAATTTTGGGTAACGAAGACTAAAGTTTTCATGAGCTTGCTGCCATTCTAGCATTTTTGGTGTAAAAATCTCCACTACATGGACATTCTTGCATTTTCACTTGGTGAAAAAGTAATATACAAAGGTATCAAAATGAATAATCTTAAGTTGATTTTCCCGCCGTTTTGTCAAACTTAGGGGAGTAGTTGGTGAAGTAAAAGAGCCAACTGGCAAAAATTAAGTAGGTGGACCATACAAATGCTTGACCCACGCTTGGGCTTGGTCGCCAGCCAATTATGGATTTAAGGAATCCGGCTATTTGACCACTACCGATTAATGGGACCGATGTAAGATCCCAAGCCTGTCGAAGGTAAACATTCAAAACTCCCGCCTCTTGAAACTCGTGGACCGCGTTGCCCAGCATTCCGGCTGCAACAATGATTATAAAGCCACCAGTCACCTGGAAAAATAGCTTCAGGTTGATTAGCTTACTTCCCGAGTACACCAAGTAGCCAATTATACTAGCAGTAGCTAGTCCTACAATTGCTCCCGAAATAGAAGAAACAGCGGTGTTATTTAGAAAGACAGCCAGAAGGAAAAGTCCAGTTTCTATACCTTCTCTTAGAACCCCAATAAATACCACAGAAGAGAGGGCTATCATTGACCCAGTGGTCAACGCCACATCTACTTTGCTTCTTAGGTCTTGACCGAGAGTTTTTGACTGGCCCCGCATCCAAAAGATCATCCAAGTAAGAACCGCCGCTGCCAGCAAACTAATAAACCCCTCAGTTAATTGTTCGGCTCTTCCTTCCAAATTTCCAATAGAAACAAACACAAGCCCAGCAATTAACAGGGAGATGAGTATCGCAACCGCAGCTCCAAGAAAAACAAACGGGAACTTATTAGTTTTGCCAAGGGTACGAAGATACGCCAAAACGATAGCTATAATCAAGGCGGCCTCTAGACCTTCGCGAAGTGTAATTAAAAACGCTGCGCCCATATTTGCTTGAAAACTATGACAAACAAGAGTCCAGTTGTCAATAGACCTTCCCAGTGGTACCATTCCTTCAGTTGGTCTATAATTAAATCAGTGCCCAACCCAGAGCTAGAAAAATATATCTCTGCTGCCAGGGAGCAAAAAGTCCCGGACGAAAAAATCAAATCTCAGCTGATAAAATCCGGCTGGCCGCAGCAAGATGTCCTCGAAGCCATGACCCCAAAAACTGCTTCCAATGTCAACTTGCCGCCCCCACCAGTGCCGCAATTTGGAATGTGGGTTGCTTTTCAATATGTGATCCTATTCATCACTCTTTATGTCAGTGCTACGGCGCTTGGGGGAATTTTACATCACGCTGTGGACAGGTTTATTTCGGACCCACTAACAAGGGTTGACTACGGAGCTGCAGTTGGCGAAGTTTTTATTAAGGGTTATCTAGCCGCGATCATTGTAGCTTATCCTATTTTTGCGTTTTTATTTGTCGTCCTGAAGAAACAAGTCCTCGAGCGACCAGGGGTAAGGAATCTTCGGATAAGAAAAATTTTAATTTACTTGACAATGATAGGGACTTTTATAATTATGATCGGTCACTTGATAACCACAATATACAGCCTTCTTGGTGGGTCTGTAACAATGAAGTCGCTAGCCCATCTTTTGGTGACCCTCGTAGTGGCCGGGTCTATATTTGGCTACTTATTAAATGAGGTTAGAGAGGATCGTAAGGCAGAATGAACAAACATTATTTCACAATTGGGGCGGTTACAATAATTGTAATCATTGCTATTATTTATGGATTTTTCGCTGCTGGTACACCAGGCGAAGCCCGGGAAAGAAAATTTGACCAAGAGAGAGTAAGTAATATTTCAAGCCTAAAATACGTGGTAGAAGACTACTACCAACAAAATAAACAGCTGCCCTCTAGATTGGATGACTTATCCACAAGTTCGTATGGATACGGTAGTATAAAAGATCCAGAGACGGGGGAAGAGTATTTCTATTCAACAGCTGGCTCAACGTCATATAAATTATGCGCTACTTTCTCTACTGCCTCGGATGAGAAACAGGATAGCATCTATGGTTATTACGATCGAGAATTTAGTCACCCGAAAGGTTACCACTGTTTTAATCAGACTATTCGTACCAGTCTGTACGATTGACTTGCGAAAAGCCACCGAGCAGCTACCAAATTTACTGCTTGTTTTTCATTAAAGCCTGTGCTACTTTAATTCCTACTACAGGTCTGCCCAAAGTACAGTAAGGAGATTTTTATGAGTAGTGATGGGAAGCTCGATTCAATAAAAGCGGCGATGGCCGAAATCGAAAAACAGTTTGGTAAGGGGAGCATAATGAAGCTTGGGGAGGTAGGGGCCAAGATGGCCGTTGATGCTATACCGACAGGGTCGCTTGGACTTGACTTAGCTTTGGGTATTGGCGGTTTACCAAAGGGGAGGATCGTCGAAATTTTTGGTCCGGAAGGTGGTGGGAAAACAACATTAGCCCTTCACGTAATCGCCGAGGCCCAGAAAAAAGGTGGCACTGCGGCTTTCGTTGATGCCGAACACGCTCTTGATCCGACTCGAGCTGAAAGTATTGGCGTAAATATTACGGAGTTACTAGTATCCCAACCAGACACAGGCGAGCAAGCACTAGAAATTGTTGAAACATTGGTGAGGAGTGGAGCGGTCGATATAGTAGTGGTGGATTCGGTAGCGGCACTTGTTCCAAGGGCTGAGGTGGAAGGTGAAATGGGCGATGCATTTATTGGTATCCAAGCCCGGTTGATGAGCCAAGCGATGCGAAAGCTAGCGGCGGCTATCTCCAAATCAAGAACGTTGGTCATTTTTATTAACCAACTAAGGGAAAAAGTAGGGGTTATGTTTGGTAACCCCGAGACAACTCCTGGTGGACGAGCTTTAAAATTCTATTCCTCAGTTCGTATTGATGTGAGAAGAATTGAAAGTATTACCGACGGTGGTGAAGTGCTCGGTAATAGAGTAAAGGCAAAAGTAGTAAAAAATAAAGTAGCACCTCCGTTTAGGATAGCGGAGTTTGACATAATGTTTGACAAAGGAATATCGAAAGAAGGTTCTATTTTAGACGCAGCGGTAGACGCCGGTATTGTCAACAAAAGCGGTGGGTGGTTTTCGTACGGTGGCCAAAACATTGCTCAGGGTCGTGAGGCTGCGAAAGCGTTTCTCGCCGAAAACCACAAAATATCTTCGGAGATCGAGAAAAAAGTAAAAGAACCAAAGACCAAAGCCAAAGGTAACAGCTCACCCTCTTAAAATTTCAATTGAAAAAGAGGCTGCACGGGTGGCACAGCCTCGTAGCGGCAGGTTACCCGTCCTCATAGAGGACTGGGAAGAACTCGTTGGAACTCTCCGTCCTCAAGTTGGTTCTCCCACTGTAGCCAGCGATCGAAACCATTGGGGTCTCGATAAGCCGGCATCTTGTACACCCGTCTCTCGCTTGTAACCTGATCTTGGGCCAGGTAAAGGAGATACGGTTGAGCGGCTTGGACGATCTGATCCCAGTTAGATTCGAAGGAGACGGCAATGTCGGGTGGTAAAGTCTTCCATTCGTGATCAATCAGAGGTCCGAGGAAATCCAACAGACCGCGAACCACCTCGTTTACAGGACCGCCATCAGGTTTTGAGAAAGCTTGGATTCCTTTCACAACCTTACGCCTCGACCACAGATGGCACGACTAGCCTCCAGACTGTTCTACCATCGACTTGATCGATTGATACGAAGTCGAACTGGGGGCCAAGTATAGCCCGAAGCAGTTCAGGGTAGTCTTCAATCGCATCCACTTGTCTGGGTGTGATCTCGGTCGTTCCGGAACCGATTAACTCGTGGAGCGGTCCCAGAAGGATTTCTGGAATCCTAAGGTCGACAAGCCTTCTCCCCTTCTGATCAAAAGACATTTCTAGCCTCCTGCTAAGCTCAACTTTCTTCACGCAATTTATATCATAAACCAAGCAAACGGGCAAGTCTTTGTGTTGTTTTGAATTCTCTAGTATTATTGTTTTCAAGTGGGAAAAATTACAGATATAAAGCAACAGAAAAAGAACCTAAATCGACTTAGCGTTGATGTTGATGATAGTTTTGCCTTTGGAATTTCGGCGCAGTTGGTATTTGAAAAAAACCTCAAAATTAGCCAGGAAATTTCCAAAAAGGAAATCGAGGATCTTATCTTTCAAGATCAAACAGAGAGACTGTTAAATAAATCGTTAAGATTTCTTTCTTTTCGCCCAAGAAGCGAGAAAGAGCTCCGTGACCATCTACTTAGAAAAGGTAGATTGAAGGAGGTAAAAAGCGACGGTGAGAAAGAACAGTATGAAAAATCAATCGAAATGGTGGTGAACAAATTAAAAAAAATAAAGCAACTTGACGATCAAGAATTTACCCGTTGGTGGGTAGAGCAGAGAAATAAATTTAAGCCTTCGGGTAAAAATCTACTTCGAGCGGAACTTTTGTCCAAAGGAATAAACAAAGAAACGGTAAACGATGTTATCGAGTCTAATTCTGAGGATCAGATCCAAATTGCTTTACTAGCGGCTCGGAAGAAAATGAAGCTTTACACAAAGTTACCAGCGTTGGAAATTAAAACAAAATTAAACCAGTTTTTGGCGAGACGAGGATTTGATTGGGGAACAATAAAAAAAGTCGTTGACAGCCTTGTAAATAAAGAGTAAAATAAGATCGCTGATTTATAAAAAAGATTGATATATCAACCATTTTTGCCCACCTACTGTTTAACTATTTTCCTGCCAAATCAATAAATTATGTACTTTGGAAAGGTAGAAAATTATGGATCCAATAATCATTGCCGCAGGCTCCTTGGTAGCAGGAGTCGTCCTTGCTATCGCCTATCAGAACTATCTTAAAAAGAAACTTCCAGACGAAAAAAGCACACAGAGGCCCGAAAAAGACCTCGATACCCGTTCAAAGGAATTAATCCTAGAGGCCCGGGATGAGGCATTCAAGATAAAAAAAGAAGCCGAAGATGAGGCTAGGAAAATTCGCTCAGAAAGCCTTGCCCTTGAAGCAAAACTTGCAGCAGGAGAAGAATCTTTTGCAAAAACCTTGTCCGAAGTTGAAAAGAAAGAAGCTTTATTAACCGAAAAAGAACAAGAAGTAGAAAAAACCCGCAGCGAGCTCGTAACAAAATTGGAAAAAACAGCCGGTGTTACTAGAGAAGAAGCGAAAAAATTAATTATTGAGGCAACCGAGAAAAACCTCAGCGAAGAAATTTCCAAACGGATACGAGAAGCAGAAGAGAAAATAAAAAGGGAAGCTGACGAAACAGCGAGAGAAATTTTGGTTGACGCTATGAGCCACGCAGCCACCGATTATGTCGCCGAGTACACCACTACTAACATCAAACTCCCTGATGAGGATATGAAGGGCCGTATTATTGGTAAGGAAGGACGAAACATAAAAGCCCTCGAAGCGGCTACCGGGGTTGATATTGATTTGGACGAACCAGGGATCATAAGGCTGTCGTCGTTTGATGGGGAGAGGAGAGAAGTCGCAAAAGTTTCCCTCGAAAGGTTGATGGCAGATGGGAGGATCCAGCCAACCAGAATCGAGGAAATTGTTGTTCGCGTGCAAAAAGATTTTGAAAAAATTCGTCGTGAAGAGGGTGAGAAACTAGCTCGAGAGGTTGGTGTCCACAATCTACCGCTCGAAATAATTGATGCTTTAGGAAGATTCAAATGGAGATTTTCCTACGGCCAAAATCTTTGGCTCCATACTTTGGAAGAAACAAAAATCGGTATGGCGATTGCTCGTGAAATTGGTGCCGATCTAAGCATAGTTCGTTTAGGCTGTCTCTTTCACGATATCGGAAAGATTTTTACCCCAGAGCAAGAAGGTACTCACGTGCAGGTTGGAGCAGATTTCTTGAAGAAATTTAATTTTGACCCCAAGGTACTTGCAGCCGTTGAAGAACACCACGAAGACAAACCTTTCTCAACGATAGAATCTGTAATTGTTTGGATAGCGGATGCGATTTCTGGAAGTCGTCCAGGTGCCCGCCACGAATCTGTAGAAGATTATGTAAAAAGACTCAAAGACATAGAGAACATAGCCACATCCTTTCAGGGTGTAGAGAAATCCTTTGCCATATCGGCGGGTCGCGAGGTTAGAGTAATCGTGATACCCGAGCAGATAGACGATGCTGGTGCCACTAAATTAGCCCACGATGTAGCCGGAAAAATTGAAAAAAGTGTTACTTATCCAGGGCAAGTGAAGGTAACGGTGTTGAGGGAAACTAGGGCAGAAGCGATAGCGAAATGATGAAAATTCTTAGTTCGTAGAACGCAGAATTTTATGAAAATTCTATTTATCGGGGACATTGTCGCAAAGCCTGGAAGAGCGGCAGTAAAAGAAGTTCTTCCAGATTTAATAAGAAAAGAAAAGATAGATTTGGTTGTGGCCAATATTGAAAATTTAGCTCACGGGAAAGGAGCCACTGCTAGCAAAGTGGAAGAAATTCGCAGCGCCGGGGTGGATATAATGACTAGCGGTAACCATATTTGGTTTAGAGAGCAATTCTCAGATGTTTTGAACAATGACCCGACAGTCATCAGACCAGCCAACTATCCGGCTGATGCACCGGGTTTCGGCTTCACCTACGCCAAAGTTGGTCGGGAAAAGGTTTTAATAATAAACTTAATAGGTAGGCAATGGATCGATGAGCCTGTCGATGAGCCTTACCGGACAATCGATGTATTGCTACTTGATCAAATCGAAAAAGAAAAACCTAAGGCAATTTTGGTTGATTACCATGCCGAAGCCACCAGCGAGAAGGCAGCGATGGCTTGGTTTCTGGATGGCAGAGTTACGGCTGTAGTAGGTACTCATACCCATGTTCCGACTGCAGATCCGCGGATTTTACCAAAAGGAACGGCTTTTGTAACTGATATCGGAATGAGCGGCGCCGCTCATTCTGTGCTTGGGGTCGAACCTGATATTATAATAAAAAAACAAAAAGACCCAGCTCCAATAAAGTTCGAATGGGTGGAAAGCGGCCCGAAGCTATTTCATAGTGTTTTAATAGAAACCAAAAGAGGTGGTTTGGCAAAATCGATTGAGAGGAGAGATAAAGAGCTCGCTTGATTGTTTGATTTTCTTGATATTTGTGTAAAATTAGTTAAGAAAAGGAGGTGAAAAATATGCTTAAAGCGGACATAATTGAGAAAGTAGCTAAGGATGCTCACCTCACTAAAAAAGCCGCAAAGGAAGCAGTAGATGCGACTTTTGATAACATTACTGGGGCACTAAAAAAGGGCGACAAGGTAGTTGTTTCCGGGTTTGGAACGTTCATCGTGCGGGGAAGAAAGGCAAGACCAGGCAGAAATCCAAAGACAGGTCAAACTATTCAATTGCCTTCTATGAACACCGTTGGCTTCATTGGGTCAAAAGGTGTGAAAAAATCTTTGCGTAAATAATCTAAGATTTGAAATTAAATTTTAACCATACTATCATCCCTGGTCACCAACAAAACAAAGTAGATTCAAAGAGACCCTACGAGCGAGTGCTCAATTCAAAACTGGTTTAATACCCAATTCCCTCAAGTAATCACAGTGGCTGCATTTTTCCCCAAGATCGCATAGAAAAAGACTTTTGTCCGAAGTTTTTGGAATATCTTTCACAACGTCGATGATTAATTTTTTCGTTTCTTCCCGTTGTTTGTCAGTTGGGTTTTTAGTCGACCAGTTACCGCTTTCCAAGTGCAAGTAGGACAGTTTTGAAACATTTTTTTTCAACCAACTTCTGACCAGCAAGTCATAAATTGGCAATTGGTAAGGATCATCTCGATCCTCCCGGCCGGTTTTGTAGTCGATAATATGTAAGTCACCGTCTGGTTCCAAGTCCACGCGATCAATTTTACCGCCAAGCATTATCCCATCCGTGAGAGGTATGTACTTTGTTCTTGTTGGTGAAAGTTTATACGGAACAACCTTCACATCTTCCCTTTTGTAAAAATTCTCAAGCATTTGCACCGCTCTTTGTTTATACCCAAGCTCCTCTTCACTGTCTTTAAAACCGCCTTCTTGGTTTTTGACCGATTGCCAATGAAGTTCGAATTGGTCGAATAATCTTTCCTCGGTACGTATCTGAGGAACCAAACTAAAAAAAGAATTTAAAGTATCGTGGACAGCCTCACCGAGGGAATAATAAGCTCTGGGAGGTTCCTTGTACCTGGTTGGTTCGTTGATATAATAGTGCCAAAATTTTCTTGGACACTCCAGCCAAATTTTTAATTTATTTGGTGAGATAAAGTAAATATTGTTTTCTCCCACCCGACGAGTATATCATTATTGAGTTTCAAATGAGAGATCTCTTTGTTATACTGTCTTTGTGAAAAAACCTGCCGTTCCTTTGAATAAAGCCGAGGGCGAACTAATAGCTAAAGCAGAAGAGGTCCTTCGCGGTAATTTAAAAACCGGCTTTTCCAAATGGGCAAATACAAACTACAAATATATTTGCCCCGCCAGTGGTCATTACAGACACCAATGGTTTTGGGACAGTTGTTTTAACGCCATAGTTTTGTCACATTTGAATATAGATTTAGCCAAAAACGAAATTCGATCCCTACTTAAAGTACAACGGGAAAACGGTTTTATCCCGCACATAATTTATTGGGATCAGCACAATCACAATAATTTGTTAACTAGTCTTGGAGCCAGACTCGAGTCCAAATTTTCCGCTTCTCCGACAACATCGGAGCTTATCCAACCACCACTAATTGCCCAAGCGGTAGAAGCAATTTACAAAAAGGAGAAAGACGTAAAGTTTTTGCAAGAAGTGGTTCCAAAGCTAAAGGCTTACTATCTGTGGCTTTCAAAGTACCGGGATCCAGACCGTGATGGGTTGATTTCAATTATCGCGCCTTACGAATCTGGGTTAGACCAATCGCCGGCGTATGATACAGTTTTTGGGACTGCAAACCGATCGAGCTTGATCTCCGCTTTAGTTGGAAGAAGCGTGACGTTGCGGAATTTACTAAGAAATTATAATACAAAAAAAATCTTCGAGGACGGATATTTTAATGTTGAGGATGTTTTGGTCAATAGCATTTATATAAAAAATCTTCAAGTTCTTTCAGATCTTTTACACGAAATTGACAATGAAGAGGCTGCCAGACATTTTCATCACAAAGCGTTAAAGGGTAAAGAGACTTTGATAGAGCACTGCTACGATAAGGAAGATAGCTTCTTTTATGATATGGCTGGCCAAAGTGAAAAAAAGATCAAGGCGAAAACGATAAAGGGACTCCTTCCTCTTATTCTAGATCTACCAAAGACTGTTGTTGGAAATATAGTCAAAAATCACGTTCTAAATAATAAAGAATTTAGCCTTCCGTATCCTATACCCACAGTTGCCGCCAGTGAAGCAAGTTTTGCTCCTGCTGCCAAAAGATTTTTTGGTGAGCCGCTACTCTGGCGGGGCCCAACCTGGATAAATACCAATTGGTACATTGTAAGTGGCCTGCGCAAACATGGATACAAAAAGGAAGCAGAGCAAATTGTTGAAAAAAGTGTAGAACTAGTGCAAAAAAGCGGGTTCCGCGAATTTTTTAATCCCTTTTCCGGTGAAGGCTATGGAGCCCACGACTTCTCTTGGTCTACCCTCGTTGTCGACATGCTCCTTTCTTAATCCTACCAATTGAAAAATTCAACCTATTTAGGTATAATTCAGCTACAATTTCATAGGAAAGGTAGGATAAATGATTATGCCTGACCCTAACTCGAGCCAAGATCAGGACTCGGACGTTCTGGAGAGGATTCTCAGACGTGTCCCAGAACTAGCCGGTGTCCTTGATTCTGGCCAATCCGGAGTTCAGACCGAGATCGTCATCGATCAACTCCTGATCAGAGGATTCGGTCTTTTCGATCCGGTCGAGCGCGAGGTCCTGATCCTCTCGTACGGTCTGAGCGACGGTCAGTTCCGCGGCGATGAGGAGGTTGCCAAGGAGATGGGCCTACCAGTCAAAACGGTAACCCAGCTCCTGAGTTCGGCGTACGAACGGGTCGACCAGGTCGTAGCTGCCTAGCCAGGACAGACCCGACCACCCACGGAGCAGGTTCGCATATCCATGCGGCCTGCTCCTCCCATTTCTATGTTAAACTTTGCCTTGTGAAAAAATTACTGGTAGTTGTTGGGCCAACCGGCACAGGGAAGACAGATCTTGCTTTGGAACTCGCCAAAAAATTCGACGCCGAGATTATTTCGGCGGATAGCCGGCAGATCTATATTGGAATGGACATTGGGACAGGAAAAATACCTCAAAGCCGAAAGTATAAAAAAGAGAAAGGGGAATGGATTATCGACGGAGTTCCGATCCACCTCTACGACGTAATAGCACCAGACAAAACATTTTCGGTAGTGGCGTATCAACAACTTGCTTACGAAGTTATAAATGAAGTACATAAAAGAAACAGACTTCCGATTTTGGTTGGTGGCACTGGACTTTATGTTCGAGCCGTGGTGGAAGGATTAAAAATCCCTAAAGTAGCACCAAACCAAAATATTCGCCGCCATTTAGAAGCCCAACCGCTAAAAACCTTGGTAAATGAATTGGAGAAAGTTGACCCTTCTTCTGCGCAAAGGGTTGACAGGAGTAATCCAAGGAGAATTATAAGAGCTTTGGAAATTTTCTATGAGACAGGGCTGCCAGCGTCTGAATTAAAGGACAAGTTTAAAATTAATTTTGATACTTTAACAATTGGTTTGACTAGCGATAGAGAGTATCTTTATGGGAGAGTTGATAAAAGAATAAACGGTTGGGTAAGTTCAGGTTGGGTAGATGAGGTTAAAGGGCTCTTGGATAAAGATTATCAAGACGCGCCGTCTTTAACTAGCCTGGGTTACCGACAGCTCGCAATGTATCTAAAGAACCAGATTACTTTGGCAGAGGCGAAAAAAAGAATAAAATTCGAGCACCACAGATATATTCGAAGCCAACTTACCTGGTTTCGGAAGGATAAAAATATTTTTTGGTTTGATATAAAAACACCAAAGTTTAGAGGGAGGGTTGCTCATACTGTAGGTGAGTGGATTAGGTAATTTGCGCAAGGTGATCACCATCTGCTAGAATTTTAATCAAAGGATCTTTGCTGGTGAAAAACACAACCACGATCGAAATTTCTCTTAAATCCGTACTTCTTATTATCCTAACCCTTCTGCTGTTATTGATAGCTTGGAAAATCCGCGGAGTGTTAATCGGCCTCTTTATAGCCTTCATACTAATGAGTGGCTTTGCACCTTTGGTCGATTGGCTGACACGAAAAGGTGTAAATAAAACTTTATCGGTGATTATTACCTATTTTTTGGCGATCAGCTCCTTTGCTACTCTACTTTTCCTAGTTATACCACCTTTGGTGAGAGAAATCCAAGAATTGATAAATAATCTTCCGCTTTATATTAATTGGTTCTCAAGTACATTTGGTTACTCACCAACCCTACCGGCTTTTTCCAATGATAATATTACTTCAATTTTCACCTCCAGATTGGAGTCAGCTTTATCTAGTTTATTAAAGGTAGCCCTGAACGCCTTTGGAGTATTTGTTACCTTTATCACCGTTGCAGTATTTTCCTTCTACCTTTTACTGGAAAGAGAAAAAATAAAAAGAAATATACACATAGTTTTCCCCAATCTACCAAAAGAGAGAGTAAACTCGCTGGCTAACAAAATTGAGATAAAACTGGGAGCCTGGGTAAGAGGAGAGTTGATGTTGATGCTAATTATTGGGGTGGCAACTTATATCGGGCTGTCGTTGCTTAGGGTAGAATTTGCACTACCACTCGCAATTATCGCTGGCCTCCTGGAAATTGTGCCAATTGTTGGGCCAACCGTCTCGGCTATCCCGGCTGCTTTGGTTGCTTTTGTCCAGAGCCCGGTCTTAGCCGTCGGGGTAATCGCGCTTTACATACTCATCCAGCAGTTGGAAAATAACATTATTGTTCCAAAGCTTATGGAGAAAGCGGTAGGCCTTTCTCCTATTGTTATAATCTTTGCTCTTCTCGTTGGAGGGGCCCTCTTTGGGATAATCGGGGCTTTGGTGGCAGTACCTGCAGCGGCGATCTTACACGTAATATTCGAAGATTTTTACGAAACCTCAAAAGAAACCTAAACCTGCGGTTTCTAAGTTCGTAAACCAAATCAGCAGTAGAATATAGGATGTTATTAACAAAGCTCCAATAATTCTTGGCGAGACCCTATCTAGTATAACTGCCAAGCTGATTAGGGACAAAACAGCTAACCCACCAATTGTTAGATAGAGAGCAGGCATATCGATAGAAGCAGCGTTGAACACGCTACCAAGACCCAGTGCAAACGTAAGGTCTAGGACACTAGCTCCAAATAAGTTGCCAGCCGATAAACCAATCCGACCTTTAAGTACTGAATTTACCGTGGTGATGGCTTCCGGTAGAGAGGTTCCAAAAGCGATGAGAACAAAACCGATTATTATCTGGGGTACGCCAAGAATCTCGGCAAAGGTTACGGCTGAACCCACTAAAAAATGAGCCCCTAAGACCAAAAGTAGACTGCCAGCTACCAAATAAACAATTTGTAGAGAACTACTACCGTCAGAGAAAAGATCACGAACGCCTTCCAATCTGTGTTCAAGACGCTCTATTATACTTTCTTCCTGCCCACCCATTATTGATTGAACAACTAGATAAATTAACCCAAGTATTATTAAGACAACGCTGAAAATTGGTTGAATGCTACCATCTAAGAAAAATACAAAAACCAAAATAAGTGTGATGATAAAGTACTGGATTGTCCGCGAGTAGTAAGGTCTATTTAAAAAAGGTTTTGAAAATAGGAGTAGGATTCCAAAAATTAAACCAATGTTGGCAATTGGAGAACCAAAGACTGTACCTAGTCCAAGCTCCGGCGATCCTTCTGCTCCGGAAACCGCGGCGATGGTGATTTCAGGCAAAGTAGTCGCAAGGCTCACGACTGTGGCCCCAATTATTACTCTTGGTATAGAGAGCCGGTTTGCAATATGAGTAGCCGCATTACCAAGCCAGTCAGCTCCGAAAATTACCGCAGCTATAGAGACGAGAAAAACTATTGTTTCAGGCATTAATTTAAGTATAGCAAATTCTCTAAGGTTGAAATTTATAAGAAATTTTGTTAAAATACACCTGCTCAAGGGTAGCCGGACGATCGCCCTTCGGAAGGCTTTGCCTTCCTCAGGATAAACCCCCGTCAGGACTAGATTAAAGGGCTTGTCCCGAGTGGGGTGGGGCCGAACGAGGGGAGGAAAGTCCAGGCAGCAGATTAGCAGGGGACGGATCGTAAGGTCCGACCGGTAACGGCTGGTGCCCCCACTTTTTTGAACCGAGAAAAAGCGGGGGACGGGTTCTGAATTGACAGAGCTCGAGAGCAACAGAGACGTAGCTTCGATTCTCGGTAATTAGAATCGGAGGTGAAACGGGCAATCCCACTCGCTGCAATCGCCGAATGTCCTTTTGAAGAGCTAATCACAGGGACGAAGACGCGAGCAGTCGCCTCAATAGGGCGACAGGTAGTTACGATACACGTGACACCTAGACAGATGATCGTCTAAAAACAGAACCTGGCTTATGAGCTACCTTTGAGCCTCAAAGAACCCCGCTTTAATGCCAACTTTTAGTTGGCGTTTAACGTCGACAGAGTCGACCTTTAAGCGGGGTTTTTTGTTTGACTTGACAGCAAATCCCTTGACACTTACAATTACCGCGTGAAGAAATTATTCATCTCCATCCCAATATTCGCCCTTCTTTTCTTAGTTCCATCAGCACAAGCTCAGGATAATGAAACAGATCGCGAAACAAAGATCGTTACTCTACCGGTTGGAGAAGTAGTAAACCGGGATTACTTCGCCTTTGGTGATGTCGTTGAGGTTTCCGGAACGGTAAACGGTGATGTATACGCCTTCGGTGGCCAAGTACTTGTGGACGGGGCCGTAAACGGAGATTTAATTACTGCTGGTGGCACGCTTACTGTTTCTGGTGACGTATCGCAGGATTTGCGAGCCGGCGGAGGCCAAGTCACCATTAGTGGAGACATTGGTAGGAATGTAACAGTTGGTGGAGGAAACGTAGAGTTTACTAGCGACGCAAGTGTCCGAGGTAGTGTTTTAGCAGGGGCTGGAAACCTCACTCTCGCTGCACCCATTGGTAGCAACGTAAAGATCGGTGCGGGTAATTTAACTATTTCCAGTAAAGTCGATGGAGATGTAGAAGCAGGAGTTGGTATGCTGAGATTAACCTCAAGGGCTCGGGTAGATGGAGATCTTACCTACTGGAGTGATCAAAATGCATCGGTGGATGGTAATGCGTTGGTTTCTGGAGAGATCACCAAAAAGTCGGCCCAAGGAATTTCGAAGCCGTCTTTACAAGGAGTTCTAGGTGGATTTGCAGCGTTTAACATATTCACTACAATCATTGGTTTTGTTTCAACATTTATTCTTGGACTTCTCTTGATAAAATTTCTACCAAAGTTTTCATCTGACACCGTAAATACGTTAAGCAAAAAGCCACTGGCTTCTCTGGGTGTCGGCTTTTTGGCTTTGTTGGTGACACCAATAGCTTTCCTAATTTTACTAGTTACTGTCGTAGGGATACCTATCGCCTTTATATTAATCGCGCTTTATCTAATTAGTTTGTATCTGGCTCGTCTCTTCGTTATGTTTTGGGTTGGTAAGGCAATATCTACCCGGACCGGTAGGGCGCCTCACGAGGTATGGGCCTTTATCGTAGGATTGATTATTTATTACATAGTAACGTTGATACCAGTAGTTGGTGGCATTACGACTTTCCTCGTGATACTCTTTGGCCTTGGCGCAGCCCTGATCACCAAAAGAAATACCTATCTTACCGCAAGAAAAAGCAATCTGTACTAATCCAATTTCTATCCAACCCATTTATACCAGTTTACTGATAGGTTTTATCTTTTTGGTTAGGAAGTAGGTGGCGAGGAAGGTAGCGATTGGAACAGCCAAAACTAGCGTTGTGCTTCCGACCAGTATTCTCACCACCTCTTCTGCGATAAATTCATTGTTTAAAAGTACCCACAGCGGTTGGGTTTGGTTTGAACTAAAAAGCAAAAAGACTGGCAACGCCGCACTGATATAAACCAGCGCTAGAGTGTTAACAAGTGAAGCAATGTGTTCCTTACCCACAGAAATTCCCTTTCGGTAGAGATCTTTGAAGGGTAATTTTGGGTTTGCTTTGTGGATTTCATCCACCGCAGCGGATTGGGCGGTAGTGATATCATCTAGTACCCCTAAAGCGCCGATTAAAATCCCTCCAAGTAGCAGCCCACGAAGATTTATATCTGCTAATGGACCCTGTTGTAGATAGAAAGCCTCTTCGCTACCAAGACCAAAAAGTTTGGCGGTTGAAACAAAAAATGTGGCCAGGGCCGCCGCTATAAAAATAGTTATTATAGTACTAGCTAAGGCGATTGTAGTCCTTTTACTGAACCCATGAGCTATATAGATAGAGACGGTAGCAATTAATAAGGCACCTATCAGACTAATAAAGAGCGGGTCTTTCCCGTCGGCAATGTTTGGAATGATAAACTGAATAATAACCAATATACTAAAGGCTAGACCAGCGATAGAGCCAAGGCCTTTTATCCCAGCAAAAATAACTGTGAAGACCAAAAATATTGTGAATAGGATAACTACCGACGGCAGTCGGTATTTTTCAGTAATAAAGTAGCGGAAATCATCCAAAACCGGGGTTTTCACTACGATAACGGTTTCACCTGGTTTTACTTTTTGATGCTCTTTGAATTCACCAAAAGAGCTGATGTGTTTTATCTCAAATTTTTCACCTTTTTCTGGACCACTTAACAACTCGACTTCAACTAGTTGAAACGGCTGGTTTCCACCAAAAGAGGTATCAACACCTTCGTCAAGTATTTTTAATACTTTGCCTCGGAAAAATTCGTTGGGTGGAGGTGGTTCTGCAGTTGGGAGTTGGGAATCTTCTTCGGAAGCGGGTGGGGTCGCACTGGGTGTTTCCTGAGCGTTTAGAGTGGGGGCCAAAATAAAGAAACCGACCACAAACAGAATCAATAACAAGAAAATATTTCTGAGGACCCACATAAATATGAATGCTATTATACAACAAAAAAACTAGATAAATTTAGGGTATTGACAAATGCAAATGATTTGCATATATTATTGCAAATAGATTGCAACTTCTTCCTAGTCGCGACATTTTTACGTGGTATAGATATTTATGAAAAGAGAAGTGTTAGAGTTATTAAAAGAAAACAAGGTAAAAATCACCAACGAGAGGGAAGTTATTATTGAAATTCTGCAACAAACAACCAAGCCCTTAAGCCCAGCGGATATTTTTCTGCGCGTCCGGCCACAGCTACCCAAAGTAAACCTCACCACCATTTATAGAAATTTGGAAATGCTGGAAGGTTTAGGATTAATCAAAAGAGTTGGATTTAACAAAGAGTATTTTAGCTACGAATTATTAGCCAATAGGCCACATCATCACCACGCCATTTGTAAAAACTGCGGCAAAATTGAAGATTTAGAAAATATATCAGAAAAATTTGTGGACCAAGTATCAAGGCAGACTAGTTTTAAAATCGAAGACCACAATTTGGAATTCTTTGGGTACTGCAAAAACTGCCGGCGGGAGAATTTATGATATTGGCTTACATAATTGGATTTACTTTTATAGGTAGCATACTGTCATTAACAGGTAGCTATTTTCTACTTCTAAAGAGGAATATTACTGAGATTTTTTCGATAAGGCTGATTAGTTTTGCTGCCGGTGCTCTCCTTGGGGTAGCGTTTCTAGACCTTTTACCAGAAGCTGTTGAGGAGGCAGGAGAGGCTGATATATTTATCCCCGCTCTTATTGGGTTTGTTAGTTTCTTTTTTGCTGAAAAAGTATTGCGCCATGTTCACCACCACCATGAGCACGGAGATAAACCAAGCACACCACTGATCGTTTATGGAGATGGTGTCCATAATTTTATAGACGGCGTGATAATAACCACCGCCTTTCTAACTAGCATTCCTGTGGGAATAACCGCCGCACTAGCTGTAGCATCCCACGAAATCCCACAGGAGATTGCTGACATGGGTGTTCTTTTGGCAAATGGCCTATCAAAAACCAGAGCGCTTATCTATAATTCTCTCTCAGCGCTGACCGCACTGGCGGGAGCTTTAATTGCCTTTTTCTTTGGGCCGTTTATAGAAAGTTATTTGTACATTTTCTTGGCTCTTGCCGCCGGCCACTTTATTTATATTTCTGCCGCCGATCTGGTTCCTGAACTACACGAAAACCGGGTAGGAGATCGAAGGTTTGCGCAAGTAGTTATCTTTGTCGCTGGTATTGCGTCAGTTTACATTTTCACAACTCTATTTGAGTAAAAAACTTCAAAAAGTTTTGCCTACAAGATCAACCACGGCCAGTTGATTTTAATGACGTTTTAGTAATATAGTTTGGTTGAATGAATATTTTAATTGCGGCGGTCGTTTTAATATTAGGGTTGGGGTTGATATTATTTTTAACTAGGGTCGGGCGGAAAAAGGCTGATCCTGTAGATTCAGTAAATCAAGCCAACGCGAACGTCGATACTAACAGTAAAAATACAGACAGTGATCGAGATCGGATTTCTGATTACGATGAGATACATAAATATGGTACTGATCCGCACTCTTATGATACCGATAAAGACGGAATCGGTGATAGGCAAGAGATACTGCAAAGAACGGATCCTAATTCCCCAGACACAGACAGGGATGGACTAACCGATTACGAAGAGGCACAAGCGGGAACAGATCCTACCCATTACGACACTGATCGTGATGGTGTCTCTGACCTCAACGATAAAGATTAATTACGGCTCGAACAATTAACGCTCACTCTCTTGACAAGAAATCCTCCAAAGTTTAAAAATTCTTGTATGCTGGCCAAAGTTATTTCTGGAGCGACCGTTGGTTTGGACTCTGTTCCAATCGAAGTAGAAGTAGATATTGCGGCGCAAGGATTACCAGCTTTCAATATTGTCGGTCTGCCGGACAAAGCTGTGGAGGAAAGTAAGGAAAGAGTAAGAGCCGCTTTGAAAAATGTCGGGGCTGAATTCCCGGCCAGAAGAATTACTGTAAATCTTGCTCCAGCCGATCTACCGAAAGAAGGACCCGCCTACGATCTGCCAATTGCCATAGGGATATTAATTGGTTCGGGGCAACTCTCTACAGAAATCTCAGATGCAGTCTTTGCCGGTGAGCTTTCCCTTGACGGCAATTTGCGTAGTACCGCCGGTCTTTTACCGATAGCGATGATGGCTAAAGAAAAAGGATTTAAGCGACTATTTCTCCCGGCTATTAATGCGAAAGAAGCATGTGTAGTGCAAAAGGTTAGTATTTTCGCTATCAACAATATAATTGATCTCTTCCACTTTTTATCTGGGAACAAAAGAATTCACGCCGCACCAGCAACAAAAATAGATTTGGATGGAGTCATTAAGTACGAATTTGACATGAAAGAAATTCGAGGCCAGGAAACGGCGAAGCGGGCTCTTGAGATTGCAGCGGCCGGAGGTCACAACGTACTACTAAAAGGTCCACCAGGTTCTGGAAAGACTCTTCTTGCCCGGGCCTTTCCCAGTATTTTACCTAGGCTTGCCGCGGAAGAAGCTCTCGAGGTAACCAAAATTTATTCCATTCTCGGCCTCGTAAATCCAGCCGATCCAGTTATTAGGATCAGACCGTTTCGTAGTCCTCACCATTCCGCGAGTGCGATAGGATTAATTGGTGGGGGTACTCATCCTAAACCTGGAGAAATTTCACTTGCCAACCGAGGCGTTTTATTTTTAGATGAGTTTCCAGAATTTCCAAGACATGTTCTAGAAAGCCTTCGTGGGCCCCTGGAAGATGGGGTTGTTACCGTCTCTAGAGCCTCAGCCAGTCTTTCCTTCCCGGCGAATTTTACCCTCATTGCGGCCGCCAACCCGTGCCCTTAAGGATATACATTAAGACCACAACTAAATATAAAACGAATTTGAAGGGATTACAGAGGCTCGTTTTGAAACGCTAGTTTAATGGTACACATATAGATTTAAAAATCAAACTATGGTCGGCCTTATTGGACAATATCAGGAACCTCTGGTATACACTCAACTCGTTTGATTTTAGCCCAGCAAATTTAGATAGGTTTCTCAGGGTAACCGCTTGCTAAATACAGCTTCACAAATTTCCCTTATGTGGTCTGGATAGTGAATAATTAAATCTGGATTTTTTGATAGGTGATGTGGTTGTGATTTAGGGTCTTTCCAGACTATTACTGCTGCCCGAGTGTAGTCTGGTGTAAAACCATAGTGGTCTAAATCTATCTCGTAAGGGTTGTTTGTACCACCCCATCTCAACACATCTCTACCTGCCAAGTAAATTTGGGAAGTTGTTGGTAAGGTAAAGCTAGGAGTGGTCGCTAAAGAAAGCATATCAGACTGAACGCCTGAACCCAAAGTCACAAAGTAATTCGCTGGTTTTTTGATTACCCCCTCTATTAAGATATCCTCGGTAGAAAAAACATTCCAACCACTCGCGTATCTGTCCAAGAAATCGAGAGATGTTGTGCCAATGTAGATAGCCTTTTTTTCCATACTATTACGAATTTTACCATCAAAGTAGTAGAATATCAGCAACATTCATAAGATGATAGACAAAGAGATAATAAGAAGGGAAACTAAAATTAAAGACGATAAGATTTTGACCCAGCTCCAGTACAGAATAGAGGAATTGGCTATGGCAGTATACTGGGTTTATAAAGGGTTGTTGAAAAAAGAAAAAGAGAAATCCGAATAAATTATGTGAGTAATGGTTTTCTCGTTCAGATTTATTGATATAAAAATGAAAAAAAATAAGGTCTAGATGGATAAACATACGCCACAACAAAGATCCTTCAATATGTCCCAGGTCAAATCCAGAGATACAAAACTTGAAATAAAGTTTAGGGATCTGATGACTCAAAGTGGTCTAAGTGGTTATGAACTTAACGGAAATGTATTTGGTAAGCCAGACATTGTTTTTCCAAGAAACAAGACTGTTATCTTTCTTGACGGTTGTTTTTGGCATAAATGCCCTGAACATTTTGTAATGCCTACTACAAGGATTGATTTCTGGGATAAAAAAATCGGCGGAAACGTGAAGAGGGATAAGATAGTTGATAGGGGACTAAAGAAATCAGGCTGGTATGTACTAAGATTCTGGGAACACGAGTTGCGAAGTGATTTGGATAAGTGTGTCGGTAGAATCAAGAAATTCCTATCCTAGAGGTTTTTCCCTTTTCCTTCTCTATAGCAGGGTTGTCCGCAATACTTACTTATCTGTTCGTAGCCATTGGCTCTCGGATAGTACTGTTTACCGCAGTTTTTACAGACTTTAATTATATGTGCCCGATTTGGCTTGTCGTAGTTTAAAATATTAGAGTCGAGATTTTTCATTAAGTTGTAGTATGAGTATAAGCAGTTAAACTCGTTTCCTTTTGCTTAGCGTTCATAATTTTTTTGCCAGGTTTCAAATATCTGGCCAGTTGTTTAGCTAGCACTTCTATTACGGGTACAGCAACAGCGTTTCCAAACTGTCTGTAAGCCTGTGTATCGGAAACGGGTATCTTGAAATCGTCCGGAAACCCTTGTAGTCGGGCACATTCCCGTGGCGTCAGTCTCCTTGGATTTTCACCTTTTTGCGGAACCAGAATTTCACTTCCGTCTTTATGGTATCTAGCAGACAAAGTTCTTGAAACTCCGTCTAAGTCAACGATTCCGTAACCAAAACCATTCCCCTTTTCCTTATGTTTTTTAGCGTAATCCCGAAGGTACTTCCATAGTTTATCACTAAGGGTATACTTGTCTGAAACCTTCGCTTCGAGTATATTTCTTACTTTGGGTTTGGCATCTTTAATCTCAGGAAACTCGAAATTTATTGCTTCGTCCCTAAACCCAATCATAAAAATTCGTTCCCTGCTCTGTGGCACCAGAAATTTAGCATTTATTATTTTGTAGAAAAAAGAGTAACCGAGTTCCGCAAGAGATCCTTTTATCACCTCAAAGGTTTTTCCTTTGTCGTGTCTTTCAAGATTCTTTACGTTTTCCAAGAAAAAAGCTGCCGGCTTTTTTTCTTTTAAAATTCTTAGTATTTCGTAGAACAAAGTCCCCTGTGCCTCATCCCGAAATCCGTTCGGCCGGTTTAGACTGTTCTTTTTGGATATCCCGGCGATAGAGAAGGGCTGGCAGGGGAATCCTGCACAAAGAATATCAAAATCGGGTATATCGGAAGCAGGGATCTTGGAGATATCACCTAAAACAAAATCCTTATCCCCGAAATTCTCCTTATAAGTAATGCCACAATGTTTGTCGTAATCATTTGACCAGACAGATTTTCCACCGGCTTTTTCAAAGCCTATTCTGATTCCACCGATTCCTGCAAACAGATCAATAAATTTAAACATCAGATAACCCCGTCTCTTGCCCAGCGTTCCATCGCTGGATCCAGATGATCCTTAAAAAATTTAGTAAAGCTGAGCACATTTTCCGCATCTGGATAAAACTTTTTCCGTATGGAGTCTGGGGTAACCAAGTAAATCCTGTTATCAAGCATCTCTTTTAACTGTGCTTTGGAAACTTTTTCATCAATGGTGGCCAGAAAGAAACGGAAACCTCTTGTACCCTCGGTAACAATTTGTCTCCACCTCTCCCTCAGAGTTCTTTTGGAAGTAAAAATAATGCAGTCGATCGGATTAGACCTCCATCTTTCGACGGAAGGCATAAGAAAATCAGGTTTGCCATTTATTACCTGTTGCTCATCAAACTTATAATTAAGTTCCTTAAATAAAGCATTATGTATATGCTCAAAGGACTTACCGGCTCTTGATTTTCTCGACTGACTTAGAGAGAGGAAAAACCGATCAAGGGTATGGAAGTGACCACTCAGTACTTTTCCGACATCCCTAATATCTTTTATCTCTCCCTTGGAAACCAATTCAGCTACAAATGCTTCAAATACCTTTTCTCCGTATAGCTTTTCATATCGAAGGTATACCTGATAGGCCTCTCTTTCGGTTTCGTAAAGAAGCATATCGAAGTTTTCTTTTATCTGTTCTGTGGTGAATTTATATTTATTGGTGATGTTGTTGCTAGCTTCCTCAGCAATCTGATCCTGACTCTCAAGTTCTATCCCTTTTTGTTCGGCGAATTTTTTTAGATCAGAGACGTTCATAGGGTCATTATACAGAAATACAAGTGTGATTGTAAGGTAAAAATGCTAGAATAGGAGCCTATGGGGTTGCTTGAAACAATAAAAAATCTGCTCTCAAAGTCCGTAGTTGATGAAACAGCTATGCGGAAAAAATGGTTAACGTGGGTGGGGGAAATTCAAGAAAAGACCGCTTATATTTTGGAGATACGAGAAATACAATCAAGGTATCTTGAAATAGTGGATAAAAACAAGCAGATTCAGAATCCACCCGATTTCCATCGTTGGGTACTACAAAATTATGGTGCAAGTGTAGTAATGAGTATAAGAAGGCAGCTTGATATGTCTCCTGATGTTGTTTCTCTAAGAAGGCTTTTAGCAGAAATGAGTGTCCATCCAAAGGTTGTAAGTAGGAACTGGTTTAGAAGTTTTTATACTAATCCACATACCAATCCTGATGGAGATTTTTCTGTTATTGCAGGTTCGGGTGAGTACTTCGACCCAGAGATAGCCAAAAAAGACATTAAAGATTTGGATACCTTGGGACGTAATATAAAAAAATACGCTAATAAAGAATTAGCCCACAACACCAATACTAATGTCTCGGTTACTTATAAGGAGATAAACAACTTTATTGAATCTTTGGACAAAATGGTTTCAAGATACTACTTATTGTTTACAGGTTCCTCTATGGAGTCTAGTCTTCCTATATGGCAGTACGATTGGCAGGAGATTTTTACTAAACCGTGGATAGCTAGACGAACAGATCAAGTCTAGTACCTCATTTCAACTTGTAAATTCTCGCCACCCCAAAACGGGCCCATCTGTAATCAAAGCTTGTTTTAACCTGAGCAAGAAAGTTCAGGTTCAAGTAATTTGCTACAGCCTTTAAGTTATCTGGATTATACGAGTTACAGCCTCTCTTGAGTAAGTATAGCTATTTGTGAATAAGTTTGCCACAAAGTATATTTTTTTATCCAAAATATCGGAGTGAATTTTAAGTTCAATTACTGCCGAGTTAGAGCAGTATAGGAGTACCTATGGAAGAAATGTTAGACAATAAAAAGCAT